>NZ_JAMYNN010000001.1:0-992126 GCF_040319055.1 Mesorhizobium sp. M0960 | reverse complement strand
GGGTTGTGGGGCTTCACGGTCATGTGGCCCCGGTCTTCAGGCGGGTGCCGGGGTTGGGGGGCCCCCCTAAACCCGGGGGGCCCTCATACACGCCGGCCGCCGCTATTTCCCGCGGCCCCCGAGCCGGAAAGTTGAGATCGTGGACTGGGATAGCCGTCAGCTCACGCCGGCAAAAGTGCCTTGCATGAGCAGATCCGGCAGATAGCTTGCCGGCTTGTCGCCAACCGCCTGCCCACCGGTCAAGCCGCCTTGTATTTCAGGGCCGAAGAACGAATACGGAAAGGGCGTGACCGGCCGGCTCACCGCATCGAGCCGTGCCCGAAGGTCTTCGGGAATGTCGAAATCAAGCGCGCCGAGATTGTCCTTGAGCTGGTCAAGCCTGGTGGAGCCGACGATGACGGACGCAATGCCTGGCCTGTTTGCCGCCCAGTTCAGGGCGACCTGGGCCATGCTGCGGCCGAGCTGGCCGGCAACCCTCTCCAGTTCGGCGACGATTTGCCAGTTGCGGTCGGTGAATTTCTGGAAACCGGGATTGGTCGAACCACGCATTGTCTCCAGCCGGCCACCATCCTTGACGATTGTATCGAAACGGTATTTTCCGCTGAGCAGGCCGCTGGCCAACGGACTCCAGACCATGATTCCAGCGCCATAGCGCGTGCCGAACGGCACGAACTCGTGCTCGATGTTGCGCTCGGCCAGCGAATATTCGAGCTGAAGCGCCGAAACCGGTTCATAGCCGCGATGCTCGGCGATCGCCTGCGCCCGGCTTGCGTACCAGGCCGGCACGTCGGACAGACCGACATACCGGATCTTTCCGGCGCGCACCAGATCGTCCAGCGTCCGCATCACCTCCTCCGGTGGCGTCAGCCTGTCCCAGGTATGGAGGATGTAGAGGTCGATGTAATCGGTGCCGAGCCGCTTCAGCGAACCGTCTACCGCCCGCAGGATGTTCTTACGGCCGTTGCCGCCGGCATTTGGATTACCCGGTTCGGCGTTGTAGGTGAATTTGGTACTGATCACCGCCTTGTCGCGCAGCCCACGCTCGGCGATGAATTCGCCGAGCCAGGTTTCGGCCGTGCCACCGGTATAGAGATCGGCGGTATCGAAGAAATTGCCACCGGCTTCGACATAGGCATCAACCAAGGCGCGCGCCGTTTCCTTCTCCGCGCCCCAGCCCCATTCCGTGCCGAACGTCATGGTGCCGAGCGCCAGACGAGTGACACGCAGCCCGCTGTTGCCGAGCGTGTAGTAGGACATGGTCATGGATTTTCTCCTGAAATTTGAAAACGGGATTGAGGTCCTTGCCTGGGATATGCAGTCAGGCCTTGGCCAGCGCATCGACCACCACCTGGAACCGACGCGGATCGAAATAGTCGTGGTAGGCGCTGATCAGACCGCTCTCGAAGCGGAAGATCGCGATATTGCTGTTGGTGTATTCAGAGCCGCCAATCAGCATCGCGCGGTTCTTGTACTCAACGACGATCGCGTCCGAATCCGCTGCCGGATAGACGGCTGTCAGCTGGGAGTCGAAGGATTCGAAATTGCCGAAGAGGCCTCGGAAGGCCGCCAGGATCGCGGCCTTACCATCGATGCTGCTTCCAAATCCTGCCGGCGGGTAGAAGACAAGGATTCGGCCATCTTCAGCCCAAAGGTTGCCCCATGCCTCAATGTCCTTGCGGTGCATCAGGTCAAAGAATTTACGCACTGTCTCGAGATTACGGGTTCGTTCGGACTTGAGGTCGGTCATTGGACGTCTCCTTGGCTGCTCGGCGATTGCCGTGTGATGCAGCCAAAGATGCGTTCTTCTTCCCTATCCGATAAGATTGCATTATCCGAATGGACTATGCGATACCATGCATGAATGGATCGCGATCTGCTTAGCCACCTACCTATAATCGTTGCCGTCGCGCGGCGTGGCGGCTTCGCCTCGGCGGCCGCCGAGCTCGGCATGAGCCCGTCAGCGGTCAGCCATGCGGTGCGGCTGGTGGAGGAGCGAATCGGCCAGCCGTTGTTTGCCCGCACCACACGCAGCGTCTCGCTGACCGAGGCTGGCACCGCCCTCGTCGCTGCGGCGGAGCCGGCGCTGGAAGACATTGCCGACCGGATCGAACGCATCCGCTCTGTCAAAGGCCGGGCAAGCGGACTGCTCAGGATCAACGCGCCGCGTTTGGCGCTGCCTCTGGCGCTGATGCCCATCCTGACGGCGATGGCGGAACGTTACCCTGACGTGACGGTGGAGATCGTCACCGACGAACGTCTGAGCGATATCGTCGGCGAGGGTTTCGACGCCGGCATCCGGCTGGGCGAGATGATCGCCGAGGATATGGTGACGGTGCGGCTGACTCAGCCGTTCCGGACGACCATTGTCGCCTCTCCGGCCTATATCGGCCGCCACGGAAAGCCGCGAACAATTGCTGATCTCTCCACCCGCAACTGCATCGGCTATCGGCTGTTGCGATCACGTGCGCTCTACCGTTGGGATCTGTCAGACCAGGGCAAGGATATCGGCGTCGAGACGCGCGGCAGCGTCGTCGTCAGCGAACCGCTGTCGGCAAAAGACATGGCCCTTGCCGGCATCGGCCTCGCATATCTGTTCGAGCCGCTTGTCAAGCCCGACATCGAGGCAGGCCGGCTGGTCGAAGTCCTTGGCGAGGCATCGATCGAGGAACCGGGACTGTTCCTCTATTTCCCGCGCCGCGCCGCGATGGCCCCGAAGCTCCGCGCCTTTATCGACACCGCGCAAGAAATCGGCCGGGCATCCTCGCGGACACCCGGCCGAAAAAGCCTTTCAAACGAATAGTTTACTTCTTGACCGCTGCCGCGACTTCCGCCGCGAAATCGGTCTCTTCCTTCTCGATGCCCTCACCGAGCGCGAAGCGCAGATAGGCGGCGATTTTGGCCGGCGCGCCGATCTCGCTTTCGGCATCCTTCAGCGCCTTCTCGACGGTGATGTCGGGATTGAGCACGAAAGCCTGCTTGAGCAGCACGACCTCTTCGTAGAACTTGCGCAAACGGCCCTCGACCATCTTCTCGATGATCGCTTCCGGCTTGCCGGACTGGCGCGCCTGGTCGGCGAAGATCGCCTTCTCGCGCTCGACCGCGGCCGGATCGAGCTCTTCGGTGGTCAAGGCCATCGGGTTGGTGGCGGCGACATGCATGGCGACTTGGCGGGCAAAGGCGTTGGCGGCCTGCGCGTTGCCTGTCGTCTCGATGGCGACCAGCACGCCGAGCTTGCCAAGGCCGTCGGCAACCGCATTGTGGACGTAGGTTGCGACAGCGCCGTGCTCGACGGTGAGCTTGGCCGAGCGGCGGAAGCCCAGATTCTCGCCGATGGTGCCGACTGCGTCCTTGATGGTCTCGGTGACCGACTTGCCCGAGCCCGGATAGGGAGCAGCGGCAACGGCCTCGGTCTTGCCGCCATAGGCAAGCGCGACCTTCGCGACATTGGCGACGATCTCCTGGAACGCAGCATTGCGCGCAACGAAATCCGTCTCGGAATTGACCTCGACGATCGCTGCCTCGCGGACGCCGGAATCGACGCCGATCAGGCCTTCGGCAGCAGTACGGCCAGCCTTCTTGTCGGCCTTGGAAATGCCCTTCTTGCGCAGCCAGTCGATGGCTTCTTCCATGTTGCCGTTGGTCTCGTTCAACGCCGCCTTGCAGTCCATCATGCCCGCGCCGGTCAAGTCGCGGAGTTCTTTGACCTGTGCAGCCGAAATGCTCATTGTCGCCTCTTTGTCTAAATGCACCGACGCACCATCGAGTTTCGATGATGCGCCTGGTGCCGGTAGCGCTTACCGCGCCAACATATTGGAAAGATGAAGGCCGCAGCCGGCCTTCGCTATTATGCTTCCGGGGTCTGGGTTGCCGGGCTCTCGGCGGCCGGGGTCGGTTCGAGCGCCGGCTCGACCGGAGCCTCGACCGATGCGCCGATGTCGACGCCGAGTGCGCCCTGCTGGCGGGCGATGCCGTCGATCGCAGCCTTGGCAATCAGATCGCAATAGAGCTGGATGGCGCGGGCCGCATCGTCATTGCCGGGGATCGGGAAGTCGATCTTGTCCGGGTCGCAGTTGGAATCGATGATGGCAACGACCGGGATGCCGAGACGCTTGGCCTCGAGGATGGCGATCGCTTCCTTGTTGGTATCGATCACGAACATCAAATCGGGCGTCGAACCCATATCCTTGATGCCGCCCAGCGCCTTGTCGAGCTTCTCACGCTCGCGGTCGAGGTTGAGGCGCTCCTTCTTGGTCAGGCCCTGAGCCTCGCCGGCCAGCATCTCGTCGAGCTTGCGCAGGCGCTGGATGGAATTCGAGATCGTCTTCCAGTTGGTCAGCATGCCGCCGAGCCAGCGCGAGTTAACATAGTACTGAGCCGAGCGCTGCGCGGCATCGGCGACGATGTCGGAGGCCTGGCGCTTGGTGCCGACGAACAGCACGCGGCCGCCCTTGGCAACAGTGTCGGAAACCTGCTTCAGCGCCTGGTGCAGCAAAGGCACCGTCTGCGAGAGGTCGATGATGTGGATGTTGTTGCGGGCGCCGTAGATATAGGGCGCCATTTTCGGATTCCAGCGGTGGGTCTGGTGGCCGAAGTGAATGCCAGCTTCCAATAGCTGGCGCATGCTGAAATCAGGCAGAGCCATTCTTATTTCCTTTCCGGTTAGCCTCCACGGACACAGGCATTTTTGGACTTGGTCCTCGAACGCCACCGGAGGTTTCCGCCGGATTTCTCCCGGGCAGACACCAAAGTCCGTGTGTGGAATGTGCGCGCATATAGAGGGGATGCGCGACAAACGCAAGCGCTGTGGCGTCTTGCGGCTCAGCGTGCGGCGATCAGCGCACCGGTGCCTATCATGGCGCTGCCGGCAAACCTGTTCATCAGCCGCATGCGCCTTGGCGTCTTGAACCAGCTCGAAGCCCGCCCGGAGAGCGCTGCGTAGAAGCCCATGGTGACGATGTTGACGCAGATCACGACCGCAACCACGAGCAGCCCATCGGCGAAGGTCATCGTATTGAGGTCAAGAATCAGCGGCATGATAGAGGCGTGGAACAGGATCGCCTTGGGATTGCCCAATGCGATGGAGATACCGAGGAAAAACGATCGAGACAGTCTTGCCTGGGTTGCGTGCTGTCCATGCGATCGCGCGGAGGCCGATCGCCACATCCGGATGCCGAGAAACACCAGATAGGCAGCACCCGCATACTTCAGGATTAAAAAAACCCATTCGAAGGCCTGTACCAGCGCCACGAGACCGAGCAGTGCCAAGGTGACCAGCACCGCGTCGCCTGCGGCGATGCCGAGTCCAGCCAGGAAAGCGCGAACGAAGCCAAGCGAGACGCCATTGGCGATAACCGTGAACATCGCCGGACCAGGCGTGGCGGCGGCAAATGTGATCGCGGCGCAGTAAGCCAAAAATGCCGTCAATGTCATCGTCGCATCTTCCCCCTCGGCACGCGCACACGCCGGAAAACAGCGACGATCTCCTCGCGGCTGCACTCGATGGCGCCGAGCCGCACCGCGCGGTCGCGCTCGAACCCGGTTATGTCATAATGCGGCGCCGATGTCTTCGGCGGCCCTTGGTAGGACGAGCGCTTGATGCCGAGCTGCGCGGCGAAGCGATGCAACTCGTCGGTGTCGTCTGCCAGCAGATGACACCAGCGGTGGCCGACCCATTTCCAGATCGCCGCATCGACATAGACCGCCATGAGGCTTGCCGCACTCCTTCATCTTGCGCCGACCAACACGCCGCTAACGATGATAGAAGGGATTAGCATAGAATATGAAGCCGCCGCCGGCCTGGAGTTGCGCTATGGTGCTGGTGATGGTCCCCTGCATGCGGTCGTGCAGTTCGACGAGTGCCGCCTCGACGGAGCCTTCATAGGCGTGCAAGCCTAACGGGTCCGGCACCCGAATATGGGCGCGGCGTGGGCCTGCCGGCTGCGGCACGAAACGGTCGATCGTATCGCGCAGTGTACCCTTGCAATAATCGTTGCGGATCCGCTTCAAGTGTTCGGCGATCTCCTCCTGCGTGATGCGCGGATTGGCTGAAGCCCACGGCCCGACACGCCGCAAGCGCTGGATCGTATCCGCCAGCGTTCGGACCTGCTTCCGGCTTCCGGTATCATCCGTGTTTTCTCGCAGCCAGCGGCGCGACCGGCGCAAAAGCTCGGCACTGTCGAGCGTGCCGGCGCCGACCGAGACAAGTTCAGCAAGGCGACGACCGAGTTCCGCGAGCAGGTCCTTCTGACGTGTGTCATACGAAACCCGCTCATCGGACCGCAGGCCATATGCAGCCTCATCGCGCGACAGCAACGTCGCATAGATATGATGGACACGCTCCGGCAGCGAATCGGCGGCATGGCGTTCGATCTTCAGGCTGCGCTCGACGTAGGCGCACTCCTTTGCCAGCGCTGCCTCGACATTCCCCGTGAAAGCGAGCTTCCAGATCACGGGCGCGATCCAAACTTTGAAATCCGGATCCGTCAGGCGGCCGCGCTTCAGCGCTTCGAGCCCCATCTCGACCGCGCCCGGCAGCAGCGGGGCAACGATGTTGGCATGCCAGCCGACGCCGCCTTCGGGATGCAGGAGAACGCCGTGCCCTTTCAGCGCCCAGGCCACCGAATGTTCCTTGGCGGCCCCGCTATTGCCCGGGATTTGGGCGATTAGATTGTTGGCCAGCCAGAATTTCTGCATCAGCCGGCCAAGCCCGTTGACGACGCCGTGCGTGGCCCAGGATGCCGCCAGCGGGCTTACCCGCGAGACGACCTCCTTGTCGATCATCCAGTCGGTAAAGAACTCCGGATGGTTGGGCGTGATGAACGTCGCCTTGCCCGCGCCGCAACAAGCCTTCAACCTTTGCCGGTCGTCCTCCGGAAAATCGATGTGGCGGACATTGGCGACGCCGCGCAGACCGGCCAGACGGTTGAACGGCAACAGGTCGCGAAGCCCCGGAATGCCGTGCAGCATGACAATGCGGTTGACGAATGTCATGGCCTTGATCAGCGTCGCATTGGGCCGCGGCGCCACAAAAACGTCGATCCTGCTCAACCTGCTCCCCCCGCGGCGCTTACCGTCGTAAGACGTTGATATGCAATTGCGGCATGCTCAAGTCGGTGCAACATGCCCGCAAGATCAAGCGCCACTATCGCGGAGAGCAGCCGGCAGCAGCTTGCCGTCGGTTCGAGCCTATTTCGACGGGCAGGTCTTTGGCTGATCGAACAGCGACAGATTGACCAGCTTGCCGGTCATCGAGAACTCGCCATAGTCCATTACGAGACCGCGCGTGATGCCGTTCTCGTGCAGCTTGAAGCTGATCCGGTATTCCGGCACTTCCTCGCCGCCTTTGTCGGTATCGTCGAAATAGGCGATGTCAACCGGCCAGTATTTGTCGCTGGCGAGCTTGGCCAGCGCCGGCACTTCCGGATCAGTCTTGTCGGCATTGGCTTGCTTGCCGACGACGACGGTGGTGGTCATCACCTTGTTGGCATCCTCCGAGCCGTCGAACAGGTTGGTTTCGTAAAAACGCTCGCCCTTTTCCGCCTTGCCGATCATTTCAACCATTTGCTGGGTCGGGAACTGGGTCGCGGCGAGTTCCAGGCTGTTCTTCTCGGGCTTGTCGATTTCGACCTTGAGACCATTGGCCTCCTTCGTTGCCGTCCCCTTGACCTCCTTGTCGAGGTTCTGGTCGACAAAAGACTTGTTGACGAAGGAGAAGGTCTTGCCTTCGGCATCCTCGAAGGTGGTCATCTGCTGGTCGGTCAGCCTAGTATTGTCGTTGGTGACGATCTGGGTGACCAGGCGGAACTTTACCGTGTAGCCCTCGCAAGGCGAGCCATTGAACTCGTAGACCATACGGCCCGATATGCCGGTGATCCCCGAGCGATCCGACGCCTTGTCCAGGGTGATATCATAGACGGCACGGTGCGCCTGCAGCGCCGGCACCGCAAAAGCGGGAGCCGCCCAGGAAGCCGCTGTCAGAAGAACGGCGTTGAATGCGAGGCGCGTTGCGCGCATGGGGTGCTCCGATCATCGCGGCTAATGGCAGGCCGCATGGAAAGATGGTCCAGCTTAAAAAAAGTCGTGGCGGAAGCGAGGCAAAAATAGCAATTTCGGCCCGGCCTGCGCGGCACCTTCAAGCAATAGGGAAATAGCATGAGCGAAACAATCGAAAAGCGGCTAAGCGATCTCGGCGTGACGCTGCCGGCTGCCGCTGCGCCCGCCGCCAACTACGTTCCCTATTGCAGGACCGGCAATCTGCTGTTCACCGCCGGGCAGTTGCCGCTCAAGGAGGGCAAGCTCCAGGCGAGCGGGCTGCTTGGCCGCGATGTCGACACCGCGACCGGAAAGGAAGCCGCAAAATACTGTGCGATCAACATATTGGCGCAGGCCCAGGCGGCACTTGGCGATCTCGACAAGATTCGCCGCCTGGTGAAGATCACCGTCTTCGTCGCCTCGGCACCGGATTTTGTCGAACAGCATCTGGTCGCCAACGGCGCCTCGGATTTTCTCGTCGCCGTGCTCGGCGACCGCGGCAAGCACGCCCGCTCCGCCGTCGGCACCCCCTCCCTGCCGCTTAATGCCGCAGTGGAAATCGAAGCGATCTTCGAAGTCGAATGACCGGGACTGCGACCATGACCGACCTTTCCTGGCTGACTGCCCGGCCCGTCGCCCATCGCGGCCTCCACGACATGAACAAGGCGCGCTGGGAGAACACTCTTTCCGCCTTCGCCGCGGCAGCCGAGCGCGGCTATGCGATCGAGTGCGACGTGCACCTGTCATCCGACGGCGTCCCCGTCATCATCCACGATGGCGATCTGCGGCGGCTGACCGGCGAGGACGGCTTCGTCTGGCAGCGTACGGCTGCTGAGATCACGGCGCTGAAGGTCGGCGGCACCGCCGACCATTTGCCGACGCTGCAGCAGGCGCTTAATCTGGTCGACGGGCGTGTGCCGATGGTTGTCGAGCTGAAAGGCGCTGCCGGACACGACGAAGGCCTGGTCGAAGGCGTCGGCAAGATGCTCAAGCGCTATAAGGGCAAGACCGCGATCATGTCGTTCGACCATTGGCTGATCCGCGAGTTCCCGAAACATGCACCCGGCATACCCGGCGGGTTGACCGCCTACGGCAACGACAACCATCTGATCGAGGCGCATTTCGCCATGCTGGCGCATGACATCGCCTTTATCTCCTACGCCGCCGGCGACCTGCCGAACCGGTTCGTGTCGTTCGTACGTGAAAGGCTCGGCATGCCGGTGATCACCTGGACAGTGCATGACCAACCTGCCGTCGACCTGACCTTCAAATATGCCGACCAGATGACGTTCGAAGGATTCGAGCCCGATCTTGTGCGGCTTGCTTGAACGGGCTTGTACGGGTTCGCAGCGAGCTTAAGTAAGCCACATGGATCAAGGGGACGACTGCGACAGACAAACGGCGAATGCGGAGCTGTCGATCCGCATCGCCGCGGGCATCGGCGCCTTCACCAGCGCGGAATGGGACAGCCTTGCTGGCACTACGCGGGGCGAGGCAGAAAACGCCTACAACCCGCTTGTTTCATTCGCTTTTTTGAGCGCGCTAGAAGATTCCGGCTGCGCCGTTCGACGCACCGGCTGGCAGGGTCATCATCTCAGGCTGGAAACCGCGCAAGGCAAGCTGCTCGGTGCGGTCCCCTGCTATCTGAAGTCGCACAGCCAGGGCGAATATGTCTTCGACCATGGCTGGTCGGACGCATTCGAACGCGCCGGCGGGCGCTACTATCCGAAGCTGCAATGCGCGGTGCCGTTCACACCCGTCACCGGCCCTCGCCTGCTGGTCGGCAAGCGCGAGGACAGCCCCACCGTCAAGGCCGGCCTTGCGGCCGGCCTAAAGGCGGTGACGGATAAGCTCGGCGTGTCTTCCGCGCATGTCACCTTCGCGCCGGAGGATGATGTCCAGATCTTGGCGGCAGCCGGCTTCCTGCATCGCACCGACCAGCAGTTTCACTTCTTCAACGAAGGCTTTTCGAGCTACGACGATTTTCTCTCGACGTTGGCCTCGCGCAAGCGCAAGGCGATGAAAAAGGAGCGGCGTGAGGCGCTCGCCGACGGCATCTCGATCGACTGGCTGACCGGCAAGGATCTGACCGAAAAAGCCTGGGACGACTTTTACGCGTTCTACATGGATACCGGCAGCAGGAAATGGGGCCGGCCCTACCTCAACCGCGATTTCTTCTCCTTGATCGGCGAGCGCATGGCCGACGACATCCTGCTGGTGATGGCCAAACGCAACGGGCGCTACATAGCCGGCGCCATCAACTTCCTCGGTTCAGACGCGCTCTACGGCCGCAATTGGGGCTGCATCGAGGACCACCCGTTCCTGCATTTCGAGGTCTGCTACCATCAGGCGATCGATTTCGCCATCTCGCGAAAGCTGAAGGTGGTTGAAGCCGGTGCGCAGGGCGAGCACAAGCTGGCGCGCGGCTACCGGCCGGTGACGATGCATTCGGCGCACTACATCGCCCATCCAGGTCTGCGCAATGCAGTGGCCGACTACCTCCAGCGCGAGCGGCGCGAAGTCGAGCGGATGAGCGAATATCTGGAAGAGCACACCCCGTTCCGCAAGGACATGGCGGAGTAGCAAAACCCGCCCGATCGCTCAACCACGTTCGAGCCTGCATGGCCGATGTCGACCGATCGTCTTGCCCGCCCGCAACAGCTTCGCTACACGAGACCGCGAGCCAAGAACCGGAGCGTGCGCCATGGCCGAAGCAACCTACGACAGCAGCAACATTTTCGCAAAAATCCTGCGCGGAGAAATCCCTTCGCACCGCGTCTACGAGGATGATGCGGTCATCGTCTTCATGGATGTGATGCCGCAAGGACCGGGTCACACGCTGGTCGTGCCGAAAGCGCCGTCGCGCAACCTGCTCGACGCGGATCCGGCGGTGCTTGGCCCCCTCTTCGCTCACGTGCAGAAAGTTGCGCGGGCAGTAAAGAAGGCCTTCGATGCCGATGGCGTCACGGTCATGCAGTTCAACGAACCAGCTTCGGGCCAGACCGTCTACCACCTCCATGTCCATGTCATTCCGCGCTTCGAAGGCATCCCCTTGAAGCCGCACAGCGGACAGATGGAACAGCCTGAAGTCCTGGCTGAGAACGCCGGCAAGATACGGACGGCGCTGGCAAACTGAATCGGGGCGAAGCCGCTCGGCCGACACTCGACCACAAGCTTCATGAAAAAAGCCCCGTTGCCGGGGCTTTTTTACTTGCAGGATTGTCAGTTCTTACGCGGCAGTTGCGGCACCAGGCTGCGCTTGCCGCCATCCTTGCCCTTCGGCTCCGACTTCTGCGCCACTGCCTTTTTCGCGGCGGGCTTTTTCGCCCCCGCCTTCTTGGTTTTCGGCACGTCGTCCGGCTCTTCCTTCTTCGGTTTCACCGGCGCCTCGTCGGCGAGCGATTCGAGCTTCAGGCCGGTCTCGCCGGTTTCCTTCTTCTCGACGGTGACACGCACCGTGCCGCCCTTCTTGAGCTTGCCGAACAGCACCTCGTCGGCCAGCGGCTTCTTGATGTGCTCCTGAATGACACGGCCAAGCGGCCGCGCACCCATGCGCTCGTCATAGCCCTTGTCGGCCAGCCAGGCGATTGCATCCTGCGACAGGTCGAAGGTCACGCCGCGTTCGGAAAGCTGCGCTTCCAGCTGCATGACGAACTTCTGCACCACCTGATGGATGACCGGCACCGGCAGCGAGCCGAACGGAATGATCGCATCGAGACGGTTGCGGAACTCCGGCGTGAACAGCCGGTTGATCGCTTCGACATCGTCGCCTTCGCGTTTGGTCGAACCGAAACCGATCGCCGCGCGCTGCGCGTCGGATGCGCCCGCATTGGTGGTCATGATCAGGATGACGTTGCGGAAGTCGATCTGCTTGCCGTTATGGTCGGTCAGCTTGCCGTGATCCATGACCTGCAACAGGATGTTGAACAGGTCCGGATGAGCCTTCTCGACTTCGTCCAGCAACAGCACGCAATGCGGATGCTGGTCGACGCCGTCGGTCAGAAGGCCGCCCTGGTCGAAGCCGACATAGCCGGGAGGCGCGCCGATCAGCCGCGAAACGGTGTGGCGTTCCATATATTCCGACATGTCGAAGCGGATCAGCTCCACGCCGAGCGAGGCGGCGAGCTGCTTGGCCACTTCCGTCTTGCCGACACCGGTCGGACCGGAGAACAGGTACGAGCCGATCGGCTTTTCCGGTTCCCGCAGGCCGGCCCGCGCCAGCTTGATGGCCGAAGTCAGCGCGGTGATCGCGGTGTCCTGGCCATAGACGACGCGCTTCAACTCGATGTCGAGACCTTGCAGCACCTTCTCGTCGTCGGCGGAAACCGTCTTCGGCGGGATGCGCGCCATCGTGGCGATCGTCGCTTCGATCTCCTTGATGCCGATGGTCTTCTTGCGCTTGGCTTCGGGCACCAGCATCTGCGAGGCGCCGGTCTCGTCGATCACGTCGATCGCCTTGTCCGGCAGCTTGCGGTCGTTGATGTAACGGGCCGAGAGCTCGACCGAAGCCTTGATCGCTTCACTCGTGTAGCGAACCTTGTGGAACTCCTCGAAATAGGGCTTCAGTCCCTTCATGATCTCGATGGCGTCCTCGACGGTCGGCTCGTTGACGTCGATCTTCTGGAATCGCCGCACCAGCGCGCGGTCCTTCTCGAAGAACTGCCGGAACTCCTTGTAGGTGGTCGAGCCGATGCAGCGGATCGCGCCGGACGACAGCGCCGGCTTCAACAGGTTCGACGCATCCATGGCGCCGCCAGAGGTGGCTCCTGCCCCGATCACGGTGTGGATCTCATCGATGAACAGCACGGCTCCGGGATAGTCCTCGAGCTCCTTGACGACCTGCTTCAGCCGCTCCTCGAAATCGCCGCGATAACGGGTGCCGGCCAGCAGCGTGCCCATGTCGAGCGCGAAGATGGTGGCATTGTGCAGCACTTCGGGAACGTCGCCCTCGACGATGCGCTTGGCGAGGCCTTCGGCGATCGCCGTCTTGCCGACGCCGGGATCGCCGACATAGAGCGGGTTGTTCTTGGACCGGCGGCACAGCACCTGGATAGTCCGGTTGATCTCGCTCTCGCGACCGATCAGCGGATCGATCTTGCCAGCCTTGGCCTTGTTGTTCAGGTTGACGCAATAGGCAGTCAGCGCGTCCTGCTGCTGCTTCTTCTTGCCGCCTTCTTCTTGCGGCTCAGCTCCGCCCTGGCTGCCTTGCTCGTCGTCGGCGCCGCGCGGCGTCCGCGTCTCTGAAGCGCCTGGGCGCTTGGCAATGCCATGCGAGATGTAGTTGACCGCGTCGTAGCGGGTCATCTGCTGTTCCTGCAGGAAATAAGCGGCGTGGCTCTCGCGCTCGGCGAAGATGGCGACGAGCACGTTGGCGCCGGACACCTCCTCGCGGCCTGACGACTGCACATGGATCACCGCGCGCTGGATGACGCGCTGAAAACCGGCCGTCGGCTTGGAATCTTCATCGTAGCCGGTGACGAGATTGTCGAGCTCGGTGTCGATATAGGTGAGAACCGTATGCTTCAACTCGTCGAGATCGACGTTGCAGGCACGCATGACTGCGGCCGCCTCGGTGTCGTCGATCAGGGCGAGCAGCAAATGTTCAAGGGTTGCATATTCATGGTGCCGCTCATTGGCGAGCGTCAGCGCTTGGTGAAGCGCCTTTTCCAGGCCTTGGGAGAAAGCCGGCATGTTACCTCACTTCTTCTCCATCACGCATTGCAGCGGATGCTGATTCTGTCGGGCGAAATCCATGACCTGAGACACTTTGGTCTCGGCCACCTCGAATGTATAGACCCCGCACTCGCCCACCCCATGATTGTGAACATGAAGCATTATGCGTGTGGCGGCTTCGCGATCCTTCTGGAAAAAACGCTCCAGCACGTGAACCACGAACTCCATGGGTGTGTAGTCGTCGTTAAGGATGAGGACCCGATACAGACTGGGCTTCTTGGTCTTGGTTTTTGTGCGCGTGATGACGGCCGTGCCGCGACCGGCCTCATTGCCGTTGCTGCCGTTCTGCATTCGCACCACGTAGCTCGTGGCAGTCAAACCTGTAGTCACGTAGTCCTGCCTCTTTCGAATCCTCATGCATGCTCGACATGTAGGTGCTCGATGGACGATTTTAAGCCCTTCTGTTTAGCTGACAATATGGCTAGGTGGCCAAACTTGACCGATTTTTCAAATCGTGAAGACCGCAAGGACCCCGATTTCGAACTGGCATGAAAAAACCCGGCCGCGCGTTCGCGACCGGGTCTGTCTTTTGAGGCCCAGGGGCCGGCTTGGAACGTTCGTCGGAATTTACTTCGCCTTGGCGACAATCGATTCGAACGGCTTGTAGGCTTCCTTGGCGAGTTCGGCATAGAGATCGCCAAGCTTGGTGGCCTCGGTGACGAAGCTCTCATAGGACTGCTTGGCGTAGTCGGACTGGATTTCGATCGCCTTATCCAGCGACTTGGCGGAGAAGAGCTTCTCGACAACGGCGCTGCCGGCCTCAAAACTTTTCTTGGTGTACTCGCCCGCCTCGGTGGCGATGGCCTGCGCACCCTTGGACAGCGATGCAAAGCTCTTCAATCCGGTGTCGGCAAATTCCTTGCCGTATTTGCTGAAATCTTCATAGGTCTGGGTCATTTCACGCATTCCCTTGAACGGTTGCCTTTGGACGATGGACGCGCCTTGTCCGGGCCGCGTTGTGCAATGCGTGTAAATATATTGTGCAGTGCACAAAAAGTCAAGATTTCCGCGGCAATGCGCATCGTGAGCCGCCGGCAATCGCTAAGATTCGAATAAAGAGAGGCTCAATCCCGCAGAAAATGGTGAACGCGGCGGTTACCATAAACGGATTGGTAACGCTGCCCGCGTTAGCGTGGCCCGAGGTGAGGCAGGACCCTTTGCCGCCTCCAAGGCAACGGAAATTCAAAGGAACTATCAGTGCGTAAGGCGTTGTCGGGCTTCGTTTCCAAATCCGCGTCCCCCCTCAAAACGATCATGATTCTCGCTATGGCGATGAGCTTCGTCGTCGCGGACGCGGCTTCATCCATGGCGGCCAAGTCGGCGGCCATCGTCATCGATGCCAAGTCCGGCAAGGTGCTTTATTCATCGGATGCCGATGGCCGGCGCTATCCGGCCTCGCTTACCAAGATGATGACGCTCTATCTGACGTTCGAGGCATTGGCGAAGGGCAGGATCAGCAGGAATTCTCCGGTCGTGTTCTCGGCCAATGCCGCTGCCGAACCGCCAACAAAGCTCGGCGTCAAGCGGGGCGGCTCGGTCACGGTCGAGACCGCCATCCTGTCGATGGTGACCAAATCGGCAAACGATTCCGCAACTGCGCTTGGCGAGATGCTCGGCGGCAATGAGGCCAATTTCGCCCGCATGATGACCGCCAAGGCGCGGGCGCTGGGCATGCGGGGAACCGTTTTCCGCAACGCCAACGGCTTGCCTGATCCCGGGCAGTTCACGACGGCGCGCGACATGGCGCTGCTCGGTATCGCCCTGAGAGAGCATTTTCCACAATATTACGGCTATTTCTCGCAGCGCTCCTTTCTTTACGGGCGACAGCGCATCAACGGCCATAACCGTCTGCTCGGACGCATCAAGGGCGTCGACGGCATCAAGACCGGTTATACCCGCGCCTCCGGCTATAACCTGGTCTCCTCGGTATCGGATGGCGACCGGCGCATCGTAGCGGTGGTCATGGGCGGCAGGTCCGGCGGCAGCCGCGACAGCCAGATGGCCGGGTTGATCAATGCCTACATGCCAAAGGCGTCGTCGCGCGGCGGCGGCATGCTGATTGCCAAAGCCGGTGGCGGCAATCCGATTTCAGCCCTGGCCAAGGTGCTTCTGCCGAAGCATGACGCGCCGACGCCGGATAGTAAGCCGGACGACGATGCCGTTGCCTCCCTCGTCGAGGAAAATGCTCCCGTCGTTGAAGAAACCACTCCGGTCGTTCAGACCAGAAAGGTCAAGACGGCGGCCGTGGCGACAGCGGACGATGTGGCGACGGCCCGGGTCGCCGCAGCCTATGCCGAACCGGCTGCAGAGGTCGATCCGGTCAGCACGGCGTCGGTGCCATCCGGCTGGGCAATACAGGTCGCCTCTTCGCCAAAGCAATCCGAAGCAAAGGCTTTCCTCGACAAGGCGACGAAGCAGGTGCCCTCCGTTCTGGCCGATGCCTCCGGTTTCACCGTCGCCTTCGACAAAGACGGCGTCACCTATTACCGCGCCCGGTTCGGTGGTTTTGGTTCGAAGACCGCCGCCTGGAGGGCTTGTAACGCTTTGAAAAAGAAGAAGATCGAGTGCTACGCCGTCCAGCAGTAAGGGCGCGAAACGATATCTTTCCCGAAAGTTCTGCGTCGAAGGAGACTAGTTGTGATTGGAGAGCAAGACGTCCTTGGCTTCGTTGATCCGCGCCGCCAGGAAAGACGTGCCACCGATATCGGGGTGCAGGCGCTGCATCAGGCGGCGGTGCGCCTTGCGGACATCCGCCGCGGCAGCCCCCGCTTCAAGACCAAGGATCTTGTAGGCCTCCTCCTTAGTCATGGCGCCCGAACCTGGCGCAACACCCAGCCCTTCGCCACCATTCGCATCAGCGTCTTTGCGCCAGATGGGAAATCTGCCGTCAAGATACGTCTCTAGCAGCTGGCGGCTCTCCGGATCGCCGGAGAGCTCGCGATAAAGTTGCTGCAATTCGGCAAGCCCCATCGAGCCAAGCATCTTGCCTTCATGGCGCCCAGCCAGCACGAGGCCTTCGAGGCCGCCGGTGTCGTGATCGAGTTCCATCTCAAGCGCCGCGGTACGCACCGTCGAACGCTTGCCCGGTGCCAGTTTTGCGGCCGGCTGATTCATGCGCATGGAGCCATACCAGGCGAGCGCGGCCGACAGGATCAAGCCGCCGAGGCCCTCGCGCCCGACCAGCAGCACGGCAACGCCGACCAGCCCGAGCAGCACGGGTCCAAGGGTCCTCATGCCGCCTGCAAGCTTCCCCGGATCGGCGCGCAGGAAGATGGTGAGCATGCCGAGAAGCACCAGAAGCAATGCTACAAAAGCGATAATCGCGCCCATCAGTTTCCGCCGCCCCGCAGATGCTCGATCATCAGCCGGTCCTCCGGCCTGCCCCGGTCCTCCAGTGCTTTCAGACCGCCGGTCGCAAACACGGCGACGGACGAAAGCAGGCCGGCCAAGGTCGCGGCAGCCCGCCGATCAAACCGGAACCAGGCCCCTTTGGACAGCCGTGCAATTTCCTTGAACGCCTTTTCTGCACCGGCATCATGGCCTTCCTGAAAAACGAAGACAGGAACGCCGTGCAGACCTAGGCTACCGGCCTTTTCGGCCAGATCATCTATGTTTTCTTCCATCGCATCGCCGATATAGACCAGCGCGTTGACCTTGGCCGCCGCCGTCTGTTTCAGCGCATGGGCGAGCACCTTGCCGATCTGGGTGTGGCCGCTACGGCAGTCGATGCGCGTCATCAGCTGCTTCAGAGCTTCGGTATCGGTGACGAATGCGGAGGAACGGCACTCGCCAAGCCCGCGGAAATAGACCAGTTGAACCTTGAGCACCCCAGCCTTGCCGACGGCGTCGAACATCTCGGCCTGCAGCGCACAGGCGAGATCCCAGGTCGGCTGGCGGCTCATCGTAGCGTCGAGGGACAGGATCAGCCTGCCTGAACCGGTGGCGGATGCAGCGAGCGTCCTTGCCTGACGGAGAAAGGCGTCGATCTCGCCGGTGCTCGATTGGGACTCGACCGGCGCAGGATTGGCCTTTGCAGGCACGGGCTGCTTCTTGTCGCTCATGACATTCAAGATGTGGCGTTGTTCCCCAGCTTGCAAGCCCAGATCAGGCGACCTGCAGGACCGGTGATGATGGCAACTGCGGACAAGCGTTCGGCCGGTGCCCTTGGCGTTACGGTTCTTGGCGTCAGAGTAGGCCGAGATCGGCAAGCTCACGCCTGAGCTTCGGCGGCATTTCGATCAGCCCGGCTTTGCCCTTGCCGAGATCGGCCGGCGCGTCCGCCGGCTTCAGGTAGCGCCACCCTTGGAATGCACGGCGCGGCTGCCAGTCGGTGCGCACGACCTCGGGATCGAGGATCAGATGGCAGCGGCCGATGCCATCGTCATCAGTGAAGGGCCGGATTTCGGTGATCAGCTGACGGCATTGGACATTGCCCTTGACCACCCAGTAGAGCGAGCCGCCGTCGGTGATCTCGGCGCCGCGCGTCGGCACCATGCGGGTGGTGTGGTAGTGTTCGGCCGGTTCGCCGGCGCGGCGCCGCTCGTCGAGGCGGAAGGCAATCCACTCTTCCAGATCCTCGACGCTGTCACAGCCGACGCAAAGCTTTATGAGATTGAGAGACATCGTTTAAGGTTTAGCCCAGCACGCGAACGCGTCAACGGCCTGATCGACTTCTCCACAGTGGTGGTCCAGGCCGCCAGACTGGCGCTCAGCACTCCACGACATTGACGGCCAATCCGCCAAGGCTGGTTTCCTTGTACTTTTCGTTCATGTCGAGGCCGGTCTGGCGCATCGTCTCGATCGCCGCATCGAGCGGCACGAAATGAACGCCATCGCCCTTGATGGCCAGCGAAGCGGCGGTCACCGCCTTGACAGCGCCAAGCGCGTTGCGCTCGATGCACGGCACCTGCACCAGGCCGCCGACCGGATCGCAGGTCATGCCGAGATGATGTTCCAGCGCGATTTCGGCAGCGTTCTCGACCTGCTCGGGCGTGCCGCCCATGACGGCGCACAATCCCGCCGCAGCCATCGCCGAAGCCGAACCGACCTCGCCCTGGCAGCCTACCTCGGCCCCCGAGATCGAAGCATTGGTCTTGATGATGCCGCCAACGGCCGCCGCCGTCAGCAGGAAATCGCGGATACTTGGCTGGTCGGCTTCGGGATGGAAATGCAGCCAATAGCGCAACACCGCGGGCAGAGTGCCGGCCGCCCCATTGGTTGGCGCGGTGACGACACGGCCGCCGGCGGCGTTCTCCTCGTTGACCGCCATTGCATAGATCGACAGCCAGTCATTGGCGAGCAGCGGGTTGGGCCGGTTCTGCTGCCATTGCTCCTGCAACTTGTCGTGCAGCATCCGGGCACGGCGGCGCACCTTCAGTCCGCCGGGCATGATGCCGTCTTGCGACAGGCCGCGCTCGATGCATCCCTTCATGGCGCTCCAAATGCCGTCGAGGCCGGCGTCGAGCTCCTCGCGCGACATCTGCGTCTCCTCGTTGACGCGCTTCATCTCGGCGATGGAAAGGCCACTTTTCGCTGCCATTGAGAGCATTTCGACGGCGTTCTTGAACGGATATGGAACCTTCTTGCCTTCGGTTGTCGCCGAGCCCCTCGCCTTCATCCGCTGCAATTCTTCCTCGGAAACGACAAAGCCGCCGCCGATCGAATAGTAGACGCGCCTCAGCAGCAACCGGTCTCCGGCATCATAGGCAGAAAACGCCATGCCATTGGCGTGACCCGGCAGCGGCGTCTTGCGATCCAGCACCAGATCCGTTGCCGGGTCGAAACGATAGGACGGATGGCCGGGCGGCGAAATCCGCTTCTCGGCGGCGATGCGAGCGGCGATGCCGTCGGCGTGGTCAGGATCCACCGTCTGCGGCGTCTGGCCGGCGAGGCCGAGCACCACGGCGCGATCGGAGCCATGGCCGATACCGGTATAGGCGAGCGAGCCATGCAGGCTGGCCGCGATTCGGTCGACCCTGGCGTCGGCCGGACGCGGCCAGTCGTCTCCCGCAATCTCGTCGAGAAACCGCCGCGCAGCCGTCATCGGCCCCATCGTGTGCGAACTCGATGGGCCGATGCCGATCTTGAACAGGTCGAAAACCGAAAGGAACACGTGGGCGTTTTCTCCTGGGACCCTGTTGAGATCTACATATAGGAATTCCCATGATGTTTTCCGCTGTTTTGAAGATCGCGGCGCTGCGCCTGCCGACCTTGTTTGCTCCGGCAGCGACATTCCGGCTTCGGCCATCGAAGCGTCCCCTCCGCCTGTGGTAAAAGCACCGCATGAGCGATTCCTTTCATTTATCGACGGCCGACCTTGCTGCGCTGGGGTTCTTCCTTGCCGCGTGGGTGCTGCATACGCTCGCCGCCGACGGAATGCTGGTCAGCCGCATGTCGCTGACGAGGGCGATGAACGCGCAGCGCGAGGCCTGGATGAGGACCATGGCCGAACGCGAGATCCGCATCGTCGACACCGCCATCATGAGCGGCCTGCAACAGGGGACCGCCTTCTTTGCCTCCAGTTCGCTAATTGCGATCGGCGGCTGTTTTGCCTTGCTCGGCACTTCCGATCAGGTTCTCACTGTGCTGAGCGACCTGCCGTTTGGCGCCACATCCTCACGCGCCGCCTTCCAGACGAAGGTGTTCGGGCTGGTGCTGATCCTGGCCTTTTCCTTCTTCAAGTTCGGCTGGGCTTACCGGCTGTTCAACTATTGCTCGATCCTGATCGGCGCGGTGCCGATTCCGCATGGCGAGGCGTCGCGCAATCCGGTCACCGAAACGGCGGTGTGGCGCGCGGCCCGCATGAACATGCTGGCCGGGAAGCATTTCAATTCCGGGCTGCGCGGCGTGTTCTTCTCGATCGGTTATCTTGGCTGGTTCGTCGATCCCGCCGTTTTCGTGCTATCGACGCTGCTGCTTCTGGCGGTGCTGGTGCGCCGCCAATTTTTCTCGGCGGCGCGGCAGGCGGTGCTCGGTCAGCCGCCCGGCCCGGGAAAAGGCTGATCAATGCGGCCCGACAGCCAATAGGCGACGAGCCCGATCCATTCGCGAATCGCGATGGTCGTGGTCTGCAGCGCTTCGTTGGTAGATTTGCGGAACAGGCTGATACCTTCCTTACCGGAGGTGCGGTAGTCGACCGGCCATGGAACCGTCGGGAAGCCGGCTCTGTCGAACAGCGCCTTGGCGCGCGGCATGTGGAAGGCTGAGGTCACCAGCAGCCAGATCTCGCCGGGTTTCGGCGTAATCAGCCGCTTGGTGAAGACGGCATTCTCGTAGGTGTTGCGTGACTTGTCTTCCAGGATCAGACGATCGGCCGCCACGCCGAGCGCAGTGAGTACGCGTGGCGCCGTGGTTGAGTCGCCTTCGTCCTCACCGATTATTGCAACGGGGCCGCCTGAAATGACGACTCTCGCTGTCGGAAAACGCCGCGCCAGCACGGCTGCCTCGACAATTCGATCGCCACTGGCGTTGAGTTCATAACCGCCGCGAACGAAATTGATGGCGCCGTCCATACCGCCGCCGAGCACAACGATTCCGTCAACCCTTTCCGGCAGGGGTGGCTTAGGGAAACGCTCCTCGAGCGGATTGAGCATCACTGCGCCGAGCGAGGTCCATGCTGACAGTGCCAGGACAAGGAAGGCCAGCACGCTGCCGGTGGCAAATAGCCTTTTGCGCCCGACCAATGCCGCAAGCAATCCAGCCAGCAGCAGGATGATCGCGAGATTAAGCGGCTGGACGAAGAGCCACAGGACCTTGGAGACATAGAAGAACATCCCTCACCCCCTCAGATGAGAAACGATCCTACCACCATTTTTCCGGCTGAAATGTGCCGGCCGCCTGTTCGATGACATGGGCGGTCTGGAACAGCGTTTCCTCGTCGAAAGGCCGGCCGATCAGCTGCAGGCCGAGTGGCAGCCCCTTGGCGTCGAGCCCGGCCGGAACCGCGATGCCGGGCAAGCCGGCCATGTTCACCGTCACCGTAAAGATGTCGTTGAGATACATCTTGACCGGGTCGGCGGCCATGTCTTCGTCTGCGATGCCGAAGGCGGCGGACGGCGTTGCCGGCGTCAGGATGACGTCGACACCTGCGACAAACACATTTTCGAAATCGCGCTTGATCAGGTTACGAACCTTCTGCGCCTGCAGATAGTAGGCATCGTAGTAGCCAGCGGAAAGCACATAGGTGCCGATCATGATGCGGCGCTTGACCTCACGCCCGAAGCCGGCGGCGCGGGTCTTTTCATACATGTCGACAATGTCCTTGCCGGGCACGCGCAATCCATAGCGGACGCCGTCGTAACGGGCGAGGTTGGACGAGGCTTCGGCGGGCGCAACAATGTAATAGGCCGGCAGCGCGTATTTAGTGTGCGGCAGCGAGATGTCGACAATCTCGGCGCCGGCATCCCTCAGCCAGGCAATGCCCTTCTGCCACAACGCCTCGATCTCCTCGGGCATGCCGTCGACACGGTATTCCTTGGGGATGCCGACCTTCATCCCCTTGATCGAGCGGCCGATCGCCGCCTCGTAATCCGGCACCGGCAGGTCGACGGAGGTCGTGTCCTTCGGGTCGACCGAAGCCATCGACTTCAACAGGATCGCGGCATCGCGCACGTCGCGCGCGATCGGCCCGGCCTGGTCGAGCGACGAGGCGAAGGCGACGACGCCCCAACGCGAGCAGCGGCCATAGGTCGGCTTAATGCCGACCGTGCCGGTGAAGGCGGCGGGCTGGCGGATCGAGCCGCCGGTGTCGGTGGCGGTAGCGCCGGCGCACAGGAAGGCCGAGACGGCTGATGCCGAGCCACCGGACGAACCGCCCGGCACCAGCTGGGCATTGTCCAACGTGCGCGCGGTCCTGGTGCCGCCCGCCGAAACGAAGCCGCCCTCGCCCTGATGTGTCGTCGGCATTACCACCGTGTCGAGCCGCGAACGCCGCCACGGGTTGATGACAGGCCCGTAATACGAGGTCTCGTTGGACGAGCCCATGGCGAACTCGTCCATGTTGAGCTTGCCGAGCATGACGGCGCCATCCGCCCACAGATTGGCGGTGATAGTCGATTCGTAGCGCGGCTTGAACCCGTCAAGCACGTGGCTGCAGGCCTGGGTGTGGACGCCTTCGGTGCCGAACAGATCCTTGATGCCGAGCGGGATACCCTCGAGCGACCCGCCCTCGCCCTTGGCCAGTTTCGCGTCGGAGGCCTTGGCCATGTCGCGCGCTTTGTCGCCAGTGACCACCACATAGGCATTGAGCGCCGGATTGGCTCGCTCGATAGCCGAAAGATAAGCCTCGGTGACTTCGGTGGCGGTGATCTCCCTGGAGCGCAATTTGGCGCGGGCCTGCGAAATCGTCAGCTGGGTCAGGTCGCTCATCAGGCAAGACTCTTTTCGTAAAACACCGACCACTCGGAATTGGGATAATTCAGCACCGGCCCACAGCGCGAAAAACCGGCGCGTTCGTAGACGGTCCAGGCGGCGGGATGACGGTCGCCCGTCTCCAGCACCAGACGCTTCAGCCCTTCTTGGCGCGCCAAGCCCTCAATCCGCTCGACGATCATCGCACCGATTTTGCGGCCGCGATGCGAAGGCCGCGTATACATACGCTTGACCTCGCCGACGACAGCATCGTGGCGCTTCAGCGCGCCGCAACCGATGGCAAGGCCGTTATCGCGGGCGATGAAGACGGTCGTGTCGCGGTCCGCCATCTGCTCGACCGTCAAATGGTAGCAATGCTCCGGCGGCGTCAACTCCAGCAATGTGGCGTTGAGCTCCTCGACCAGCCCACGCACATCGTCCTGCAGCGGCGTCTCCGCGGCGATCTCGATTACCATCGGCCAGCTACTCCATGACCTTTGGCACGAGAAAGAAGTTCTCTTCGGTTGCCGGCGCGTTGGCGACGATGTCGGCTGCCTTGCTGCCGTCGGTGACGACGTCCTGGCGCTTCTTCATTGCCATCGGCGTGACCGAGGTCATCGGCTCGACGCCGGAAACATCGACCTCGTTCAACTGCTCGACAAAGCCCAAAATGGCGTTCAATTCGCCGGTCATGCGCTCTGCATCCTCCTCGCTCACCGCAATGCGGGCAAGGTGCGCGACGCGCTTCACGGTTTTAATATCAACGGACATGTTGTGCCTCGGGGAAAACCAGCGCTATAGCGGCGCAGCGCGTGCCGCGCAACATGCATCGTGCCGACAACTGCCCTACGGCATCGCCACGCCGTCGCAGAGGAAATAGCTGCCACCGTTGCCGCTCTGCTCGCTTTCGTCCGCGGCAGGCCGAACCGAAACCAGGTCGATCTGCTTCGGGTTCATCTGAGTCAGTGAGAGAACATCCGGAAAGACGTAGCCCGGCTCCTGGCAGATGGCGGTCACCGCCCAGCTTGGCGACCGTGTCGCCTTGGTGATCTGCAGGAACTCGCAGTTATATTCGATGCTTTCCAGTCCGTTTGCCGACAGTACGATATTGCCGCCCTCGATCACCGTCTGCAGCGTATCCTTTTTGGCCTGCGCGCAGAGATCCTCCGATTGCAGATAGATGCCCTCGATGAAATCCTCGGCGGCCAGCGCCGGCGATGCGGCAACCAGCATAGAAATGCAAAGAGAGTTTCTCAGACCCATGTCGTCATTCCGGTTCGCTATTCCTACAGCGTAATCGTCTCGCCGATCTTCGGCAACGCCACTTTCACACCCGATCCGTCCAGCCCGGCCACAAACTTGTCGGCGGTCTGATCTATCATCGGAAATGTGCCGAAGTGAGCGGGAACGACCGTCTCGAACTTGAAGAAACGCTGGCAGGCAAGAGCTGCCACCGCGCCACCCATGGTGAAGCGGTCGCCGATCGGCACGATGCCGATCTTCGGCTCATGCAACTCGTTGATCAGCGCCATATCGGAAAAGATGTCTGTGTCGCCCATATGGTAGAGCGTCTTATCCTCGGGGAAGTGCAGGACGAGCCCGCCCGGATTGCCGAGATAGGTGTTCTGGCCGCTCTCGCCTAGAAAGGACGATGAATGCAGAGCCTGAACGAAAGTGGTGGTGAAGCCGCCGCAATCGACGGTGCCGCCGATATTGCCGGGATTGATTTGCTTGTCACTGACGCCTTTGCCGACCAGGTACATGCAAATCTCGAAATTGGCGACAAGCATCGCGCCGCTTTTCTTGAGCACTTCGACGGCGCCGCTGATGTGGTCGCTGTGGCCATGGGTAAGCAACACGTGCGTGACCCCTTCGGCCGGCTCTTCCCAGCCGCCTGTCCATGACGGATTGCCGACCAGATACGGGTCGATGAGGATTTTCGCGCCTTCGATTTCGACGCGGAATGCCGAGTGTCCGTACCAGGTAAGTTTCATCAATGCCTTCCTCGATTTTTGCTTCGGTAGAGGCTAGAACACCGACGGCGAAATTAAAGTGCCGCGGCATATGTTGCGCGTATAGGAAGTGCGGCGTCGCGGTCAAAGGAAAAGCCGTTGGGCATCATCACGATCGAGGAGTTGCCGGGCCGGCTCGGCGGCGGCAAGACCCTGGCTGGGCTTGACCTCGGCGACAAGACGATCGGCGTGGCGGTTTCGGACCGCGGCTTGTCCTTCGCGCACCCGCGCCCTGTCATCATGCGCAAGAAATTCTCGCTCGATGCCGCGGTGCTGCTCGCTCTGCTGCAGAAGGAAAATGCCGGCGCAGTGGTGATCGGCCTCCCCATCAACATGGACGGCTCGGAAGGCCCACGCGCCCAAAAATCCCGCGCTTTCGTCCGCAACATGGCTGGATTGACCGATCTGCCGTTCGTCTTTTGGGACGAAAGGCTGTCGACGGTGGCGGCCGAGCGGACACTGATCGAGATGGATTTTTCGCGCAAGAAACGCGCCGGCAAGATCGATTCAGCGGCGGCGGCCTTCATCCTGCAGGGTGTTCTCGACCGGCTTCAGGCGCTCGGAGTCGATGCCTGGTCGAAATAGCGATTGCGCGTTGCCTTGATCCAGCTGCCGATCGCCTTGCGGCGGCGAAATGCCCAGAACGCCATCAGCAGCAGTCCGTCGAAGACGCAAGCCTTCGCCACCATGCCCGGGATGAGCGCCGGATCGACGCCGAGCATCTGCCCATAAAGCTGGAAAACGAGATCGTGCAATTGGCGGCTCAGCATGACATAGCCGAAATTGATGTCGTTGAGCGACAGAAAGAACCAGCCCCAGAACAGGAGGAGCGGAGCCGCCCACAGCGCGAACAAGGTGCGCATCAGCGATCGTCCCTCGAATCCGGCCGGCCCGAAATGCGGGCAAGCGAGGAATTGTACGCCGCTGCCTTGGCCATGATATGCGCGGCCGCGCGGATTTCGCCGGTCACTGGAACTGCCGCGGCAGCGGCTGAGCGCCGCTCGGCGAGCATCGCGACATATGACGCCAGAAGTGCCGCCAATTGCACGGCGACAACCATGAACAGCCCATTGATGCCTTGCGCAGCGCCGCCGATGACGATCAACGACAGCACGCCCGAGGCCGAGATGAAGGCGATCCGCACAACACTGTCGGCTGGGTCCGGGTTGGTGGCGTCGCTGGTCAATGCTTCAACAAAGGCCCAGCAGAACAGCACCGCGACGACAAGCAATGCCACGGCGAGCGGCGCCACGACGACGGCGTTTTCAAGATCGGCAAAGCGAGCGTTCTGGACGGGAACGCCGAGCACGCCAAGGGCCGCCGCGACGCCACGATTCCCATCGATGCAGATGAACGCCAGCAGGGCGAAAACGGCCGCCCAATGCAATGCCAGAAAAGAGCTCAAAATATGCCGCATGACGCTCCTGCTTCGCAGGACAAAGACCGCTCAGCCGAACAGTCCTTGCCTTAACCATAACACTGGGCTTTGCCACCGGCCGCCGCAATGGAAACCATTTGTTAAGGTTAACGATCATCCACAGGGCGCGCGAAAAAAAGCGGCTACGACCCGGGCGACGGCACTAGTTGATCGGCGGGTAGAGCGTGTCGATGATCATCCGCGCATCGTGGCGCGAATCGAGCATTCCATAGGTGTTGCGCCACTGGCCGGCGAGGCGCGTCTCGACGAAGGCGTCGGCGATCCGCCCTGCCCCCAGCCTGCGAAGCTCTGCCGCCGCCGCCGACAATGCCAATTGCTCGGTCAACAGCCGCGCTGAGCCCTCGTCGGTTGCAGCGACCTGCATTGCTGCCTTGAGCACGCCGACGGTGCCGCGTCCGCCAGCGCCGAGATCGCGGTCGATGCCGGCCAGCACGTCATCGAACAGGCCTGGCGCGCGGCCGAGCACTCGCAACACGTCGAGCGCCATGACGTTGCCTGAACCCTCCCAGATCGCGTTGACCGGAGCTTCGCGATAGTAGCGGGCGAGCGGCCCCTCCTCGACATAGCCATTGCCGCCGAGGCATTCCATCGCCTCATAGAGCAGCGGCGGCGCAATCTTGCAGACCCAGTATTTGACGACCGGCGTCATGGCGCGGGCGAAGGCCGCCTCGCCGCGGTCGCCGGCCGCCTCGTCGAAGGAGCGCGCCAGCCGGAACGACAGCGCGGTAGCGGCGGCAACGTCGAGCGCCATGTCGGCCAACACACGCTGCATCAGCGGCTGCTCGATCAGATTGGTTCCGAACACCTGGCGGTGGCGCGTGTGGTGGACGGCCTCGGCCAGTCCGGCCCGCATGATCGCCGAGGAGGCGACGGCACAGTCGAGCCGCGTCAGGGTCACCATGTCCATGATCGTCTTCACGCCGGCGCCGGGCTCGCCAACCATCTCGCCGATTGCATTGACGAATTCCACCTCGGAGGACGCATTGGAGCGGTTGCCGAGCTTGTCCTTCAGCCGCTGAAAGCGGAAGCCGTTGCCGGATCCGTCGCCAAGCAAGCGGGGAACCAGAAAGCACGACAGTCCCTCCGGCGCCTGTCCGAGCACCAGGAAGGCATCCGACATCGGCGCCGACATGAACCATTTGTGGCCGGTCAGGCGATAAAAACCGCTGCCGGCGCGCTCGGCCTTGGTGACGTTGGCACGAACATCGGTACCGCCTTGCTTCTCGGTCATGCCCATGCCGAGCGTCAGCCCGGCTTTTTCGACCGGCGGCTTTTGGCCCTGATCGTATTTGCGCGTCGTCACCCGAGGCGCCCATTCGCGAAACAGTTTCGGGCTGGCCATCAGCGCTGCCAGCGAAGCGCTGGTCATGGTGATCGGGCAAAGATGCCCGGTTTCGAGCTCAGCCGTGAGGTAAAAGCGCGCGGCGCGCACCTGGTGGCGGCGGCCGATCTCGGCGTCGCCATTCTCCCAGACCGACGAATGCAGCCCGTTGGCGACCGAGCGGCGCATCAGCGCGTGATAGGCGGGGTGGAACTCGACCTGGTCGATGCGCCGGCCCTGGCGATCATGGGTCCTGAGCTTCGGCGTCTCGACATTGGCAAGACGGGCCAGTTCCTGCGCCTCATGCGTCAAAACGAAACGGCCAAGCCCGTCGAGGTCCTTGCGCACCGGATCGGAAAAGCGCTCGGCAAGCTGGATCAGCAACGGATCGCCCCGCCAGGCGTTGCCGCCGGCCAGCGGCGGCGGCTGGTTGGTCACGTCGTCGGTCACGCTTCGTCCTTATCACCTGAAGTCTGCGAATCCAAAGTCATCGCGGTTTATAGCCTATGGCCGGCGGCGCGCGACGAAAATACCGGGGAGAACCGATCCAATCCCAAGCCGGTGCTTGCAGCCGCGGAGCCTCCCCCCTATAGCAGCGACTTGAGATGACTGACGCATCGTCCCTTCCACTTTATCCCCACCGCCATCTTCTAGGCATCCGCGATCTTTCCCCCGCCGACATCGAGCTTCTGCTCGACCGGGCGGACCGGGCCGTTGCCATCTCGCGGCAATCGGACAAGAAGACATCGACGCTGCGCGGCCGCACCCAGATCAATCTCTTCTACGAAGCCTCGACCCGTACGCAATCGTCGTTCGAGCTGGCCGGCAAACGGCTCGGCGCCGACGTCATGAACATGTCGGTGGCAAGCTCGTCGGTGAAGAAGGGCGAGACGCTGATCGATACCGCGATGACGCTGAACGCCATGCGCCCCGACATATTGATCATCCGCCACCAATCGGCGGGCGCGGCGGCACTTCTTGCTCAAAAGGTCGGCTGCTCGGTGGTCAATGCCGGCGACGGCGCTCATGAACATCCAACGCAGGCGCTGCTCGACGCGCTGACCATCCGCCGCGCCAAGGGTCCGTTGTCGAAGCTGATCGTGGCGATCTGCGGTGACATCCTGCATTCGCGCGTGGCCCGCTCCAATATCATTCTGCTCAACGCACTCGGTGCCCAAGTACGGGTCGTCGCCCCTTCGACGCTTTTGCCCGCCGGCATCGAGAAGATGGGCGTCATCGTCACCCGCTCGATGGGCGAGGGTCTGAAGGACGCCGACGTGGTGATGATGTTGCGCCTGCAGCGCGAACGCATGGAAGGCGCTTTCGTACCCTCGGTGCGCGAATATTTCCGCTATTTCGGGCTCGACGCCGAGAAGCTGAAAGCGGCCAAGGACGGTGCGCTGGTCATGCATCCCGGCCCGATGAACCGCGGAGTCGAGATCGCCTCCGAGATCGCCGACGGCCCGCAAAGCGTTATCCAGGAACAGGTTGAGATGGGCGTCGCCGTGCGCATGGCGGTGATGGAAGCGCTGCTCGACCCCCGTCGAAACCACGAGGGCCGCGGCGCATGAGCATAACGGTCTTCAGCCGCGCCCGCATCGTCGACCCATCGCGCGGCATCGACGAGATAGGCACCGTCATCGTCGAAGGGCGCAAAATCGTTGCCGCCGGCAAGGCGGCCTTGAACCAGGGCGCGCCCGAAGACGCCACGATCATCGAGTGCGCTGGTAAGGCGATCATCCCCGGCCTGATCGATGCACGTGTCTTCATCGGCGAACCGGGCGGCGAACACCGCGAAACCATCGCATCGGCGAGCATTGCTGCGGCGGCGGGCGGCGTCACCTCAATCGTCATGATGCCCGATACCGACCCGGTGATCGACAATGTCGCACTGGTCGAGTTTGTGCTGCGCACCGCCAAGGACACGGCAATCGTCAACATCTTTCCGGCGGCAGCGATCACCAAGGGGCTGGAAGGCCGCGAGATGACCGAATTCGGCCTATTGCGCGAGGCTGGAGCGGTCGCCTTCACCGACGGCCGGCATTCTATTGCCAGCGCGCTGGTGATGCGTCGCGCGCTGACCTACGCGCGCGATTTCGACGGCGTCATCGCGCATGAAACCCAGGACGCCGATCTCGCCTCGGCCGGCGTGATGAACGAAGGCCTTTACGCAAGCTGGCTTGGCCTTGCCGGCATTCCTCGCGAGGCCGAATCAATCCCCCTGGAGCGCGATCTCGCGCTGGCTCGCCTGACCGGCGGCTCCTATCACGCTGCCAAGATCTCGACGGCTATGGCGGCAGACGCGGTAGCGCGCGCAAAAGCCGACGGCGCCAACGTCACAGCAGGCGTGTCGATCCACAATCTGTCGCTCAACGAGAATGATGTCGGCGAGTACCGCACCTTCTTCCGGCTGACGCCGCCGCTGCGCGCCGAGGAAGACCGGCTGGCGATGATCGAGGCGGTCAAGGACGGCACCATCGACCTCATCGTCTCCTCGCACGACCCGCAGGACGTCGACACCAAGCGCCTGCCCTTCGCCGATGCTGCGGCCGGCGCCATCGGGCTGGAAACGCTGCTGGGCGCGGCGCTGCGGCTCTATCACAATGGCGACGTGACGCTGCTCCGGCTGGTCGAGACCTTATCCACCGCGCCGGCAAGATTGTTCAGCCTGCCCGGCGGCACGCTGAAACCGGGGGCTTTGGCCGACCTTGCACTCGTCGATCTGGACGAGCCATGGATCGTCAGCGAGAGCGGCATCCGCTCGCGCTCGAAAAACACCTGTTTCGAAGGCGCGCGGCTGCAAGGCAAGGTCTTGCAAACGATGGTGGCGGGCCGCACAGTGTTTTCGGCCTAGGACGGAACAGGCGTCACGCCTTCAAATCCATTCAGCCAAGGAAACTTCGGGGGAACAATGGCTTACAGTCCCGTCTTGGCATTGGTGTTCGGCTATCTTCTCGGCTCGATCCCCTTCGGGCTGCTGATCACCCGTGCCGCCGGCCTCGGCGACGTGCGCAACATCGGCTCCGGCAACATCGGCGCCACCAATGTGCTGCGCACCGGCAACAAGGGTCTGGCGGCGGCCACCCTGCTGCTCGACGCCCTTAAAGGCACCGCGGCTGTGCTGATCGCCGGCCGCTTTGCACCTGAGCTCGGACTCTGGGCCGGTTTCGGTGCGTTTCTAGGCCACCTCTTTCCGGTCTGGCTCGGCTTCAAGGGCGGCAAGGGTGTCGCCACCTACCTCGGCGTGCTGATCGGCCTTGCCTGGCAGGTGGCGGTGATCTTCGCCGTTGTCTGGCTCGCGGTGGCTTTCCTGTTCCGCTACTCCTCGCTGGCGGCACTGACGGCAGCTGTGGTCGTGCCAGTGGCCTTGTACTTCCTGAGCACGCCGCAGATTGCCGGGCTTTTCGCGGCGATGAGCCTGATCGTCATCATAAAGCACCGCGCCAACATTGCGCGGCTGCTTGCCGGCACCGAGGGTAAGATCGGGGCAAAGGAGTGAGCGAGCCCGCCGCCGGGCCGCGCCTCAGCGACCGGCAGCGGCTGAGCTGGCTTCGCCTGATCCGCACGCCCAATGTCGGCCCAGCTTCCTTTCGCGACCTGATCAACCGGTTCGGTTCGGCCGAAGCAGCACTTGCGATGCTGCCCGAACTGATGATTTCGGGCGGCGCCAAAAAAATCGTCCGCATCCCGTCCATTGGAGAAGCCGAGGCCGAGTTGGAGACAGCAAGGCGGGCCGGTGCCCGCTTCGTCGGCATCGGCGAGGCGGATTATCCGCCGCTGATGAAAAGCATGGATCATCCGCCGCCGCTGCTCGCGATCAGGGGCAATAGTGCGGTTTTCCGCTTGCCAGCCGTCGCCATCGTTGGCGCTCGCAACGCCTCGCTGGCCGGCATCAAGATGGCGCGAATGCTGGCAGCGGACCTCGGCCGCGACGGCTATGGCACTGTCTCCGGCCTGGCGCGCGGCATCGATACGGCCGCGCACCAGGGCAGCCTTTCGACCGGCACTATCGGCGTGCTCGCCGGCGGCCTCGATTTGCCCTACCCGCCCGAAAATGCCGGCCTGTGCGACGAGATCGCCGAGCGCGGCGGCGCCATCATCTCCGAAACGCCATTTGGCTGGCAGCCCCGCGCGCAGGATTTTCCGCGCCGCAACCGGCTTGTTGCTGGCGCCGCATTGGGATTGGTGGTGGTCGAGGCCGCACAGCGCTCCGGCTCACTGATCAGCGCCCGGCTCGCCGGTGAGATGGGCCGGCTGGTCTTCGCCGTTCCAGGTTCGCCGCTCGATCCGCGCGCCGCCGGCGCCAATGGCCTGCTCAAGGACGGTGCAACCCTTGTCACGGAGGCCGCCGATATCACCAGTGCGATCGCGCCGCTGGTCGGTGCCTGGGCGCCAAGGACATCACCACTTGAAGAGCCGCCCGACTTTTCGGCAACGCCCCCGCCGCGCGAGGACGACCGCGACCGCGTCGTCGAGGCGCTCGGCCCGACGCCGGTAGCAGTCGACGAGATCATCCGCCACACCGGCCTGCATCCCGCCCAAGTGTTCATGGTGCTGCTGGAGCTCGACCTCGCCGGACGGCTCGAACGCCATGCCGGCAGCAACGTCTCGCTGATTTGACCGAGAGCTTGCGCATGTCCCGGCAAGCAATTCCGACGTGATCCCGATGGCCGATCCGAGCAACAAACCAAAGCAGCCGCTGTTCACCCGTACGACGGCCTTCGTTTGGGCAGCATTGAGCGTCGTGCTGGCGCTGAAATGGTCGATGGATCTCGGCATGCTGGGTTTTCCCGACGGCTACACAACGCCCTTCGAAAGAGCGACCAGCACGCTTCTGGGCATTCTGACGGTAGCCTGCGTGGCCCAGGGTCTCTACTTTTTCCTGGCCGGCGTGTTCGGCAGGAAGGTAAGCGCCGTCGGTCTTTGCCTGCAAATCCTTGCCGCTGCGGTTCTCACTGTGGTGCCCGCGCTTATCGTGAAGGATTGTCCGCATTCGCAGCTGTGCAGCAGAGCCTATGAGGCGCTCACCGGCACGATGATGGACGATGGGGCGGGTGGTTAAGGCCACCGCATGCGTTCGGCACGACGTTGTCACCCATTTCTTAGGTACAAACTGTTACCCATGTCTCCGGGCCGTACATCTGGATTTTGGTGAGCGCGATGGGATTCGAACCCATGACCTACTGATTAAAAGTCAGTTGCTCTACCGGCTGAGCTACGCGCTCCCGCGGGCTCAGAAAGGCCGCCCTCGAAATTGCGCGGAACATAGGGAGAGTGCCTCTGCCGGTCAACCGGAAAAAGACGGCTCGCACACCGGGCTTTCCAGCAGTGTCATCATGCCTTGCGGAGCGCTTCGGCGTTGACGGAACTGCCTCCCTCTCGCACAAGGCCGAAGCTCGCCCTCTATGGCGACAAAGGCAAGCAGCAAATCGGGAGAACCTTTGCGGATCAGCAACTTGGGATTTTTGGCGGAACAATTTGCGCAGCCTGCCCGTTTCCCGCGATAAGGGACATGCGTTTCAAGGAGAAGACCATGAATAGGATCATGTCGGGCCTGCTGGCGACCACTCTTTCGATCTCATTCGCTGCCGCGGAGATCGTGCCAGTCAACGCTCAGCCCAGCTATGCGCCCCCGGCCCAGGGGATCACCTCGAATGTCCAGACCGTCCAGTACGAGCCGTGGCGGAGGCACCGGAGTTTCAACCGCGATTTCTCGCGTCGCGATTTCTCCCGGCGCAGTTTTGCGCGTGACGATGGCATGTATTGGCGTGGCCATCGCGGCTATCGCGAATATCGTCGCGGCTATCGCCGTCACGGTGACTACTGGTTCCCGCTGGCCGCCTTCGCCACCGGAGCGCTGATTACGGGCGCCATCGTCAACAGCCAGAATCGTGTCTATCGTGGCGATGCCCACGTGCAGTGGTGCTACGACCGTTATCGGAGCTATCGCGCTTCTGACAACACTTACCAGCCCAACTACGGTCCGCGCCGGCAGTGCCGGTCGCCTTACTGAGTCCTAAAGCGCGTCGCGTTCGATCGGCCTCATGCGACGCGCTATCGCAAAACCGCTGTTTGCGCGACATGCATTAGATTAGAGGCTGCAGGCCCGCGCCCGAAACGGCGCGGGTGTTTCATTAGTGCGTATCCGGTGGCATCCCTGCCTATTGAGTACTGAGCGTCCTGCGTACAGCGTGGCGCCAACCTGCCAGCTTGGCGGCACGTGTCGAAGCATCCATGTCCGGCTTGAACCGGCGCTCGAGCGCCCAACTCCTGGCGAATTCCGCGGCCTTCGGCCAGACACCCGCCTTCGAGCCGGCCAGCCAAGCCGCACCAAGCGCCGTCGTCTCGAGAATTGTCGGCCGGTCGACCGGCGCATCGAGAATGTCGGCCAGCCGCTGCATGGTCCAGTCCGACGCCACCATGCCGCCATCGACCCTGAGCACGGTCTTGGCCGAGGCGCCCTTCCAGTCCTTTCGCATGGCGTCAAGCAGGTCGCGGGTCTGGAAGGCAACGGATTCCAGTGCCGCGCGGGCAAATTCCGCCGGCCCCGAATTGCGGGTCAGCCCGAAGATGGCGCCGCGCGCCTCGGCATCCCAGTGCGGTGCGCCGAGCCCGACGAAAGCCGGCACCAGATAGACGTTCTGCGTTGGATCGGCTTCCGCCGCCAATTTGCCGCTCTGCTCGGCCTTGCCGATCACCTTGATGCCGTCGCGCAGCCATTGTACGGCGGCGCCGGCGATAAAGATCGAGCCCTCCAGTGCATAGGTGGTCTTGCCGTTCAGCCTATAGGCGATGGTGGTCAAAAGCCGGTTCTTCGAACGCACCAGATCGCTGCCGGTGTTGAGCAGCGCGAAGCAACCGGTGCCGTAGGTGGATTTCATCATGCCCGGATCGAAACAGGCCTGGCCGATCGCCGCCGCATGCTGGTCGCCGGCCACACCGAGGATTCTGATCTCTGCACCAAACAGGCTTTTGTCTGTGATTCCAAAATCATCGGCACAATCTTTCACCTGCGGCAGCATTCTTGCAGGTATGCCAAGAATGGCCAGCAGCTCGTCGTCCCAGGCATTTTGTTCGATGTTGTAGACCAGTGTGCGCGAGGCATTGGTGGCGTCAGTGGCGTGGACCTTGCCGCCAGTCAGGCGCCAAATCAGAAAACTGTCGATGGTGCCGGCCAGCAGTTCGCCCTTCTCGGCGCGTTTTCTGGCGCCCTTCACCTTGTCCAGCATCCAGGCGATCTTGGTGCCGGAGAAATAGGGATCGAGTAGCAGGCCGGTCTTTTTTGTGAATTTCTTCTCCAGCCCCAGCTTCTTCAGTTTCTGGCATAGCGGCGCGGTGCGGCGGTCCTGCCAGACAATCGCGTTGTGGATCGGCTTGCCGGTCTCTTTGTCCCAGATGACGACGGTTTCGCGCTGGTTGGTAATGCCGATCGCGGCGACTTCGGCTGCGTTGCGGCCAGCTGTCTTCAGCGCGGCCTTCACCGTTTCCACGACGCTTGCCCATATCTCCTCGGGATCGTGCTCGACCCAGCCGGAGGCCGGATAATATTGAGTGAATTCCTTTTGCCCGCTGCCGACGACCTTCATCTTGTCGGCGAACAGGATCGCCCGGCTCGATGTCGTCCCCTGGTCGATTGCAAGGATGTATCCGGTCATTCTCTCTCCCGTCGAAGCGAATTCAAAGGTGCTACGGTGTCTCGACGCCAGACGGCGCGGAGCCGTTCACGCAAACAGGGGAGACGGCAACATGCCGCCTCCCCTGAGCATGGCGATGCGGGCGCGGACGCCCGCATCAAACGGTCCTATTGCTGCCAGCTCTTCACCAGCTCGTCGTAGTTGATGGTGACCGGCTTTTCCTTCTCGTTCTCGATCTTGAGCTGAGGAGCGAGATTGCCCTTCTTGACCGCGTCGGCGTTCCAGTAGGCGAGGTCATGCTCTTCGGCCATCTTCGGGCCAATATCGCCCTGGACGCCCGACTTCTCGATGCGGCTCATCACCTTTTCCTGCTCGGCGCAGAGCGAGTCCATCGCTTCCTGCGGGCTCTTGGCGCCCGACGAAGCATCGCCGATCGCCTGCCACCAGAGCTGTGCCAGCTTCGGATAGTCCGGCACGTTGGTGCCGGTCGGCGACCACTGGACGCGCGCCGGCGAGCGGTAGAACTCGATCAAGCCGCCGAGCTTTGGCGCACGTTCGGTGAAGCTCTTGTCGTGGATCGTGCTCTCGCGGATGAAGGTCAGGCCGACATGGCTCTTCTTCACGTCGACCGTCTTCGAGGTGACGAACTGCGCGTAGAGCCAGGCGGCCTTGGCGCGGTCGGTCGGCGTCGACTTCATCAGCGTCCAGGAACCGACGTCCTGATAGCCGAGCTTCATGCCGTCCTTCCAGTAGACGCCATGCGGCGACGGCGCCATGCGCCACTTCGGCGTGCCGTCGTCGTTCAGCACGGCCTTGGCGCTGGCGTCGACCATGCTGGCGGTGAAGGCGGTGTACCAGAAGATCTGCTGGGCAACCGCGCCCTGCGCCGGAACTGGCCCCGATTCGGAGAAGGTCATGCCTTGGGCTTCCGCCGGTGCATAGGCCTTCAGCCAATCGAGATACTTCTGGATGGAGTAGACGGAAGCCGGACCATTGGTGTCGCCGCCGCGCGCCGTGCAGGAACCGACCGGACGCGAATTCTCGTCGACCTTGATGCCCCATTCGTCGACGGGCAGACCGTTCGGAATGCCCTTGTCGCCATTGCCGGCCATCGACAGCCAGGCGTCGGTGAACCGCCAGCCGAGCGACGGGTCCTTCTTGCCATAGTCCATATGGCCGTAGACCTTCTTGCCGTCGATCTCACGCCCGGTGAAGAACGCTGCAATGTCCTCATAGGCCGACCAATTCACCGGCACGCCGAGGTCGTAGCCGTATTTGGCCTTGAAGTCCGCCTTGTTCTTCTCGTCGTTGAACCAGTCGTAACGGAACCAGTAGAGGTTCGCGAACTGCTGGTCAGGAAGCTGGTAGAGTTTCTTGTCGGGCGCGGTGGTGAACGAGGTGCCGATGAAATCCTTCAGGTCGAGATTCGGATTGGTGACATCCTTGCCGTCGCCTGCCATCCAATCGGTCAGGTTGCGCACCTGCTGGTAGCGCCAGTGCGTGCCGATCAGATCGGAATCGTTGACCCAGCCGTCATAGAGGTTCTGGCCGGTCTGCATCTGGGTCTGGATCTTCTCGACAACGTCGCCTTCCTGGGTGACGTCGTGCGTAACCTTGATGCCGGTGATGGCTGTAAAGGCCGGCGCCAGCACCTGCGATTCATACTGATGCGTGGCGATGGTTTCGGAAACCACCTTGATATCCATGCCGGCGAAAGGTTTCGCGGCATCGATGAACCATTGCATTTCGGCTTCCTGGCCGGCGCGGTCGAGCGTCGACAGGTCGCCGATTTCCTTGTCCAGGAAGGCCTTGGCCTCGTCCATTCCGGCATAGGCGTTGCTTGCCCCGAGCAACAGGACAAGCGCAGTTGTTGATGTCAAGAATTGCCGTCGCATGTATTTCCTCCACTGTTAAGTTCAAAGTGCGATCTGGATCGGCGGCCGGCACGCCGCCGTTCCAACAGTTTCCCCCTCTATACGTAGCGGAACACGCCGACGGCGTAGACCACGGAGAGAGCGAGAGCCCACCACAGATTGGGTCCGACTAGACCCAGCCAAGCGAGATGGATAAAGGCACTGCCAAGCAGCGACAGGAACAAGCGGTCGCCGCGCGTCGTTTCGAAGCGCAGCACGCCGACGCGCGGATTGCCGCCCGGCGAGACGTATTCCCACACCGCCATGCCGCAAAGCAGCAGAAAGATGGTTCCAAAGAAGGCCGCGGTCGGCCACGTCCACGCCATCCACGAAAAATCGAGGTTGGACGAGAGGTTAAATCCCCACAGGCGGATATTGGCCGGATCGCTGAAGCCTACCGTTATTGCCACGAAATCGATTTGAAGGGCCACCCAGGCCACGACGACCAGGGCGAGAAACAGCACGGCCCACCACCATGGGCTTCTGTCGACCTGCTCCATCATACCCTCCCCAGGGCAAAGCCCTTGGCGATGTAGTTGCGCACAAACCAGATGACGAGCGCGCCGGGAATCAGCGTCAGCACGCCGGCTGCGGCGAGCAGCCCCCAATCCATGCCGGCGGCCGAAACGGTGCGGGTCATGGTCGCGGCGATCGGCTTGGCGTCCGTGGTCGTCAGCGTGCGGGCGATCAGCAGCTCGACCCACGAGAACATGAAGCAGAAGAAGCACGCCACGCCGATGCCGCTCGCAATCAGCGGCATGAAGATCTTGATGAAGAAGCGCGGGAACGAATAGCCGTCGATATAGGCGGTCTCATCGATCTCCTTCGGCACCCCCGACATGAAGCCTTCGAGGATCCACACCGCCAGCGGCACGTTGAACAGGCAATGCGCCAGAGCCACGGCGATATGGGTGTCGATAAGGCCGAAGGCCGAATAAAGCTGGAAGAATGGCAGCGCGAACACCGCCGGCGGCGCCATGCGGTTGGTCAGCAGCCAGAAGAACAGATGCTTGTCGCCGAGGAAGCGATAGCGCGAAAAAGCATAGGCAGCAGGCAGTGCTGCGGCCACCGAAATCACCATGTTCATAACCACATAGGTGATCGAGTTGATGTAGCCCGAATACCAGGACGCGTCGGTGAAGATGGTGCGGTAATTCGCCAATGTCGGTGCGTGCGGGTAGAGCGTCAGCGACGAGACGATCTCGCCATTGGTCTTGAAGCTCATATTGATGAGCCAGTAGATCGGCAAAAGCAGAACGATGATGTAGAGCGTCGGCACGATCCACCACCAACGCGACTCCTCGCCGCGACGGCGCATCAGCCGTGCGATCTCGTCCTGCCGCAGCGTGCTGGCTAATCCTTGCGAAGCTGTCGTCTCGCTCACTCTGTCGGCTCTTTCGTCAGCGCGGCTCATCTCAGCGCTCCGCGTCGTAATTGGTCATCACGGTGTAGAACACCCATGACAACAACAGGACGATAAGGAAGTAGACCAGCGACATCGCCGCCGCCGGGCCGAGGTCGAACTGGCCGAGCGCCGTCTTGACGAGATCGATCGAAAGAAAGGTCGTCGAGTTGCCGGGTCCGCCGCCGGTCACCACGAACGGTTCGGTGTAGATCATGAAGCTATCCATAAAGCGCAGCAGCACGGCGATCAGCAGCACGCGGTTCATCTTCGGCAGCTGGATGTAACGGAACACCGCCCAGCGCGAGGCACCGTCGATCTTGGCCGCCTGATAAAAGGCATCCGGGATCGAGACCAGGCCGGCATAGCAGAGCAGAACGACGAGGCTGGTCCAATGCCAGACGTCCATGATGATGACCGTGACCCAGGCGTCATAAGGATCTTGCACATAATTATAGTCGATGCCGAGCGCGTTGACGTAATAGCCGAGCAGGCCAATGTCGTTGCGCCCGAACACCTGCCAGATGGTGCCGACGACGTTCCACGGGATCAGCAGCGGCAACGCCATCAAAACAAGGCAAACAGGCACGCCCCAACCCTTCTTCGGCATATTGAGCGCAATGAAGATGCCGAGCGGCACTTCGATCGCCAGGATGATGAAGGAGAAGACAAGGTTGCGGATCATCGCCTGCCAGAAGCGGCTGGAGGAAAGCAGTTCCTCGAACCACTCGGTGCCGGCCCAGAAGAAGACGTTGTTGCCGAAAGTGTCCTGCACCGAATAATTGACAACCGTCATCAGCGGTATGACCGCCGAGAACGCCACCAGCAGCAGCACCGGCAGCACCAGGAACCAGGCTCTGTTGTTCCAGGTCTTTTCCACTTCAGGCTCCCATCTCGACGCGCCAGGAATCGGCATAGATGTTGATGCCGGCCGGGTCGAACCGCACCTTCGGATCAGCCGGAACTGTCTCGTCCTCGCCGATGATGGCGGCGATCTCGCGCCCTTCGAGATTGGCACGGACCACCTTGTGGCGGCCGACGTCCTCGACCTTGCTGACCCGGACGGCCATGCCCTGGCTGCCCAGGCGCACATATTCGGGACGGATGCCGAGCTCGATGGCGCTGCCGCCCGCCTTGGGCACGCCCGGCAGTTCGATCTGCTGCGAGCCCAGCTTCGCGGTCTTGCCGTCGATCGCCACCGGCATGACATTCATGCCGGGCGAGCCGATGAAATAGCCGACAAAGGTATGGCGCGGGCGCTCGAACAGCTCCGCCGGTGTGCCGATCTGCACGATTTCGCCGTCATACATGACGACCACCCTGTCGGCGAAGGTCAACGCCTCAGTCTGGTCGTGCGTGACATAGACCATGGTGTAGCCGAAGCGGCGGTGAAGCTGCTTCAACTGCGAGCGCAGCACCCATTTCATATGCGGGTCGATGACGGTCAAAGGCTCGTCGAACAGGATGGCATTGACGTCGGAGCGCACCAGCCCGCGTCCGAGCGAGATTTTCTGCTTCTGATCGGCGGTCAGTCCGCGCGCCTTTCGTTTGGCCATATCGGCCAGCCCGGTCATCTCCAGCGTCTCGCGCACCTTGCGGTCGACGTCGGCCTCCGGCACGCCGCGATTGCGCAGCGGGAACGCCAGATTGTCGTAGACGGTCATCGTGTCGTAGATCACCGGGAACTGGAAGACCTGGGCAATGTTGCGCTCTTGGGTCGACAGATTGGTCACGTCCCTGCCGTTGAACAGCAACTGGCCGTGCGAGGGATGCAGCAATCCCGAAATGATGTTGAGCAGCGTAGTCTTGCCGCAGCCGGACGGGCCTAGCAGCGCATAGGCGCCGCCATCCTCGAACGTGTGGTGCACTTCCTTCAGCGCGAAATCGGCATCCGTGCGGGGGTTCTGCAGATAAGAGTGGCGGATATGATTGACATCGATGCGCGCCATCGCTTCCTCCTAAGCCGCCAGCTTCGGCGCGGCCACGGCGCGGCCGTGCTCGTCGAAGACCATGATGTGGCGCGGGTCGATGAACACCTCGACCTCCTCGTCCGGCTCGAAGTCGCGAATGCCGTGGGTCAGCATGACCCAGCGCGCATCGGCAAAATCGAGATGGATGAAGCTTTCCGATCCCGTGATCTCGGTGATCGTCACCTTTGCGCGCACCGGCACCGCGGCGGCGTCGGGCCGATCGAGGGAAAGATGATGAGGCTGGAAGCCGATCGTATAGATCGCATCGGCAATGCCGAAGAGTTCGGCCGGCACCGGCAATTTCACGCCGCCCTCGAGCAGGAAATCCAGGCCCTTCTTGGCAAGCACGATGGTGTTGAGCGGCGGATCGGCGAAGGTTCTCGCCGTCACCAGATCGACCGGCTTGCGGAACACTTCGATGGTCGGCCCGAACTGGGTGATGCTGCCTTCGGAAAGCGTCGCCGTGTTGCCGCCGAGCAGCAAGGCCTCGTGCGGCTCGGTCGTGGCATAAACGAAGATTGTGCCGGCGGCCGCGAATATCTTCGGCAGTTCCGCGCGTAATTCTTCGCGCAGCTTGTAGTCTAGGTTGGCGAGCGGCTCGTCGAGCAGCACGAGGCTGGCATTCTTGACGATGGCGCGGGCCAGCGCGGTGCGCTGCTGCTGGCCGCCCGACAGACTGAGAGGCGTGCGATCGAGATAGGGCGTGAGTTTGAGAAGGGCGGCGGCATTGCGCACCTCCCTGTCGATCGTTGCCTGATCCGTGCCGGCCACCCGCAGCGGTGAGGCGATGTTTTCGTAGACCGTCATCGCCGGATAGTTGATGAATTGCTGGTAGACCATGGCGACGTTGCGCTTTTGCACAGGCATGCCGGTGACATCCTTGCCATCGAACCAGACCGAGCCGGAGGTCGGCACGTCGAGGCCCGCCATCAGCCGCATCAGGCTGGTCTTGCCGGAGAGCGTCGGCCCGAGCAGGACGTTGAGCGAGCCGTGCTGAAGCGTCAGCGAGACGTCGCGGATATGTTCCGCCGCACCCACCGTCTTCGTCACGTTTCTCAGTTCAAGCATGATGCCTCCTCCCAGGCTTTCTGCATTAGTCGGCCGTCCCTATTCGGCAGCCGCTACGTGCTGCCGGCTTATTCCGCGCATGAACTCGTCGAGCACTGCCGCCTGCTCACGGCTGAGACGCAGGCCGCGCTTGGTCCGGCGCCACAATACATCCTCGGCGGTCATCGCCCATTCGTTTTCGACGAGGTAGCGCACCTCGGCTTCGTAGAGATCGGCGCCGAAGTTGCGGCCAAGATCGACGTTCGACTTGGCGAGGCCCAGCAGCTTCCTTGCGCGGGTGCCGTAGAGCCGAGTCAACCGGCGGGCCAGCCGCGCGTCGAGGAACGGGTACGCCGTTTTCAGTTTCGCCACCTCGGCATCGAAGCCGGTGACGGGAAAGTCACCGCCGGGCAGCGGCGCGTTTGCCGTCCATGGTTTGCCGCGCTTGCCGAGAAAACCCTCGATCTTCTCGAGCATCGATTCCGACAATCGGCGGTAGGTCGTGATCTTGCCGCCAAAGGCGTTGACGATCGGGGCGGCACCCTCGCCTCCATCGGCCTTCAGCACATAGTCGCGGGTGGCTTCCTGCGCCTTTGAGGCGCCATCGTCGTAGAGCGGGCGCACCGCGGAATAGGTCCAGACGATATCCGACGGCTTGACCGGCTGCGCGAAATATTCGCTTGCCGCAGCGCAGAGATAGTCGATCTCGGCATCACTGATCCTGACGTCGTGCGGATCGCCGGGATAGTCCCGGTCGGTGGTGCCGATGAGCGTGAACTCGTCTTCGTATGGGATGGCGAAAATGATGCGCCCGTCCTTGTTCTGAAAGAAATAGGCGCGTGGGTCGTCGAATTTCTTGCCAACGACGATGTGGCTGCCTTGCACGAGGCGGACATTGTGCACGTCGTTCAAGCCGACGGTGGCTGAAAGCACCTGATCGACCCACGGGCCGGCGGCATTGACCAGCAGCCGCGCCTTGACCTCCTCGGTATCGCCGGTCCGCACGTTTTCAAGCCTGACCGTCCAGAGATTGCCTTCGCGGCGTGCGCTGACGACCCTTGTTCGGGTTCGAACGGTTGCACCGCGCTCGGCAGCGTCACGGGCGTTCAACACAACCAGCCGGGCATCGTTGACCCAACCGTCGGAATATTCGAACGCCTTTCGAAAAAGCGGCTTCAGCGGCTTGCCGGCCGGATCCTTGGCCATGTCCAGCGTTTTCGTCGGCGGCAGCAATTTGCGCCCGCCAATATGGTCGTAGAGAAAAAGCCCGAGCCGGATCAGCCAGGCCGGACGCAGCCCCTTGGCGTATGGCAGCACGAAGCGCATCGGCCAGATGATATGCGGCGCGTTCCTCCACAGGATCTCGCGTTCCATCAGCGCTTCGCGCACCAGGCGGAATTCGTAGAATTCGAGATAGCGCAAGCCGCCATGGATCAGTTTGGTCGAGCCGGAAGAGGTTCCGCTGGCCAGATCGTTCATCTCGGCAAGGAAGACCGAAAAGCCACGCCCAACGGCATCGCGGGCAATGCCGCAGCCATTGATGCCGCCACCGATGACGAAAATGTCATGGATCGGTGATGCGCCCAAAGAAGTCCTCCCTCGATTTCGCATTGCAGCATTTTTGAGTTTTGCGAAACCGTGGCGGGATTATTTCGAAATGATAACGAATGTCAAACGAAATATGATCGGCGGCAGATGCCGCTGCGGCATCTCTAGGAGAGCGACGTTTCGATCAGCTGAACCTCTGCCTCCTGGCAGATCTTGCGCACCGACGGGATGTCGCAACGATCGGTGATGAAGGTGTTGACCTGCGACAGATGGCCGATGCGGACGGGCGCGGTGCGCTCGAATTTGGTCTGGTCCGACACCAGGATCACATGCCGCGCGTTGGCGATGATCGCCTGAGCCACCTTCACCTCGCGAAAATCGAAGTCGAGCAGTGCGCCGTCATGGTCGATGGCCGAGGCGCCGATCACCGCAAAATCGACTTTGAACTGCCTGATGAAATCGACCGCTGCCTCGCCGACCACGCCGCCGTCGGAACCGCGCACGACACCGCCGGCGATCACCACCTCGATCGAAGGATATATGCGCATTCTGTTGGCAACATTGATGTTATTGGTGATGACCATCAGGCCAATATGATCGAGCAGCGACTTGCTGACCGCTTCCGTCGTGGTCCCGATATTGATGAACAGAGAGGCGTTGTCAGGGATCAGCCGGGCTGCCGCGCGGCCGATCGCCTCCTTCTCCTCGGCGGCGATCTTGCGCCGGGCCTCATATTCCATGTTCTCGATGCCGGACGGGAACAATGCCCCGCCATGAATGCGGGACAAAAGCCGCTGGTCGCAGAGATCGTTGAGATCCTTGCGGATCGTCTGCGGCGTCACGTTGAAATGCGTCGCCAACTCCTCGACCAGTACGCGGCCATGATCTTTGGCCATCTGGATGATTTCGGAATGACGCGGCGACAGATACATCTAGCAACCTCTCATTTTCGTTTTTCTCGTCTATAGCTGAAAACGAAAGCCATGAACAGGTATGAGCCGGCTAATGAAAATCGGGCGACTGCAGAGAGAAAAGCTCCGGCGCAATCTCGACGAGGCTATCAACTCAGGCCCCGCGCGATCTCAGTGATGACCTCGAAAGCAGTATCGACGTCCGCCGCAGTCGTTTCGAACTGCCCGACCTGAAAGCGGATCGCCACCTGCCCGTCCACCCGAGTCTGCGTCAGGTAGATGCGGCCGTCATCGTTGATCGCGCTGACCAACCGCAAATTGTGCTTGTCAGAGTCGATGCCCGCAGCCGTAAGATGCCGGAACGAGAGCAGCGACAGCATCGGCTCCGTTACGATCTCGAAATCCGGTTCCCGAGCCAGCCGCGCGGCAAGGCTCTCGCTCCAGGCGACATGATTGCGGATCATGGTTCGCAGATTTTCCAAGCCATGTGCACGCAGCAGGAACCAAAGTTTCAGCGCGCGGAACCTCCGTCCGAGCGGCACCGACCATTCGGAATAATTGATGACCCCGTCGCGGCCATGTGTTCTCAAGAATTCGGGCTTGATCGCCAGCGTACGCACGAGGTCTTCCGGCTGGCGAACGAACTGCATCGAGCAATCGAACTGTGCGCCCAGCCATTTGTGCGGATTGAAGACGATCGAATCCGCATGTTCGGCGCCGGCCCAGAAATGCCGGAACTCGGGGCAGATCATGGCGGAGCCGGCCCATGCGGCATCGACATGCAGGTAGAGCCCGTGCCGCTTCGCCACCGCGCCAACAGCCGCGACATCGTCGGTGCCGCCGGTACTGGTGCCGCCGACGCTGGCGATGATGCCGGCCGGCAGCATGCCGTTTTCGCGGTCGGTGACGATCGCCGCTTCCAGAGCCGCCGTCTGCATGGCGCGAAAGCGTCCGGCGACCGGAATGCGCACGAGGTTCGCCTCGCCGATGCCCGACACCCAGATCGCCCGGTCTATGGAAGTATGGACTTGGTCGGAAGAATAGACCCGCACGATCGGCTGGCCTTGCAGGCCGCTCTTGTTGCCTTGCCAGTCGAGCGCGCGCTCGCGCATGGTCAGCACGGCGGCAAGCGTCGCCGATGAAGCCGAATCCTGCATGACGCCGGAAAATCCCTCCGGCAGACCAAGCGCCTGCCGCATCCAGTCGACGACCCGCATCTCGAGCTCGGTTGCGGCCGGCGAGGTCTGCCAGAGCATGCATTGCGCAGCCATCGCGGAAACCAGATACTCGGCCACGACGGAGGCCGGGGCCGCATTGGCCGGAAAATAGGCGAAGAAACGCGGATGCTGCCAGTGCGTCATGCCCGGCAGGATCTTTTGCTCGAAATCGGCGAAGATTGCCTGCATCGTTTCGCCGTCTTCCGGCGGCGCGACATCGATGCTTTTGAAGATTTCGCCCGGCTCGACAAGCGGCCGCACCGGTCTTTCGCGAAGGCTGTTTCTGTAGTCGGCGCCCCATGCAGCCGCTCGCAGCGACCATTCGCGGAATTCGTTGCTATTCATCTTCGCCTCCGTAGCGCCTCAGCGAGCCGCGATCAAAGAGCACGAAAAACGAAGGTTTTCATTCGGGAAAATCAGGCAAGCTCGCAAAGGCGGTCTTCAGCGCGTTCGACCAGCTATCCGAGATCGTGCGATAATATTGATCGTCATGGTTTATTCGCTTTTTGAGGCCGACCTTGAAAGTGTCCTTTTCATAGAACAGCAGGTCGAGCGGCAGGCCGACCGACAGGTTCGACTTCAGCGTCGAATCGAACGACACCAGCAACAGCTTTACCGTCTCGGCGAAACTCATCGTCTTTTCGTAGGCCCGGATGATGATCGGCTTGCCGTATTTGGTCTCACCGATCTGGAAGAACGGCGTATCGTCGGTCGATTCGATGAAATTGCCTTCCGGATAGATCATGAACAGGCGCGGCGCGCTGCCCTTGATCTGACCGCCGAGGATGAAGGAGGCGTTGAAATAGGAATCCGCCTTTTCGCCGGCCGGCGACGAACTGGCGATGACCTCCTTGACGGTGTCTCCGACCAACCGGACTGTCTGGTACATGGAGGGCGTTTCGAGCAGCGTGGCATGGCGCTCCGCCACTGCCTTGGTGCGTTCGTCGAGCAGGCTGACTACGGCCTGGGTTGTCGCCAGATTGCCGGCCGACATCAAAACGATGACGCGCTCGCCCGGCTCCTCCCAGACATGCATCTTCCTGAAGGTCGAGATCGAATCCATGCCGGCATTGGTGCGCGTGTCCGACATGAACACGAGCCCGCGATCGATCTTCAGGCCGACGCAATAGGTCATCGAATCTCTTTGGCAACAATCTTGCCGGGATTACTGCTCCACGGTGACGGTGACCGCAAGCTGTTCTTCCGCCTGTCCCAGCCGAATTCCCGATACCGGCGTGGCGTCGCGATAATCGCGGCCGATCGCCACCTTTACATAGCGCTCGTCGGGAGAAATGCCGTTGGCGACATCGAAGGAGACCCAGCCCAGGCCCGAGACATGCGCCTCGGCCCAAGCGTGGCTTGCCGCCTGCTCGATCGCTGCATCCATCATCAGATAGCCGCTGATGTAGCGCGCCGGGAAATCCATGGCGCGAGCCGCGGCAACGAAGATATGGCTGTGGTCCTGGCAAACGCCGGTCTTGAGCGCAAGGGCCTCTTCGGCCGGCGTCGTCGCGTTGGTGGTGCCGGGTGTATAAGCGACATGCTCGCCGATCACGGCCATTAGCCGGTGCAGCCTTTCGATGTCGGTGCCCTTGCCCACCGAGGCAGCAAGCTCACGAATGCCGCTGCCGATCGTCGTCAGCGGCGTTTCATGGCCGAACAGCCAGAGCGGCGCGAAACCCTGATGCGGTCCGCAGACACCGGCGGTATCGCGCGTCACCACTTCGCCAGCTGCTTCGACTGTGATGAAGTCGCGCTCGCCCTCGACGCTCAACAGCCGGGTATCATTGCCGAAATGGTCGGTGAACCGCACTTCCTCGCGCGCGCCTTCGATCTTCAGCGCCCAGGACAGCACCGTCTGGGTGCGCCCGTTCACCGGGAGCAGCCGCAAACGCTGCAACAGATAATGCACCGGCGCATCGTAGCGGTATTCGGTCCGGTGGGTGATCTTCAGCCGCATTGCTGTCGTCCCTGGAGCATGAGCTTTACCGAAAACCGGTCTTCGTTTTTTGGGATCATGCTCAATAGAACCTGTAATCCTGCGCGATCTCATCGCCGAGCCTGGTGTTGTCGCGGATGAAATTGGCCAGGAATTCGTGCAGGCCGGCGTCGAAAATATCCTTGATCGAGCCGGCCGTCAGCATGGAATGGGTCTTGGCGGCCGTCGCATGACAGGCGTGGCGCTCACCATAGTCGTCACCCAGGAATTTGAGATGCTCCGTCAGGAAGCGGTAGCAAAAGGTCAGCGAGCGCGGCATGCGGACATTGAGGATCAGATAGTCGGCGATGTTGCTCGGCTTGTAGTCGGCGTCATAGACCCAGCGGTAGGAGCGGTGCGCCGACACCGAGCGCAGGATCGATTCCCACTGGTAGTTGTCGAGCGTCGAGCCGACCCAGGAGATCGACGGCAACAGAACATAGTACTTCACGTCTAGGATGCGCGCGGTGTTGTCGGCGCGTTCGACATAGGTGCCGAGCTGCGAGAAATCGAAGATCTCGTTGCGCAGCATGGTGCCGTAGAACGAGCCGCGGATCAGCGCCGTCTCGCGCTTGATTGCGTCGAGCGCGCTGGGCAGGTCGCGCTCGTCGATCGGCTTGGCCAACATCCGTTTCAGCGACATCCAGGCTTCGTTGATGCTTTCCCAGGTTTCACGCGTCAATGCTGTGCGCACCATGCGGGCATTGTTACGGGCCGTTTCGATAGACGACATCGTGCTCGACGGGTTCGACGTATCGCGCAGCAGGTAGTCGGCGACATTGGCGGCGGTGTAGTCCGAATATTTCTGCGTGAAGCTGGCGTCCGAGCCGGCGCTGAGCAGCACCGAATTCCACTCCTCCGAAGCATTCTGCGTGCGAGTGAGCGCCATGCGCAGGCCGGCATCCACCAACCGCGCCATGTTCTCCGCCCGCTCGATATAGCGGTTCATCCAATAGAGCCCGTTGGCGGTGCGGCCGAGAAGCATGTCAACGTGCCTCGATGCTGAGTGAGTAGCGAATAGCGAATAGCGAATAGGGGAAAATCGGCTTCATGATTTCTGTTGCAGACTCCTGATCATCGAACGCAGCATTCTCCCGATCTCATCGGCCTGGCCAAGCAAACGCAATACGTCCTGCTCAACCATCAGCGCTACCCTTCCAGACAAGATTAGGTGCGTTTCCAACTCTTTGAGAGAACCTTGCGCTATGCGAAGATATTGAACGAACGATCCCGTGTTTTCTCGCCCGTGCCCTTCGGCGACATTTGCCGCAATCGATACAGATGATCGCCGTATCTGAGACGTCATCCCGTAAACTTCGCTGCTCGGAAAGGCTTTCGTTGCCGAATAGCAATCTACAGCCAATTCAACGGCCGCCTTCCAAACAATCAAGTCCCTGTAAGAGTTAATAGTCGTGTTGGTGCCCTCTTCCCTATTCGCTACTCACTATTCGCTATTCGCTCTAATCATCCAACACCCAAGTATCCTTCGTGCCGCCGCCTTGCGAGGAATTGACGACCAGCGAGCCTTCCTTGAGCGCTACTCGCGTCAGTCCACCGGGCACGATCTGGATACGGTCGGACACCAGCACATAGGGGCGCAGATCGACATGGCGCGGCGCCAGCCCCTTGTCCGTCAGGATCGGACAGGTCGACAGCGCCAGCGTCGGCTGGGCAATGTAGTTCGACGGTTTTGCCGCGAGCTTTTTGGAAAAATCCTCGCATTCCTTCTTAGTCGCCGCAGGTCCTACCAGCATGCCGTAACCGCCGGACCCGTGGACCTCCTTGATCACCAGTTCGTCGATGTGCTCCAGCACATATTTCAGGCTGTCCGGTTCCGAGCAGCGCCAGGTCGGGATGTTGCCGAGCATCGCCTTGCGGCCGGTGTAGAATTCGACGATTTCGGGCATGTAGGAATAGATCGCCTTGTCGTCGGCAATGCCGGTTCCGGGCGCATTGGCGATCGTGATATTGCCGGCGCGGTAGACGTCCATAATGCCCGGCACGCCAAGGGCTGAGTCCGGGCGGAAGGTCAGCGGATCGAGGAACGAGTCGTCGACGCGCCGGTAGAGCACGTCGATCTGCTTGTAGCCCTCGGTCGTGCGCATCGCGACATGGCCATCGACGACGCGCAGATCCTGCCCTTCGACGAGTTGCACCCCCATCTGGTCGGCAAGGAAAGCATGTTCGAAATAGGCCGAGTTGAAGCTGCCCGGCGTCAGCACGGCAATGGTCGGCGCGCCCTTGGTGCTTTGCGGCCGCACTGCGGCCAGCGACTGGCGCAAGAGCTGCGGATAATTCTCCACCGGCCGCACCTTGATCTGCTGGAACAACTCGGGAAAGAGCTGCATCATCGTCTCGCGGTTCTCCAGCATGTAGGAGACGCCGGACGGCGTGCGCGCATTGTCCTCCAGCACGTAGAACTCGTTCTCGCTGATGCGTACGATGTCGACGCCGATGATATGGGTATAGACGCCGGCCGGCGGCCGCACCCCGATCATTTCGGGCAGGAACGCCTCGTTCTTGGCGATCAACTCCTTCGGCACGCGGCCGGCACGCAAGATTTCCTGACGATGGTAGATGTCGTCGAGAAAGGCGTTCAGCGCCTGGACGCGCTGCTCGATGCCTTGCGTCAGCCGTCGCCATTCGTTGCCGGAAATGATGCGCGGAACGATGTCGAAGGGTATCAGCCGCTCCGATGCTTCCTGCTCGCCGTAAACGGCGAATGTGATGCCGGTCTTGCGAAAGACGCGTTCGGCGTCCTGCATCTTCTCGTTAAGCCTGGCCGGGTCCTGTTCCTTCAGCCAGCGATCGTAAGCCGAATACGGTTTTCTCAGCCCGGAAACTTCCGGAAGCATTTCATCGAACGCTGCCAATCGCATACTCCCCTGTGGCGCCATTTCACTGGCCTCGCTGGAGAAAATCAAGCGCAATCGGTGATTTGGTGGGCGCCGGCGATCAGTATATCGCTCTTGCCTAAAATTAAGGCAGTGCCGATAGGGCCGTAGTCAGGCTTTGCTTCGTGTCCGGGCAGATGCCGGATGCGGATCAAAACGCGCGAAAGGTGACGACCGTGAACGTGTCTTTGATGCCGGGAAGAATCTGCACTTTCTCGTTGACGAAGTGGCCGATGTCTTCCTCGTCGTCGACATAGAATTTGGCGAGCAGGTCGTAGTTTCCGGCTGTCGAGTAGATTTCGGAAGCGATCTCGGCATCGGCCAGGGCGCTGGCAACGTCATAGGCCTTGCCCAGATCGCACTTTATCTGCACGAAAAATGCTTTCATTGCCTGGTCCTGCCCAACATCGCACGCTCTAGGTAAAATCGAGCGGCCCTTGTGGCAGACTGCCGCCCGGCTTTCAAGCATCGGCCATCGCTCAGGCTGTTCTAGCCTCGACAATGCTTTCTCGGTCTGGACACAGCTCGCGGCGCCGAATGTTTGCGCTCGGCTGAAACCCTCGAGCACTGCAAAGCGTATAGTATCATGTACCTCGGACAGCGATTTCTCAGGGACAACGGAGACAGGCCATGCGCCGCGCGTTTTTCGCATTCGCAGTCGTTCCATTCATTTTCGCATCCCAGGCCTTTGCTGGCGACGCCGAAGTCAAGGCGGCGCAAACGGTCATCGATGGTCAATTGAAGGCCTTCATCGCCAACGACGGAGCGACGGCCTACAGCTTTGCCGCACCAAATGTGAAACGCATCTTTCCAACTGTCGATACCTTCATGAACATGGTGACCAACGGCTACCCGCCGGTGCGCCAACCGCAGACCTACTCCTTCGGCAAGGTTCGCGAGACGAGCCCGACCTCGATCATCCAGCAGGTGCTGATCGTCGGCCCGGATGGCAAGGACTATGAGGCGGTCTACACGCTCGAACTACAGCCTGACGGCAGCTTTCGGATCACCGGCTGCAGCCTGCGCGCGTCCACGTCGCTCAGCACCTGAGGGTGCTTGAGGAGGGCAAAGTTGTCTCAATCCTGTCGCCGGTAGAGCGTCCAGCTCAGGCCTGAAAACCCCCAGTGTCTCGACGCGTCGGCCCGTTCATACGCCAAAGCGCATGCGGCCGTCGGTTCAACATGTTCGGCTTGCTTGTCCACATCCCCCTCGAGGATCAGCCAAGCCGGCCGGTCGGCGCACATCCTGTTTTCCGGAACCAGCCAAGCCCGACGATCCGTCCGCGCCGCAAAATAATCGACGACCATGGCGGTGCGGAAATCACTGTTGCTCGCATAGGCGGCAGCGCCGTTCCTGGTCATTTCATCGACCATAGCAGCGTACGAGCCGCGTCCGTACTGATAGAATTGGAGCAGCGACGAAATGCTTCCACTCACCACGATCGCCAGTGCTCCCACCGCAAATAGCCTGGCAGTCCCGCGAGCAGCCAAGCCGCGACCGATCATCTCGCCGGCCCAGAGCAGCAGCAATGTTCCGCTGATGATGAAATAGCGCGGAAACTCGAGATTGGGCAGATGTGTCGCCGCCATGAGCAAAGGCAGTCCGATAATCCCGATGACATAGAGGCTGGCCCGGCGATCGCACCAGACACCAGCGGAGAGGCCAACAAGACCGCAGGCGGCAACGATATACGGCCAGTCGCCGAACCAGGGGGGCAGCCCGAACAGAGAGCGGATCATTCCGCCATAGCCCTGCGCGAAGGCGGCAATCGAGAACGGCGAAACACCACCGACACTGAAGCCGAACAGCCTGCCGCCGATAAACACGCAGGCAGCCAGCGGCAGCACGGCAAGCAAGGCCGGCAGGAAGATCGACGCCAGATCCGCAACGACACGGCTGACCCTCGCCGTACGCTGCCAGGCGAGCCACGCGGTCCAGATTGCGAGGACTGCCACCATTCCGATCATGGTGAGATGGCATAGGAACCCGAAAAGGATCGCCGCTGCCAAGGCCGTGCCAGACAACCGTTTGTTGTCGAGCCGGCGCTCCAGAAAAACCACCGAAAGCAGCGTGAAGAGCACAAGGCCGGCATAGCCACGCGCCTCCGAGCCGTAGTGCACCATCGGATAGCTCACGGCAAACAACAGGCTTGTGGCAATCATCGCCCGTCGTCCGTGCGGTGCGGCGGTCGCTGCCGCCGCAACTGTCGTGGCAACACCTAGTGCTATCGACAGGCCTCGCTGGATCAAAGGCGAAGCGTCGGGGCCGATGAGATAGAGATAGACCGAGTTGAGGAAATGATTGTTGTCGTGATTGACGCGCCAGAATATCTGGTCGATCGAGGTCAGCGGCTCAATCAGCGCAAAGCTCCAGATCTCGTCCAGCCAAAGGTCGCCGCCCGCGCCAAGCAAGCGCAAAACCAAGCCGGTCACGGCGATGACCAGAACGGCAAGCAACGACCCCGCCGTCCATTGCTGGACCGCCACGGAGGGCGAAGGCGAAGGCTCGGCGCTGCCATTCGTCCGCACCGTCGTGCCAGGAACTGAAACTTGCCCCGAAACGAACAGGTTCTTGATCCTCGCCCGATGTCGTCCGGCAATGCTTATTAGGCAGACGTTTCAAAACAGTTCATGGCAGGTGCGACTCCTCCCTGGAGCCGGATTCCTGGCGAGCACGCCTACCGGACGGGGAGGTCACCGTTTGCCCATTGCTGCGTGATGATCTCAGCTTGTCCGGCGAACCTGCCAGCCCCGATCGCTTCGCGAACGTCGCGCATCAGCTGCTGGTAGTAGGACAGATTGTTCCAGGTCAGGAGCATCGCCCCGAGCGCCTCTTGCGAGCGCACCAGGTGGTGCAGATAGGCGCGCGAATAGTCGCGTGCGGCCGGGCAGTCGCTTTCCTCATCGAGCGGGCGCGGATCGTCGGCATGGCGGGCGTTGCGCAGATTGACCTTGCCGCGCCGTGTATAGGCAAGGCCATGCCGCCCTGCCCGCGTCGGCATCACGCAGTCGAACATGTCGATGCCGCGCGCCACCGACTTCAAGATGTCGTCCGGCGTACCGACACCCATCAGGTACCGCGGCCGGTCAGCCGGCAACTCCGGGCAAGTGATGTCGAGCATCTCCAGCATCACCGCTTGCGGCTCGCCGACGGCCAACCCGCCGACCGCGTAGCCCTTCAGCTCCATCGCCTTCAGCGCCTGCGCCGAGCGCAGCCGCAGGTCCGGTATATCGCCGCCTTGCACAATGCCGAACATCGCCTTGCCGGGCTGCTCGCCGAACGCCGTCTTGCAGCGCTCGGCCCAGCGCAACGACAACTCCATGGCACGCTCGATCTCTTTTTCCTTGGCCGGCAGCGCCGTGCACTCGTCGAGTTGCATCTGGATGTCTGAATCGAGCAGCCCCTGGATCTCGATGGAACGCTCCGGCGACATCTCGTAGGCGCCGCCGTCGATATGCGAACGAAAGGTCACGCCGTTCTCGGTCAGTTTCCTCAGCTTCGACAGCGACATCACCTGGAAGCCGCCGCTGTCGGTGAGGATCGGATAGGGCCAGCGGGCGAATTCATGCAGGCCGCCGAGCCGAGCCACGCGCTCGGCGCCGGGTCTCAGCATCAGGTGGTAGGTATTGCCAAGGATGATGTCCGAGCCGACACCGCGCACCTGATCCATATACATGGCTTTCACCGTGCCGCCGGTGCCGACCGGCATGAAAGCGGGCGTGCGGATTTCCCCGCGCGGCATGGTGATTGAGCCGCGCCGGGCTCTGCCTTCGGTCGCCAGCACCTTGAAGGCGAATGCGTTAGTCATTGAATTCCCTAGCCATCGAACTCCTTGTCGAACACCGGCGCGTCCGGAGCCTGTCGGTCGAGCGACTGCCGGTAGCGGATGCAGCCGCGCATGAATTTCGGCCAGGGCGGCACGGCAATCGCCGGCTCGGTCTTTTCGGGTAAAAGCGACCAGAGGTCGGGGTGATGCCAGCACAGATCATGGCCGGTGGCGTCGCGGTGTTGGCGGATGCCGGCGCGCAGTTTCCTGACCTCGGCGAGCAAGGCTTCGCGGCCGAAAGTTTCCAGGTCATCGTCCATCGTTATCCTCCCTGAACAGAAGACTTGCGTCTCCATAGGAATAGAACCTGTAGCGGTTCTCAATGGCATGCGCATAGGCCGCGTGCATCGTCTGCAAACCGCAGAAGGCCGAAACCAGCATGAACAGCGTCGAACGCGGCAGATGGAAATTGGTCATCAGCATGTCGGCGGTCTTGAAGCGATAGCCGGGCGTGATGAAGATGTCGGTCGGGCCTGACCATGCGGCCAGCCTGCCGTCCTTGCCAGCCGCGCTCTCCAACAAACGCAGCGATGTCGTGCCGACAGCGATAATGCGCCCTCCTTTTGCTCTCGCCGCATTCAGCGCCTCGGCGGTTTCCGGGCTGACCGAACCGGTTTCGGCGTGCATCTTGTGGTCGGCGGTGTCGTCCGCCTTCACCGGCAAAAACGTGCCGGCGCCGACATGCAGCGTGACGAAACGGCGCTCGATGCCATTGGCGTCGAGCGCGGCAAACAGCTCCGGCGTGAAATGCAGCCCCGCCGTCGGCGCGGCCACGGCGCCCTCCTCCCTGGCATAGATGGTCTGGTAATCGCTGCGGTCGCGCTCGTCGTCGTCACGCTTGGAGGCGATGTAGGGCGGCAGCGGGATGTGGCCGACGGCGTGCAGAGCCTCATCGAGGAACGGACCCGACAGGTCGAAGCCGAGCAGCACCTCGCCACCTTCACCCTTCTCGATCACGGTCGCGTCGAGCTGGCCGAGAAAGCAGGAATTGGCATCATGACCGAAATGGATGCGATCGCCGGCGGCGACGCGCTTGCCCGGCCGCATGAAGGCGAGCCACCGGTCGGGCGCCGTCCGCATGTGCAGCGTGGCTTCGACCTGCGCCGCTGCCTCGCCGCGCCGCCTGATGCCTTTCAGCTGCGCAGGAATGACCTTGGTGTCGTTGAAAACCAGCACATCACCAGCCTTGAGCAGGGACGGCAGGTCGCGCACGGTCATGTCCTCGAGCCCCGCGCCCGGCCTGACCACCAGCATTCTGGCACTGTCGCGCGGCTCGGCTGGGCGAAGCGCGATGCGCTCCTCCGGCAGATCGAAGTCAAAAAGGTCGACGCGCAAGAAATCCCCGCCTCAAGGTTCCGGGCAGGTCACCGCCCAGGCGCCGACACCGTCTATGCTCAATGTGCCGCCCATCGCGAAACTGGACTGCTCGCTGGCCTTGACCAGCCGCAATCTGGCGACGATCGAGCTGAGGCCCTCATCAGTGAGATCGATCAGCATACGCTCGTCGTCCTCGAATGCCTGTCCGACGATGACTTTCGTTGAACCCGGCTGGCCGTCCGTGGTCCATGTCTTGCCGCCGGCATCCAGCCACACGCGCGCCACTGCAATGACGGCTGTGTGTCCCATCAACACGTCGATCGATGCCGCGCCGCCGTCGGCGCTGCAAACGATCGATTCCGTCGCCACCGCCGGAGTGGCCGCCGCGACGAGCACAAATGCGATGGCCGCGACAGCCCGGCTGGTCATTTCACGTCGGCCGCGACCTTGAGCGACACGATCTTGTCGGGATCCTGCACCGGTTCGCCGCGCTTGATCTTGTCGACATTGTCCATGCCTTCGATGACCTGGCCCCACACCGTGTACTGGCGGTTGAGGAAGGCGGCATCGTCGAAGCAGATGAAGAACTGCGAATTGGCCGAGTTCGGGTTCTGCGAGCGCGCCATCGAGCAGGTGCCGCGGCCGTGGTTGGCGTTGGAGAACTCGGCCTTCAAGTCGGGCTTGTCGGAACCGCCCGTACCGGCGCGGGTCGGCGCGAAAGACGGCTTATTGGAATTGCCGAATTTCACGTCGCCGGTCTGCGCCATGAAGCCGTCGATGACGCGGTGGAAGACTACGCCGTCATAGGCGCCTTCGCGCGCCAGCTCCTTGATGCGGCCGACATGGCCGGGCGCCAGGTCTGGGAACAATTCAATGACGACCTTGCCCTTGGTCGTGTCCATGATAAGCGCGTTCTCGCGGTCCTTGATCTCGGCCATGTCAGAATATCCTTTTGAAACTTGGGTTTACTTGCCATCCGCGGCGATGCGCACCTTGATCATGCGATCGGGATCGGTCACCGTCCCGTTCTGCGCCTCGTCGCCTTTCTTGATGTGGTCCACCAGCTCCATGCCGCTGACGACATTGCCGACGATGGTATACTGGCCATCGAGCGGCGGTGCCGGCGCGAACATGATGAAGAATTGCGAATTGGCGGAATTCGGATCGTTGGAGCGGGCCATGCCGACCACGCCGCGCTGGTAGTGTTCGGTGCTGGAGAATTCGGCCGGCAGGTCGGGAAGATCGGAACCGCCGGTGCCGACGGCGTCGGCATTGAAGCCGCTCTTCATGTTGCCGAACTTGACGTCGCCGGTCTGCGCCATGAAGCCGTCGATGACGCGGTGGAAGGCGACGTTGTCGTAGGCGCCCTGGCGCACCAGCTTTTTGATCTGCGCGACGTGTTTCGGCGCAAGGTCGGGCCTCAGCGCGATGGTCACGTCGCCGTCCTTCAGCGTTACGATCATGGTGTTTTCGGGATCGGCGGCAAACGCCGACACCGATGCGGTCACAAGACCGGCAAGCATGACAAGCAAGAAGGCAAGCTTTTTCAGCTGCATGGGATCTTTCTCCGAATATCTTCGTTCATGCATGTCGTTACCCAAAACCGGGCTCCACTTTTGGGCGACATGCATTTATTTCGCGAATTTGGCGGTGAGCGCGCCGGCCACGGCCGCCGGCACGAAGTGGCGGATGTCGCCTCCCATCGAAGCTATCTGGCGCACAAGTGTGGCGGTAATGGTGCGCACCGAGGGGCTGGCGGGCAGGAAGACCGTCTGCAGCTCCGGCGCCATGGTCTCGTTCATGCCGGCCATCTGCATCTCGTAGTCGAGATCGGTGCCGTCGCGCAGGCCGCGGATCATGATCGAGGCGCCATGCTTCCTGGCCGCGTCGATGACCAGACCGTCGAAGGCGACCACTTTGATGCGCGCACCGTCGCTGCCGAATTCCGCCTTCGTTGCCGTTTCGATCAGATCGATCCGTTCCTCGAAGGAAAACAATGGCTTCTTGCCGGGATGGATGCCGATCGCCGCATAGATGGTGTCCGCCACGGCCAGCGACGCCTTCAGCACGTCGAGATGGCCGTTGGTCAGCGGGTCGAAAGAGCCGGCATAAAGGGCGATGCGTTCGGTCATGGCAGGTGCTTCTAGCGAGCCTCTCCCCTAAAGGCAAATCCGATCGGCAGGCCCGCCCCATGAACCTTTTGGCCGACGTGAACGACAGATGAATGTGCCGCTCACAACGGCTTCACGCAGTGTTCACTAAGTTGCAGCTTCGAAAGATGAAACCAAACACCCATCTAACCGTTGTTAGGCGCAGGAGAACACGCACATGCTGATCTACATGCTCGCCACCGCAATGACCGTCGCCATGCTGATCGCTACCGTATTCGGGTTGCATCAGGAAGCACAGCGAGTCCGCGCCAAGGCCAATACCAAACGGTTCGAAGGCTTCGGCATCCGCAAGCCTTATCGCCACTTCTAGATTGCTGGGGTTTCTTGAGAACGCCGGCCCATAGGGCTGGCGCCGTCGCGGCAAACTCACTCGACGGTACTGTCAGGCTCCCCACCTTCGGCATCGGTAGCAGCGCCACCTTCAGCATCGACACTCTCTTCGATCTCTTCGTCGGCTTGCGGCTCTGAAATCCGCTCCACCGAAACGACCTTCTCGCCCTCTGCGGTATTAAAGATCGTAACGCCCTTGGTGGCGCGGCTGGCAAAACGAATGCCGTTGACCGGGACGCGGATGACGGTGCCGCCATCCGAAACCAGCATGATCTGATCGTCATTGCCGACCGGGAAAGTCGCCACCAGGCGGCCGATTTCGGCCGTTTTCGACACGTCGGTGGCGCGGATACCCTTGCCGCCACGGCCGGTCAGACGGAAATCGTAGGACGACGAACGCTTGCCGTAGCCATATTCCGTAACCGTCAGCACGAACTGCTCATGTGCCTTGAGGAATTCGTAGCGCTCGTCGGAAAGCTCCGCCTCTTCGCCGACCTCCTCATTGGTAAGCTGGATTTCTTCCTCCTCACCGGCGGCAATGTCGACGACAAGCCGGCGTTCAGCCACCACCCGCTTGAGGTAGGCGGCCCGCTCGGCCGGCGGCGCATCGACATGCTCGATCACCGCCATCGAGATCACCCGGTCGCCATCGGCCATGGCTATGCCGCGTACACCGACCGAATTGCGGCTCTGGAAGACGCGTACGTCGCTGACCGAAAAGCGAATGCACTGGCCGGAACTTGCCGTCAAAAGCACGTCGTCATTGTCGGTGCAGGTTTCGACGCCGAGGATCTCGTCGCCTTCCTCGTCCAGCTTCATGGCGATCTTGCCGTTGCGGTTGACCTGGACGAAGTCCGAAAGCTTGTTGCGACGCACCGTGCCGCGCGTGGTGGCGAACATCACGTCGAGCTCGCCCCAGCTCGTCTCATCCTCCGGCAGCGGCATGATGGTGGTGATGCGCTCGCCCTGTTCGAGCGGCAGCATGTTGATCAGCGCCTTACCGCGCGATTGCGGGTTGCCGATCGGGAGGCGCCAGACCTTTTCCTTGTAGACGATACCGCGTGAGGAGAAGAACAGCACCGGCGTGTGCGTGTTGGCGACGAACAGCCGAGTGACGAAATCCTCGTCCTTGGTCGACATGCCGGAGCGGCCCTTGCCGCCGCGGCGCTGCGCCCGGTAGAGCGACAGCGGCACGCGCTTGATGTAGCCGGAATGGCTGACGGTGACGACCATGTCCTCGCGCTGGATGAGGTCCTCGTCTTCCATGTCGGCCCCGCCCTCGGCGAGCTCGGTGCGGCGCGGTGTGCCGAACTCGTCGCGCACGGCGATGAGTTCGTCCTTGACGATCTGCTGGATGCGGGCGCGGGACGACAGGATGTCCAGGTAATCCTTGATCTCGTCGCCGATCGTATTCAGCTCGTCCGCGATCTCGTCGCGGCCGAGCGCGGTCAGGCGCTGCAGGCGCAGTTCGAGGATGGCGCGGGCCTGCTCCTCGGAGAGATTGTAGGTTCCGTCCTCGTTGATGCGATGGCGCGGATCGTCGATCAACAGAATCAGCGATTCCACGTCGCCCGAAGGCCAGCGCCGCTCCATCAACTGCTCGCGCGCCGTCTGCGGGTCCGGCGCCGTGCGGATCAGCTTGATGACTTCATCGATGTTGGCAACAGCAATGGCAAGGCCGACCAGCACATGGGCGCGGTCGCGCGCCTTGCGCAGCAGGAATTTCGTGCGCCGGCTGATCACCTCCTCACGGAAGGCGACGAACGCCTTCAGCATGTCGGTCAGCGTCAGCAATTCCGGCTTGCCGCCGTTCAGCGCCACCATATTGGCGCCGAAGGACGTCTGCAGCGGGGTGAAGCGGTAAAGCTGGTTGAGGATGACATCGGCGACGGCGTCGCGCTTCAGTTCGATAACGACGCGGTAACCCTGGCGGTCGCTCTCGTCGCGAATGTCGGAAATGCCCTCGATGCGCTTATCGCGCACCAGCTCGGCCATCTTCTCGATCATCGACGCCTTGTTCACCTGGTAGGGAACCTCGGTGATGACAATCGATTCACGGTCGTTGCCGCGTGGCTCGACGTTGACGCGGCCGCGCATGACGATGGAACCGCGGCCTGTCGAATAGGCGCTGTAGATGCCGGAGCGGCCAAGCACGATGCCGCCGGTCGGGAAATCCGGTCCAGGAATGATCTCCATCAGCGCCGGCAGGTCGATCGCCGGATTGTCGATGAGGGCAATGGCGCCGTTGCAGACCTCGCCCAGATTGTGCGGCGGGATGTTGGTGGCCATGCCGACGGCGATACCGCCGGAGCCGTTGACCAACAGGTTCGGGAAGCGCGCCGGCAGGACTTTCGGTTCGCTGCCCGACGCATCGTAAGTGTCCTGGAAATCGACGGTGTCCTTGTCGATGTCTTCCAGCAACTCATGCGCGACCTTGGTCAGCCGCGATTCCGTGTAGCGCATCGCCGCCGGCGGATCGCCGTCGATCGAGCCGAAATTGCCCTGCCCGTCGATCAGCGGAACGCGCAGCGACCAATCCTGCGCCATGCGCACCAAAGCGTCATAGATCGAGGCGTCGCCATGCGGATGGTATTTACCCATCACGTCGGCGACCGGGCGTGCCGATTTCACATATTTGCGGTTCCAGTGATAGCCGCTCTCATAGGCGGCGTAGAGGATGCGGCGATGCACCGGCTTGAGGCCGTCGCGCACGTCCGGCAGCGCACGGCTGACGATTACGCTCATGGCGTAATCGAGATAGGAGCGCTGCATCTCCTCGATGATGGATATCGGCTCGATGCCGGTGGGGCCGCCGTCGGCGCCGCGCGGTGTCTTTTGGTCGGTCAAATCGGATCACAATCTAATCAGGAATCACTTGGTGCTTATATAGGAAGCCGGCCCGAAACTCCAATAATCGCGGCAGTTTTCCAGTGTCGTTTTTAGCGGCAAATTCAAAAGGATACACCAATTGCGACGATATGGCCGTGGCACCCTTTCACGAGCGTCGCCGGCGGGCGCGATAAGTTCCCGGCGTCTCGCCCATCAGCCGCCGGAAACGGCGGTTGAAGGTTGATAGATCGTTGAATCCCGCCGCAAAGGCGATCGCCGAGATCGCCTGATCTGACGTCCGCAGCCGCACGGCTGCCCTGTGCAGCCGCGCTCTCAGCAGGAACTGATAGGGCGTCATGCCGCCAACGTGCCGGAAGGTGCGCAGGAAATGGTAAGGGCTGGTGGCGGTCTCGTCGGCGAGTTCGGCAAGCGAGATCGGCCGGTCGGCATCGATTTCGATGCGGCGCACCGCTTCGGCGACACGCTTCTGGTCACGGCGACTTGGCGCCCGTCCCCGATCCGTATCGCCGCAAGCCGCTGTCACGGCTGCGCCGGCAATGCGCAGGGCGAGTTCCTCGAACGCGCCGGTGTCGGCCATCTCGCGCGCCGCCTCCGCTTCGGCGAGCAGCGGCACCAGCGCCGACAAAGGCGGCAGGCGCGGCATGCTGAAATCAAGCTGCTTTGCGCCCGCGTCGGCGACGATCCGCTCCATATAGGCCAGTCCGAAATGGAAGGAGAGGCAGCGGTCGCCGGTGCCATGCTCATGCCCGCATTCGTAGCAGGTGCCGGGATTGCCGAGCAGGAGCGCGCCCGGCGCCAGCATCGCCGTGCCCTGGCGCGCACGATAGCGGAACGTGCCGCTGGTCACGGCGGCGACGCAGAAATCCCGATGCTCCTCCTCGAATGGCCTGTCGGCGGCACTAGCGATGCAGACGACATCCAACACCTGCCAGCCTCGGCCCGACGCCAGCCTATGCGCGCTCGTCGTCATCGCCGAAACATAGCAATTTTTCCCAAGCGCAGAACCCCGGTCGGCCTCTATGCTTACCGGTCTCCTGACAAGATGAGAGCGAAGCCATGTCCAATTCCTTTGCCAAGGCCCTGCACAGCGATAGGCCCGTACCGGCCCTTGCCGAGAAACTGAACCTTTATGGCCGCTTCGTCGGCGCCTGGACGTTCGACGCCACGCGCCATCTCGAGGACGGCCAGGTGCTGACCGGGCGCGGCGAAGTGCATTTCGGCTGGGTGCTCGAGGGCCGCGCGATCCAGGACGTATGGATCCTGCCCGCTCGCGACGCCGGCCCCTCGCCGTCGCTCGGCAAATGGACCTTCTATGGCACGACGTTGCGCGTCTATGACTCAGGCGTCGACGCCTGGCACATCTTCTGGAGCGACCCGCGCAACCAGTATTACAGCCGCCAGCTGGGCCGCGTCGAAGGCGACACGATCGTCCAATTGGGCGCAGACGGCACCGGCGCTTCGGTACGCTGGAGCTTTTCCCGGATCACCGGAGATTCCTTCCGCTGGCTGGGCGAGCGCTCGTATGACGACGGCGCCACCTGGCGTGTCGAAGTCGAGTTTCTGGCGCGGCGCGCCGCCAGCCCCTGATCCGCACGGTTTCCACTGGCACCGCTTTGCTCTACCAATCCCGTTATCCGGCATTGCCGGCGGGGAGGGTCAGCATGCCGAGCTTCGACAGCCTGTTCAACGCCTTCGTCACCATACTGGTGACGATCGATCCGCCCGGCCTGGCGCCGCTCTTCCTCGCCGTGACCCGCGGCATGAACCGCGAGGAGCGCAACCAGGTCTCCGTGCGCGCCTCGGTCATCGCCTTCCTGGTGATGGCGTTGTTCGCAGTCGCCGGCGCGTCGATCCTGTCAGTCTTCGGCATCACCCTGCCGGCCTTCCGCGTCGCCGGCGGCTTTCTGCTGTTCTTCATCGCCTTCGAAATGGTGTTCGAGCGCCGGCAGGACCGCAAGGAGAAGATCGGCGATGTCGCCATCACCAGGGACATGATCCACAACATCGCCGCCTTTCCGCTGGCGATCCCGCTTATTGCGGGTCCCGGCGCGATTTCGGCGACCGTCCTGCTCTCAAGCTCGTTTCAGGGTTTTAGCGCGCAGACAGCACTTGTCGGCATCATCGCGATCTGCCTTGTCATCACCTACCTGGTGTTCGTGCTGTCAGAGCGCATCGACCGTATCCTCGGCCAGACCGGCCGTTCGATCCTCACGCGGCTGCTTGGCGTCATACTGGCGGCGCTCGCCGTGCAGTTCGTCGCCGACGGCATCAAGGCACTGATGGCGACGTAGGAACCGCCCTACTTCGCCGTCTCGATCACTTCGAAGTCATGGGTGATCACGGCGGTCTTGGCCATCATTGCCGAGGCCGAGCAGTATTTCTCGATCGAAAGCTCGATCGCGCGCTTTACCTTGTCGTGCGACAGCGCCCGGCCCTTGACGACGAAATGCATGTGGATGCGGGTGAACACCTTGGGATCGGCTTCTGCACGGTCGGCATCGAGTTCGACGACGCAATCTTCGACCGCCTCGCGCCCCTTTTCCAGGATATGGACCACGTCATAAGCCGAACAGCCGCCGGTGCCGATCAGCACCAGCTCCATTGGGCTCGGCCCCGGCGTCTTGCCCTCCGGCCCGAACGCAGTGCCTAGCACCAGCTTGTGCCCACTGGCGGACTCGCCGACGAAAGTGCGCTCCTCGACCCATTTGACCCTTGCTTTCACTGATCCGTCCTTTCACCGCTCAAACGCACAACGTCCCGAAAATCCAAGACAGATTTTCGGGACGCCATTTCGTGGCCAAGGTGCTGGCGCTTTTCGCCGCAAGGGCAGTCCGCCCCGAGAAATCAGAACGGGATTTCGTCGTCCAGTTCGCGCGACGAACCACCGCCGGTGCCCTTGTTGGCGCCACCGCGATTGAAACTTTCTCCCGGGCCGGACTGGCCGAAATCGGACCCGCGGCTGGCACCACCACCGGCATAGTTGCCGACCTGGCCGCCGCCCTCGCCCCGTGCATCGAGCATCTGCAGCTCGCCGCGGAATTTCTGCAGCACGATTTCGGTCGTATAGCGGTCATTGCCGGTCTGGTCCTGCCACTTGCGCGTCTGCAACTGGCCCTCGACGTAGACTTTCATGCCCTTCTTCAGATACTGCTCGGCCACCTTGGCGATCTGATCGTTGAAGATCACGACATTGTGCCACTCGGTCTTTTCCTTGCGCTCTCCGGAAGTCTTGTCGCGCCAGCTTTCCGACGTCGCGATGCGGATGTTGACAACCGGGTCACCCGAATTCAGGCGGCGGATTTCAGGGTCCGCCCCGAGGTTGCCCACCAGAATGACCTTGTTGACGCTACCCGCCATGATACTTCTCCGCGCTCATCCGAAACCAGATTTCTGTCGCTGCACCTTACAGGCTATGGATAAGCCCTGCCTGCCGTCGCTGCCTTTTCCCACAACGTTTTTGTTCTCTTTTCGTTCTATAGTACAGGCCCTGCACTGTCAATAGTTGTCAGCAAGAAGTAGTGTCTTGGCGTCGAATTTCCACAGACCATGGGATCGAGGCGAACGCATGAAGACGGTTGCGCATGACGATCAGCCGCAAGAAGAATGGCGGGCGGGGGTAAAGACCCGAATGCATGTCTCGGCTCGCAACGGCGCAACTCAACTTTGCATATTCGAACAATGGGTCGAACCAGCGGTTGGCGCCCCGACACATTGGCACCCGGTCGAGGAAGTGCTTACCGTCATCGCTGGCAAGGCCGAGATGTGGATCGACGAAGAGCATGTCGTCTTGACTGCCGGACAGTCGCTTGTTGTTGCCGCGCGCAGGCGACATGGCTTCCGAAACGTCGGCTCCGAAATGCTTCATATCCATGCCGTGCTCGCGTCATCAGTTTTCGAGGCGACGTTCAACGGATCCCCTGACATGGTGAGACGCTGGCTTCCAGCGAGTTTGTAAAACCTCGCCCGTCTTAAAAAACACCGCCTGTCTTAAAAACACGGCTTGCCAAACCGATAAGTATCGACTTATGCTTTTGACATGATCGAAGCAGAGATTTTTCGGGCACTGGCCGATCCGACGCGTCGCGCCGTCTATGAGCGGCTCGCCGGCGGCGAGATGACGGTGTCGGAACTGCGCACTGGCATGCCGGTATCGCAGCCGGCGGTATCGCAACACCTCGCCGTGCTGCGCGGCGCCGGCCTCGTGGTCGAGCGCCGGGCCGGTCGCAACGCCTATTACCGCGCCGATCCGAAGGGGCTTGCGCCACTGCTCGGCTGGATCGAACGCTACCGCGCGTTCTGGCCAGAGCGCATCGAAAGGCTCAAGACGGTTTTGAAGGACATGGACCAATGACCAGCCGAGGCAAAGAACGCGCGGAAATGGCGGCAGACAAGATCGAGTTCGAGTGCGAGCTGCCGGAGCCGCCGGAAAAGGTGTGGCGGGCGCTGACGGTGCCGGACCTGCTCGCGGCCTGGATGATGCCGAACGACATTGAACCAAAGATCGGTAGCCGCTTTGCCTTTAAAGCGCCGGAGGCGCCGATCGAATGCGAAATCCTCGACGCCGATCCCGGACGGCTGCTGCGCTATTCCTGGCGAGAACGGCCGGCGCCCGGCGATACACAGGCGCCGCCCGGCAGCCCGGTGGACAGCCCAATGGACGACAGCCCGGTGGACAGCATCGTCACCTTTACGCTCGATCGCACCCTTTCCGGCGGCACGCATCTGCGCATCGTCCATGATGGTTTTGCTCGGGCAGCGATGCCGGAGATCGCGATGGCAGGCGCCGGCTGTCGGCTTTCGTTTGAAGCGCGCAATCCCAGGCACAAGCAGATCGCCGCCAACATCCCGCGCCTCTTCCTGCGCGCGGCCTGAACGACAATAGTCAACGGAGAGAAACGATGAGCGGCCTTGCCAATCTGGTGCCGATGGTGATCGAGCAGTCGAGCCGCGGCGAACGCGCCTTCGACATATTTTCGCGGCTGCTGCGCGAGCGCATCGTCTTCATCAACGGCCCGATCGACGACGGCACCTCGGCGCTGGTCTGCGCCCAGCTTCTGTCGCTGGAATCCGACAATCCCGACAAGGAGGTCTCCCTCTACATCAACTCGCCGGGCGGCGTGGTGACCAGCGGTTTCGCCATCTACGACACGATGCAGTACATCAGCTGCCCGGTCTCCACCGTCTGTATGGGCTTCGCCGCCTCGATGGCCTCGTTCCTCTTGATGGCGGGCACGCCGGGGCGGCGCATCGCATTGCCCAACGCCAGCATCGTGCTGCATCAGCCTCTCGGCGGTTTCCAGGGCCAGGCCTCCGACATCCAGCGCCATGCCGAGGGCATCCTTCGCACCAAGCGGCGCATGACCGATCTTTACGCCCAGCATTGCGGCCGCACCTACGAAGAAGTGGAACGCACGCTCGACCGCGACTTTTTCATGACCGCGCAGGAGGCCAAGGATTGGGGCCTCGTCGACCATGTTTTCGACACTCGCAAACAGGCCGCGTGAACGAGCGAAGGCGGCGGCCGGCACTGAGGCGACTGAGCGCCCAGCAATTTCAGGGCAGTCGGTCTGGTCTTGCCGCTATCGCGGCACTATAGTCCGGTGATGATCGCGAACCGTCCATGCAGCCTGTTATGCGTTGCCGTCGCCACAGTTGCCGGCACGAACATGCTGGTGGGCATGGCACTTGCCCAAGATAATTCGACGTCTTCGCAACGGGGCGCCCTGCCCGGTGTGACCAGCGACTATCGCATCGCCGAGCCAGCGCCGCAGCCAGAGCCAGACGACGCAGTTCCCAGCAGCGGCAACGGCACGTTCAAGATCGGCGATACCGAAGTTCGGATTTCCGGTAGCATAACCATCGATGTCGCTACCGGCGGGATCAGGCCTCCCAGCCGCTAAGTTCGCCTGGTATGCACCACAAATGTGCGCTTCAAACGAACAGCCCCGCCATTGCTTGTGCAACTGACGGGGCTTCTTGGATCTGAAATCCAAATTGCCGGGAGTGTACTGCCGGCTTTTTATTTCGGATGCTTCGCGGCGTTCAGCCGACGATCCGACTAGCAGTCTCTGATTGTTGTGGGGATCGGCAAGTCAACGTTGGCAGATAGCGCAAAACGCCTGACCTGGCCACTTATACCTGCCGCGGCTCCAGCGACACGTGGAGCCTCAAGGAACTATCCGGTGGAGTCATGCCTCTGCTCTCCTTCTGTTCATTGTGACTGTCGTCGTCGAAGCGCTCATCGCATAACCCGCGGCGTCTCGCAGGCCGCGAGGCCATCGAAAGACGGCCGGCTTCGTTGACGTTTGGAGTCTGCCCCCGTGACGCATGGACGTCAACCTTGAATAGCCGATTACCGAAAAATGTGATCGCGAGACGCTTTGTGAAGCCGGCTGTACGGGCAGCTTTTGTCAGGAGCGTGTTCGGCCTTTGTTCTTTCCGCTTGCCCGTTCGCGCGAAAGGCGGTTAAACGCTTTGGTCGAGAGTTGTGGCGTCTCTCGAAAAGGCGGCGAAATTACCTACATAGGGGGTGGTCGGGAAAACCCGCCCATCCCACGAATTCCAGATTCTGAGGCGGCGACCGGCGATGGCCGACCATAAATATCTCTCCATTCGCGGGGCACGCGAACACAATCTGAAGAATGTCGATCTCGACCTGCCGCGTGACAGCCTGATCGTCATGACCGGCCTGTCGGGGTCCGGCAAGTCGTCGCTTGCCTTCGACACCATCTATGCCGAAGGCCAGCGCCGCTATGTCGAGAGCCTTTCGGCCTACGCACGGCAATTCCTCGAGATGATGCAGAAGCCGGACGTCGACCAGATCGACGGCCTGTCGCCGGCCATCTCCATCGAGCAGAAGACCACCTCGAAGAACCCGCGCTCGACGGTCGGCACCGTCACCGAGATCTACGATTATATGCGGCTTTTGTTCGCCCGCGTCGGCATCCCCTATTCGCCGGCCACCGGCCTGCCGATCGAGAGCCAGACGGTTTCGCAGATGGTCGACCGGGTGCTTGCGGTCGAAGAGGGCACCCGGCTGTTCATCCTGGCACCGATGGTGCGCGGCCGCAAAGGCGAGTACCGCAAGGAACTGCTCGAGCTGCAGAAAAAGGGTTTTCAGCGCGTCAAGGTCGACGGCGTCTTCTACGAGATCGCCGACGTGCCGGCGCTGGACAAGAAGTACAAGCACGACATCGACGTCGTCGTCGACCGCATCGTCGTGCGCGGCGATCTGGCGACGCGGCTCGCCGATTCCATCGAGACCGCGCTGAAGCTGGCCGACGGGCTGGCGGTGGCGGAATTTGCCGACAAGCCGCTCGACGCCAGCCAGACCGGCGAGGATTCGGTCAACAAGTCGAAGAACGAGACGCATGAGCGCATGCTGTTCTCGGAAAAATTCGCCTGCCCGGTGTCCGGCTTCACCATTCCCGAGATCGAGCCCAGGCTGTTCTCGTTCAACAATCCGTTCGGCGCCTGCCCGACCTGTGACGGGCTCGGCAGCCAGCGCGCCATTGACGCCAGCCTGGTCGTGCCCGACGAGAATGTCTCGCTGCGTGCCGGCGCCGTCAGCCCGTGGGCGAAGTCGACCTCACCCTATTATGCGCAGACGCTGGAAGCGCTGGGCGTTGCCTATGGCTTCAAGCTCGGCGACAAGTTCAAGGATTTGAGCGAAGAGGCAAAGCAAGCCATCCTGCACGGCACTGGCGAGCGCGAAATCGCCTTCCAGTATGATGACGGGCTGCGCTCCTACAAGACGACCAAGACCTTCGAGGGCGTCATCCCCAATCTCGAGCGCCGCTGGAAGGAAACCGAATCCGCCTGGATGCGCGAGGAGATCGAGCGCTTCATGTCGGCCACGCCCTGCCCGGCCTGCCGCGGCTACCGGCTGAAGCCCGAGGCGCTCGCAGTCAAGATCGCCGGCAAGCACATTGGCGAGGTCACCGAGCTGTCGATCCGCAAGGCTGACCAGTGGTTCACCGATTTGCCTGCTTCGCTTAACGACAAGCAGAACGAGATCGCAGTGCGCGTGCTCAAGGAAATCCGCGAGCGGCTGCGCTTCCTCAACGATGTCGGTCTCGACTATCTGACGCTGTCGCGCAACTCCGGCACGCTGTCGGGCGGCGAGAGCCAGCGCATCCGCCTCGCTTCGCAGATCGGCTCCGGCCTGACCGGCGTGCTCTACGTGCTCGACGAGCCGTCGATCGGCCTGCATCAGCGCGACAATGCCCGCCTGCTCGACACGCTGAAGCATCTGCGCGACATCGGCAACACGGTCATCGTCGTCGAGCACGACGAGGATGCCATCCTGCATGCCGACTACGTCGTCGATATCGGCCCGGCCGCCGGCATCCATGGCGGTCACATCATCGCCCAGGGCACACCGCAGCAGATCATGGCGACTCCCGCCTCGATCACCGGCAAATATCTGTCGGGCGAGCTCGAAGTGGCGACGCCTGCGGTTCGGCGCGAGGCGAAAAAGAACCGCCGGCTGAAGGTCGTCGGCGCGCGCGGCAACAATCTGAAGAACGTCACCGCTGAAATCCCGCTCGGCACGTTTACCGCCGTCACCGGCGTGTCCGGCGGCGGCAAGTCGACCTTCCTGATCGAGACCTTGTTCAAGGCGGCGTCACGCCGCATCATGGGCTCGCGTGAGCATCCTGCCGATCACGACCGCATCGAAGGGCTGGAATTCCTCGACAAGGTCATCGATATCGACCAGTCGCCGATCGGGCGCACCCCGCGCTCCAACCCTGCAACCTATACCGGCGCCTTCACGCCGATCCGCGACTGGTTCGCCGGCCTGCCGGAGGCCAAGGCGCGCGGCTACCAGCCGGGCCGTTTCTCGTTCAACGTCAAGGGCGGCCGCTGCGAGGCCTGCCAGGGCGACGGCGTCATCAAGATCGAGATGCATTTTCTGCCCGACGTCTATGTCACCTGTGATGTCTGCCACGGCAAGCGCTACAACCGCGAGACGCTCGACGTGCTGTTCAAGGGCAAGTCCATCGCCGACGTGCTCGACATGACGGTCGAGGAAGGCGTCGATTTCTTCGCCGCCGTGCCCGGCGTGCGCGACAAGCTGGAGACGCTGAAACGGGTCGGCCTCGGCTACATCCATGTTGGCCAGCAGGCGACGACTTTATCGGGCGGCGAAGCGCAGCGCATCAAGCTCGCCAAGGAACTGTCGCGCAAGGCAACCGGCAAAACGCTCTACATCCTCGACGAACCGACCACCGGCCTGCATTTCCACGATGTCGCCAAGCTGCTTGAAGTGCTGCACGAGCTGGTCGACCAGGGCAACACGGTCGTCGTCATCGAGCACAATCTGGAGGTGATCAAGACCGCTGACTGGGTTCTCGATCTTGGCCCCGAAGGTGGTGACGGCGGCGGCGAGCTGGTGGCGTCCGGCACGCCTGAGGACATCGTTCGCGAAAAGCGCAGCTATACCGGGCAGTTCCTGAGGGAATTGCTGGAACGGCGCCCCGGAGGCAAGCGCGAAGCGGCGGAGTGATGGCAAAGAACGGTCTCATCACGGTCCAAAGCCGCTTCGGCGTGGCCGAAACCATAGATCGCCTGGCCGAGACTGTGGAACGTGCAGGATTGCTGGTCTTCGCCCGCATTGACCACGCCGCCGGTGCGCGCAATGTCGAAACATCACTGCGTCCAACCCAACTCCTGATTTTCGGCAATCCCAAAGGCGGTACGCCACTGATGCAGGACCGGCAGCTTGCCGGCATCGATCTGCCGGTCAAGGCGTTGGCCTGGGAGGACGAGCAAGGCAAGGTCTGGCTCTCCTACAATGACGCACACTGGCTGGCGGAACGCCACGGCTTGGGCGACGCTAGTCGCAATGCCGTCGCTGCGATCGCCGCCGGCATGGACAAGGTGATTGCGGCCGCTGCCGGCGCGGGCCAGTTTTGATCATGAGAGCCGCTCGGGCCGATGATCTCCCTACGGTGATCTCGCTCACCACCGACGCCTACGCGCCCTACACTGCCCTGTTCGGAGCGCCGCCGATCCCCGTCACCGAGGACTATGCGCCGCGCATAGAACGCGGCGAGGTCTGGCTTTCGGAGCAGGACGGACAGCCGGCCGGCCTGATCGTTCTCGAACGGCACGATGACCACACAATGATCTTCAGCGTCGCCGTTGCGCCCGCCTTTCAAGGCAAGGGTTTCGGCATCGGGCTGCTCGACTGGGCCGAGCAACAGACGCGCCTGTGGAGCTTGCCTGAAATCCGACTCTACACCAATTCCAGAATGGAACGGAACGTTTCGTTGTATAAGGCCTACGGCTTTCGCGAAACGGGTCGCCGGCCCAATCCATATCGGCCAGGATGGACGGTCGTCGACATGGCGAAAGCCGTCGAGACGACCGCCATCGCGTGATCCTTTTCTGCAAACCGGGAGGACTACCATGACTCAATCAGGAACAATCCGCGCTGGCATGGGCGGTTGGACCTTCGAGCCCTGGGACACGTCCTTCTACCCGGACAAATTGTCGAAGGCCAAGCAGCTGAATTACGCCAGCCGGCAGGTGCCGACCATCGAGGTCAACGGCACCTATTATTCGAGCTTCAAGGAACCGACCTTCGTCAAATGGGCCAACGAGGCGCCGGATGGTTTCGTCTATTCGCTGAAGGGCAACCGCTTCGTCACCAACCGCCGCGTGCTCGGCGAGGCCGGCGAATCGGTGACGCGCTTCCTCGGGTCGGGCGTCGCGGCACTTGGCGACAAGCTTGGGCCGATCTTGTGGCAGTTCGCGCCGACCAAGAAATTCGACCCGGACGACTTCGAGGCCTTCCTCAAGCTATTGCCTGAGAAGCAGGACGGCGTTGCGCTGCGCCACGCGGTCGAGGTGCGCAACGACAGCTTCGTCGTGCCCGAGTTCGCCGCTTTGGCTCGCAAGCACAAGGTGGCGATCGTTTTTGCTGATCATGCTAAATATCCAGCGATTGCCGACGTCACCGGCGATTTCATCTATGCGCGGCTGCAGACCGGCAGCGACGACAATCCCGATTGCTATACGCCCAAGGCGCTCGACGAATGGGCGGCCCGTGCCAAGACCTGGGCTGATGGAAAGGTTCCGGCCGACCTGCCCCACGCCGACCCTTCAACCGACGCGCCGGTCAAGCCACGCGACGTGTTCGTCTACTTCATCACCGAGGGCAAGGTCCGCGCTCCATTCGGCGCCATCGCGCTGATGAAGCGGGTCGCAGGCTGACGCCCCGCTGTCGGCGGTCCGGCTGGCCGGCTCCTAGATTACCGCCTATGCGGCGCGCTCGTCCGGACGCCGATCAACCCTGACGATCTCGTTGAAAGCATCGAGATCGACATAGAAGACCTTGGTGATCTCCGCGATAAGTTCGTCGTGTTCATATCCCTGCGATTTCAGAATGTTGATGGCGGTTATGATGTCGACACGCTCCGTGAGCCGTCGTTTCTGGTAGTCCTCGACATAGCGCTCCATCATCTGGCCCTGGCTCCCAAGCACCCGAAATGTCGGACGACAACAGATCGCTGGAGGGAGCGGCTTGCGCGCAAGCGGCCCGCGCCTTCCCCTGATCTGCCAATTTGGAACTGGTACGGAAAGCGGCCGACTCACCAAGGCCAAGCAAAATCTAGCACGCAATCTTCGGCGCGCCAGAGTTGCAAAGTAATAGAATCAAAAAGAATTCAGACGGTCAGGAATTTCCGCACGTCCGCCCGGTCGAGATCCTCGGCGGGGCCGGTATGGACGATCTGGCCGCGGTCCATGATATTGACCTCGTCGGCCAATTCCCGGCAGAAATCGAGATATTGTTCGACCAAAAGCACGGCAATGCCGGCTTGGTCGCGCAGATAGCGGATGGCGCGGCCGATATCCTTGATGATCGACGGCTGGATGCCTTCGGTCGGCTCGTCGAGCACCAGCAGTTTCGGCCGCATCACCAGTGCCCTGCCGATGGCAAGCTGCTGCTGCTGGCCGCCGGACAGATCGCCGCCGCGGCGCGCGAGCATCTGCTTCAGCACCGGAAACAGCTCGAAGATGTGACCGGGAATGTTGCGGTCGGCGCGCTTCAGCGGCGCGAATCCCGATTCGAGGTTTTCCCGCACCGTAAGCAGTGGAAAGATCTCCCTGCCCTGCGGCACGAATGCGATGCCCGACCGGGCGCGATCATACGCCGCGCTCCGGTCGAGCGCCTTCCCCTCGAAGGCAACACTTCCGCTCGTCAGCCGGTGATGGCCGACGATCGATCTCATCAAACTGGTTTTGCCGACGCCGTTGCGGCCGAGCACACAGGTGATCTTGCCGGCGCCGGCCTTTAGCGAGACGCCGCGCAGCGCCTGGGCGGCGCCGTAATGCAGCGTGGCATTGGAGACTTCGAGCATGGTCAGCGCTTTCTCCAACGCCTGAAAAACGAAAGGTCGAAATGATGGAACGGAACGCGCCAGACCATGCTCATCTCCCCAGGTAGACTTCGACGACGCGCTCGTCGGCCGAAACGAAGTCGAGCGAGCCCTCGGAAAGTACCGAGCCTTCGTGCAGGCAGGTAACCTTGACGCCGAGCTCGCGCACGAAATGCATGTCGTGCTCGACGACGATGACCGAATGGTCGCGCGCGATGTCTCTAAGCAGCCGCGCGGTTTCCTCAGTCTCGGCGTCTGTCATGCCGGCAACCGGTTCGTCGACCAGCAGCAGCTTCGGATCCTGCGCCAAAAGCATGCCGATCTCGAGCCATTGTTTTTGGCCATGGCTCAAATTGGCGGCGAGTTCGTCGCGCTTGTCGCCAAGCCGGATGATGCCGAGAATGTCGTCGATCTGCCGCGCTTCCGCGGCCGAGCGACGATGGAACAGTGCCGGGAAGATCGAGCGCGGGCCTTTCAGCGCCAGCATCAGATTGTCCTCGATCGTGTGGCTTTCGAAGACGGTCGGCTTCTGGAATTTACGGCCGATGCCCATCATGGCGATTTCGGCCTCGTCGTGTTTAGTCAGGTCGACCTCGCCGTCGAAGAAGACCTCGCCCGCGTCGGGCCGCGTCTTGCCGGTGACGATGTCCATCATCGTCGTCTTGCCGGCGCCGTTGGGGCCGATGATCGCCCGCATCTCGCCCTTGTCGAGCACCAGCGACAGGTTGTTGATGGCGCGAAAACCATCGAAGGAAACCGACACGCCGTCGAGATAGAGGATGGTGTTGCTCTTCGACATCAGGCCATCACTCCGCCGGCTGCGGTTCGGCACCGGAGGCCGACCAGTCGCCCGGCCTTCTCGCCGCCGAGCGATCGGTTTTCGGCGGCACCGGCGTGTCAGGATCGGTGCCGGCTTCCTCGGCAATCGAGGCTGCCCGCAGCGCCTTGGCATTGCCGCGCCAGGAATCCCACATGCCGATGATGCCCTTGGGCAGGAACAGCGTGACGGCGACAAACAGGCCGCCCAGCGCAAACAGCCAGAACTCCGGCAGCACGCCGGTGAACCAGGATTTACCGGCATTGACCAGAAGCGCGCCAATGATCGGTCCGACGATGGTGCCGCGCCCGCCGACGGCCGCCCACACCACCACCTCGATCGAATTGGACGGCTCGAACTCGCCAGGGTTGATGATGCCGACTTGCGGCACGTAAAGCGCACCGGCGATGCCGGCCATCACCGCCGACACGGTGAAGGCGAACAGTTTGACGTTCTCCGCCCGCCAGCCGAGAAAGCGCGTGCGGCTTTCGGCGTCGCGCACCGCCATCAAAAGCTTGCCGTATTTGGAACCGACGATTGCCCAGGTGACGAAGACGGCAAACGCGAGCATGACGGCGCTGGCCGCGAACAGCGCCGAGCGTGTCATGTCGGCCTGCACGTTGAAGCCTAGAATGTCCTTGAAATCGGTCAGGCCGTTATTGCCGCCGAAACCCATGTCGTTGCGGAAAAAGGCAAGCAGCAGCGCATAGGTCATCGCCTGGGTGATGATCGACAGATAGACGCCGGTGACGCGGCTGCGGAAGGCAAACCAGCCGAAGACGAAGGCGAGCAGGCCGGGCACCGCAAGCACCATGACCGCCGCGAACCAGAAATGGTCGAAGCCATACCAGAACCACGGCAATTCCTTGTAGTTCAGGAACACCATGAAGTCGGGCAGCAGCGGATTGCCGTAGACGCCTCGCGAGCCGATCTGGCGCATCAGGTACATGCCCATCGCATAGCCGCCGAGCGCGAAGAAGGCGCCGTGGCCGAGTGAGAGGATGCCGCAATAGCCCCAGACGAGATCGAGCGCCAAGGCGAGCAGTGCGTAGCAGAGATATTTGCCGGTGAGCGCCACGATATAAGACGGCACGTAGAAGGAACTTGTCGGCGAGACCGCAAGGTTGAGCAGCGGCACGACGATGGCGGCCGCCAGCAGGACGAAGATGGTGATGGCGACGCGACGATCGGCGCCGGCGGCAAAGAAACGTCCCGTGGTCATGCTTCCACCGACCTGCCCTTGAGCGCAAACAAGCCGCGCGGGCGTTTCTGGATGAACAGGATGATCAGCACCAGGACGACGATCTTGCCGAGCACCGCTCCGGCATAAGGTTCGAGGAACTTGTTGACGATGCCGAGCGAGAAGGCGCCGACCAGCGTGCCCCAGAGATTGCCGACACCGCCGAAGACGACGACCATGAAGCTATCGATGATGTAGCCACGACCGAGATTGGGCGAGACGTTGTCGATCTGGCTGAGCGCGACACCGGCTATGCCGGCAATGCCGGAGCCGAGTGCAAACGTCAGGGCGTCGACCCACGGCGTCCTGATGCCCATCGAGGCGGCCATGCGGCGGTTGGCGGTGACTGCACGCATCTGCAGCCCCCAAGGCGTGCGCTTCATCACGTAGAGCAGCACCGCGAACACGCCAAGCGCGAATACCAGGATCCAGAGCCGGTTCCATGTCACGGCAAGCTGGCCGATATTGAACGAGCCGGACATCCATGACGGGTTGCCTACCTCCTGGTTGGTCGGCCCAAAGATGGTGCGTACGGCCTGCTGCAGGATCAGCGACACACCCCATGTCGCCAGCAGCGTCTCCAGCGGCCGGCCGTAGAGGAAGCGGATCAGCCCGCGCTCGATGACAAGGCCGACGAGCGCCGCCACTAGGAAGGCCAGCGGCAAGGCGATGACCAGCGACCAGTCGAACAGACCGGGAAAGGAATTCCGGATCACCTCCTGCACGACGAAGGTCGTGTAGGCACCGAGCATGACCATCTCGCCATGCGCCATGTTGATGACGCCCATGACGCCGAAGGTGATGGCCAGGCCAATCGCCGCCAGCAGCAGCACCGATCCGAGCGATATGCCGTACCAGATATTCTGGCCGGCATCCCACAGCGCCAGCGTCGAATTGATATTGGCGATCGCAGCCGTCGCCGCGTCCTTCACCGCACCTTCGGAATTGGCCTCTACCGACGTGAGCAGCGACACCGCATCGCGGTCGCCGCGCGCGCCGATGAGAGCGATAGCCGCCAGTTTGTCGGCCTCCGGCCTGTCGGAAACGAGAACCGACGCGGCGCGGGCATGTTCGAGCAGCGCCTTGACGCTTGCCACGCTCTCATTGGCGATGGCGGTGTCGAGCGGCTCGATGTTTGCCGCGTCCGGCGTCTTGAACATGGTGTCGGCGGCGGCAATGCGCACGGCCGGGTCCTTGGAGCCAAGCGTCAGTGTGCCCAGCGCGTCGCGGATGACGCGGCGCAGCGTGTTGTTGACTTTGATCTTGGTGATGTCGGCCTTGGCAGCTTCGCCCGATTTTTCGCCGGTGAGCGCATCGAGCAGCTCAATACCGTCGCCGCTCTCCTTGCCGACAAAGACCAGTGAATCGGCCTTGCGAACGTAAAGGCTGCCCTCCGCAAGCGCGGCAAGCGGCCGTTCGACGGCCGGATCGCCGGAAGCCGCAAGCTCGCGCACGACGGCTTCGATCGCCGGAAAATTGGCGGCAGTGGCGAATTTGGCGATGACGGCGCGCATATCTGCTTCGCTGGCGTTCGACGGCAGCAGCGCCCCCAGGAGGAGCAGCAGCATCAGGCCAATCGCGCGGATCAGGATCATCGGTTTCTGGTGGCTCTTGGAGGTTGAATGTCGCCTCCGGGCAGGCTGGAGAAAGGAGCCCGCCCGGAGGCTTTGCGGTCTGGGAGGACAGACCGGGAGGATTAGTTGGTTCCCTTGCCGCCGCATTTGCCGGTGGCAACGTTGAAGTTGCCGCAGGATAGAGGCGCGCGCCAATCGGAGATCAGGTCCTTGGAGTCGGGCAGGTAGTCGGACCATTCGTCGCCCATCACCAGGCCCGGCGTCTGCGAGACGGTTTCGAACTGGCCGTCGGCCTGGATTTCGCCGATCAGCACCGGCTTGGTGATATGATGGTTCGGCATCATGGTCGAATAACCGCCGGTCAGGTTCGGCACCGAGACGCCGACCATGGCGTCGATGACCTTGTCCGGATCGGTGGTACCGGCCTTCTCTACCGCCTTCACCCACATGTTGAAGCCGATATAGTGGGCTTCCATTGGGTCGTTGGTGGTGCGCTTGTCGTTCTTGATGAATTTGTGCCAATCGGCGATGAACTTCGCGTTCTCGGGCGTGTCGACGCTCTCGAAATAATTCCAGGCGGCGAGATGGCCGACGAGCGGCGCGGTGTCGAGACCGGCAAGCTCTTCCTCACCAACCGAGAAGGCCATGACCGGAATATCCTCGGCCTTGATGCCCTGATTGCCGAGTTCCTTGTAGAACGGCACGTTGGCGTCGCCGTTGACGGTCGAGACGACAGCGGTCTTCTTGCCGGCCGAGCCGAACTTCTTGATTGCCGAGACTTCGGTCTGCCAGTCGGAGAAGCCGAACGGCGTATAGTTGACCATGATGTCTTCGGCAGCAACGCCCTTCGCCTTCAGATAGGCTTCAAGAATTTTGTTGGTGGTGCGCGGATAGACATAGTCGGTGCCTTCGAGCACCCAGCGCTTCACCGAACCGCCATCCTCGCTCATCAGATAGTCGACCGCGGGAATGGCTTGCTGGTTCGGCGCCGCACCGGTGTAGAACACGTTGCGCTCGCTCTCCTCGCCCTCATATTGAACCGGGTAGAACAGGATGTTGTCGAGTTCGCTGAACACCGGCAGCACCGATTTGCGCGACACCGAGGTCCAGCAGCCGAACACCGCCGCGACCTTGTCCTTCGAGATCAGCTCGCGCGCTTTTTCTGCGAACAGCGGCCAGTTGGAAGCCGGATCGACGACCACCGCCTCGAGCTTCTTGCCGAGCAGGCCACCCTTGGCATTCTGCTCTTCGATGAGCATCAGCATGGCGTCCTTTAGCGTCGTCTCCGAGATCGCCATGGTTCCCGACAGCGAATGGAGGATGCCGACCTTGATGGTGTCGTCGGCCGCCTTGGCGGGAATGCTCATCAGCAGGCCGGCGGTGACCACGCCGGCCGAAAACATTTTTGTTATTGTCGAGAAACTGCCCCTCATACTTTTAAACTCCCAAGCTGGTTAACTGCATCGGAACAGACCATGCAACGGCTGTGCCAATTACCGGAGCAAGATCGGAAGATCTGAGATTTCCCAGCTCTGTCAGTCGGTTAATGTATTAGGCGCAGGAGATGAACCTCGCCTGCCAGGTTCGAACTGAGAAAAGATCACCCGTATCAGCCTAAGTTTTACTCATGTACGGGCCAATGCCCGAATTTTGAGCAGCATCACAAGAGCACTGGCGAGGATTGCAGCGCCGCAGCGAAATGGGGCAAGTTCGAACCCTTAAACGAGCGACGCCATGGCCTTCCGAACGTCTTGCATTTTCATCACCATGCTTCTGCTGGCGACGACGACTGTAGCGCGCGCCGGCTTCAGCGACGGCAAGCTGCCGGACGGCCCCTATCATTGCGAAGTCTATCTGCTTGGCATGTTCCTCAGCCTCGGCGACATCACCATCAAGGGAAACGTCTATAGCGGTCCGGTGAGCTTCGGCACCGCGCGGCAGAGTTATAACTACCAGATGGATGCAGACGGGGTGATCACTTGGCTGGGTCCGCTGGGCGGCTACACCAGCGGCGGCAACTCGATCTCGCTTACGCAAGCGACGCTGGAAAGCGGAACCACCCCCTCCTTCGACATCATCATGAAGCAGCCGGACGGTGCCTTTACCGCCTCGACCTGCACCAAACGTTGAAAAAAATATGCGCAACCTCGTGAGAATTAGCACCGGAAGGCAGAGAGCCGCCTAGCTCTCCGCCGCCACGTCGAGCGCCAGCCGGGTCATATTGGTGAAAAGCCCCTGGCGTTCTGCATAGTCGGTCTGCTCGCCGGTTGCCACATTGTCGACGACGGTCAGGATCGACAGTGCCCGGGCACCAAAATCGGCCGCGATGCGGTAGAGCGCGCTGGTTTCCATGTCCACGGCGAGCGCGCCCTGTGCCTGCGCTTCGGCAAAGCGCTCACGCCCCTGCGGATGATAAAAAATATCGCTGCAGATGGTCAGGCCGGCCCGCTGGTCGATGCCGAGTTCGGCGGCCCGGGTCAACGCCTGGGCCAACAATGCCGGATCGGGGCTGGCGTTGGCACGATAGAGCCCGAAACTCTGAACGCTTTCTGAGCTTTCACCGCGCACCGATTGCGCGATCACCAGACTGCGCAGCGCCAGCTCGGCGGTCAGCCCGCCGCAGGTGCCGGTGCGGATCAGTGTTTTCGCACCATAGAAATCCAGCAGCTCGTGCACGTAGACCAGGAATGACGGGACGCCGATGCCGGTGGACTGGATGCTGATAGGCTTGCCGCGAAACAGGCCGGTAAAACCAAGCGCGCCGCGGCGGCGGTTGACGCAGCGCGGCGCCTCCAGAAAAGTCTGCGCCATCCATTCTGCGCGCTGCGGATCGCCCGGCAGCAGCACCGTGCTTGCGTAGTCGCCCTTGCTGGCCTCGTTGTGTGGCGTCACGGCATGCTTTCCAAAACCCGTCGCCCGTTTCGCCTGCAATCATGGCAGTCTCACGGCATTGCGCAAGCGGAGCATTGGAAGGGTCAGGATTCCAGCATGTCCTTGACGATCGTGGCCAATTGCTTGAGCGAAAACGGCTTGGGCAAAAAGCCGAAATGTGCGTCGGCCGGCAAGTTCTTGGCGAATGCGTCTTCCGCATATCCGGACACGAAGATGAACTTGATGTCGGGCTGCCGCTTGCGCAATTCGCCAAGCAGCGTCGGGCCGTCCATTTCCGGCATCACCACGTCTGAGACCACGATGTCGACCTTGCCGCCGAGCGCTTCGTAGACTTCAAGCGCCTCGACGCCCGACGACGCCTCGTGGACGGTGTAGCCGCGCGACTTTAGTGCACGCATGCCGCCCATGCGTACGGCGTCCTCGTCCTCGACCAGCAGCACCGTGGCCGAGCCCGACAGATCCTTGGCTGAGTCGGCGATCTTGGCAGGTGCGGCCGGCACTTCTCCAGCCTCGCCCGCCTTCCTTGCCTCCGCAATGTGCCGCGGCAGGAAGATGCGGAACAGGGATCCCTTGCCGACTTCGGAATCGCAGAAGATGAAGCCGCCTGTCTGCTTGATGATGCCATAGACCATGGACAGGCCGAGGCCCGTTCCCTTGCCAACCTCCTTTGTCGTGAAGAAGGGCTCAAAGATCTTTTTCAGCACATCAGGCGCGATACCGCTGCCGCTGTCCTCGACCTCGACCAGCACATAGTCGGCCGGAGTAAGTTCGCGATAGGAAAAGGTCTTGCATTCCCCGGCGCTGACGTTGCGGGTGCGAACGGTGAGGTCGCCGCCGGCCGGCATCGCATCGCGCGCATTGACCGCCAGATTGACCACCACTTGCTCGAACTGCCCGATATCGACCCTGACCGGCCACAGGTCGCGGCCATGGTCGATCTTGAGCTTGATATCGTTGCCGACCAGACGGGCAAGCAGCATCCTTAGGTCGGCGAGCACGTCGGTCAGGTTGAGCACCTCCGGTCGCAGCGTCTGCTTGCGCGAGAAGGCCAGCAACTGCCGCACCAGCGAGGCCGCCCGGTTGGCATTCTGCTTGATGTTCATGATGTCCGGGAACGACGGATCGGACGGCCGGTGGTTGGTCAAAAGCAGGTCTGAGGCCATGATGATGGCGGTCAGCACATTGTTGAAATCATGCGCGATGCCGCCGGCGAGCTGGCCGACCGCCTGCATCTTCTGGCTCTGCGCCATCTGGCCCTCGAGGGCCTTTTGCTCGGTGGTCTCGACGGCATAGACGATGGCCGATTCCTCGGCGCCCTCGCCGCCGGTGCCGTCTGCGACCGCATTGACGTAGAAGCGTATGTGTCGTTCCTCATTGCCGGGCAGCACCGTATCGATCGGCTCGATATCAGCCTGTTGCTGGCGTGCCTTTTCGAACGCCGCGGCGAAGGCCGGCCGGTCGCGCTCGTGGATCACCGTATCCAGCCGCACACGCCGATCGACCGCGTCGCGGTCGACGACCGAGGAAAATAGCGACAGGAACGGCGCATTGGTGCGCAGGATGCGACCGGCATGGTCGACGCCGGCAATCGCCATCGGCGTCGAGTTGAAGAATCGCGTGAAGCGTATTTCCGAGGCGCGAAGGTCGGCCGAAGCGTCCTCGCCTTGCGTCCGGTTGAGCACGATGGTGCGAGTCGGGCCGTTGAGCCCCTCTCGGCTGGCCGAAACACGATGCATGAAGCGCACCGGCAACGCCTCCCCGGTCATCGTCGTCAGATCGAGATCGATAACGGCATTGCGCGTGGTACCCGCGTCGGCCTTGACCGAACGGACCAGCGCCATGCCGTCGCCGGCGACGATCTCCGGCAGCGTGATGGCGCCGGGGGTGAAGCTGGCCAGGTCGATGCCCAGCCACTCCGCAAGGGTCGCGTTGATATAGGTGACGCGGCCTTCCTGGTCGGCCGAAAAGAAACCGGCCGGCGCGTGGTCGAGGTGATCGATGGCCTTTTGCAGGTCGAGAAAGAACCGCTCCTGCTCGGCCCGTTCCTGCGAGATATCAGCAAGCTGCCAAGCAAGCATGGGCAGCCGCTGGCCTGGAACGCTGAACGCGCGGGCCCGGACGCGGTACCAGCGCGCGCCCGGTTCGGCGCCTGGCCGAATGGACTGCGCGAGCCGAAACTCGCCGTCGCCCGGCTGGCCGTCGCGCAGGCCTGACGCCAGCCGGTATATGGTCACCGAGGCCTCGGGAACGTCTGAAAGCAAACCTTCGACCGTCTTGAGGTCGGCGGCCGACTCGGCACCCGTCATGTCGGCATAGGTCCGGTTGGCGTAGATGATCCGGCCTTTGGTATCGGTGACCAGGAGGCCTTGCGACATCGAATCGACGAAAGCTTTCGACAGTTCGTCGCTTGTCGAGCGCGGCGTGACGTGCACGAAGCCGATCGCAGTGGCGAACAGAAAGCCGACGCCGATCATCCCCAACACGCCAAGCATGCCGAGCAGGAATGGGTCGCCAAGTCGCTCGCGGAAAAGGCCGAAGACGATCGCTGCCCCCGTCAGGACGACGATGAAGACGATGAGCCGGGTGACCGCTCCCGGTCGCGTGTTCTGGTCGACGATAGGTACCGGATAGAAATCGCCGCGCGCTTCCTTGGCCATGTTCCCCCTGCTCGTGAATTCCGGTGTCGGTTGAATCATATTCTCAGGGTCGGGAAAAGGCCCGGCGGCAAATGTCCGCTAAAAAGACGCCGTTCCGCTTCCGGTGTTTCAAGCTGTTCACGAAGCGTGAAAGGCAACTTGCGGTGGCCTGCCGCAACAGTCTAGTGTCGCCTCTCTTCGAAAGCTGATTTTGGGGGAACCAATGCTGCAATGGCTGGATGGCGTGGCGGGTCCTGGTTATGCCGCGGCAATCCTGTGGACGTTTGCAGTACTTGTCCTTCTGCTCATCATTCTTCTCATCATCAGGCTGGTCCGCAGCCTGACCTTCGGAACATTCGTCGCCGGCGGCAGGAACCGCAAGACGCGGCTGGCGGTCATGGATGCCACAGCGGTCGACAGTCACCGGCGGCTGGTGCTGGTGCGCCGCGACGATATCGAGCACCTGCTCTTGATCGGTGGTCCGACCGACGTCGTCGTCGAGCGCGACATCAGGCTCTCGGCGCTGCGCCGCCCGGCATTGACCGGAGATAACAGCCACCAGCCGGCAGCAAGATCGGCTCAGACCACAGCCGCGCCGGTGAGGCAAGCGCCGCCGCAGGCGGCAAGCGTAGCCGCAACCCCTGTCCGAGCCCGCCAGACGGCGACAATGCCGGCAACAATGCCGGCACCGGCGCCGAAACCGGCATCGAACGTCACACCGTTGCCAAATTATGGATCCGTCAACGCCAATGCTTCACGGCATACGCCGCCGCCGGCAAGACAGGACTCCCCGGCAAGATACGAGCCGCCGGCACAGCACGAGTCGATCGACGATGCGCTGATGAAGGAGCTGGAGGTTTCCCTCGACGAGCCACGCTTCAGCCAAACGCCGAGCAAGCCAGTGGCGAAGGCATCGCCCTCTCTCGACGACGAGATGACGAAGCTCCTCGGCGAGTTGTCCAATCAGAAAAGATAGGCTGATAGCGAACGGCCAATGAAAATGGCCGGAAAACCGGCCATTTTGAACGCTTTACCGATGCCGCTCTGTTTTTCCCGCCGACTCAGTCGTCGCGGTACACCTTCTCGCGCCGCTCATGGCGCTCCTGTGCCTCGATCGACAAGGTCGCGATCGGGCGCGCGTCGAGCCGCTTCAGCGCGATCGGCTCGCCTGTTTCCTCGCAATAGCCGTAGGTGCCTTCGTCAAGGCGCTGGAGGGCGGAATCGATCTTCGAGATGAGTTTTCGCTGGCGATCGCGGGCGCGAAGTTCGATGGCGCGGTCGGTTTCTGAGGAAGCCCGATCGGCGAGATCGGGATGGTTGGCGTTTTCCTGCTGCAGGATTTCGAGAGTTTCGCGCGCTTCGCGCAAGATGTCGTTCTTCCAGGTGACGAGCTTCAGGCGAAAGTAGGATTTCTGCCGCTCGTTCATGAACGGCTCGTCTTCGGAGGGTACGTAATCGGCGGTAACGATGTCGTTCATTCGACTCACCCAACAAACCCCAAATTTGGCGCCTATATATTCGCGGACCGAAAACTGCACAAGGTCAATCGACGACTGTTTCACGCAATTGTTAGTCCCGGACAAACGGCATCCGCGATGCCCTTTTTGCGAAGAATACGACCGAATTCATACATGATTCGCTATGCTTGAAGGACGCTTGCCATTGCGCACGGAGCTCTTCTGATGGCAAATCCTGCGGCGTATTGACGGGTTCGGTGCCCGGCACAACGGGGATCCGGTGACCAGACTTTACCTGCTGAGGCATGCGAAGGCCGGCTGGGCGCTGCCCGGCGTCGCCGACTTCGACCGCCCGCTCTATACATCTGGCTTCGCCGATGCCGAAGCGATGGGCGTGCTGATGCGTTCTCGCAAATACGTACCGGGCCTCACCCTGTGCTCAAGCGCCAGGCGTGCCCGCCAGACGCTGGAAAGCTTAGCTGGCCATACGGACACGGGCCGGGTGCTGTTCTTTGACGCGCTCTACAACGACGATGCCGCCGCGTACCTCGCTGCCGTCCGGCAGAATGGCGGGCTGGACGCCCTGCTCGTCATTGGCCACAATCCGATGATTGAGGATCTCGCCATGGCGCTCTCAGGCGACGGCAACGAGACCGCGCGGGCCATGCTGAACCACGGCTTCCCGACCTCCGCACTTGCGGTGGTCCGGTTCAACGGCAGTCTTGCGGAGGCTGCGCCTGGCGCCGGCTATCTCGAAGCCTTCCTGACGCCTGCCGATATCTGAGGCCATTTCAAAGCCGCGCCTCAAAGCCTATATCGGTGGCTGACCGGCCCCGCGAGAACAGATTTTGGCATCATCGCTGACGACTTTCACCGACGAGGCGAAGATCGCCTTGGATACGTTGTCAGGCCGCGCTGCCGGGCTTTTCGCTCCGTCGCTGCGTCTTGGCGTGACCGGGCTGTCCCGCGCCGGCAAGACGGTGTTCATCTCGGCCCTTGTGCACAATCTGGTCCATGGCGGACGCTTGCCGCTGTTTGAGGCACAAAAATCGGGGCGCATCGCCAGGGCCTTTCTCGAAGAGCAGCCGGACGACGCCGTACCACGCTTCCAGTACGAGGATCACATCGCGGCTCTTGTCGACGACCGTGTCTGGCCGGACTCGACGCGTGCGATTTCCGAACTGAGGCTCACCATCGAATACGAATCGGCCTCCGGTTGGAGCCGCATGTTTTCCGCCGGCAAATTGTCCGTCGACGTCGTCGATTATCCCGGCGAATGGCTGCTCGACCTGCCGCTGCTCGGCAAGTCCTACGCCGATTTTTCGCGTGAGGCCTTCGAGATGGCCGTGTTGCCGGTGCGTGTCGATCTTTCGCGGGAATGGCAGGCGCTCTCTGCCTCCGTCGACCCCAACGCCGACGCCGACGAGATGACGGCGCGCCGTCTCGCCGAGAGCTTCGCCGCCTACCTCAAGGCCTGCAAGCTTGACGAGCGGGCGCTTTCGACCCTACCGCCCGGCCGCTTCCTGATGCCCGGCGATCTTGAAGGATCGCCGGCGCTGACCTTTGCGCCGCTGCCGAAACTCGGCCTCGGGCGCGCCCGCTCCGGATCGCTGCAGGCGATGATGGAGCGGCGCTACGAGGCTTACAAGACGTATGTCGTCAAACCGTTCTTTCGCGAACACATCACGCGCCTCGACCGGCAGATCGTGCTCATCGACGCCTTACAGGCATTGAACGCCGGCCCCGGTGCGATGGCCGATCTGGAACGCGCGGTCACCGAAATCCTGTCCTGTTTCCGGCCCGGCCGGGGCAACTTCCTGACCGACCTGTTTTCAAGACGCATCGACCGCATATTGGTGGCCGCGACCAAGGCCGACCATCTGCACCACGAAAGCCACGACCGGCTGCAGGCGATCGTGCGGCGGCTTGCCGACCGCGCCGTGGCGCGGGCGAATTTCACTGGTGCCGACGTCGACGTCGTCGCCATGGCGGCCATGCGCGCGACTCGGGAAGGCACGGTCAAGCAGGGCCGTGAGACTTTGCCGGTCATTATCGGCACGCCATTGCGTGGCGAAAAAATCAATGGCGAAACCTTTGACGGAAAGACCGAAACAGCCATATTTCCCGGTGATTTGCCGGAGAAAGTTGATGCGGTGTTCGATGGTTTCGAATCGAAGCACCAGCAGAACGATGACGACCCGGCGATCCGCTTCGTGCGCTTTCGCCCGCCGAAACTCGAGCGCACGGCCGAGGGCGTGACGCTGTCGCTGCCGCATATCAGGCTCGACCGCGCGGTGCAGTTCCTGATCGGAGATCATCTCGCATGAGCGCGCCCCGCAGACCGGCGGCCTTTCGCATCGAGCCGGAGCCCCAGCCGAAGGTAGATCCGACGGCTCGCCATTCCGGGGCCGAGGCCGCGCCGGCGCGAAAGCCGCGTAACGTGAAGGCGGATCTTGCCGTGGTCACACCGGCGGAGATCGACGTCTTCGACGAGCCTGATGTCGTCGCTGCCGAACCGCCGCCGGCGATTGCGCCGCGAAAACGTTCGCTGCTTGGCAGCCTGTTCTTCGGCGCGCTGGGCGTTCTGGTTTCGCTCGCCCTTGGCCTCTGGACCGACCAGCTGATTCGCGACCTGTTCGAGCGCGCCGAGTGGCTGGGCTGGCTGGCGGCCGGAATGGCATTGATCGCCATCCTGGCGCTTGTGGTCATCCTTATCCGCGAATTCGTGGCGATTGCTCGCCTCGCCGAGGTCGAAAAGTTGCAGAAGCGGGCGCTCGATGCGATTGCCCGCGATGATCCGAAGGCCGCCCGCGCCGTGGTCGACGAGTTGTCGGCATTTGTCGCGGCCAAGCCCGAAACCGCGGCCGGCAGGCGCTCGCTGGCCGAATTGCGCGGCGAGATCATCGATGGCGGCAATCTGGTGCGGCTGGCCGAGACCGAGATCCTCGGCCCGCTCGATGCCCGCGCCAAGATGATGATCCTCGAAGCGGCGAAGCGCGTGTCCCTGGTGACCGCGGTCAGTCCGCGCGCGCTGGTCGACGTCGCTTATGTCGTGTTCGAAGCCGGCCGGCTGATTCGCCGTCTGTCGGAGCTCTATGGCGGCCGCCCCGGCACGCTTGGCTTTTTTCGCCTGGCGCGCAGCGTTCTCGCCCATCTCGCGGTCACTGGGTCGATCGCCGTCGGCGACAGTTTCGTCCAGCAGATCGTCGGCCATGGCCTTGCGGCTCGGCTCTCGGCCAAGCTCGGCGAAGGCGTCGTCAACGGCATGATGACGGCGCGCATCGGCATTGCAGCGATGGAAACGGCAAGGCCCCTGCCCTTTAACGCCGTCAGGCGTCCAGGATTGGGCGATTTCCTTTCCGCGCTGACCTCCTTTGCGGCAAAGAAAGAAAAAGAAACATCCGCTTCCGAGACGTGACTATCGCCTTGGGGTGACAAAGCATTAACCAATCTTGTTCATGGTCGGAAGCGTCCAAACCAGTCTCTTTGTTGCCGGGTGTCGTCGATGAAAAGCGTTATTTTGTCCAGCGTGCTGCCCGTGGCGCTCGCCCTTGTCGCAACCATCGGCATTGCCGGAAAGGCTTCGGCGGCAGAACCGGACAAGCAGTTCTTTCGATCGGTCGAGGGCAAATGGGTCGGCCCCGGAGAAATCGTTGCCGGCAAATACAAGGGCACGAAATTCACCTGCAGCTTCATTGGCTCGACGCCTGACGGCAAGGTCGGCATGTCGCTCGACGGCGGCTGCCGGGTCGGTATGTTCACCCAGCAGATGTCGGCAACGATCGAACACAAGGGCCGGCAGGGCTACAAGGGCAGCTTCATGGGCGGGGCCGCTGGCTCCGGCCTCGACATTATCGGTGGCAATGTCATCGATGCGCACAAGGTGGTTTTCACCATTAATCGCAATCAGTTGCGCGGCGTGATGCAGGCGCTTGTCCCCGACGACAATTCGATGACGGTGACCGTTGCCGTGCGCGTCGACCAGCAGCTGGTCCCGGTCATCGGCATGAAGTTGAAGCGGATCGATGCAGTCGAGGTCGGCTCCATAACTCCGAACTGAGCTTTCGGCGTGAAAAGGCGGCAACCAAACGCCGCCGCCCTCCTTGACATGCAGATGGGTGCTCAGCCCTTGATCGCTGCAATCAACTCGTCATAGGCCTTGCAGGCCTCGGCTGCTGTCGTGCCGCCCTGATACTTGGTTGTGACCGCCTGGACCTTGGCTGTGAGGTCGGCTGCCTTGGCCGGATCCTTGGTGATAGCAGCCTGAAGTGCCGCAGTCATGTCCTGAGCCTTCTTGGTCAGCATCTCGGTCGTGCACTCCGGCGCCTTCGAACAGGCAGAGCCGGCAAGTGCCGCGATGCCAACGGCAACCAGCAAAAACTTCTTCATGTCAGTCATCTCCTCAAAAAGGGCCGTGACTTGATCGTCGCTCACCCTCCACTGGCCGAAGCCGGGCGTCCTTAGCGCCGGATAGCGAAAACAAGCAACGCCTGGAAGGCCATTATCCTGTGCAGTGCGCCTGCAATATCGCCTGCACAATGCGCCGGATTCACACTGTTCGATCCGCTCCGAAGCCCCTATCTTGGCCGCTTGACTCCCAGGAGAGCGGAAGGGCAGGCATGGCGGCAGAGGCATCGAACAGCGATCTGATCCAGGTGGTGGCGCTGCTTGCCGCCGGCGTCGTTGCGGTGCCGATCTTCAGGCGCATGGGACTTGGCTCCATCCTCGGCTATTTGGCGGCCGGCGTCGTGATCGGCCCATTCGGGCTGCGCGTCTTTTCCGAATCGGAAGCCATTCTTCATGTCGCCGAACTCGGCGTCGTCATGTTCCTGTTCATCATCGGGCTGGAGATGCAGCCGTCACGCCTATGGGGCCTGCGCCGCGAGATTTTCGGGCTTGGTGCGCTGCAGGTCGGCGTCTGCGCGGTTCTGCTGACCGGCGTCGGCCTGGCGGGAGGTTTCCCGATCGCGCAATCCTTCGTCGCTGGCGCCGGTTTCGTACTCACCTCGACGGCAATCGTCATGCAATTGCTGGAAGAACGCGGCGACCTGGCAACGCCCAAGGGCCAGCGCATCGTCTCGGTCCTGCTTTTGGAAGATCTGGCCATCGTGCCGCTGCTGGCGCTGATCGCCTTCCTCGCGCCGGGCGGCGCCGATATGAGCCTGTCGGATAGGTTGACGGAGGTCGGCATCGGCCTTGCCGCGATCGTCGGGCTGGTGGTTGCCGGGCGCTATCTGCTCAATCCGTTCTTCCGTATCCTGGCGGATGCGCGCGCCCGTGAGGTGATGACCGCAGCTGCCCTTCTGGTCGTTCTCGGGTCAGCGCTCGCCATGCAGCTTTCCGGCCTGTCGATGGCCATGGGCGCCTTCCTGGCCGGCGTGCTTTTGTCGGAATCGACCTTCCGCCACCAGCTGGAGGCCGACATCGAACCGTTCCGCGGCATTCTGCTCGGGCTGTTCTTCCTCGCCGTCGGCATGTCGCTCGACCTGCATGTCGTCGTCGTCAACTGGCAGCTCATTGCCATCTATGTCGTCGCCTACATGGTGATGAAGGCGATCGGCATCTATATCGTTGCCCGCGTCCTCAAAACCGACCATCGGGAAGCGCTCGAGCGCGCCGTCTTCATGGCGCAAGGCGGCGAATTCGCCTTCGTCCTCTATTCCGCGGCGGCTGCGGTGGGCATTATCGACGGCCAAGCCAATGCGATGCTGACCGCCATTGTCATCATTTCCATGGTGCTGACGCCGTTGGCGATCATTGCACTGCGGTATCTGACGCCGCGCGACGAGCAGTCGCTTGAAGGCGTCGATGTCGCCAACGGCCTGACCGGCAGCGTGCTGATCATAGGCTTTGGCCGGTTCGGCCAGATCGCCAGCCAGCCGCTTTTGTTGCGCGGCATCGACGTGTCGATCATCGACAACGAGGTCGAAATGATCCAAGCAGCGGCCGATTTCGGCTTCAAGGTCTATTACGGCGACGGCACGCGGCTGGACATCCTGCGAGCCGCGGGAGCCGGGCGGGCACGCGCCGTGCTGATCTGCGTTGACAAGCCCGATGCCGCCGTGCGCATCGCGGAACTGATCAAGGCGGAGTTTCCCTTGCTGACAGTGCTGGCACGGGCGTTCGACCGCGGCACCGCGTTGCAGCTCATTCGTGCCGGCGTTGACTATCAGCTCCGCGAGACGTTCGAATCGGCGCTTGTCTTCGGCGGCTCGACGCTGGAAGCCCTCGGCGTCGACCCGGAAGAGGTCGCCGAGGTAGTCGAGGACGTCCGCCGCCGCGACGCTGCCCGTTTCGAGCTTCAACAGGCCGAAGGCATCCGCGCCGGACGGCGCTTCCTCAAAGGCAATATTGGCACCCCCATCCCGACGCCGCTCAGCACACCACGCCGCGCGGGTCAGGCGCTCAATGAGGAAACCGCCGGCGTGCTGCAGAAATCCGAGCCGGCCGATTAATCCTTGGGAAGATGCGAATGATGGATGAACTGGACGAACGCGCGCGCTCCGTCACCAGATTCTGGCGCCACGCCGGGGAGGACGCATGGTTCGAGAAGAACGACGCTTTTGATGCCGACTTCCGCACCCGGTTTCTCGATCTGCACTTCGCCGCCGCCCGCCGCGAATGCGACGGCTGGTCCGAACACGCCGAAGGGTCGCTGGCACTGATGATCCTGCTCGACCAGTTTCCGCGAAACTGCTTTCGCGGCACTGGCCACATGTACGCCACGGACCCGCTGGCGCGGCATTTTGCCGAGAAGGCGATCGCTGCCGGCCATGACTTGGCGCTCGACGAAGAGCTCCGCGTCTTTCTTTATCTGCCCTATGAGCATTCGGAGGATCTCGCCGATCAGCTCAAATCGATGGAGCTTACCGCCGCCAAAGCCCCGTCCTATCTGAAATATGCGGTAGAACACCGCGACATCATCCAGCGCTTCGGCCGCTTTCCACACCGAAACAGGATGCTTGGCCGGGAGACGACACCGGACGAACAAATGTTCCTCGACGGTGGTGGGTTTTCCGGCTGATTTTCGGCCACCGATGGCGGCAGCGTCAGGTCTTCCACCATTTCCGGCCTGACGGCAGCCGTTCAATACCCGACGTGTCAACGGCGGCCAGTCGCTCCGACACGCTCTTGCCGTCGACCACAAGCTTCGGTGCAATTTCTGCCAGCGGTGCCAGCACGAAGGCGCGCTCCAGCATGCGCGGATGCGGCACCTCCAGTCCGGTCTCGTGGATGATGCGGTCACCGAACACCAGAATGTCGATGTCGATCAGGCGCGGACCCCAGCGCTCCTCCCGCACCCGCTTCAGTTTTCGCTCGGCGTCGAGGCAAAGGTCGAGCAAAGCCCGCGGCGCAAGCGCGGTCGAGATCTCGGCCGCCGCATTGAGGAAATCCGGCTGATCGAGCTTGCCCCAGGGCGGCGTTCGGTAGAGCGACGAAACGGCAACGACGCGCGTGCTCTCGTCGGCATCCAGAATGCCCAGTGCCGCAGCCATCGACTTCGCCGGATCACCGAGATTGCCGCCAAGGCTGAGATAGACGGTGTTGTTGTTACTATTCTGGCCAGACAACGGTCACCTCGACATGATCGAGCACACCCGGCACCGGGGCGTTCGGCTTGCGCACGGTGATCTCGGCCTTTTTGATCTGCGGAAACCGCGCCGTCAGCGCCCTCGCCACTTCGAGCGCCAGCGCTTCGATCAGAAAGCGCCGCTCGCCGGTAATGATCTTTTCGATGACCGCAAAGGCGATGCCGTAATTGACGGTGTCCTCGATAGAATCGTCGACCAGCGCCCGCCCGGGGTCTACCGTGAGCGCCGCATCGACATAAAAGCGCTGGCCGAGCGTCTCCTCTTCGTCCAGCACACCGTGCCGGGCGAAGAAGGCGCAGTTCTTCATGCGGATGACATACATGGCTCAGCTTTCCCCGATCTCACGTGCGAGCATAGCATCGGCAATAGCCAACGCATCCACGTTGATTGCGACATCGTGGACGCGAAAAAGATGCGCGCCTTTGAGCCTCAGGATGACGCTTGTGGCGGCGGTTCCGGCGCCCCTTGCCGCTGCGTCGCGGCCGGTGACGGTGCCGATAAAGCGCTTTCGCGATGTGCCGGCCATCAGCGGAAAGCCCAGCGCACGAAGCTCGGAAAACCGTGCCATCAGGTCAAGGTTTTCCGCGGCTGTCTCCTTGGCGAAGCCGAAGCCCGGATCGAGCACGATGTGGTCGTCGGCAACACCGCTCCGTTGCGCGATTTCCAGCGACTTCCTGAGGAAGAAGAGCTGATCGGCAATCACGTCGGGCAGTTTCTGCCGGTCCCGTCCCGTGTGCATGATGACAAGGCCGGCGCCGGTTTCGGCAGCGACGCTGGCAATGCCCGGCTCGCGCTGCAGGCCCCAGACGTCGTTGACGATATGTGCACCGGCTTGGACGGCAAGCCGCGCCGTATCCTGGCGATAGGTATCGACCGAGATCAGCGTTCCGCCAGACGTCGCGAGCGCCTCGATGATGGGCACTATGCGGGCCTGCTCTTCCTTTGCAGACACCGGAGAGGCACCGGGACGCGTCGATTCTCCGCCGATGTCGATGACGGAGGCTCCCTCCTCCACCATACGGCGCGCCTGGTCCACCGCTTTTTCCGGGGCATCGAACAGCCCGCCGTCGGAAAAACTGTCCGGCGTGACGTTGAGGATGCCGACGACGATGGCCTTGCCGCCAAGGTCAAGATGGCGCCCATGCGCCAGCTGCCATCGCCCTGTCATCATTGCCCATCAACCATGTTCGATCCCACGTCATGACCGGGGATCAATTCCGTTGCGCCGGAGACGGCGGTAAAGCAAGGTGGGCAAAGAGGCAACACGATGAAACGATCCCTCCTCTGCGCCCTGATGCTCGCTCTGACCGCATTCCCGGCCGGCGCTACGACTCTCGTCAAGACATATAGTTATTTCCCGATCGGCGGCAGGACGCTCGACGACATCGGGACCCAGCTGTCGAAACTCGGGCCTCAGGTGAAAAGCACCGGGTCGCGGCATCCCGGCGCCACCCAGATGGCGTTCACCACCCGCGTCAGTTATGCGCAAAAGCCGGGCTCGTGCTGGATTGCCGACGCTGCCGTTACCGTCAAGGTCAAGGTTATCCTTCCCGAGTGGCGCCGCCCGCGCAAAGCCGATGCAGGCGTCAAGCTGTTCTGGGAGACTTTGTCCGCCGACATCAAGCGCCATGAGGAACGCCACGTCGAGATTGCCAAGAACCATGGCCGCGAACTAGAAGACGCCTTGAAGGCGAGCTACCCTGAAAAGACCTGCGAATTGGCCAAGGCCAAGGCCGCGAAAATTACAGCGGCCATGCTTGCCAAGCACGACCAGGACCAGATGCGCTTCGATCGTGTGGAAAGCGTCAATTTCCAAAGCCGCATCCTGCGGCTTTTGCACTATCGCATCGAGCGCATTGAGAATGGACGGCTCGCTCCCGGCTGAACTCCGCGTCGGACAAAGCCAAATTTGGAACAAAGCCAATTTGGCGAAGCATAGTGCCAGCTTCGAAAAACTTTCGAGCCGCTGTCGAAATCGGCCTATAGCGAACGACATATGCCAGGTTCGCAGGGATCAGCCTCCGGCAAACGCCAATCGGCGTACTAGATGCTTCCCAGCCCGTCGCGGAAGTGCACGCAGGCATAATGGATGAACGGATATGGACCAGGCTATCGACAAGCAAGCGATGGTGGAAACCAGCACGCCGCTGACCGAAACCGAGAAAAACGCCATCATCGGCGGCGTGCTTTTGTCAATGCTGCTGGCGGCGCTCGACCAGACCATCGTCGCGCCGGCGATGCCGACGATGGCACGTCTGCTCGGGCATGCCGAATATCTGCCGTGGATCGTAACCGGCTATCTTCTGACCGCGACCGCAGTGGCGCCGCTCTACGGCAAGATCTCCGATATCTATGGCCGCCGGCCGACCGTCTATGCGGCAATCCTGATCTTTCTCGCCGGGTCGCTGGTCAGCGCCACGGCCCCCAACATGCTGGTCCTGGTTGTCGGCCGGGCGATCCAGGGCGCCGGCGGCGGCGGGCTCTTCGCCCTGACGCAGACCGTGATCGGCGACCTCGTGCCGCCGCGCGAGCGGGCTCGCTACGCCGCCTGGATTTCGGGCACCTGGGCCGTCGCCAGCATCGCCGGGCCGCTGCTCGGCGGCACCTTCGCCGAACATCTGCATTGGTCGCTGATCTTCTGGATCAACATTCCGCTCGGCCTGCTGGCGATGGCGATCATTAACAATCCGCTCAAGAAGCTGCCGATCGCTGCAAAACATCACCGCATCGACGGCCTCGGCGCGCTGCTTCTGGTCGCGGCCACCTCGCTGCTGCTGCTTGCCTTGAACTGGGGCGGCAGCGAGTATCCGTGGCTGTCGCGTGAAATCCTTGGACTGCTCGCCTGCTCAGCGGTGTTCTGGAGCGCGTTCGCGCTGCGGCTGATGCGCGCGGCCGAACCGCTGATCTCGCTGGAAGTGCTCGGCAATCCGATCGTTCTCGCCGGCACGTTGTCGATGTTCCTGCTGCAGGCCGCCAATGTCGGCTTGTCGGTCTATCTGCCGGTCTACCTGCAATCGGTCGTCGGCCTGTCAGTCAGCGAATCTGGCACCGCGTTGCTTGGGCTGATGCTCGGCACGGTGGCCGGTGCGACATTCAGCGCGCGAATGATCCCACGCTTTTTCCACTACAAGCGCATTGCCATGGTCGGAACTGTTTTCTCGATCCTGTGCCTCGGCGTGCTCAGCCTGGTCGCCGGGCATGCCTCGCTATTGCTTGTCGAGGTGTTGACGACCTGCATAGGCCTGGGCACAGGCACGACCTTTCCGGTTGCCACTGTCTCGGTCCAGAACGCCGTCGATCGCATGCACCTTGGCGTGGCGACCGGCGTTCTCACCTTCCTCCGCTCGCTGGGTAGTGCGCTTGGCGTCGCCATGCTTGGTGCCGTCGCCCTTGGTTACGGGCTGCCGCTGGCCAGCGAAGGCACGCAGACGGCCGGCCATATCGCCTCAGCCACGCCGTTCGTGATGATCTTTCTTGCCGCCGCCGCGACCTTGCTGCTGTCGTTCATCACGCTCTGGCTGATGCCGGAGAAAACGCTTCGCGGCCATGCCGAGGCTTCGGCCCCAGCCCTGGCGGAGTAGACCGGCCTGGTGAAATCCGGCGAGCTTCAGTCGACCACGCCGAGCTTCTTCTGCAGGCTGGTCGACGAAGTCGTATACTGGAACACGATGCGCTCGCCGGGGCTGATGATGCGCTTGGCTGCCTGTGCCATTAGAGCGACCTCATGGAAGCCCGACAGGATCAGCTTCAGCTTGCCGGGGTACCAGTTGATGTCGCCGACGGCGAAGATGCCGGGCACCGACGTCTGGAATTTTTCGGTGTCGACCGGGATCAGGTTTTCGTGGAGATTGAGGCCCCATTCGGCGATTGGGCCGAGCTTCATCGTCAGGCCGAAAAATGGCAGCATCCGCGTGCACGGCACTTCGACATCGCCCTGCGGCCCCTTGATCGTGGCGGAGGCTAGCTGGCCGTCGCTGCCGGTCAGGCCCGTCACCTGTCCGACTTGGAATTCCAGCTGCTTCATCTCTTGCATGGCATACATCTTGTTGACGCTGTCGGGCGCTGCCCGGAATTCGGGCCGCCGATGCACCAGCGTCACGCTCTTGGCCACCGGCTGCAGGTTCAGCGTCCAGTCGAGCGCCGAATCGCCGCCGCCGACGATGACGAGGTCATGGCCGCGAAAGTCCTCCATCCGGCGCACCGAGTAGAACACGCTCTTGCCTTCATAGGGTTCGATGCCTGGAATCGGCGGCCGCTTCGGCTGGAAAGAGCCGCCGCCGGCGGCAATCACCACAATTTTGGCTTCGAACACCTCGTTTTCGTCGGCAGTGACGCGGAAGCTGCCGTCCTCCAGCCTTTCCAGGCTCGAAACCATGCGGTTATAGGTGAATTCGGGCTTGAACGGCGCGATCTGCTCAAGCAGCTTGTCGACCAGACCTTGCGCCGAGATCGAGGGCCAACCCGGAATGTCGTAGATCGGCTTTTCCGGGTAGAGTTCGGCGCACTGCCCGCCGGGCCGGTCGAGTATGTCGATCAGATGGCACTTCATGTCGAAGAGGCCGAGCTCGAATACGGCAAACAGGCCGACAGGCCCTGCCCCGACAATGAGTACGTCCGTCTTGGTGATAGCGGTCATGAAGCATGCGCCTTTATGGGAAAACGGCGCGACACTGCATGACCATTGGTCCGCTGCCAAGCGGCAGCGGCAAAAATCGGCTTCAGCCTTGGCGGGCCGGCACGCGCACGACCAGCCCATCGAGGGCGTCGCGCACCTTGATCTGGCATGACAGCCGCGAATTCGGCTGGACGTCGTAGGCGAAGTCCAGCATGTCTTCTTCCATGGCTTCCGGCTCGCCGACCTCCGCCGTCCAGGCTTCGTCGACATAGACATGGCAGGTCGCGCAGGCGCAGGCGCCGCCGCATTCCGCTTCTATTCCCGGCACCGCATTGCGGATCGCATTTTCCATGACGGTCGAGCCGTTTTCGGCATCCACGTCAAAATGCGTGCCGTCATGGGCGATGAAGGTCAGCTTGGTCATTTGTCACCTGAAGGGAGTCTGAGCCGACATAATCACTCTGCCAGACAAGTCAACTGCGGCGCGAAAGCGCCGCTGCGTGGCGTTTTGGGAATAAGTTCTATCGGCTGATGGCGGCGACGAAGTCGCGCACTTCTTCGATCAGTGAGCCAAGGCGCTTCAGCGTGCTGGCGTCGTCGGGCCGGCATTCGATCGCACTGGCGCAATCGGCAATGGCGAAGGCGCCGACCCCGCGCGCCGAGCCTTTGAGCCCGTGCGCCAGTAGCAGCCGCTGCCTGACATCCGCATCGACGATCTTGTCGCGCACCGATAGCGCCTGCTGCACGAACAGTGCCAGCACCTCTTGCTCGAGGCTCCGATCGCCCATCGTCTGGCGCGCAAGATGCGCCAGATCGATCGGCCGCGCCCCAGCTGTCCCTGACACGTCACCGCCGGGCATCGAGAAGGCAATGCCGTTTTCGCCACGTATCACTTTGAGACTCCGTTCTTCGACCGCCGCAAAAAATAGGCGTATCCGGTGGACAACGGGTTAATGATTGACCCGGAAAAATGTCGCGATAACGGCGCCGGAATCACGGCTGTGTTAACCTTATATTTAAAGTTTTACGTATCGGACGGAATGCATGTTTTCTTTACCCCGCTGTGTCATTACGATACGACAGGTCCATTTTCAGCCTCCTGCGCGGGACACGCTAGGCAGAATCAATAAGCACAACCATAAGTCCCGCGGCAGCTTGTACAGGGTAGCGAAGGCATGGCGAAGAAACCAACGACGACAAAAACGCTCGACAGCGACGTAGCCAGGGAACTCGAAAAGGCACTTGATATCGATCTGAGCGGCGATGCCGGCGGCGACTTCGACATCGCGGCATCCATGGAAGATCTGGAAGCGCAGATATCGCAAGCCGCCGACGAACTGGCGCGCGAAGGCCGCAGCCAGAACGAGGCGCCTGCCCCCGACCAGGCCCAGAATGCAGCACCCGCCGCCAATCAAAGCCAGAACCTAAATCCCGCGCCAAAAGCCAAGCCGGCTGAGTTGCGTCCTGTCGCAACGCGCAATGGCTCGCAGCCGCCAGCTTTCTCGCCGGCCAACGACGATCGTCAAAAAGACTATAAGACGCTCCTGCACACCCTCAACCGGCGCGCCTCGAACACGATCTATTGGGTCGTGGCTTTTGTTTCGCTGGCCTGGATCGCCGGCGCCGGTGGCCTCGCGAACCTGTTGTTCGGACCTGGCATCTGGAACATCCGCACCTTCGATCAGTTTTTCGCCCGTCCCGAGCTGATCGGCCTGGCGGTCGCGGCAATCGTGCCCGTCATCCTGTTCTGGGCATTCGCAGTGATGATTCGCCGCGCTCAGGAGATGCGCCTTGCCGCGCAGTCGATGACCGAGGTGGCCTTCCGTCTGGCCGAGCCGGAAAATCTTGCCCAGGATCGCGTCATGATGATCGGCCAAGCGGTTCGCCGCGAGGTGGCGGCCATGGGCGAAGGCATCGAACGCACGCTTGCGCGCGCCGTCGAGCTCGAAACGCTGGTTCACAGCGAGGTGAACCAGATCGAGCGCTCCTATTCGGAGAACGAGTCCCGCATCCGCTCGCTGGTCGACGGGCTGGGCAGCGAGCGCGAAGCGGTCGTCACCCATGCCGAGCGTGTGCGCGCCTCGATCACCGGTGCCCACGAGACGCTGAAGGACGAGATCAACGCCGCCAGCGATATCATTCGCGACAGCATTCTCAACGCCTCGACCAAGCTGTCGATGACGATCAACGAATCCGGCGACACGCTGATCGACAGGATCAACGGGAGCTCGATGTCGATCTTCGATTCGGTGGAAGGCCGGCTCGAATCGATCACCGACCGGCTGTCGACGTCGGGCGAGGCCTTCGCCAGCCTGCTCGACACCCGCATCGCCAAGCTGACGGACACCACCGATGGCCTGACGCGGTCGCTGACCGACCTGCTCGACGACCGCACGACCGGCATGGTGTCGCTGCTCGGCGGTGCCGCGCGCACACTCAATTCCGAATTCGAAGCCAGCCTCAACGGCATCGAGCGGACGCTTGCCGAACGTGGCCAGGCGCTGATCAGCGAGTTCCAGACCCGCGCCGAGGCGCTCGACACCGGTACGCAGAAGCTCAACGCCGCGCTGGAGGCTCGCGCACGCCAGATCAACGAGACGCTGGTCGAGCGCGCGCGCGAAATCGCCCACACCTTCCAGGATAGCAAGGAGACGCTGTCGGCGATGATCGATCAGGGCAAGACCCAGATCGGCGCCGACATGGCCGACATCATCTCATCGACCTCGACCATGCTCGAAGCCCGCGCCGGCGATTTCGCCGGGCGCATGGAAGCGGCGCGCCATGTCGTATCGCGATCGTTCGATACGGACATCCAGCGGCTTGCGGATGCTCGCGCCGGCATCGAGGAAGCCGTCGAAAACCACAGCCGCAAACTTTCCGAAAGCCGCGACCGGATGGCGGCGGCAATGCAGGCCGATCTGGCGAAGTTCGCCGAGGGCCGCGCCGAAATCGATGCGGCGGTGACCAACCAGGTGCAGAAGCTTGCCGAAGGCCGCGGCCTGATCTCGCGCGCCCTTGAAGAGGATCTGCGCAAGGTCAACGAATCGCGTGCAGCGATCGACGCTTCGCTGGGCAGCCATCTAGAAAGCCTTGAAGAGGGCCGCAACCGGCTCGCCCAGGCCTTGAACGAAGACTCTGGAAAACTCGTACAAGCCCGCACGATCATTGATGAAATGGTTGCCGGGCACGTCGGAAAGCTCGCCGAAGGCCGCAGCATTCTTTCGCGCGCGCTCGAGGCCGACCTCGGCAAGCTGGCAGACAGTCGCGCCAGCATCGACGGCCTTGTCGCCGGTCAAGTCGAAAAGATCGCCGAGGGTCGCGCCATACTCGCCAGTGCGCTGGAATCCGACATCGCCGGCATCAATGGCCTCATCGAGGCCCATTCGGCGAAATTGGCGCAAGACCGCAGCGGTCTTTCCCAGTCGCTCGAGAACGACCTGTCCGACATCAGAGGTCTGATCGCCGATCATTCGGGCAGGCTCGCCGATGATCGCAGCCTGCTTTCGAAGACGCTTGAAGACGATCTTGCCAAGCTGGCCGAAAGCCGGTCGAGCATCGACGGGCTGGTTGCCGGCCAGGTCGAGAAGCTTGCCGAAGGCCGCGATATCCTCAAGCGCGCGCTGGAATCGGACCTGAACGCGATCAAGGGCGTCATCGCTGGCCAGTCCGAAAAGCTGGCGGAAGACCGTGGCCAGCTGTCACGGGCACTGGAGAGCGACTTGGAGGCTGTGCGCGGCGTTGTCTCCGATCACATGAACAAGCTCGCGGAAGACCGTTCGACGCTGTCGAAGGCGCTCGAAGACGATCTCGCCAAGTTGGCCGAAAGCCGCTCGAGCATCGATGTGATGGTTGCCGGCCAGGTCGAAAAACTGGCAGAGGGCCGCGACATCCTCAAACGCGCTCTGGAAGCCGATCTGAGCACCGTCAAGGGCGTCATTGCCAGTCAATCCGAGAAGCTGGCGGAGGATCGCGGTCAGCTGTCGCGCGCACTGGAGACCGATCTCGAGACCGTGCGGGGCGTCGTCTCCGAACATATGAACAAGCTCGCCGAGGACCGTTCGGCCCTGTCGAAGGCGCTCGAGGACGATCTCGCCAGGCTGGCAGAAAGCCGGTCGAGCATCGACGGGCTGGTTTCCGGTCAGGTCGAGAAGCTGGCCGAGGGCCGCGACATCCTCAAGCGCGCGCTGGAAGACGATCTCGCCAAGCTGGCCGAAAGCCGCTCGAGCATCGACGGGCTGGTTTCCGGCCAGGTCGAGAAACTGGCCGAAGGCCGCGACATCCTCAAACGCGCTTTGGAGGCCGATCTCAACACGATCAGGGGCGCCATCGCCGACCAGTCGCAGCTATTAACCGACAATCGCGCACAGTTTTCGCGCGCCCTAGAGGCCGATCTCGGCAACGTCAACAGCCTTGTCGCTACCCACGCGGAGAAGCTCGTCCAGGACCGCTCGACCCTGTCGAAGGCGCTCGAGGACGATCTCGCCAAGCTGGCCGAAAGCCGCTCGAGCATCGATGGGCTGGTTGCCGGCCAGGTCGAGAAGCTTGCCGAAGGCCGCGACATCCTCAGGCGCGCTCTGGAAGCCGATCTGGAGAGGCTTGCATTGAGCCGCAGCGAGGTCGACGAGATTGTCGCCGGTCATGTCGGCAAGCTGACCGAGGGCCGCGACATGCTGACCCGCGCATTGCAGGACGATCTCTCCAGGCTCGCCGACACGCGCAAGGATGTCGACCGTTCGCTGTCCGGCCATATCGACCAGATCGCCGCCAGGAGCACCGACATCTCCGATGCCATCGCTGCCGACGTGGAAAAGATCGAGCAGGCGTTCAGCCGGCAGACAGGCATCATCGAGGAGCGCGCCAGCACCATGGAGCGGGCGCTGTCGACGGGTGTCGACAACGTTCGCAGTGTGCTCGAAAGAAGCGCGGTCTTCGTCGCCGGGGCGCTGCGCGAGAAGGTCATGGAAGTCACCAGCGCTCTGCATGAGCAGGCGGGCGCTGCATTCAGCGATGCCGACCGCAAGATCGCCGAGCGCGCCGAGCAGACCTCGGCCGCTCTGCTCGCCAGGGCGGAGGACATCGCCCGCACCTTCGAGGAGGCGGATCGTCGCCTCGCCGCCCGCGCCGAGGATACGTCGAGCGCACTGATTGCCCGCGCCGACGACACGTCGAACACCTTGCTCGCGCGCGCCCAGGAGACGGCCGATCAGCTGGCAACCCGAGCAAGTGAGATTGCCGGTACCTTCGACGCGGCGGACCACAGGCTGGTCTCTCGCGCCATCGAAACGGCCCAGTCGCTGGCTGCACGTGCCGGCGACATCTTGCGCAATTTCGAAACAGCTGACGAGCGGCTGGGCGTGCGCATCGGCGAATCCGCCGAAGCTCTCGCGGCACGTGCGTCGGATCTCGGCCGCATTTTCGATGCCGCCGACCAGCAACTTATTTCGCGCATTGCCGAAGGCTCCGAAGCACTTTCGGCACGTGCGTCCGAGATCGGCCGCATCTTCGAGGAGGCCGATCATCGCCTGGTGTCCCGTATCGCCGACAGCAGCACCGCAATCGGCGAACATGCCGACAACATTGTCGGTGCCTTCACCAGCACCGAGCAGCGGGTTGCCGAACGCGCCAGGCAGACTGGCCAGGAACTCGCCGTCCATGCCCGTGAAATCGAGCAGCTGCTTGCCGGTGCCGACGAACGCCTGGCCTCGAGTGCTGCCGCCACAGCGGCCCGCGTCGAGGAGCAGGTCGCCAGCGTCGAGAACCGCCTCGCCTACACTGCCGAGACAATGGGCCAAAAGCTCAACGAACAGGTCTCGAACGCCGAGGCGCAGTTAGTCTCGCGTGCCAACACGATCGCCGAAACCTTCACCGCGGTCGGCCAGCATATCGGCCAGAGCACCAACGACGCTGCAAAGACCATCGGTGCCAATACTCGCGAGCTCAGTACGATGCTTGCGGCACGTTCGGCCGAAATATCGAAAATCCTGGACGAGACGGCACGGCCTCTGGTCGAGCGCTTCGCCCAGGGCGGCTCCGAGCTGCAAAAGAGCATGGAAGAGGTCACCGAACGTGCGACAGAGAAGCTGCGCACTCAAAACGCCGCCCTCGTCGACGCCCTCGCCAGCCGCACGGCCGAAACTCTGTCGGCCGTCGAAGGCGCGCGCTCGACGCTTGCCGACAGCGTTGCCGACCTCATCGGCCGCATGACCGCCTCCAGCTCGCAGCTCGGTCAATTGATCGAGCAGGCGGCGACCAATCTCGGCCAGGTCGACGAACGCCTGACTGGGAGCACGCAAAGCTTCGCGGCGACCACGGAAAAGACCGCCCAGACTTTCGCCAGCTCGGCGCGCCTTGTCGATTCGAACACGACGCGGCTCACCGAGCTGTCGTCCTCGACCTTGCGCGAGGTTGCCTCTATCGCCACCAAGTTCGACGAGCACAGCCGGTTGCTGTCCAGCGCCTCGGATCTGCTGAGCTCGGCCCAGAGCAACCTCGAGCACACGCTCGAAAGGCAATCGTCGCTGGAGGACCTCGCCGTCGGCCTTGTTAAGAAGTCGGAAGATCTCGAACGGGTCATGCGCTCGTTCGAGAATCTGGTCGGCCAGACGCTGCAGAACGCCGAAGGCAAGACGCTGGAATCCGCCGACAAGATCCGTGCCGCGATTTCCGAAGTGGTCGATTCGGCTACCAAGCGCTTTGCCGATGCGACCGAGGAAATGCGGCGCACCGCCGGCTCGATCAAGAGCGAGCTCGACCTCACCCGAGCCGAGCTCAAGAAAGGCGTCATCGAGATGCCGGAAGAGGCAAAGGAATCAACCACGGCTATCCGCCGTGCCGTTTCCGAGCAGATCAACGCGCTGAAGGAACTTTCTGAAATCGTTGCCAAATCTGGCCGCAGCGCCGACAGTTCGGAACAGCGCAACCTGCGTCCGGCGCCGCAAGCGCCTGCCGCACGCGCCGCCGAGCCGCCACGCCGCCCGGCTCCGGCTCCGGAACAGCGCCATGCACCGCAGGCGCCTTCGGGCGAGACGGCGCTGCGCGGCACGCTCGACCTCGAACGTCCCGCAGACACAGCGCTGCGCCAGCGCGACCCCAACGGCCGCACGCCGCAAGGCGGCTGGGTGCGCGACCTCCTGACCGGTGCATCGCGCGAAGACGACGCCAAGCCGGCGGCGCCTGCCGAAGCGCCGCGCCCGGCTCCCGCTCCGCGTTCGCCGCTTCATGTCGTGGAATCGCTGAACTCGCTCTCCGTCGATATCGCCCGAGCCATCGATCACGATGCCTCGATCGAGCTGTGGAACCGATACCGGCGCGGCGAGCGCGACGTCTTCACGCGCCGTCTTTACACGCTGAAGGGCCAGCAGACGTTCGACGAGATCCGCCGCAAATATCAGTCGGAGGCGGAGTTCCGCGCTGCTGTCGATCGTTACTGCGACGATTTCGAAAAGCTGCTCAAAGACGTGTCGCGCAACGACCGCGACAACATCATGGCGCAGACCTACCTGACGTCGGATACCGGCAAGGTCTACACCATGCTGGCCCACGCCAGCGGCCGCTTGCATTGATCAGACGACAATGGAACATGAAAAAGGCGGGAAATTCCCGCCTTTTTCGCGCCGTGCTGATCTTGATCCTATCAACGCATGAAGCGACACCCCAGGATGCGTTCAAATGACGAGGCATCCTGCTCTATCTGTTGTTTAGCCGCATTTCTGCGGTGCCAACTAACACCATTGGGCAGAATGCTCTAGGGTCAAAAACCAAACACTCTGAACGACCGAATTCGACCCATTTTTGCCGTTCCGATATCGGGCCTCACCATCTCCAAGGCGGTACATTCACCCACTATTCGGCGAGAAAAATCTCGTTCCGATCAAAGCCGCCCTACTTCGTTGCAGCGGCTGCGGCTTCCCCCGGCGGCATAATCCGCATCATGAAAGCCGACACCGTTTCCCCGGGTTTGAACGGGCCGGGAACCTGATGGCTGACCGGCTTCACACTTTGGAGGAATGCCGCGATAGCCATGGCGTCATCCGCGGTGAGATGCGCAAAATCGCGCCAAGGCATGATCGGCGCCAGCATACGGCCGTCCGGCCGTTCGCCGGTCTGGATCGCGGTGACGATCTGCTCCGGGGTCCAGCTTCCGATACCGGTCTCCTTGTCAGGCGTGATATTGCGGGCGACAAAGACACCAAGACCAGGAATCTCGAAGCCCACATCTGAACCGCCAAGAAAGCGCGACATGTCGGGCTTCCCGAAGAAGTAACCGGGTGTGTGGCAGTCGCTGCAGCCGGCAATCGTAGCCAGATATTCGCCGCGCGCAATCTGTGTGTCGTCGGCCATGGCCGCGTAAGATGGCAGGGCAACAATTGACGCTGTCAAGAATGCAAGATGAATTAGTGTCCGAAACATTGCTTCCTCCCTGTGGTCTGTTCGTGGTTTGTCCGTCGACCTCCCGCGTCGTCAACTGGTCGCAATTCCCCGATTTGGCGACGTCGGGGACGTTAAATTTTAGCATGGCCAGGACGGATTACTATCAGCGATCAATTGGACCGTCGGCACTTGTCGTGTCCGGTTGAGCAACTGTTACGAAGCTCGCTAGCCGACGCACAACGCCTTCGCCTTCTTTGGCGCAACGTGCTCGTCCTGGCAGATGAGCCGAACGGCAACCTACCACCCATCTCGGCCATTGGGGCAGTCAGATGATTGAGTTTGATCCTAGCTGCGCCCGGCAGTTCCGGCCGCGTCAGATCACAGTGTCCGTCCAGCGGACGATTTGCCCGGCCGCATCACCGAACGCCGCGTCGAGCGCGCCGACATAGGCCTGGTTGCCGCTGCCCGAAACGGGCGCGATGGCGCTAAACGTCTTCGAAGCGCGCACTTCGCCGTTGCGGTCGTTCAACAGGCGCACGAACAGCTCGACCTCGGCATGTTGGCCGCCATCGACACGCACCTCGAACGAGCGGATCTCGACGATCACCTGATAGTCGATTGCCAGCCCCTCGCCCGGCTTACCGACGCCGGTGAAGCTGCCCGAGCGCTGGAACGTCTCTGCCAGCCGCGCTTGTACGATCATCGGCAGCCGGTCGGCCCATTGCGCGCCCTTGAGATACTGGATCGATCGCGGCGATGGCTTGATGACGATGTTCTGGCTGTCCAGCGCCTTGAGCGCCGACGGCTGGGCGATGAGGATCTGGCGACGGCTGTGGGCACGCGCTTCCAGCGACGGCGCCGAAAGCTCGAACGTGTCCAGCGGTGCCGGTCCGCCGCCAGGCAAGGCCGCGCAGCTTGCAAGCGCAAGCGCCAGCAACACCGCCCCGCTCTTCAACCCACTCGATCTGATGCTGCCTGAACTGATCGACTTCAAACGCGATCCCCCCCGGATCGTGGAAACAACGCGTATCTGCAAGCTATGTTCTTGCTGTGGGCGGAGGCCGAAGTCAACGGCGCACCCTGCCGTCGAACTGCCGGACCTCGCCCTCGCCGCCGGACAGGATCCGCTGCGGGTTGCGGCTCAGATCGGTTACCGCCTCCTCGATGCGGGTGATCGAACGACGGCTGTCCTGGACCAGCGCTTCGACGTTTTGCAGCCCCTGTCCCGAGAATCGCGCCAGATTGTCGGTGATGGTACCGAGACGGGCGTTCAGCGTGTCGGCGACCTGCTTGAACGATTTCAGCGTCGCTCTCGCGTCGGCCATGACGCCGTCGGCCTGGCCGGAGCCGAGCAGTTTGTCGACCTTGGCAAGAATACCGTCGACTCGCACCGAGGCATCGTTGAGGCGTCCTGCGAGCTGGTGCGCGTCTTTGATGGTTTCATCGATGTCGTCGGCTCGGTTGGCGAACTTGTTGGTCACCTTGGCGATGTCGGCGGCAGCCTCGTTGGCGTTTTCGCTGGCCTTCTGGATGTTGGCCAGCGCGGTGCGAACCTCAGCCGGATCGATGCCGTCGAGAACGCCGTCGACCTTGGCCAGCGTGCCTTGCGTCTTCTGGGCGAAGTCGTTGATCGAGCCGACCGCAGTGTCGACGTTCTTGATGACCGTGTCGAACTGCTTGCTGGTTTCCTTGAGGTTGGAAGTGACCGTGTCGACATTGGCGACGATGCTCTTGATCTGGTCCTTGTCGACGGCGTTGAGTAGCCCTTCCGCCGCCTTCAGAGTGCCGTCGAGCTTGCCCGAAACACCCTTCAATTCGTCCGCCAGCGAGCTGACGCTGGCCAGGAACTTGTCGACCCCGTCCGAATTCCTGGCCAGTGCATCGGAGAAGGTCTGGACATTGTTGACCGTCTGCGTCAGCGGCCCGCGAACGTCCTTGGTGAAGCCTTCGAGCTCCGAAAGGACCTTGTCGGCGCGGGTGAAGATGTTCTGCGCCGTCTGCAGCAGATTGGTGACCGCCGACGGGTTGGCAACGATCTCAGCGACACGGCCTTCCTTTTCCGCCTCGTCGAGGAGTTTTGGCTCCTTGGGGTCGGCGCCCTTGAGCTCGATATTGGCCTGCCCGGTGAGGCCGGCAAGCCCGATATCGGCCTGCGTCGACTTGGTGATCGGCGTATTGCGGTCTATTTCGGTGTCGGCGATGGCAGCGGTCGGATTGTCGACGTCGATATAGACACGGCGCACGTCGCCGACCTTGACGCCGTTGAACAGTACGAAGCTGCCACGGCCGAGTCCCGAAGCCGACCCTGGAATGCGCACGCGCAATATGGTCGTCTCACCCTTGTCGCCGATCGCCGCCGTCCAATAGACGAAAGCGAAAGCCGCGAGGATGGCGGCCAGCGTGAAAATGCCGACAATGACGTAGTTGGCCCTGGTTTCCATTGCTCACTTATGGCTATGCGCGCGCCGCAAGATCAAGTTGCCGGGCGCGTTTTCCGCGGAAATAGGATTTTACCCAGGGTTCCTCGCTCCTGAGCATGTCGTCGATCGTGCCCTCGACCAGCACTTTCTTTTTGCCAAGCACCGCCACGCGGTCGCACGCGGTAAACAGCGTGTCGAGATCGTGCGTGACCATATACACGGTCAAATCCATCGTATCGCGCAGCTTGACGACCAATTCGTCGAACTCAGCCGCGCTGATCGGGTCAAGGCCGGAAGTCGGTTCGTCGAGGAAGACGATATCCGGGTCGAGCGCCAGAGCGCGCGCCAGCGCAGCACGCTTGATCATGCCGCCGGAAAGCTCGGAAGGGAATTTCTGCGCCGCGTCCGGCGGCAGTCCGACCAGCTCGACCTTGAGCATGGCCAGTTCGTCCATCAGCTTCTTCGGCAAATCGAGATATTCGCGCATCGGCACCTGGACGTTTTCGAGGACGGTCAGCGCCGAAAAAAGCGCGCCGTGCTGGAACAGCACGCCAAGCCGCATGTCGATGCGAAGGCGCTCCCTTTCGCTTGCCTTCTCGACGTCGACGCCGAACAGTTTGATTGTTCCCGATTGCTTGCGCGTCAGGCCAAGGATGGTGCGCAAGAGAACAGATTTGCCGGCACCGGAGGCACCGACGAAGCCGAGAATCTCCCCGCGCCAGATGTCGAGCGACAATTTGTCGAGAACGACTTGGTCGGCGAACGACACCGTGACGTCGTGCGCCGACAGCACGATCTCGTCCTCTTTGGCTTTCTCCGCCACCTTGGTCGTGTTTGTGCCCGGCAGCGCCATGTCAGAACTCGATCGCTGCATAGAACATGGCGAAAAGCCCATCGAGGATAATGACCACGAAGATCGACTTCACCACTGAGGCGGTCACATGCTGGCCAAGCGATTCGGCGCTGCCGCCAACCTTCATGCCCTCGACCGAGGCAATTATGCCGATGATCATGGCCATGAAAGGCGCCTTGATCAGGCCGGCAAAGATGGTGCTGAGGTCGATTGCGACACGCAGCCGGTCAATGAACGCTGCCGGTGCAATATCGGAGTAGAGCCATGCAGCCAAAATGCCGCCGCCCAGCGCGGCAAAATTGGCGATGATCGTCAGGCAAGGTAGCGCGACGACCAGCGCGACCAGCCGCGGAAACACCAGCACGCCGATTGGATTGAGGCCAATCACTTTCAGCGCATCGACCTCCTCGCGCATCTTCATCGAGCCGATCTCGGCGGTGATCGCGCTACCGGAGCGGCCGGCGATCATGATCGCCGTCATCAGCACGCCGAGCTCGCGCAGGATCAGCACGCCGACCAGGTCGACGACGAAGATATCGGCGCCGAAATAGCTGAGCTGATAGGCGCCTTGCTGGGCGACGATCGCACCGACAATGGCCGACATCAGCACAACCACCGGTATGGCGCCAACGCCCATGCGATCGATCTGGTTGAAGATCGCCGCCATGTTGACGGCATGGCCGCGGCCAAGCTTCATCTGCGAGCCGCGTATCGTGGCGCCGAGGATGTTCATTGCGGCCAGGAAATCGTCGCGCATCTCATAAACGCGCCGGCCAACCGCCTCGAGCCCGCGAATGATGAAGTTGGGCGGCTTTGCCGGACCTGATTCGGGCTCGCGTCGAACGGCGTCCCCGACGGCGCCAAGCAGGATCGAGGCGATCTCGCTCTGCCCCTGCATCGTGATCTCGACGCCCTTCTTTTCGAAGCTGCTGACCAGGCGGTCGATCAGCCATGCTCCGGCAGTGTCCATCTTCTCGATTTGTGAGAGGTCGAGCGCCAGCGTCTTGAAGCCGCTGCGCTGCTCGATCTTGCGCATCTCGGCATCGACCAGCGCCACGGTGCGTGTCGTCCAGCTTCCCGAGAAAGCGCAGCCGAGAACGCCGCCCTCCTCGCCGATCGCGATGCGCGGCTGGTGGTCGGGCTCCTTGGCAGGGCCGCTTGCGTCGCGTTTGCGGATGGTCAACATGGCGTCCTGTTTAGCCTGACGGGGCCGACCTGTCGATTTGCCGATATCCTCCTTGTTGCACAGCCGGAGCAGAAAAATATGGCGCGTGTCATTTCGGTCGAGGCCGAGCGCTTTCCTATTGCCGGGACCTTCACCATTTCGCGCGGCTCGAAGACCGAGGCTGAGGTGATTTCCTGCGCCATCAGCGAAGACGGCCATACCGGGCGCGGCGAATGTGTCCCTTACAAGCGCTATGGCGAGACCGTGGAGGGTGTGCGCGACGCGATCGAGGCGATGCGCGGTGAGATCGCGGGCGGCATCAGCCGCACCGCCCTGCTCGGTGCCATGCCTGCGGGTGCGGCACGCAATGCCATCGATTGCGCGCTCTGGGACCTGGAATCGAAGATCAGCGGAACACCGGTGGCGCATATGATACGAACCGTTCCGTTACGGGCGCTTGAGACGGCGTACACACTGTCGCTCGCCGAGCCCGAGGCGATGGCGGCGCAAGCCCGCGCCAACGCCCAGCGCCCGCTGCTCAAGGTCAAGATCGGGGCGACAACGACATCGCCCGCATCCGTGCAGTGACGGCGGCGGCACCCGACAGCCGAATCATTCTTGACGCCAATGAGGGCTGGAATGACGACAATATCGGCGCAAACCTCGCCTTTGCCGCCGAGCACGGTATCGCCTTGATCGAACAGCCGCTGCGGGCGGGACATGACGGTATTCTTCGCCACATCGCGCATCCGGTGCCGATCTGCGCCGACGAAAGCGTGCACGAGGCGAAGGACCTCGACGCGCTTGTCGGCCTCTACGACGCCATCAACATCAAGCTCGACAAATCGGGTGGCCTGACCGCAGCACTCGTGCTTCGCGACCGCGCCCGCGAACTGGGTCTTGGCGTCATGGTCGGCTGCATGGTCGGCACATCGCTTGCGATGGCGCCGGCCGTGCTGTTGGCGCAGGATGCCGATTTCGTCGATCTCGACGGTCCGTTGCTGCTAGCCTGCGACCGCGTTCCAGGTCTCGTCTACCAAGGTTCGCTGGTGTCACCGCCCGAGCCAGCGCTGTGGGGCTGAACGCGCGGCAAGCCCGATCAGCGCCAGGCCCGTCAGGGCGATGGGGATCATCGCAAAGAAGCCATTCGCGCCGAAGCGATCGTAAAGAGGACCTGAAATCAGCGTTGCCACCGCCATGAAGAAGCCGTTGGAGAAATAGGCGATGCCTTGCGCCGCCCCGGTGCGTTCTTCCGCGATTGTCTCACCGATCATCTTTTGCAGGCCGATCAGCACCAGCGCCACCGAGACGGCGTGCAGTGTCTGGATCGCGAAGAACCCGCCAACGCCAAGCCCGAGCGGCCAGATCAGGGGGAAGGCAATCCAGCGCACGATCGCACCTATCCCGGCAATCAGCATGATCGAGACGACCGAGAAGGAGGCGAAAGCCCGGGTGAAGACGACGAACATGCATATCTCGGCGACGACGCCCCACCCCCACAGCAGCCCGACAACCGAATCGCTGATGCCGATCGACTTCCAGTAGATCGACACGAAGCCGTAGAGAAACGCGTGGCTGGCGGTGATGATGCCGACGCCGGTCGAAAAGTAGAGGAAGTACCGGTTGAGGAGTTTCGGTGCCGATTGCTGGATATCGGCGGCTGAAAGCGGCGAGGCGCGGCGCGGACGGCCGAGGCGCGGCGCGATCAGTCCGGCGGCTAGCGCGGCGCATAACGACACGAAGATGATCACCGGGACAGCCTGGGCACCGCTCGCCGACAGGATGAAGCCGCCGGCGAGATTGGCGCAGAGATAGGAGATCGAGCCCCATTTGCGCATGCCGGCGTAGTTCGAGCCGAAGCGGCGAACACCTGAAAGGGCGAGCGAATCGGCAATCGGCGAATGCGGCGTCCAGACGACCGTCAGCGCCAACGATACGGCAAGTACCATTGCGTAGGTTGGCGGCAGGAAGTAACCGGCCGACAGGATCAGCGATGCGGCGACCAGCGCGACATAGACATTGGCGCGGTCGCTCGCTTTGTCTGCCAGAGCGGTAAGAAAAGGCGTCGTCGCCACGCGCAGGAACATCGGCGCAGCGAGGATCACGGCTATCTGCTCGGCATGGAACCCCTTCGCCTGCAGCCAGAGCGGGAAATAGGGCACATGCGTTCCGAGCGGAACGAAGAGCGTGAAGAAGATCAAGCTCATGCGCAGTTCGAAATGGGGTGGCTTGACGAGCTGTTCGGGCGAAAGCGGCGGCAGCGAGGACATTAACAGGCGATCCGTCGGCACGGCATTCAGCCGGGTCGGCCCACCACACCAGCCGCTGCATAACACGGCGAAAAAGTGGATGAAACCGCTGGACTAACCGATTAAAGCGAGGTGAGGCCGGGTTTGGTCAAGCCGCCTGGACTGCCCTGCCCTTGATGTCGATCGGCACGAGCACCTCGCTGCCGACCGGAGTCTCCGGCAGGACATGCGCCCAGTGCAGGATCTCCATCCGGCCGTCAAAATGCTCGACCACCGCCGTGCAGCTCTCCACCCAGTCGCCGGTGTTGATGTACTGCACGTCCTCGTAGCTTTCGATCGCGGCATGGTGGATGTGCCCGCAGATCACGCCGTCGACATGCGAGCGGCGCGCCTCCTCGGTCAGCACGGTCTGGAACGAGCCGATGAAATTCACCGCCTTCTTGACCTTGACCTTGGCCCAGGACGAGAACGACCAGTAAGGCAGGCCGAGCACTTGGCGCAGGCGCGTGATGACGCGATTGACCAGCATCGCCGCGTCATAGGCATAGTCGCCTAGATAGGCCAGCCAGCGCGCATTGTGGACGACGGTGTCGAACTGGTCGCCATGGATGACAAGAAGGCGTTTGCCATCGGCGGTCTCGTGGATGGCGCGATCGGCGACGACAATGCCGCCGAAATGCACACCTTGGAACTGCCGCGCGAACTCGTCATGGTTGCCGGCGATGTAGGTGATGCTGGCGCCCTTGCGCGCCTTGCGCAGCAATTTCTGGACCACGTCATTGTGGCTCTGCGGCCAGTGCCAGCTCCGTCTCAAGCGCCAGCCGTCAACGATATCGCCGACGAGATAGATGATATCGGCATCGTGATGGCGCAGGAAATCGATCAGGAACTCGGCCTTGGCCGCCTTCGATCCGAGATGGACGTCGGAGATGAACATGCTGCGGAAAGTGCGGGGCTCTGCGCCGGACATCATTTGTCACCGTTGCTTTCGCGTGAGGCTATGCCCCGATTCATGCAACAACCGTATGACGGTTGCGATTGGTCCAGCCATACGGGTAGGTTGCCGCGGCAATCAGAGGAGAAAATCACCATGGACCTCGGTATTCGCGGCAAGAAGGCCATAGTCTGCGCCTCGAGCAAGGGGCTGGGACGCGGTTGCGCCATGGCGCTGGCCGAGGCAGGCTGCGATCTGGTCGTCAACGGCCGCAACGCCGACGTGCTGGCCAAAACCGCCGCTGAACTGCGCGAGAAATTCGGCGTCAGCGTGACCGAGATCGTCGGCGACGTATCCAAACCCGACGTCCAGAAGGCGCTGCTTGCCGCCTGCCCCGATCCCGACATCCTCGTCAACAACAATGGCGGTCCGCCGCTTCGCGATTTCCGTGCGCTCGATCGCGAAAACATCCTCGAGGGCGTCACCCAGAACATGGTGACGCCGGTCGAGCTGGTTCAGGCCGTGATCGACGGCATGGCGGCGCGCGGCTTCGGCCGCATCGTCAACATCACCTCGCTGTCGGTCTATGTTCCTATCCCCGGCCTCGACCTGTCGTCCGGCGCGCGCGCCGGCCTCACTTCGTTCCTGGCCGGCGTCGCGCGGACGGTGATCGACCGCAATGTGACGATCAACAACATGCTGCCGGGCAAGCTCGACACCGACCGGCTGCGCGGCCCGCACGAGGCCGGCACGCCTGAAGATCCGGCCGCCGCCGCGCGCAAGGCGCGCATCAGCGCCGACGTTCCGGCCAAACGGCTCGGCACGCCGGAGGAATTCGGCCAGATCTGCGCCTTCCTATGCTCGGTTCATGCCGGCTACCTGACCGGGCAGAACATACCGGTGGACGGAGGTCTCTACGTCAGCGCGTTCTAATGGCGGAATCCAAGGCTTGGCACCCGCTGGTAACGGCGGGAAGCGACCCATTGGGTAGTGGGTCGGTTTGAAATCTAAGCTTTGAATATCTCAGCTAGGAGTTCGATAACCCGCTCCGGAGGCAACTCCGGAGCCCAAGGATCAGATTCAGAGATTGCCTCATACTGGCGTCCGTCAATCTTGGATCCCAAAACCTGATAATATGCATCATGAACAATTGGGAAGAATTTGGCCCGGAATTGATCGAGTTCGGCCTTGCTCCGCTCTTGATGGAGAAAACTAACGGCGTGAGCCAATAGGAACTCTAATTTGGCGAACTCGATAGGATCAAAATCATAGGTCTTCATACCGGAGACATAGCACATGGCAATTCAGGCTGTCCCTTTTGACTTCAAACTGACCCACTACCACCCATTGCGGACGTTGGAGCCGTAAGCATAAGGTCCGCAATGCAACACTCGTCCCTCATATCCTTCCTCAACGGCGAGAAACCACCCGACGAGCTTTGGCGGGAGATTGAAGCCGAAGTGAACGAATGCGTAGCCGCCGCATCCAAGCCCGGCTGCGTGGGGCATGTCATCATCACTGACGGGCCAAATACGATCATTAATCGTCGACATGTAGACGTGCTGGTTGGTCAGCTGGCAGACGGCATCCTACCGATCCAAGCAGCCGCCTACATTGCCGATGCGCTGATCATGAGCGACGACTTCAACTTTGCGGACGATGGCATCTCGGAGGTTCTGTTCTTCCTGTCAGACGAGAGCGCGCCCCTTTCGCGGGAAGAGGTGCAGTCGCTGCGGAGCCGTCTTTGGACGGGAGCGTAGCGTCGGTCTTACACCCTTTGCGTAACCCTATGCGACTATTCTAAAGCTGTGAGATTGGCGACGCGGCAAGTACGGGCATCGCATCCTGTCGGAAGAGCATGGATCATAGCTGTGGACACGGAATACGCCTCTGAAGAGATTTGGCGCACATCGCTTGCGGCAGCGCGTAGCTACTTTCGCCACCTGCAAACTCCTGAAAACCTGCCATATGCGGCCAAATCAATTAGTCATGCCATCCGCCGTATCGAGCGGATAAGAGCGGCCGGACTTCCTGAATGGCAGGAGCGAGACAGAAATACGGGTTTCCCCTGACCGCTTTCGACCCGTTACGGGCGCCCTCAGGCCAGCCCGAGACACGGCGACATTATGCTCAAAACGGCACTCAGTTCACAAGGACTAGGGTTAGTCCGCATGCTATGTCCTGCCTCGCAATCGAAAATGAGACCGGCGGATGGCGTCTTCTATCTATCGCTTTGTTAAGCAAAAACTGCTGTCACACGGGGTTCGAACCACGGCCGACGGCAGCCTTGCAATTGCCGACAGGAGATTGTTCCTTGACTTCGTTCGTCTAGAACGAGCGGTTAGGCTAGAGGATTTCGCGACAGTCCAGTCTGCCGTGGTGGCGATTGAAAATCGTTGCTTGTCAATGGGAAAACGTCACATCGCCGTGTTTGCATATATGTATCTCAGGTTTTCGGATGCGACCCCAAAGCTTACCCACCTGGACATTGATCTTGAGGAAGGAGGTGTCCGCCGAACAGTCGACTACCGGCGTAGGGTGTCGTCGACAGAGCGACTTGTCGGTGAGTGGGCTGCCGCGTGGTACGACCGCTATTCTAAGAGTTTCTTTCGTGTACTTTATGAGAGCAACAGCGCCACAGCGGACTAGCGAAAGAATACCTAATCATCCGCAAACCACCCGAGCAGACATTCGGCGGCGCAGCTCGCCGCAGCACCCGCCTGTCGTCCCGACATCTCAATGGCAGACCAGACGGCCCGACGGCGGCGTGAAGCCATAAGCGTCGCACTTGCGACATATCACCTCTCGAAAAGCCGCGGCTGCATGCTAAGAGACTCGAAACACCAAACGGACTGAACCGAGGAGGCGGCCGTCATGACAGGCGAAAGCAAGAAGGCGGCGCGATCCGACCTCGACGAAGCAGCGCTCTACTTCCACAAGCACCCCCGGCCCGGAAAGCTTGAAATCCAGGCGACGAAGCCGCTCGGCAATCAGCGCGACCTGGCGCTTGCCTATTCGCCCGGGGTCGCCGCCCCCTGCCTTGAAATCCGCGACGATCCGGCAACTGCCGCAGACTATACAGCCCGCGCCAATCTTGTTGGCGTCGTCACCAACGGTTCGGCGGTGCTGGGCCTCGGCAATATCGGACCGCTCGCCTCCAAGCCGGTGATGGAAGGCAAGGCGGTGCTGTTCAAGAAGTTCGCCGGCATCGATGTCTTCGACATCGAGATCGATGCACCGGGCATCGAGCGCATGGTCGAGACGATCTCGGCGCTGGAACCGACCTTCGGCGGCATCAACCTTGAGGACATCAAGGCGCCCGAGTGCTTCGAGGTCGAGGAGCAGTTGAAAGCGCGCATGGGCATACCGGTCTTCCATGACGATCAGCACGGCACCGCCATCATCGTCGCCGCCGCCGTGCTCAATGGGCTGGAATTCGCCGGCAAGTCCATCTCCGACATCAAGATCGTCACGTCGGGGGCAGGTGCTGCGGCGCTTGCGTGCCTCAACCTTCTGGTCTCGCTCGGCGCGCGGGTCGAAAACATCTGGGTCACCGACCGGTTCGGCGTCGCCCATAAGGGCCGCGTCGAGGAGATGGACCGCTGGAAAGATCCTTATGTGAAGGATACCGAAGCGCGCACGCTGGCCGACGTTCTGCCCGGCGCCGACGTGTTTCTCGGCCTGTCTGCCGCCGGCGTGCTGAAGCCGGAATTGCTTCACCACATGGCGCCCAAGCCGCTGATCCTGGCGCTGGCCAACCCCAATCCCGAGATCATGCCGGAAGCGGCACGGGCAGCACGGCCCGACGCGATGATCTGCACGGGCCGCTCCGATTTCCCCAATCAAGTCAATAACGTACTCTGTTTTCCTTACATCTTCCGTGGCGCGCTGGATTGCGGCGCAAGCGCCATCAACGAAGAGATGAAGATGGCCGCGGTGCGAGCGATTGCAGCGCTTGCCCGCGAAGAGCCGTCCGACGTTGCCGCGCGCGCCTATTCCGGCGAGACGCCGATCTTCGGCCCGGAGTTCCTGATCCCCTCACCTTTCGACCCGCGACTGATCCTGCGCATTGCCCCTGCCGTCGCCAAGGCAGCCTGCGAGAGCGGCGTCGCGACCCGGCCGATCACCGATTTCGCCGCCTATGTCGACAAGCTGAACCGCTTCGTCTTCCGCTCCGGCCTGGTCATGAAGCCGGTATTCTCGATGGCCAAGACGTCGAGCGCCAAGCGCGTCATCTATGCCGATGGCGAGGACGAGCGCGTACTTCGCGCCGCGCAAGTCGTGCTCGAGGAAGGCATTGCCGAACCGATCCTGATCGGCCGCCCGCATGTCATCGAGGTGCGGCTGAAGCGCTACGGGCTGCGCATCAAGCCGGGCGTCGATTTCGGCTTGATCAACCCGGAAGACGATCCGCGTTACCGCCACTATGTCGACCTTTTGATCGAGCTTGCCGGCCGGCGTGGGGTGACGACGGAAGCGGCGCGCACCATGGTGCGCACCGACAATACGGTGATCGCCGCCCTTGCCCTGAAGCGCGGCGACGCCGACGCCATGGTCTGCGGCCTTGAGGGCCGTTTCGAGCGTCATTTGCGCAACGTGACGCTGATCATCGGGCGGCGCGCCGGCATCAAGGATCGCGACCTGTCGACGCTTTCCATGCTGATTTCGCAGCGCGGCATCATTTTCCTCACCGACACCCATGTCTCCGTCGATCCGACCGCCGAGGAGATTGCTGAGATGACCGTTTTGGCGGCCGAGGAGATTCAGCGTTTCGGCATCGAGCCCAAGGCAGCGCTGCTGTCGCATTCGGATTTTGGCTCCCGCGATTCGCCAAGCGCCATGAAGATGCGGCAGGCGGCGGCGATCTTGGCGCGCATCGCGCCCGACCTGCAATGCGACGGCGAGATGCATGCCGACTCGGCGCTATCGGAGCAGCTGCGCCAGCGCGTCTATCCGCATTCGCGGCTGAAGGGCGAAGCCAATCTGCTGGTGTTCCCCAATCTCGATTCGGCGAACATCACGCTGACCGCGCTGCGCACGATGATGGACGCGCTGCATGTCGGCCCGATCCTGCTCGGCACCGACAGCCCGGCGCACATATTGACGCCGTCGGTCACCTCGCGCGGCGTCGTCAATATGACGGCACTGGCCGTGGTCGAAGCCGCGCATAAGGCGCAAGCCATCGTCGATCTGGGCTAGCCGTGGGCTTTCTCAGATTGGCCCGAACCGGAAATGCCCTGTCTGCCTGAAGGCAAACAAAGTGTCCTCTTCCCTGGCGCCGCCACCGATATTGTGAATGACCAGCCCTCTTGTCGGCACCACAGTGGAGCGATTGGACGACACGATGGCAATATGCGACAGATTGCCGGGCAGCATCTGGGCGACGAGATCCCCAGGCCGATAGTCGGCGGGGTCTTGGCTGACGGGCAAGGCAGCACCGCGCCGCTCAAAATAGACCGCAAGATTGGGCACACGGCGGTGGTCGATGTTGCGGTCGGGCGCTTTCAGGCCCCAAGCCTTCGGATAGGCGGCAAAATTGGCCCGCATATCCTCATGCACCAATTCTTGCAGATCGAGATCGAAGGCGCGGCGATAGGCACGGATCACGACATCCGTGCACACACCCCGCTCGGGCTCAACGTCCCCGCCCGGATAGGCCAGGCGTGTATAGGTCGGATCGTAGAGCGTGGTGACGCCGATCTGCTCACGGGCGGCTTCGACCAATTTGGTGCCCCAATCCGGCGTGATGGGCTTTTCCTGCGCCATGGCAACCGGCATCGCCAGGCACAAAAGACCAAATTGCACTGCGGCTCGACGGGTAATCGCGGTCATGCCAAGCCTCCGGGCATTGCTGGATCCAGGCATTCTTCTGGGCGAATACGCCTTTTTCGTGCAACGCCAGGGTGTCGCGGTCCTGACAATGTCCGAGTATGCCGTGCGGCGTGGTCGATATGACGCGCTGGTTGTGGTCGAAGCCGCGCACAAGGCGCAAGCCATCGCCGATTTGGGCTGAAGCCGGAATCAGCGATATGCTAAACAAACGCTTAACCGCAAGCGCGGTAGCTTTCAGAACGGCAGACAGGCGGAGTTCCGGAGCGATGACGGGCGCACGTTGGAAGCTGACGCGGGCCGCCGCGCTGCTCGGTGCCCTGCTACTGTGCGACATCGCCGTCACTCAGGCGCAGGCCGCCTCCCGCCTCTGCCGCCAGCTTGAAGCCGATCTTGCTGCCGCTTCTCGTGGTGGCGGCGGCAAACCGGCCTTGCTCAGGAAATATGACGACGCGATCGCCCGGCAGCGCCAGCAGATTTCAAAGGCCGTCAGCCAATCCAGCAGCGCCGGCTGCGGCTTTTCGCTGTCTCGCCGCAACGCCAACGTATGCGCGGCACTCGACGCCACCATCGATCGCATGGCTGCCAATCTCGACGACTTGCAGGCCAAGCGCGCTGAGCTTGACAGCGGTGGTTCGCGACGCGATCGCGCGCGCATATTGACCTCGCTTGACGCCAATGGCTGCCGCGACGAAGCGGCGCCATCAAAGCCCGCACCGGTTCGCGAAGCCAGCGATGAAAACGGCAACGGAAACCTGCTCGAGCAGCTTTTGGGCAGTGAATCCGATGCGCCCGACCAGCGTGAAGAGCCCAGCCAGGCTGAAGAGCTAAGTCAGCCGGGCAACATCCGCACCCTGCTCAACAACGCCGACATGGGCCAGCCGCGAGGAGAATTCCGCACCATGTGTGTGCGGACCTGCGACGGTTATTTCTTCCCGATGTCGAATGCTGCCTCGCTCGGCGATTTCGAGCGCGACCAGAAGAATTGCGAATCGAGCTGCCCCGGCACCGAGATGCAGGTTTTCTACACGCGCGGCATGAACAGCGATTCGGCGTCCATGACGTCTTCGGTGACCGGCAGGCCTTATATCGAACTGCCGACGGCCTACCTCTACAAGCAGTCCGACATGCCACGGCCGCCGGCATGCGGCTGCAATGCCGCGCAGAATTTCGAAATCATCGCCGGCAACCCGCCCAGCCCGGAACGATCCGAAGCGAACGTGGAGACCACTCCGTTCATTCCGGTGCCGGTTGCCAGGCCTGATCCGGGCGCCGACCCGGAGACCTTGGCCAACGCGGAAGGCGGCCTCGACCGTGAGGCGATCAGACGCCTTGCCGTCAAACCCGTGCCTTCGCTGACGTCCCTGCCGCCGCCCGAACAGCGCAAGGTCAGGGTCGTCGGGCCAACGTTCCTTCCCGACCCAGCAGCGGCAACAGATCTGCAAGCTCCGGACCCGAAGGCTGTCCCGTAAGCGCCAGCCTCAGCGGCATGAACAGCGCCTTGCCCTTACGGCCGCTCGCCGCTCGGATTTTGCCGGTCCAGTCTTTCCAGACGGTGCCGTTCCAAGGCTCCTCCGGCAGCAGTTCGAACGCCTGGCGAAGAAAGTCGCGGTCATCGTCGGAAAACTCCGCCGGCTCCTCTGGACCGTCGCGAAGTGTGCGCCACCAGATCGCCGCATCGGCCAGCCTGTCGAGATTGCCGCGCACCGCCAGCCAGAAAGGCTCGGCCTGTTCGCCAGAGATGCCGAGCACGATCAGCCGGTCGCGCGCCTCGGAAAAGGGCATGTGGTGCAGCAGCGTGCGGTTGAGCACGAAGAGCTCGTCCGGATCGAATTTGGCGGCGGATTTCGATGTTGCCGCCGGATCGAAGCGCTCGGCAAGTTCAGCCATCGTCGGCACCGCCACGACGTTTTCCGAGGTACCGACGAGTACCGCCAGCGAAGCGACCGCCATTGGCTCTATGCCGCTCTCACGCAGGCTCTGTATGGACAGCGCGCCGGTGCGCTTGGAAAGCCCCTCGCCTGATGCTGTTGTCAGAAGATTGTGGTGGCCGAACACCGGCGGCTCGGCGCTGAGCGCCCGGAACAGGGCTATCTGGACGCCGGTATTGGTGACGTGGTCGTCGCCACGAATGACATGGCTGACGCCCATGTCGATGTCGTCGATCACCGAAGGCAGTGTGTAGAGATAGGTGCCGTCCTCGCGCCGCAGAACGGGATCTGAAAGCGAGGCGAGGTCGACGGTCTCCTCGCCGCGCACCAGGTCGTTCCAGTGGATTTCGGTGCGCTCCGGCTGCAGCGGATCGCTGCTGAAGTTGGGCAGCAGAAAGCGCCAGTGCGGCCGCCGGCCATCGGCCTCATATTCCGCGACCTGCTCGGGTGCCAGCGTCAGCGCCTCGCGGCCATAGACTGGCGGCAGGCCACGCGTGCGGCGCACCTTGCGCCTCAGGTCGAGCTCTTCAGGCGTCTCATAGCAGGCATAGACGAGGCGGGCCTCCTTCAGCCTTTCCAGTGCGGCATCATAGATTTCGACCCGCCGCGACTGATACTCCGTGGCATCGGGGAAGATGCCCAGCCAATGCAGGTCATAAAGGATGGCGTCGGAAAATTCCTGCGTCGAACGGGCAACGTCGGTATCGTCGAAGCGCTGGATGAAGCGGCCCTTGTTCTTGATGGCGAACAGCCAGTTGAACAAAGCGGTGCGCGCATTGCCGATATGGATGCGGCCGGTCGGTGACGGGGCGAAACGGACGGTAACTGTCATGAGCGGGGCGTACCGGATGGTTTTGCTGTTGACAAGACGCGCCCCCGCGCTCTGCGGCAGACATAGAACATGACGAAGACGAAGAAAAGACGGCAGCGCCGCGCGTCCATTAAGACGCGCCGCGCCGTAACCGTCAGATCACCAGGCCCCTGGTCAGCTCGAGCGCCTGGCGTTCGAACAGCCGGCGGTAGATGCCGCCTTGCAGCCGGATCAGTTGGTCATGCGATCCCTCCTCGACAATGCGGCCGCGATCGAACACCAGAAGCCTGTCCAGCGCGCGCACGGTCGACAGCCGGTGGGCGATGACCAGCGTCGTGCGGCCGACCATCAAGCGCTCCATCGCCTGCTGGATCAGCACCTCCGATTCCGAATCGAGGCTCGACGTTGCCTCGTCCAGGATGAGGATGCGCGCATCGGCGAGGAAGGCGCGTGCGATTGCAACACGCTGACGCTCGCCGCCCGACAGCTTTACGCCACGCTCGCCGACCAGCGTGCCATAGCCTTTCGGCAAATCGGCGATGAAGTCATGCGCGCTGGCCAAGCGCGCCGCGTGTTCGATCTCGGCCTGCGTGGCGCTCGGCCGGGCATAGGCGATGTTTTCAGCCAGCGACCGGTGGAACAGGATCGGCTCCTGCTGGACGATCGCGATCTGTGCGCGCAGCGACGCCTGCGCGACATTGGCAATATCCTGGCCGTCGATCAGGATATTGCCCGCAGTCACGTCATAGAGGCGCTGGATCAGCTTGACGAATGTCGTCTTGCCGGAGCCCGAATGGCCAACCAGCCCGACCCGCTCGCCCGGCGCGATATCCACCGAAAAGTCGCGATAGAGCGGCAAGCGATGGTTGCCGTAGTGGAACGTGACATTGTCGAAGGTGATACGGCCATCGGTGATCCGGATCGGTTTGGCGCGGGGCCGATCCTCGATGCCGAGTGGTTCGGACTGGAAGTCGACCAGTTCCTCCATATCGTTGATCGAGCGCTGCAGATTGCGGATATGCGTGCCGATGTCGCGCAGATAGCCTTGCAGCACGAAGAATGAGGTCAGCACGAAGGCGACGTCGCCGGCGCTCGCCTGCCCCCACGACCACAAAAGCAGTGAGAACCCAATGACCGCTGCCCTCAAAAGCAGCAGCATCGTGCCTTGCGTGGTGCCGTTGACGGTGCCGCGCACCCAGGTGCGCCGCGTGCGTGCGCGCCATTTGGCGACGACGTCGGCAAGCCGTGTCTCCTCGCGCTCCTCGGCGCCAAAACCCTTGACCACGGCATTACAGCTCACCGCATCGGCCAGCGAGCCGCCAAGCCGCGTATCCCACGCATTGGCAAGCCTTGCCGCGGGGGCGACATAGCCGAGCGACAGCATCGTCGTCACGGCGATGAACAGCACCGAGCCCGTCGCGACGACCGCGCCCATCAGCGGCCAGAACCAGCCGAGCAACAGCGTCGAGCCGACAAGCATGACGACCGACGGCAGCAGCGCGATCAGGATCGTGTCGTTGAGCAGGTCGAGCGCCCACATGCCGCGCGTTATCTTGCGCACCGTCGATCCGGCGAAGCTGTTTGCGTGCCAGTCGGTGGAGAAGCGCTGGACGCGGTGGAAGGCATCGGCGGCGATGTCGGCCATCATCTTCAGGGTCAGTTCGACGATGGCCATGAAGGCGAGATTGCGCAGCACGACACCGGTGAGCGCCAGGGCCACCAGCATCGAAAAGGCAGCCGTCGCGGCATTCCATGCGACATCGTCGGCAGTGGCACTGCTGGCAACGGCGTCGACCAGCCGGCCGGAATAGAGCGGCGTCAGCACGTCGGCCAGGGTCGACAGCAGGAATGTGGCCATGATCAGCGAAAGCCGCCACGGCTGGCGCCGCCAATGACTGAGCGTAAAACCAAGAACGCTGCGAAAGGCGCCCGCGCGCAAATCTATTCGAAAACGAGCCATGATGTCATTCGGGCGCAAACGAGCCCGATCCCGGAAAGGTCGAAATTGAAAAAACCGCGTCGGGCGAATTAGCACCCAAGGAAAGCGGAGGTTCGGCACATTTGGCGGCTCGCCCGAATACGGGCGGCGACCGGCATCGACGAACGCCTGTTCTCAGCTCGGCTTCGCCGCAAAGGTAAGAACCTTCGGGCTCACCGATTGGGACCTAGGCTTCGCGGCCTCGCATAACGATGTCAAATCCTGGCATTTCGGTCCTCCCCAAGGGGATCGCGGAAAGGCGTTTATAGAGACGCCTCAACGCCGCGCCAAGTCAGTAGATGGTCGAAAGCGCATCTGGTCCAACCAGTGAGACGATTTTGCAACAACGGTCGGTTGTGCGCTGCCTCTGTTCAGGCTGCCGGGACGCGGTCGAGGCGCATATAGCGGCCGTCGGTGGAAGGCCTGAAGCCGAGCTTCTCGTAGACCGCGTGGGCATCGTTGGTAGACAGGCTCCAGTGGGTGACAGTCTTGCAATCCGGGTGGTCGATAGCGCCTGGACAAGCCGGGTCCCGATGCCTTGCCCGCGATACCCGGGCCAGACAATGATGTCGGCGAGATAGGCAAATACCGTACGGTCGGTGATCGCCCGGCCAAAGCCGACTTGATTGCCGCCGACATAGGCGCCGACGCACAGTGAGTTGGCAAAGGCGCGGCGGTGCAGTTCATCGCTGCGGCCGCTGCCCCAATAGCTCTCCTTCAAAATGTCGGACGTCGCCCGGAAGTCGATCTGCGACAGGTCGAAGCTGATTTCAAAGTTGGCCATGGCTAAACCGTTATGCAGCCAATCGCCTACCCGCCATCCCTGAACCGGTTGGTAATAGGATAGCGGCGGTCGCGGCCAAAATTCTTCCTGGTGATCTTCACGCCGGGCGCTGCCTGCCGGCGCTTGTATTCGGCGACGTAAAGCAGGTGCTCGACGCGCGTCACCGTCGCCCGGTCATGGCCGCGCGCAACGATCTCGTCGACACCCATCTCGTTCTCGACCAGACACTCCAATATGTCGTCGAGCACTGGATAGGGCGGCAGCGAATCCTGGTCGGTCTGGTTCTCGCGCAGTTCCGCCGAGGGCGCCTTGTCGATGATATTGTTCGGGATCACCTCGCCGGACGGGCCTAGCGCGCCCGGCGGCACATGCGCGTTGCGCCAGCGCGACAACGCATAGACCTGCATCTTGTAGAGGTCCTTTATCGGGTTGAAGCCGCCATTCATGTCGCCATAGAGCGTGGCGTAGCCTACCGACATCTCGCTCTTGTTGCCGGTAGTGACCACCATCGAGCCGAACTTGTTGGAAATCGCCATCAGGATGGTGCCACGGGCCCGGCTCTGCAGGTTTTCCTCGGTGATGCCTTCCTTGGTGCCCTCGAAAAGCTGCGTCAGTGTGTGCAGGAAGCCCTCGACCGGCTCGAAGATCGGCACGATATCGTAGCGGCAGCCGAGCGCGCGGGCGCAGTCCTCGGCGTCCTTGAGCGAGTCCGTCGAAGTGTAGCGGTAAGGCATCATCACGGCGCGCAGCCGTTCCTCGCCGAGCGCATCGACGGCAAGTGCCGCGCAGATCGCCGAATCGATGCCGCCGGAAAGGCCGAGCACGACATTCTTGAAGCCGTTCTTGTTGACGTAGTCGCGCAGGCCCAACATGCAGGCGCGATAGTCGGCCTCCTCCTTCTCCGGGATTTTCGACATCGGTCCGTCAGAGCAGACCCAGACGTCATTCTTTCGCTTCCAGGTGGTGACGTTGACCGTCTCCTCGAACTGGCTCATCTGGAAGGCCAGCGTCTTGTCAGAGCCTATGGCAAACGACGCGCCGTCGAAGATCAGCTCGTCCTGGCCGCCAAGCTGGTTGGCATAGATAATCGGCAGTCCGCATTCGATGACCTGGCGGATGACGATCTGGTGGCGGACGTCGACCTTGCCGCGGTAATAGGGCGAGCCGTTCGGGACCAGCAGGATTTCCGCGCCGCTTTCGGCCAGCGTCTCGCAGACGGCAATCTCGCCCCAGATATCTTCACAGACCGGCACTCCCACCCGCACGCCGCGGAAATTGACCGGCCCTTGGATCTCGGGTCCGGCCTGGAAGACGCGCTTCTCGTCGAACTCACCGTAATTCGGCAGATCGAGCTTGTAGCGTTCGGCAAGGATCTTGCCGCCATCGGCAAAGATGATCGAATTGTGCGTGCCGGTCTTGCGCTTCAGCGGCGTGCCGATGATGACGCCCGGGCCGCCATCGGCGGTATCGCCGGCGAAGTCCTCGGCAGCCCGCTCGCAGGCCTTCAGGAAGGCGGGCTTCAGCACCAGATCCTCAGGCGGATAGCCGGCCAGGAAAAGCTCGGTGAACAGCACGAGATCGGCGCCCTGGCGGGCGGCATCCGCCCTCGCCTCGCGCGCCTTGGCAAGATTGCCGGCGACGTCGCCGACCGTCGGATTGAGCTGGGCGACGGCGATGCGCAATATGTCTGGAGCGGTCTTGTCGATCATGCCTGTGGGTTTAGCGCGGCAAAATTCGTCGGGCAATGGCGTTCGTTTGGACCAAACAGTCGGTCCTATTCGCCCATATATTCGCGTAGCGCCTCCGGCGGATGGTTCTCGCCGATCGACATTGCCAGAATGCGCGAAATGTGTCGGCGCGGCAGCTCGGTCTCCGCCGCCCAGGCGTTGATCTGCACCTGGATCTTGTCTAGGTCCTTCTTCGATGTCGGGCTCTGCGCGATGTCGAGCCCGGCGTCGCGCAGCGCTGCCGCCATGTCGGCCGAGACGATGAAGGCGTCCCACTCCAGCCAGCGCAGAAAATACTGGCCGGTATTGCCGCCGAGCCGGCTCCCGTGCTTGCCGAGATAAGCCATCAGCCCGACCTGATCGCCGGCCGGCCAGTCGGCGAGGAACTTGCCGAAGCTGCCATGCTCCTTCGACACGCGCTCGACGAAGGCTGCGTTGTCGCGTACCGACTTGATCTTCTGCGGATTGCGCACGATGCGCTTGTCGGCGGTGAGATCGTGCCAGAAATCGTCAGGCTGGAACAGCAGCCGCTTCGGCTCGAAGCCAAGAAATGCTTCCTCGAAACCTGGCCATTTCTGCTCGATGACGCGCCAGACGAAGCCGGCGGCAAAGACCCGTTCGGCCATGGTCGACAGGATCCGGTCATCCGCAATCTTTGCCAGCGCGGCATTGTCGGGCGTAGGGCCCAGCAGCGACGTCAGCGCTGCCTCACCGCCTTTGCGTTTCGCCGCACGGGCGCGAATCTTCTGAAAATCCACCATTGTTTCCTGACCCCATCGCGTCAATCTACCACTTCCCGTATGAACCGGCAGCTTCTACCTCTATCGCTGACGACGGAGGCGACGATGAACAAAACGATCGAGGACCTGGCAAACCGCTGGCTGAAGCGAAAGCCGGACGGCCTCAGCGCGCTCGAAAGCCGGGTGCTGCAATCAACGCTCGAGCGCACCACGATCTCCAAGGACACCAACAAGGCCGTCGCCTTTCACCAGACGTTTGGCGACCGCCTGGCTGACACCATCGCCCGGATCGGCGGTTCGTGGTCCTTCATCCTGACATTCATTGGCTTCCTGATCCTGTGGACGGCAGGCAATGTCTGGCTCTTGTCGCGCGCCGCCTTCGATCCCTATCCTTTCATCTTCCTCAATCTCGTGCTTTCCATGGTTGCTGCCCTGCAGGCGCCAGTGATCATGATGGCGCAGAACCGCCAGACCGAGCGCGATCGTATCGACGCCGCCCACGACTATGAGGTTAATCTCAAGGCCGAGATCGAGATCATGGCGTTGCATGAAAAGCTCGACGAACTGCGCCACAGCCAGATCATCGGCATGCGAGACGAGATCGCCCGGCTGGCCGAGCAGGTGAAGCGCATCGACGAGATTCTGTCGAAGCAGCGGACGTCTTCATGACGGAAGCCATTCATCGTCTCATTGAGCAATATGGGCTGGTCGCGGTTTTTCTGGGCTGCGTCGCCGAGGGCGAAAGCGCCGCCATCCTTGGCGGTTTCTTTGCGCATCAGCATGTCTTCGTCCCGTGGCAGGCCTTCCTCGCGGCGGCGCTCGGCGCCTTCGGTGGCGACACGTTCTTTTTCATCCTGGGACGGAGCTTCGCCGACCATAAATTCGTGATCGGACTCCGAGCCCGGCCAGGGTTCAGCCACGCCTACCGCCTTGTCACCTCTCATCCCAACATTTTCGTGCTGTCGAACCGCTACATCTATGGCCTGCGCCTGGTCGGTGGTATCGCAGCCGGGCTGTCGGGCATCGCCGCAGCGCGCTTCGTCATCCTCAACGCCATCTCGTCGGTAGTCTGGGCGGCACTGTTCTGCACTGTCGGTTATGTCTTCGGGCTGGGCGCGGAGCGCATCGTCGGCCAGGCGCTGGCCCGCCACGAGCGGTTGCTGATCGCCCTGGTCATCGGTCTCGTTGTGGCCATCCTCGGCTGGCTGGCGTCGCACGTCCTCGCCAAGAAGGAGCTTCGCAAGGGAAGCTGATCGTCAATCAATGGCGAGCGCGCGGTCGCCCTTCTCGAGGATCAGCGGAATGATCAGGTCTTCCTCGTCGGCAAGATGCCGGGTCAACATGGCGATCAGCCGGCTGTTCTCGTCGGCATAGGCATCGGCGGCGAAGCGCTGTTTGTCCTCGCTCTCCTGAAGCGTGCCGATGAAGGCATTTGCCGCCTCGGCATTGCGCTCCAGTCCCTCATGGATTGTGTGGTGATCGGCATCCAGGATTTCGAAGCCGCGCTTCAGACGAGTCTCGGCCCTGGCGAAGACCGGGAAATAGTGATGGTCCTCGACATTGTGGTGGCCATCGAGATTGCCGAGGAAATGATTGAGGCGCGGCGCGAACCAGCGTGCGAATTCCGGCGCGTTCAGCCTGCCCTCACGATAATCGCCAATGCCGTTGGTGAGCATGCCGCCAAGGTCGCGGAACATGTCGTGCCGCTGCAGCCACATATTGGCCATGCCGTGGATGTTGGCATGCGCCTGCCAGTCCTCGCGCGGATATTTTTCCACCAGCCAGCGCAGATCGTCCGGCAGGCCCTCACGTTCAAGCAGCAGAAATCCGGCGGTATCGGCCATATCGGTCTCCTCGATTAACCGGCATGTGGTGCCTGAAACCTCAGATCGGTACCCCAACGATGCGCTCGATGACTGCGACGCCCCAGACGCCGGCGACGATCACCACCGAAATCAGCACCGCCAGCGAACCGCAATCCTTGGCTAGCTGGATGTCGATGTTGAATTCGCGGCTGAACGCGTCGCATGCCGCCTCAATGCCGGTGTTCAGCACTTCGATCATGATCATGAGCAGCACCGCACCGATCAGCAGGGCATAGCCGCGCCACGATTCTGAAAGGAACCAGCCGAGCGGCAGCGCAAGCACAAGCAGGACCAGTTCCAGCTGGAAGGCCTCCTCGCCGGCGGCCAGTTTGCGAAACGCCCGCACCGAATTGTAAAAAGCGTCGATCAGCCGCTGCATGCCAAAACCCTTCGGAATCACCGGCAGGGGATAGCGCAATGGCTGGATCAAGGGAATAAGGCGGCCTCTTCAAAAATCAGCCGTCTGCTACCTTGATCGACGGCGTCGACTTCTCGAACTGCGGCAGCCCATCGTCGATCGCGTAGTAATCGCCCTTGTCGCCGACGAAGATATGACATTCCCCTTGAAGTCCGGTTGGCGCGTCGAACAGGCCGGCCATGACCGAAACGTAGCCACCCTCCATCGGTTTCCAGAACAGCAGCGATCCGCATGTCTTGCAGAAACCGCGCCTGGCAAACGAAGATGCCTCGTACCAGGTGACGTTCTCTGCGCCGGCGATTGTGATGTCGCGATCGGCGACATTGGTCGCGGCATAAAAATGCCCGCTCTGCTTTCGGCACTGCGAGCAATGGCAGTAGATAACGCCGCGTAGCGGTCCTCGCGTCTGCAACCGCACTGCCCCGCACAAGCATGATCCGCTGTGACTGTCAGCCATCTCGGCCTCCCAATGCAATTGCCATCGCTTGGCAGGATTCCAGTTTTGCGCGCGTTACGCACCAGCAAATGCGACGCCCGCCGGATTGAATACAAAAAGCGCCGGATTTCTCCGGCGCTTTTTCAATATATCAAAGTTCAGATCGCATCAGCCGTTGACGGCCTGCTTGTGCTGGACCGGATGGCTCTTCTTGAGCAGATCGGACACCAGGAAGGCCAGCTCGATCGCCTGGTCGGCATTGAGGCGCGGGTCGCAATGGGTGTGGTAGCGATCCTGCAGCTCTTCGGCGGTGATGGCGCGGGCACCACCGGTGCACTCGGTGACGTTCTTGCCGGTCATCTCGATGTGGATGCCGCCGGGATGCGTGCCTTCGACGCGATGCACCTCGAAGAAGGTCTGCACCTCCTTCAGGATGCGGTCGAACGGCCGTGTCTTGTAGCCGGCGGCCTCGATGGTATTGCCATGCATCGGATCCGACGACCACACCACGCTGCGGCCTTCCTTCTGCACCGCGCGCACCAGTTTGGGCAGATGTTCGGCGACCTTATCGGAACCGAAGCGCGCAATCAGCGTCAGCCGGCCAGGCTCGTTCTCCGGGTTGAGCAGGTCGATGAGCTGCAACAGGCCGTCCGGCGTCAGCGACGGGCCACATTTCAGGCCGAGCGGGTTCTTGATGCCACGGCAGTATTCGACATGCGCGTGGTCGGGTTGGCGCGTGCGATCGCCGATCCAGATCATGTGGCCGGAGGTGGCGTACCAGTCGCCCGAAGTCGAATCGACGCGGGTCAGCGCCTCTTCATAACCGAGCAGCAGCGCTTCGTGGCTGGTGTAGAAATCGGTCTCGCGCAGTGCGTAATTGGTCTCCGAGGTGATGCCGACGGCCTTCATGAAGTCCATCGTCTCGGTGATGCGGTTGGCGAGCGACTCGTATTTCTCGCCCTGCGGGCTGTCGGACACGAAGCCGAGCATCCATTGATGCACGTTCTCCAGGCTGGCGTAGCCGCCCTGGGCGAAGGCGCGCAACAGGTTGAGCGTCGCCGCCGACTGGCGGTACGCCATCTCCTGCCGCGCAGGATCGGGAATGCGCGACTTGGCATCGAACTCGATGCCATTGATGATGTCGCCGCGATAGCTGGGCAGCGTCACACCGCCCTTGGTCTCATTGTCGGACGAGCGCGGCTTGGCGAACTGGCCGGCGACACGGCCGACCTTCACCACCGGCTGCGCGCCGGCGAAGGTCAGTACCACCGACATCTGCAAAAAGACGCGGAAGAAGTCGCGGATATTGTCGGCGCCATGCTCGGCGAAGCTCTCGGCGCAATCGCCACCCTGCAGAAGGAATGCGTCCCCGGCAGCGACGGCTGCAAGCTGCTTCTTCAGCTTGCGCGCCTCACCTGCAAAAACCAACGGCGGAAAGGTGGCGAGCTGGGCTTCCGTGTTCCTCAGCGCGACAAGGTCCGGATAGGCAGGAACCTGCTGGATCGGCTTAGCTCTCCACGAATTCGGCGACCATTTCGTCATCGAAGCACCCAACGCTCTTTCGCACGGACGCCATCGCCCGCCAATCCGCCCAATATGGGGTCGCGGCTCCATACACGAAGCCGATTTCCTATTCTAGACCGGAATTGGCCGCGTGGCGAATGGGCACGGCACGGTGAAAGTGCCGGTGCGGCTGTGCCCAGAGCACCAGCGACACCCTGCTACGCCGCCGCCTTCTCCACCAGCCGTGCCAACTGCGTCATGACAACCGCCGAGCCTGCCAGCCGCTTTTCGGGGGTCGGCCAGTCGCGGCTGAAGACGACGCTCTGGTCGGGCCGGATCTTGGCCAGCGAGCCCTGTTCGCCGATGAGCTTGACCAGCCCGACCGGATTGGGGAATTCCCGCTTGCGGAAATGGATGACGACGCCTTTCGGCCCGGCGTCGAGCTTCTCGACGTTGGCCTTGCGGCAAAGCGCCTTGATGAAGACGATCTTCAACAGATGTTTTACCTCTTCCGGCAGCGTCCCGAACCGGTCGATCAGCTCGGCGCCGAAAGCATCGATCTCTTCCGTATTTTCGAGATCGCCAAGACGGCGATAGAGCGCCAGCCTGAGCTGCAGGTCCGGGACATAGCTTTCCGGGATCATCACCGCTGTGCCGACGGCGATCTGCGGCGACCAGCCGCCGTCCTGCACCTCGCCGGAATCCTTCACTTCGGCCACCGCCTCCTCCAGCATCTGTTGGTAGAGCTCGAAACCAACCTCCTTGATGTGGCCTGACTGCTCTTCGCCGAGCAGATTGCCGGCGCCGCGGATATCGAGGTCGTGGCTAGCCAGTTGGAAACCGGCGCCGAGCGTATCGAGCGACTGCAGCACTTTCAGCCGACGCTCGGCTGTATCGGTGAGCTTGCGGTTGGCGGGCAGTGTGAACAGCGCGTAGGCGCGCACCTTCGAACGGCCGACACGGCCGCGCAGCTGATAGAGCTGCGACAGTCCGAACATATCGGCGCGGTGCACTATCAGCGTGTTGGCGGTCGGGATATCGAGGCCGGATTCGACGATGGTGGTCGACAAAAGCACATCGTACTGGCCGTCATAGAAGGCGTTCATGATGTCGTCGAGTTCGCCCGGCGGCATCTGGCCATGCGCCACCGCCACTTTCAGCTCAGGCACGGATTCGCGCAGAAAATCATGGATTTCCGCGAGATCGCTGATGCGCGGCACGACATAGAAGGAATGGCCGCCACGGTAGCGCTCGCGCAGCAACGTTTCGCGGATGACCAGCGGATCGAAGGGCGAGATGAAGGTGCGCACTGCCATGCGGTCGACCGGCGGCGTAGCGATCAGCGACAGCTCGCGCACGCCGGTCAAGGCAAGCTGCAACGTTCGCGGGATCGGCGTCGCCGACAAAGTCAGGACGTGGACGTCGGTCTTCAGGTCTTTCAGCCGTTCCTTGTGCTTGACGCCGAAATGCTGCTCCTCGTCGATGATCAGCAGGCCGAGATTCTTGAACGAGATCGAGGAGCCGAGCAGCGCGTGCGTGCCGACGACAATGTCAACCTGACCTTCGGCGATGCCCTTCTTGGCCTCGGCCAGTTCCTTGGCGCCGACCAGCCGCGAGGCCTGGGCGACACGGATCGGCAGGCCCGAGAAGCGCTGCGAGAAGGTCTTGAAATGCTGGCGCGACAACAATGTCGTCGGCACCACCACCGCCACCTGAACGCCTTCCATCGCCGCGATGAAGGCGGCGCGAAGTGCAACTTCGGTCTTGCCGAAGCCGACATCGCCGCAGATCAGCCGGTCCATCGGCTTTCCGGCGCCTAGATCATCCATGACCGAATCGATCGCCGTCTGCTGGTCATCGGTCTCCTCATAGGGAAAACGCGCTGCAAACTCGCCATAGAGGCCTTCCGCCGGCACCAGCGCCGGTGCGGCCCGCATCTGCCGCTCGGCGGCGATGCGGATCAGCTGCCCGGCCATGTCGAGCAGGCGCTTCTTCAGCCGCGCCTTGCGCGATTGCCAGGCGCCGCCGCCAAGCTTGTCGAGCGTCGCCTCGGCCGAATCCGAGCCATAGCGCGACAGCAGCTCGATGTTTTCCACAGGCAGGAACAGCCGATCATCGCCGGCATAGTGGATTTCGAGGCAATCGTGAGGCGCACCAACCGCCTCGATGGTACGCAACCCGATGAAACGGCCAATGCCATGATCGGAATGGACGACAATATCGCCCGAGGACAACGCCGAAGCCTCGGCGATGAAGTCGGACGCGCGCTTCTTGCGCTTCGAGCGTCGGATCAGCCGGTCGCCGAGAATGTCCTGCTCGGCGACAACGACCAGTTTCTCCGTCTCGAAGCCGGATTCGAGCGGCAGCACGGCCAGTCCCGCCTGCCCCGGCTCAAGCCTTTCGGCTTCGGCAAGCGTCGCCACCGGCTTCAGATTGCCAAGATGATGCTCGGCCAGGATCTGACCAAGCCGGTCGAGCGAACCCTCGGTCCAGCCGGCGACGATGACGCGGCGGCGTGCAGCGCGCTCGTCGGAAATGTGTTTTACGACGACGTCGAAAACGTTGGCGCTAGGGTCGGCGCGTTCCTCGACGAAGCTGCGGCCGTGGCGCGAGCCGGCATGGAACACCTTTTTCGCACCGGCATCGGGCGCATCGAACGACGTGAAGTCTATTGCTTCGCGCGGGCCAAGCGAGGCAATCAGGTTCTCTGGCGACAGATAGAGCAGATCCGGCGGCACCGGCTTGTAGGGCACCGCGTCCTTCAAGGCGCCGTCGGCCTGCTTCTTGCGCGCTTCGTAGTGGTCGAGGATCAGAGTGTGGCGCTCGGCCAGTGCCTCATGCGCCAGATGGTCGAAAACCACAGGCGCGTCGGGTAGATAGTCGAAGACGGTTTCCAGCCGCTCATAGAAGAACGGCAGCCAGTGCTCCATGCCGGCAAACCGCCTGCCCTCGCTGACCGCCGCATAGAGCCCATCGTCGCGCGAGGGTGCGCCAAAGGCTTCGATATAGGCACGGCGGAAGCGGCTGATGGTTTCCGGCGTCAGCGCCACCTCGCTCATCGCCTGCAACGCCATCGACTTGCGCTGGCCGGTGGTTCTCTGTGTTGCGGTGTCGAAGACGCGGATCGATTCCAGCGTATCGCCGAAGAAATCGAGGCGCAGCGCCTCCGCCCATCCGGGCGCGAAGAGATCGAGGATGCCGCCCCGCACTGCAAATTCGCCGATGCCGCGCACCGTCGGTACCCGCTCGAAGCCGGAAGTCTCCAGCCGCGACACCAGTACGTTCATGTCGATCTGGTTACCGGGCTTGGCGTGAAAGGTCTGCGCCTCGACGAGTTCCGCCGGCGGAATGCGCTGAAGCAACGCATTCGCGGTGGTGAGAATGACGGCGCGGTGCGGCCTCTTCGCCAGCGCAATCATTGCTGCCAGCGCATCGAGCCGCCTTGCGGCGGCATCGGCGCCGGGCGAGACGCGGTCGTAAGGCAGGCAATCCCAGGCCGGCAGTTCCAGCACCGGCAGGCCCGGCGCGGCAAAGGCAAGCGCCTCGACGATCGCCGGCAGACGCTGGCCGTCGCGTGCCACGAAAAGCACCGGCTTGTCAGGGGCGATCTCGTGCGCAGCCTGCACCAGCGCAAAGGCTTCGTAGCCGTCGGCGACGCCATCGACAATGAACTGGCCGGCGCGGCCTTTCGGCAGACCGATCGTAGGGATAAGGCTCATGGCTACACGTTGTTCAGAAGGTCATGTCCCGGCGCGAAGCCAGGATTTTTTGCAGGACGGCACAATCTATATCCGTCGGAACCGGGCGCTCGCCGGTGACGATAGGCAGGAATTCGGTGTCGGGAATGTCGAGAAGCCTCTCATATTGGTCGATTTCGTCGCCGGTCAAGGCGCCGATCTCGGCATCGGCGAAGCTGCCGAGTATCAGGTCCATCTCGCGCATGCCGCGGTGCCACGAACGAAACAGAAGCTTGCGGCGGCGGGTATCGAGCCCCTCGCTTGATCGAGTCGTTCCGGTCATCGTGCAACATCCTTGCCCAGGCGGCGCATATAGCGTGGATAGAAGGCGGTGTCAGCCTTGCGCTCCGGCCGGCGCAACATAAGCTGACATCATGCGTCCCTCCCTCCTCGATCCGCTGTTTGTCCCGATCACCTCGCTTGCTGGCGTCGGGTCGAAGGTTGGCGTATTGATCGAGAAAGTCGTGGCGGCGGATCTCGGCGACCGGGCAGCGCGCGCCGGCGACCTCTTGTTCGTGCTGCCGCATACTGTCATCGATCGCCGCAACCGGCCGGGCATCGCCGGTTCGGCCGAGGGCGCAGTCGTCACGCTCGATGTGCGCATCGACCGCCACCAGCCGCCGCCGCGTGGCAACAGGTCGGTACCCTACCGGGTCTACGCCCATGACGACACTGGCGAGATCGCGCTGACCTTCTTCCATGCCCATGCCGCCTATCTCGAAAAAGCGATGCCCGTAGGCGAGCATGTCGTCGTCTCGGGCCGCATGGAATGGTTCAACGGCCGCCCGACCATGGTTCATCCCGACCATATCGCACTTGCCGGCGACGCAGAAAACCTCCCATTGGTCGAGCCGGTCTATCCGCTGACCGCCGGGCTCTCGGGCAAGGTGCTGCGCCGGGCGATTGGCCAAGCGCTGGCCCGCCTGCCGGTGCTGCCCGAATGGCAGGACGGCGAGTTCCGGCGCCGCCACGCCTTTCCTGCTTTCGGCGATGCGCTCACCCGGGTCCACAATCCTGCCGACCCGATCGACGTCTCCGTCGACGGCGCGGCGTGGCGGCGCCTTGCCTATGACGAGTTCTTGGCCGGCCAGGTATCGCTGGCGCTGGTCCGGGCCAAGGTCCGCCGATTATCGGGCCGGCCACTCGTTGGCGACGGCCGCATAGTCGAACAATTGCGCGCGGCACTCCCTTATTCGCTGACCATGTCGCAGGAAATGGCGCTTGCCGAAATCAACGCCGATCTTGGCGACCCCGAACGCATGCTGCGCCTTTTGCAGGGCGACGTCGGCTCCGGCAAGACGGTGATCGCGCTGCTTGCCATGGCGCGTGCCGTCGAGGCAGGCGGCCAGGCGGCATTGATGGCGCCGACCGAAATCCTGGCGCGCCAGCATCTCGCAACGATTGCGCCGTTGGCGGAACGGTCCGGCTTGCGCGTCGCCATCCTCACCGGCCGCGAAAACGGCCGCGAGCGCGCCGACACGCTGACCGGGCTGGCCAATGGCGACATCGACATCGTCGTCGGCACCCATGCGCTGTTCCAGCAAACGGTGACGTTCCATGACCTCGTGTTCGCCGTCGTCGACGAGCAGCACCGTTTCGGCGTCCACCAGCGCCTTGCCATCACCGCCAAGGGCGATGCGCCCGACATGCTGGTGATGACGGCAACGCCGATACCGCGGACGCTGGTGCTGACTGCCTTCGGCGACATGGACGTGTCGAAGCTGACGGAAAAGCCGGCCGGCCGCCAGCCGATCCGCACCGTCACCTTGCCGCTTGAACGGCTCGACGAGCTGATCGGCCGCATGCTCGACGCTGTCGCCGATGGCCAGAAAATCTACTGGATCTGTCCGCTGGTTGAGGAATCCGAGGAGATCAAGCTGATGTCGGCCGAGGACCGTTTTGCCTCGCTGAAGCCGCTGTTCGGTGATCGGATTGGCCTGGTGCATGGCCGCATGAAGGGCGCCGACAAGGACGAGGCGATGCGCGCCTTCAAGCAGGGTGAAACGCGCATCCTGATCGCCACCACGGTGATCGAGGTCGGCGTCGATGTGCCTGACGCAACAATCATGGTCATCGAGCATGCCGAGCGTTTTGGCCTTGCCCAGTTGCACCAATTGCGCGGCCGGGTCGGGCGCGGCGACAAGCCGTCGTCCTGCGTGCTGCTCTACAAGGACCCGATTGGCGAGACGGCCAAACGCCGGCTGTCGGTGATGCGCGAGACCGAGGACGGCTTCCGCATCGCCGAAGAGGATCTGAAGCTGCGCGGCGAAGGCGAGTTGCTCGGCACCCGCCAATCCGGCACGCCGGGCTTCCAGGTGGCGCGCATCGAGGCGCATGCCGACCTGCTCGAGGCCGCCCGCGACGATGCGCGGCTGATTCTGTCGCGTGATCCGGAACTGCAGTCCGAACGCGGCACGGCGCTGCGCCTGCTGCTCTATCTATTCGGCCGCGACGAGGCCGTGCGGCTCCTGCGCGCCGGCTGAGGCATCGCGTCGAGCGGCGGATTGGCGAGCGCGCCGTGGATCTGCTCGCCGTTCACCGTCACCATTTTGACCGCCGGCGCCACCAGGCCGGCCGAAACGATCAGCTTGGCTCCGTCCTCGATCGTCATGTCGAGCAGCACGATGTCGGATTTCGGTACATACATCAGAAAGCCCGTAGTCGGGTTAGGCGTACACGGCATGAACACCGCAATCAGCGGATCGCCTTGCTGGTCGAGCTTCTGGTTGATCTCGGTTTCCTTCTCGCTGGCGACGAAGACCAGCGACCAGACCCCCTTGCGCGGATATTCGACCAACCCGACCTGGCGGAACATGTCGCCCTTGTTCGACAGCACGGTCTCGAAAATCTGCTTCAGCGAGCCGTAGATGCCGCGCACCAGCGGCATGCGGCCAAGCAGGCGCTCGCCGAAGTTGACGATGGCGCGACCGACGATATTGGCTGTCAGGAAACCGATAAAGGTGATGAGGATCAGGGCAACGATCAGCCCAAAACCCGGCACTGGAAACGGCAGGTAGGTGTCCGGATTGTAGCGTACCGGGATGTAGGGTTTCACCCAGGAATCGACCCAGCCGATAAGCGACCAGGCAATGTAGGCGGTGATCGCCAATGGCGCGCAAACGACGAAGCCGGTCAGGAAATAGTTTCTCAGCCGGGTCATGCCTGAGGTCTTGAGAGCATCCGACATGGTTCACCGCAGCGTGTGTTTGCAACGCGACACTACTGAACCCGAAGGCGCTTTGGAATTGCGAAGTTTTTAAACGAGACCTATTCCACCGTTACCGATTTCGCCAGGTTGCGAGGCTGGTCGACGTCCGTGCCCATGAACACGGCGGTGAAATAGGCGAGCATCTGGATCGGCAGCGCGTAGATGATCGGCGAGATGATTTCCGGCACGTCCGGCAAAACGATCGTCTCCATCGTCTTCACCGTAGCGTGTGCAGCGCCCTTGCTGTCGGTGATCAGGATGATCTTGCCGCCGCGCGCCGCCACCTCTTGCATGTTCGACACCGTCTTTTCGAAGATGCGGTCGTGCGGGGCGATGACGATGACAGGCATGTTCTCATCGATCAGTGCGATCGGCCCGTGCTTCAGCTCGCCGGCGGCATAGCCTTCGGCGTGGATATAGGAAATTTCCTTGAGCTTCAGCGCGCCTTCCATGGCCAGCGGAAAATTGGTGTCGCGGCCGAGGTAAAGTACATTCTTGTAGTGCGAGAGGTCGCGAGCGATCTTTTCGATCTGCCCATCGAGCTTCAGCACCTGGTTGGCGTAACGCGGCGCTTCGGATAGCGCGCGCACCAGTGTCTTCTCCTGCTCGGGCGAAATGGTCCCACGCGCCATACCAGCTCGCACCGCCAGCGAAGCCAGCACGGAGAGCTGGCAGGTGAACGCCTTGGTCGAGGCGACGCCGATCTCCGGGCCGGCCAGTGTCGGCAGGATGACGTCGGATTCGCGCGCCATGGTCGATTCGCGCACATTGACCACAACACCGATCTTCATGCCGGCCTTGCGGCAGTAGCGCAGCGACGCCAGTGTGTCCGCCGTCTCGCCCGATTGCGAGATAAAGAAGGCGGCATCGGTCTTCGACAGCGGCATCTCGCGGTAGCGGAACTCCGAGGCGACATCGATGTCGACCGGCAGCCGCGCATAGCGCTCGAACCAGTATTTGCTGATCAACCCGGCGAGATAAGCGGTGCCACAGGCCGAAATCGCCAGCCGGTCGATCTTGGCGAAATCGAATGGCAGGTCGAGCGGCTTCGAGACGCCACCGACGAAATCCACATAATGTGCCAGCGTGTGCGAGATCACTTCCGGCTGTTCGTGGATTTCCTTTTCCATGAAATGGCGCCGGTTGCCCTTGTCGACCATGAAGCTCGTGCTGAGCGACTGCTGGCGTTTGCGGTCGACCTTGTTGCCGTCCATGTCGAAGATGGCAACGTCGTTGCGGCGCACTACCGCCCAGTCGCCGTCTTCCAGATAGGTGATCGAGTTGGTGAACGGGGCAAGCGCGATGGCGTCGGAGCCCAGGAACATCTCGCCATCGCCATGTCCGACGGCCAGCGGCGGGCCATTGCGGGCGCCGACGATCAGATCCTCGTCGCCCTTAAACATGATGGCCAGCGCAAAGGCGCCTTCCAGCCGCTTCAGCGCCTGATGCGCGGCCTCGACCGGCTTCAGGCCCCTGGCCAGTTCGCGCGCCACCAGATGGGCGACGACCTCGGTGTCGGTCTGCGAGGAAAACGTATAGCCGTCGCGGATCAACTCATCGCGCAATTCGGCGAAATTCTCGATAATGCCGTTATGGACGATGGCGAGCCCGTCGGAAAAATGCGGATGCGCATTGGTCTCGTTCGGCACGCCATGCGTTGCCCAGCGCGTGTGGCCGATGCCGATCGTGCCACCGAGCGGTTCGTCCTTCAGCCGGCGCTCGAGATTGATCAGCTTGCCTTCGGCACGGCGACGGGCGAGATGGCCATGATCGATGGTCGCGACGCCGGCCGAATCATAGCCGCGATATTCGAGCCTTTTCAGCGCATCGACGATAAGCGGCGCGACCGGCGAGTTACCGACTATTCCAACGATACCGCACATGGCGCTTCCCCCGACTCTGACTTCAAACCCGGCACTATTTAGAGACTGCCTGGCTACCGCGAAAAATCACATTCCATTTCGTCCGGTATCAGCCGGACTATCCTGCACAGATGCACCATCACAGAGCGCTCTTGCAATCCGGTTACTGCAATTGCTCAGTTTCTCCGCTCATATATCCTATCTCGCCTCAAAGGCTCCTGAAATCAGTCAAAGACATGATGCGGCCATGAACGAACGAATTGACACGGTGACACTTTGGCGTCCGGTTGGGCCACGCGAACTGGAGTTGATCCAGAGTTCAGGGATGCGCGCCTTTCCTCCTCGACTTGCCGATCAGCCGATCTTCTATCCGGTAACGAGCGAGGCCTATGCCACCCAGATCGCCCGAGACTGGAATGTGCCCGCGAGCGGATCAGGTTTCGTGACCCGTTTCGAGGTGCGCCGCAGCTTTCTGGACCGTTACAGCGTCCAGCATGCCGGCAGCCGGGCGCATCTGGAATACTGGATCCCGGCCGAAGACCTGTCCGCCTTCAACGATGCAATCGTTGGGGAAATCCAGCTTGTCGCTGAGTTCCGTTAGGCTATCCTTTTTTGTGGGCAGCCGCGGCCGAAGCGAACCGTTCGCGCAACTCCTTGCCCTTGCCGGGCAGAGTCCGCTGGCGGGCACGGCCGAAGGCCAGTGCATCGTCGGGCACGCTTTCGGTGATGACGCTGCCCGAGGCGATGTAGCCGCCCTTGCCGATCGACACCGGCGCCACCAGCGAGGAATTCGAGCCGATGAAGGCGCCCTCGCCGATATCGGTGAAGAATTTCGAATAACCGTCATAATTGCAGGTGATGGTGCCGGCGCCGATATTGGCGCCTGCGCCGATGCGGGCATCGCCGATATAGGTCAGGTGGTTGACCTTGGCGCCCTCCTCGACGATCGCTTGCTTTACCTCGCAGAAATTGCCGACCTTGGCTTTGTTTCTCAGATCGGCCCCGGGCCGCAGCCGCGCGAACGGCCCGACATCGCAATTCGACGCGATGGTTGCGCCTTCGATATGGCTGAAGGCATGGATCTTGGCGCCCGTGGCGATTTTCACGCCCGGCCCGAACCAGACATTGGGCTCGATGATCGTATCGGCCCCGATATCGGTGTCGTGCGAGAAGAACACGGTTTCTGGCGCAATCAGCGTCACGCCGGAAAGCATCGCTTCATGCCGCCGGCGCGCCTGCCAGATGCCTTCCGCCTGGGCAAGCTCGGCGCGGTTGTTGATGCCGAGCGCATTTTCGAAACTGGCTTCGATGGCGACGACATCAAGTCCTTGCGCAGCGGCGATCTCGACGATGTCGGTGAGATAATACTCGCCCTTGGCGTTCTTGCTGCCGACTTGATCGAGCAGCTTCAGCGCATGCCTGCCGGCGACCGCCATCAGCCCGCCATTGCAGAAGGTGATTTTCTTCTCCTCGTCCGAACAGTCCTTCTCCTCGCGGATGGCGACGAGCTTGCCGGCCTTTTCGATAAGCCGGCCGTAGCCCGAAGGATTTTCCGTACGGAAGCCGACCACGACGACAGCCGCACCTTCGGCCAGCTTCAGCCGCGCCGCCGCCAGTGCTTCCGGATCGATTAACGGCGTGTCGCCAAACATCACCAGGATGTCATCATAACCCCTTGATATCGCTGCCCGCGCGGCAAGCACGGCGTGCGCGGTGCCGAGGCGCTTTTCCTGAACAAAAGTCTCGACCTTCGGCGCGAACTTGAGTGCCGCCTTGCGCATCTCGTCGGCGCCATGGCCGATCACCAGCGCCAGATCACCGCTGCCGGCGGCTTCAGCCGCCTTGACGACGTGGGCAACCATCGGCAGGCCGGCGATTGTGTGCAGCACTTTCGGCACCGCACTCTTCATGCGCGTGCCTTCACCGGCAGCGAGGATGATGGACAGGCAGGATCTCTGGCTCATGGGGACAGCAACCGTTGAAAGGAGTCTGGAATCGAAGCGTTGGTAGCACCGGCGCCATGCTGCACCAATGCGGTTAAATTCCGGTGAGACGGTGGAACCTCCAACCCGCGAGACGCTCAAGCCGATCGGCTCAGGCGGCTTCCGCCTCGTTGCGTGATGCGAAGCCGGGGGCTCGGCCACGACCGTATTGCCGTGGCGAACAGTTCATGACCCGCTTGAAGGCTGTGCTGAAGGCGCTTTCGGATTCGTAACCGAGCGACAGCGCGATGACGGCGACGGGATCGCTGGAATTCGTCAGCCGGTCGCCGGCCAGCAGCATTCGCCAGCGCGTCAAATAGTCCATGGGCGATGCGCCGACCGTCTCCTTGAATCTAAGCGCAAAGGTCGATCGCGACATGCCGGCCCGTTCCGCCAGCTCCTGTAACGTCCAGCCATGCGCCGGATCGTCGTGCATGGCGCTGATCGCCGCGCCCATCTGTTTGTCCGCCAGGGCAAAGAGCCAGCCGATGCCACCTTTCAATCCTTCCGAAAGATGCAGCCGCAGCGCCTGAACCAGCATCATGTGGGCGAGGTGCCGGATCACCAGAAAGCCGCCCGGTTGTGGCTCGCGCAGCTCCTGCATCATCCGCTCCACCGACCAGCGCAGCGCAGACTGGTCCGACTCTTTGCGGATATGCACAATGGCTGGCAGCATCCGCAACAGGATGCCGGCATGATTGCCGCCAAGCGCGAAGCGGCTGCTGACCAGAAAGAAATCACCGCCGCCATTGTGGGTCACGACACCGCCGGCTCGCGCTGGCGGAAAAATCTTGACGGCTTCAACAGGCGCCAGGCCCATGTCGCTTGCAAGGCGGAAAGGCCGTCCGCTCGGCAGCAGGAAACAGTCCCCCGTCTCAAGGTGCACTGCGTCGGCAACGCCCTCCACCGAAAGCCAGCACCGGCCCGAGACCACCGCTCCCGTCTTGATGCTTTGCTGCTGGTCGGGGAACTGGATCGACCATTCACCACCTGCATCGAAGCCGGCCGACATATAGTTTCGCGGCTTCAGCAGCGAGAGCACATCTGAAAGGGGATCCATGGGTCATTCCGGACGATTGCGAAGATAATACGGACTTTACCGCATAGATCGTATTTTCTCAAGCGCCTATCACGACGCCACCGGGCCGCGAACATGGTCGTGGTCAGAAATGAACAAGGAGAAGTCGTGATGCGTGTTTTCCTTACCGGAGCGACCGGATTCGTCGGTTCTGCCGTCGTTCAAGAACTCATCGGTGCCGGCCATCAGGTGCTCGGCCTCGCCCGCTCGGAGGCGTCGGCCAAGTCGCTTGCCGCGACTGGAGCCGAGGTGCATCGAGGCGACCTCGAAGACCTGGAGAACCTGCGCAGGGGTGCGGCAGCCGCCGATGCGGTGATCCACACCGGGTTCAACCATGACTTTTCGAAGTTCGCGCAAAACTGCGAAATGGACCGGCGCGCCATCGAGGCGATGGGCGGTGCACTCGAAGGCTCCGAGCGCCCCCTGCTCGTCACCTCCGGAACCGCGCTCCAGGCGCGGGGCCGTATCGCGACGGAGGAAGATGCGCCTGTCCCCGCTTCCGCTTCGTATCCCCGCGCCTCCGAAGCGACAGCCGCCGCGCTGGCGGCACGCGGGGTGTGCGCGTCGGTTGTCCGCCTTCCGCCGTCGGTCCATGGCCAGGGCGACCACGCCTTTGTTCCGATCCTCATCGACCTTGCTCGCAAGAAGGGCGTGTCGGCCTATGTCGGCGAAGGGCTCAATCGCTGGCCCGCCGTGCATCGGTTCGATGCCGCCCGCATCTACCGGCTTGCGCTCGAGCATGGCGCCGGTGGCGGGCGCTATCACGCGATCGCCGAAGAAGGCGTGCCGTTCAAGGACATCGCCGGCGTGATCGGCCGGCGCCTGAACGTGCCGGTCGTCGCCAAGTCCGCCGAAGAGGCCGGCGATCATTTTGGCTGGTTCACGATGTTCGCGGCGATGGATGTCCCGACTTCAAGCGAGCGAACCCGCGCGCTGCTGGGCTGGGCGCCGAGCGGACCCGGGCTCATCGTCGATATCGACCAGCCAAGCTATTTCGGAGGCTGAACGGACCACGTAGCTGTGGTACCTTGTGCCGCAGTTACGGCCTCGCGCCTCGGCCGGGCGGCAAACCTATCCCAATTGCCCCAGCACCGGAAAATTCTCGAGCAACCAATAGGACGCCGCCTGCACGCCGCCGGTCAGGAAAAACACGCCGGCCACGACCAGCAGCGCGCCAATGGCTTTTTCGACGCGGCCGAGATGGACGCGGAATTTCCCGAGAAAGCGCATGAAGGCGCCGGAAAACAGCGCCGCGACCAGGAACGGTATGCCGAGGCCGAGCGAGTAGGCGGCAAGCAGCAGCGCGCCCTCGCCCACCGTCTCGCGGCCGCCGGCAAGCGTCAGGATCGGCCCCAGCACCGGGCCGATGCAGGGCGTCCAGCCAAAGGCAAAGGCCAAGCCCATGACGTAAGCGGCGATCAGGCTGGCCGGCTTGCCTTGTGACTGGAAGCGCGCCTCGCGTGAAAGCAAAGGGATGCGCAATACGCCGAGGAAATTCAGCCCCATCAGGATGATCAGCACTCCGGCCGCCATTGCCAGCGGCTCCTGCCAGACCCGTAGCAGATGGCCGATAGTGGAGGCGCCGGCGCCCAGCGCGACGAAGACGGTCGAGAAGCCGAGCACGAAGGCGATGGAGGAATTAACCAGCGCGCCTCGCGCGCCAGCCTTTGCCGCAATGCCGGCTTCGCCGCGGAAATCGTCGACCGACACGCCGGCCATGTAGCACAGATAGGGCGGTACCAACGGCAGCACGCAAGGTGACAGGAACGAAATCGCTCCCGCCCCGATCGCGCTGACATAGCCGACGTCCAATGCCATTTCCGTCTCCCGATGACTGCGCAGCCATATAGCCGCGACAACGGCCATCCGCCAATCACCATCGCGTGGCCCCAGCAAGTCGTCGCCCTCGCCTGGATCTATGGAAAACAGCCCGGGAAGAAAGGGCCGCCAGGCAGCGTTGATCAAACGAAGCGCGTTGTTCCGCGCGCTTTTTCGAATCATCCAAGGAGAAGTCCATGAAAACGATCGCAATCGGCATGGCCGCGCTTTTGCTCGGCACCGTCGTGTCCTACGCCGCCGAGGCGTGGAAGGAAGCAGAAGTCGGCGGCACCAAGATCTACACCGACGCCGGCGGCATGACGCTCTACACCTATGACAAGGACGAGGCCGGCAAGTCGAATTGCTACGACAAATGCGCCGCCAATTGGCCGCCACTGAAAGCTGACGCCAACGCCAAGGCCGAGGGCGAATGGACGATCGTCGACCGCACCGACGGCACCAGGATGTGGGCCTATGAAGGCAAGCCGCTCTACACGTTCATTAAGGACAAGAAGGCCGGCGATGTCACCGGCGAGGGCGTCGGCGGCGTCTGGCATATCGCCAAAGCCGACTGAGCCTTGAGCCTCTGACCCGCTGTAACAGGCGGTAATACGGCTGGTCGCCGGGACGTTGACCCAACCACCCCGGCGGCCAGCTTTTCAGCACAGCAATTCCGTGCGACTGTCTGAGCAAATGCCGGGCTGCATATTGCGCAGTTCACAGCGTCTGTTCAAGCAGGGCTGGCGCGTGCTCGATGTTTCTCTTATATCCGCGGGAGAGTTTGTCCCGTTCTCCAGGATCAATTGCCGGGTTTGTCCAGCGATAGGCTGCCCATTTCCCTTGTCCAGGATTGCGGAAATCGCAAGGCGCGCCGTTGGGTTGCGCATTCGGTGCAGGGCCGCATTTTGACTGCTTGGTCTTGACCGGATGCAAAAGCGCGGCCATGTGAGCGACACATTGAATGAGATTTCGTCGCGCGCAGCGGAATTCTTCTGCCGCATCACAACTGATATGAGACCGTATGGACGTCGTCGTCGTCGAATCGCCGGCCAAGGCGAAGACAATTAACAAGTACCTGGGCAAGAACTACAAGGTTCTGGCCTCGTTCGGCCATGTCCGCGATCTACCGGCCAAGGATGGCTCGGTGCGCCCGGATGAGGACTTTGCCATGTCCTGGGCCGTCGACACCGCGTCTGGAAAGCGTCTCGCCGATATCGCCAAGGCAGTCAAGGACGCCGACGGGCTGATCCTCGCCACCGATCCGGACCGTGAGGGCGAAGCGATCTCCTGGCATGTCCTGGAAGTGCTGAAACAGAAGCGCGCGTTGAAGGACAAGCCGGTCAGCCGCGTCGTCTTCAATGCCATCACCAAGGCGTCGGTGCTGGAGGCGATGGCCAATCCGCGCCAGATCGATGCGCCGCTGGTCGATGCCTATCTCGCCCGCCGCGCGCTCGACTATCTGGTCGGCTTCACGCTGTCGCCGGTGCTGTGGCGCAAGCTGCCCGGCGCCCGCTCGGCCGGCCGCGTCCAGTCGGTGGCACTGCGTCTGGTCTGCGACCGCGAATCCGAGATCGAGCGCTTCATTCGCGAGGAATACTGGCAGGTCGCCGCCATCCTCGGCACGCCGCGCAAGGAAAATTTCGAGGCGCGGCTGACCGCCTTCGAGCGCAAGAAGCTGCAAAAGCTCGACATTTCCAACAAGGCGCAGGCCGACGACATCAAAGCGATGCTCGAAGGCGCCAGCTTCAAGGCAGTGTCGGTCGAAGCCAAGCCGACCAGGCGCAATCCCGGCCCGCCCTTCACCACCTCGACGCTGCAGCAGGCAGCCTCATCGGGTCTCGGCTTTTCGGCCAACCGCACCATGCAGGTGGCGCAGCGGCTTTATGAGGGCATGGAGATCGGCGGCGAGACCACCGGCCTGATCACCTATATGCGAACCGACGGCGTGCAGATGGCGCCGGAGGCGATCTCTGCCGCACGCGATGCGATTGCCAAGGAATTCGGCCCTAAATACCTGCCTGAAAAGCCGCGCGTCTATTCCGCCAAGGCCAAGAATGCCCAGGAGGCGCACGAAGCGATCCGTCCGACCGATTTCATGCGCACGCCGGCTTCCGTCAGGCAGTATCTCGACGCCGACCAGGCGCGGCTTTACGAGATGATCTGGAAACGCGCCATCGCCAGCCAGATGCAGCCGGCCGAGATCGAGCGCACCACGGTCGAGATTGAGGCGATCAACGGTTCGCGTACCGCCGAGCTTCGTGCTGTCGGCTCGGTCATTCGCTTCGACGGCTTCCTAGCCGCTTACATCGAGCAGAAGGAAGAAGATTCGGAAGACGAGGAAAGCCGCCGCCTGCCCGAGGTCCGTGCCGGCGAGCAGCTCACCCGCGAGGCGATCAACGCCACCCAGCACACCACTGAGCCTCCGCCGCGCTATTCCGAGGCGTCGCTGATCAAGAAGCTGGAAGAACTGGGCATTGGCCGGCCGTCGACCTATACGGCGATCCTGAAGACGCTCGAGGATCGCGATTACGTCACCATCGACAAGCGCAAGCTGGTGCCGCAGGCCAAGGGCCGGCTATTGTCGGCTTTCCTCGAAAGCTTCTTCGAGCGTTATGTCGAGTACGACTTCACCGCTTCGCTCGAGGAGAAACTCGACGAAATCTCCGACGGCAAGCTAGCCTGGAAGGATGTGCTGCGCGATTTCTGGAAGGATTTTTCCGGCGCCGTCGCCGACATCAAGGAGTTGCGCGTCACCGACGTCCTCGATGCGTTGAACGAGGAACTGGCGCCGCTGGTGTTTCCCACGCGCGAGGATGGCTCCAACCCCCGCATATGTCCGAAATGCGGCACCGGCAACCTGTCGCTCAAGCTCGGCAAATTCGGCGCCTTCGTCGGCTGCTCGAACTATCCCGAATGCTCCTTCACCCGCCAGCTCGGCGACGCAGCCAATCCCAATGGCGAGAACGGCAGCGGCGAAGACGGCACCAAGGTGCTCGGCAAGGATCCCTATACCGCCGAGGAGATCACGCTGCGCAATGGCCGGTTCGGCCCCTATATCCAGCGCGGCGACGGCAAGGATGCCAAGCGCTCCAGCCTGCCCAAGGGCTGGACTGTCGATTCGATCGATCACGAAAAGGCGCTCGCCCTGCTGTCGCTGCCGCGCGACGTCGGCAAGCATCCGGAATCCGGCAAGATGATTTCGGCCGGGCTGGGGCGCTACGGGCCGTTCGTGCTGCATGACGGCACCTACGCCAATCTCGACAGCATCGAGGACGTGTTCTCGATCGGCCTCAATCGCGCCGTCTCGGTGATCGCCGAGAAGCAATTGAAAGGCAAGGGCGGCCGCAATGGGGGCACGCCCGCTGCTCTGAAGGAGCTTGGCGAGCATCCTGCCGGCGGCGGCAAGATCGTCGTGCGTGACGGCAAATACGGGCCTTATGTGAATTTCGGCAAGGTCAACGCGACGCTGCCGAAGGGCAAGGATCCGCAATCGGTGACGGTCGAGGATGCGGTGGCGCTGATTGCGGAAAAGGAAGCCAAGGGCGGCAATGGCGGCAGAAAGCCGTTCCGCAAAGCGGCCGCGCCTGTGAAGAAAGCGGCAGCGGCCAAAAAACCGGCGGCCAGGAAAAAGGGATAGGACGGGTTGGCGCGCAAAGTCTCCGGAAGAAGCCACGGCGATCTGCGCACCGCCGATACCCGTGCCAAGGTCAGGGACAATTACCGGCCTTCGCGTGACGAGATACTGCGTTACATCGCAGAAAATCCGGACCGCGCCGGAAAACGCGACATCGCCAAGGCGTTCGCGCTGCGCGGCGAAGACCGTATCTGGCTGAAGGACATGTTGCGCGATTTGCAGGACGAAGGCCTGCTGACCAAGGAGCGCAAGCGGCTTGCCCGCGTCGGGGCCCTGCCCCACGTCGCGGTGCTCGACATCTTTAGCCGCGACGCCGACGGCGTGCTGCTGGCGCACCCGACCGAAGCGATCGGCAATGGCGAACCTCCGGTCATAGCGATCCGCGTGTCGCGCGGCGGCAATGGCCCGACGCCTGGCATCGGCGACCGGGTTTTGGCCAAGACCTTTCCAACCGACGATCCGGCAGGCCCGGCCTATACGGGCCGGGTGATGAAGATCTTCGAGAAGCGCACCGATGCGGTTCTCGGCGTTTTCCGTGTGCTGAAGGACGGCACGTTCCGCATCGAGCCGGTGGAAAGGCGCCAGCCGGAGCTGGTCGTCGACAAGGAATTCCAGAACGGCGCCAAGAATGGCGACCTGGTCGAGGTCGAGCCGGCGCGGGCCTCCCGTTACGGGCTGCCGAGAGCCAAGGTGCTGGCGGTATTGGGCTCCTTGACCAGCGAAAAGGCGGTCTCGATGATCGCCATCCACGCGCACGACATTCCGCATATTTTGCCCGCCGACGTCATCGCCGAGGCAGAGGCGGTCAAGCCGGCGACGCTTGCCGGCCGCGAGGATTGGCGCGAGCTGCCGCTGCTCACCATCGATCCGGCCGACGCCAAGGATCATGACGACGCGGTGTTCGCCATGCCCGACACCGACGAGACGAACGCCGGCGGCGTGATCGTCACCGTCGCCATTGCCGATGTCGCCGCCTATGTGCGCTATGGCACGGCGCTCGACCGCGAAGCGCTGAAGCGCGGCAATTCGGTCTATTTCCCCGATCGTGTCGTGCCGATGCTGCCGGAGCGCATCTCGAACGACCTCTGTTCGCTGCGCGAGGCCCAGGATCGTCCGGCGATAGCGGTGCGCATGACTTTCTCGGCTGATGGCCACAAACTCAGGCACTCCTTCCATCGCATCATGATGAAGTCGGCGGCGAAACTCGCGTATCAGCAGGCGCAAGCGGCGATCGACGGCGCACCGGACGACACGACTGGCCCGATCCTCGATGCGGTGCTGAGGCCGCTATGGGACGCTTACGCGATCCTGAAGCGCGGCCGCGACACGCGCCAGCCGCTCGAGCTCGATCTGCCGGAGCGCAAGATCCTGCTCAAGCAGGACGGCACCGTCGACAAGGTCGTCGTGCCGGAGCGGCTCGACGCGCACAAGCTGATCGAAGAGTTCATGATCCAGGCCAATGTCGCCGCCGCCGAGACGCTGGAGGCGAAGCGGCAGGCGCTGGTCTACCGCATCCACGATGCGCCCTCGCTCGCCAAGCAGGAATCGCTGCGCGAATTCCTGCAGACGCTCGGCCTGTCGCTGGCGCGCGGTGCGCAGATGCGGCCGAACCAGTTCAACGGCATCCTCGCTCGCGTGCGCGGCGCCGACAATGAGGGACTGGTCAACGAAGTGGTGCTGCGCTCGCAGAGCCAGGCCGAATATTCGCCTGCCAATATCGGCCATTTCGGCCTCAACCTGAAGCGCTACGCGCATTTCACCTCGCCGATCCGCCGGTATGCCGACCTGATCGTGCATCGTGGGCTGATTGCCGCACTCGGCCTTGGTCCGGGCGGCCTGACGCAGGACGAGGCGGAACGGCTGGAAGAGGTCTCAGCACTGATCTCGGCGACCGAGCGCCGCGCGATGGCCGCCGAGAGAGACACGGTCGACCGGCTGATCGCCGCCTATCTCGCCGAGCGCATCGACGACCGTTTCGACGCCCGCATCTCGGGCGTCACCAAATCGGGACTGTTTGTCCAATTGCCGCAGTACGGCGCGGATGGCTTCATTCCGGTTTCAACGCTGGGCGGCGACTACTATATATACGACGAAACTGCCCGATCGCTTTTCGGAGAACGCACCGGCAAGGGCTATCAGCTTGCCGACCGCGTCGAGGTTCGCCTGATCGAGGTGGCGCCGATGGCCGGCGCGATGCGTTTCGAGATGCTGACCGAACCAAAGCCGCTGCCCGGCTCCAAACGGTCGTTCCACAAGGCCAAAGGCCGCGCCCGGGCGTCGCAATCGCGTACCGGCTCGCGCGGCAGGAGACGGTGATGCCAAAAGAACTGCAGGTGGAAGAACTGGTTTTCGGCGGCGAGCATCACTCCGGCCGGACCGCCCGGCCGCTATGGACGGCAATGAAGCGCGGCATGCTTGGCCGCTGCCCGCATTGCGGCGAGGGAAAGCTGTTTCGCGCCTTCGTCAAGACCGTCGACAAATGCGATCATTGCGACGACGAGCTCCATCACCATCGCGCCGACGATCTGCCGGCCTATCTTGTGGTGGTCATCGTCGGCCACATCGTGCTCGGCGCTTTCATGGGTGTCGAGGCGACCTCGACCCTCTCCACCTGGCAGCACATCGCAATCTGGGTGCCATTGACCATCATTCTAGCCGTCGTCCTGCTGCAGCCGGTCAAGGGTGCTGTCATCGGCCTGCAATGGGCATTTTATATGCACGGCTTTGGTGGCGAAGAAGACCTGATCGAGTCGCATCCCGAGGCTTGAAGCCATCACTGGCGCAATCGGCTATGGATGAAGCCCACTTTCGCATGAGAGAAGATTCCGCTAGGTCGAGCGCATGGACGGCATGACCAAGGCGGAAGTCGACAAGGTTGAGCGAAGCGCAATCGCGCTCGACAGCCAGCCAATACGCCCCCGTGACGCCGCGACGCTGATCCTGCTCGACCGCAAGGACGGTGAGTTGCTGGTGCTGATGGGCCGTCGCCATGCCCGCCACGCCTTCATGCCTGGAAAATTCGTGTTTCCCGGTGGCCGCACCGATCCGGCCGACAGCCGTATCCCCGTAGCCACTGCATTGCACCCTGACGAAGAAGCGAGATTGACCGCGGGCATCGGCCGCACCAGCGCTGCCCGCGCCCGTGCCATTGCTTTGTCGGCGATCCGCGAAACCTATGAGGAGGCCGGGCTGCTGATTGGCCAAAAAGGCGCCTTCGCGACCGCCAAGCGCGACTGGCAGGGCTTTGTCGAACACAGTGTTATTCCATCACTGCAAGCGCTGCGCTTCGTCGCACGCGCCATCACGCCGCCCAACCGGGTGCGCCGCTTCGATACGCGCTTTCTCGCCGCATGGCGCGACGACGTCGCCGTGGAACTGCCGGGTGGCGGTCCGACCAACGAGTTGGAAGACGTCGTTTGGCTGCCGCTGGCCAAGGCCAGTCAAGCCGACGTTCCAGACATCACGCGCACGGTCCTGGAGGAGCTGGAAACGCGGCTCGCCCAGGATCCGCTGCTGAGGCCCGGCGGTCCCGTGCCGTTCTATCGGCTTGTCCGCAATCGCTTCGTCCGCGAAATTCTCTAGAGCAGCCAGGCATTCCATGACAGTCGATACCCAGCCGCAGAGCGAGGAACGCGTACACTGGCTGCCGATGGTCGCGGCGATCTCTTCGATCAGCGTCGTCGGCATCGCCATCGGCCTCGGCATGCCGCTGCTCAGCGTCATCCTGGAAACGCGTGGTCATTCGGCGTCGATGATCGGTCTCAATACCGCGGTCGCCGGCCTCGCCTCGATCGCCGGCGCGCCGCTCGCCACCCCGCTTGCCATGCGGTTCGGGGTCGCCTGGACGATGCTTGCCATGATCGTCGCCGGGGCGCTGGCCTTTGTCGGTTTCCATTTCGCGCCAGCTTTCTGGATGTGGTTTCCGCTGCGCGTCCTGCTGCACGTCGCGCTGACGGTGCTGTTCATCCTCTCAGAATTCTGGATCAGCACCTCGGCGCCGCCACACCGGCGCGGACTGGTCCTCGGCATCTATGCCACCGTGCTGTCTCTCGGCTTTGCCGCCGGGCCATGGCTGTTCGCTCATCTCGGCAGCAGCGGCTTCCTGCCCTTCGGCGTCACCATCGCTTTGGTGACGCTCGCTGCCATACCGGTTCTGGCAGCACGCAACGAGAGCCCGACGATCGTCGCCGACGGCGAAACCAGCAATTTCCTGCGTTATATCTGGCTGGTGCCGACGGCGACCGCGGCCGTGCTGGTGTTCGGTGCGGTCGAGACCGGCGGCTTTGCGCTGTTCCCGGTCTACGGCAACCGCATCGGCTACTCCGAGGCCGACGCAGCTCTTTTGCTCACTATGATCGGGCTCGGCAACGTGCTGTTGCAGATCCCGATCGGCATGATCAGCGACCGCGTCAGCGACCGCCGCTATCTGCTGATGGCCTGTGCCACGGTCGGGCTTGTCGGCACCGTCTTTATGCCGTTCTTCGCGCAGAATTGGCACTTGATGGCAGCGCTTCTGTTCGTCTGGGGCGGCGTGGTCGCCGCCATGTACACGATCGGTCTGGCGCATCTCGGTTCCCAGCTTTCCGGCCACGAACTGGCCTCCGCCAACGCCGCCTTCGTGCTTTGCTACGGTGTCGGCATGGTGCTTGGCCCGCAGGCAATCGGCATCGGCATGGATGCTTTCGGGCCGTCGGGCTTCGGTTGGGCGCTCGGCCTGTTCTTCGCCTGCTATATCGTGCTGGTTGGCACCAGGCTGCTCCGCAAAATCCTCTGAGTGGGCCCGCTGCCGACATTGCTCCCACTGCTGACTAACTACTGACACCACCATGTCAGGAGCGCTCGCGTATATGCTCCCTCAAAGTGCATAAGCAGGGAGACCTCGGATGATCGACAGTGGCTTTGAGACGAAATCGCTGCGGATGGAATTGCTGCTGCTGGTGACCTTTCAGGCACCGGCCGCCGATGTCGACCGCATCATGGAGGCGGTGGTCGCGATCGCGCCGCTCAGAATGGGCAAATATGACAGCAATGCCTTTCAGTCAGCGGACGGCATCGAACGCTACCGGCCGCTTGAAGGTGCCGCCGCCGGCGCCGAGACGGAATTGCGCAGGCGGCCGGGCACTGTCGAGGTGTCGTTCGAACTGCCCGACGACCAGAAGCTCGCCGCTCGCGTCGTCGAAGCGATTTACCAGGTTCACAGTTATCAGGAGCCGGTGATCCGCATTCAGCCGCTGCTTGCCAGCCGCTCCAAGGGTCTCGACGACCGCGCCAACCCGAACCGCTGGTGGAACACGACTGGAGACTGGAAGAAGGCGCTGCCAGTCACGGAAGACGCTTGAACCTGGACAAGGGTTGACTTTCCGGGCGCGTTCTTTATGTGTCGCGGCAAGTTTCCCGCGTCCGGGTGTTTCCCCGTGCTCCAGCGGCCAAAACTCCACGAACATTAACGGACGAACATCATGGCCAAAGCCGCAAACATCAAGATCAAGCTTCTGTCGACCGCCGACACCGGTTTCTTCTACGTGACCAGCAAGAACAGCCGCACCAAGACGGACAAGCTGTCGTTCCGCAAATACGACCCGGTCGCCAAGAAGCACGTCGAGTTCAAGGAAACCAAGATCAAGTAATCCGGTTTTCTCTCGCAGTACCGAAACGCCGCCTTCCGGGCGGCGTTTTTCGTTTCGGGGATGCAGGACTAGCCGATGCGATCACCGCTTGCCGGATCGAACAGATGCAGCGACGCCGGGTCGGCCGACAGGCGCACGGCCTCACCCGGTTTCACACTGGCCCGACCCATGGCGAAGACGCACACCTGCTGGCCGGCAAGCTTGGTGTAGAATTGAGTCGACAGGCCGAGCGGCTCCACTACGCCCACCTCGCCTTTCAGCGCGCCATTGTCGGCAAGCCGGATATGCTCCGGCCGTAAGCCGACGGTGATCGCATCGCCATCCCTGAGCGGCAACCCGTCCGGCAGCCGCAGCTTCTGGCCGTCGGCCAGTCCGGCATCCGACTTGGCGGTCTTTTCAACCACGGCAGGCAGGAAATTCATGCCGGGCGAGCCGATGAACCCGGCGACGAACATGTTGACCGGCCGGTCATACAGATCGAGCGGCGCACCGACTTGCTGGACGAGGCCGTCATGCATGACGACGATACGGTCGGCCATTGTCATTGCTTCGATCTGGTCATGGGTGACATAGACCGAAGTGGTCTTCAATTGCTGGTGCAGCGCCTTGATCTCGGCACGCATATGGACGCGCAGCTTGGCATCGAGGTTCGAAAGCGGCTCGTCGAAGAGAAAGACTTTCGGGTCGCGGACGATGGCCCGGCCCATGGCGACGCGCTGACGCTGGCCGCCGGACAATTGCCGCGGCAAGCGTTGCAGAAGCGCATCGAGCCCGAGCCGCTTGGCGGCACCGTCCACCCTTGCATCGATCGCCGGCTTGCCGGCCTTCCTCAGCATCAGGCTGAAACCCATGTTCTTCGACACGTCCATATGCGGATAGAGCGCGTAGGACTGGAATACCATGGCAATGTCGCGGTCCTTTGGCGCGATGTCGTTGACCAGGCGCTCGCCAATATGGATTTCGCCGTCGGAGACCTCCTCCAGCCCGGCGATCATGCGCAGCAGGGTCGATTTCCCGCAGCCGGATGGCCCAACCAGGACGACGAACTCGCCGTCGGCGATTTCGAGATCGACCGCGTGCAGGACGCGCACGGCTCCATAGTCTTTGCGGACTTTGTCGAGAGTGACGGAGGCCATCGATCTATCCCTTGACGGCACCAGCGGTAAGGCCGGTGACGAGGTAGCGTTGCAGGAAGGCAAAGAACATGCAGACCGGGATCAGCGCCAGGATGGAAGCGGCCATCATCTGTCCCCAGTCGACCGCGAATTTGCCGATATAGGTGAGCAGGCCGACCGCGAAGGTCTTCTGGTCGTCGCTGGAAATCAGCATCAGCGCAAACAGCAACTCACTCCAGGCGGCGGTAAAGACGAAGCCGAGCGTCGCGCCCATGCCGGGCAGCGTCAGCGGCACGATCACCTTGCGCATCGCCTGCAGGCGCGTGCAGCCGTCGATCATCGCCGCCTCTTCCAGGTCTCGCGGAATGCCATCGAAGAACGACTGCATCAGGAAGGTTGCAAAGGCCGTATTGAAGGCGGTGTAGATGATGACGAGGCCGGTCAAGCTGTTGATGAGGCCGATCTGCCCCATGATGCGGTAGATCGGCGGAATGACCATCACCAGCGGAAAAGTCTGGGTGAGCAGAAGCAGAATGGCCAGGGTCGCCTTGCCGCGGAAGGAAAATCGCGACATGGCGTAGCCGGCCAGCGTGGCAATGACCGTTACGAAGGCCGCCGTCGACACCGAAACGATAACGCTGTTCAGGAAGTAGCGCGGGAAATCGGTGGCTTCGAGCACGGTGACGAAGTTCTGCAGCGTCGTTTGCGACGGCCAGAAAGTGATGCCTTCGGAGTAGAGCAGCCGCTCCGGCGTGACCGAGATCTTCAACGTCCAGAAGATCGGGAACAGCGCGAAGGCCATATAGGCGCCGATGGCGCCGTAGAGGCCGATGCCGCCGAGAACGCGCGAGGAGACGGAGCGTCCTGCAATCATCAGACGTGCCTCACCAGCGAGCGGCGTATGCCGATCAGTGCAATCGCATAGACGATGAGCAGCACAAGCAGCAGCACCGCCACTGCGGAGGCATAGCCCTTGTCCAGCGACTTGAACGCGCTGACGTAGATATAGACCGGCACTGTGGCGGTCGAACCGGCAGGCCCGCCTTCGGTCATGACGAAGATCAGGTCGGCGAAGGTGGCGATCCATATCGTGCGCAGCATGACGGTGATGACGATGGTCGGCGCCAGGAACGGCAGCGTCACCTTGGTGAAGCGCTGCCACGGCGAGGCGCCGTCGATCGCCGCCGCCTCATGCAATTCCGAGGGTATCGACTTCAACGCCGCCAAAAGTGTGATGGCAAAAAAGGGAATGCCGAACCAGACATTGGCGACGATCGGCCCCCACATGGCTGTCGAGGGATCGGAGAGCACGTTGGTCGGCTCGGCTTTCAGCCCCAATGCATAGAGCCAGTGGGGCAGCGGCCCGATGATCGGATTGAACAGCCAGGCCCAGGTCAGGCCTGACAGGAAGGACGGCACCGCCCAGGGCAGGAACACCACCGCCTGCACGATCTTTCTGCCCCGGAACGGCATGTCGAGCAGCAGCGCCAGGCCAAGGCCGAGGAAGAACTGGAAGAACAGGCTGGCTGCCGTCCACCACAGCGTGTTGACGAGCGCCTGCGCGAGCACGGGATCCGACAGCATCGCCTGATACTGCCCAAGCCCGACATATTCGGATTTGAATGCCGAGAACTTGCGGAACGAGTAGCCGATACCGATGACCAGCGGCACCAGGAGCACGACGACCAGCAGCACGATAGCCGGGCTGAGATAGAGCCAGGGCTCGATCGCGGCATGGGATAGCCGCTTCTTTCGCGGTCTGCCGGCGGATCGTATTTCGGACACGGCATAGGTCATTGGTGCTGGATTGTCTCCTGAAGCAGCGTCGAGGACAGCGCCCTTCTCCCAGTTTACGGGAAAAGATGCCGGTCCACCCTCCGCAGCTGCAGCGCAGCTGCTGCGGAGGACGGGCAGGCAGATGAGAGCCAGCACGAGCCACGACGGGTTGGCGCCGCCCCTCATCCGTCACTTTGTGACACCTTCTCCCCGTGAACGGGGAGAAGGAAGAAAAGCTATTTCTTGTTCTTGGCCAGCCAGTCCTGCTGTTCCTTGGTCAGGAACTTGGCCCATTCGTCGGCCACGTCCTTGGCCGCCTTCTGGCCAAGCAGCACTTCCTGAAAATTCTTGATCGCCACCTGGTCGACGAAATTGCCGAGGTTTTCCAGATGCGTCGGCGGCGTCACCATCTCGTATTTGTCGCCGTTGTTCAGTTCTTCGAACCAGCCCTTGAACTGCTCGGTCCTGAAGTGAGCGTCCTGGTCGGCGCCGTTGTGGATCGGAATGACGCCGACTTCCTTTGCCCATTCCAGATTGTCCTTGGGCGACAACAGCGTCGCCATCAGCTTCCAGGCATCGTCCTTGTGCTGGGAATTGGCGAACATCGCCCAGCCGGCATAACCGAGCGTCGGATAGGATTTGCCGCTCGGCCCGACCGGCATCGGCGCCACGGCGAAGTCGTCGGCGCTCATCTTGTCGGCGATGCCGAGCAGCGCGTCGGGATCCTGGTTCAGCATGGCGCAGGTGCCACTATAGAAGCCGGTGACGGTCTCGTTAAAACCCCAGCTCACCGCATCTTTCGGCGCCAGGCCATTCTTGTACATGTCGGCGAGCATCTGCAGGCCCTTGACCGAGCCTTCCTCGTTGATGGTCGAGGTGCCGTCCTCGTTGAAATAGCCGCCCTTACCAGCGGCAATGTTCATGAACATGTGCATGCCGTTGAAGGCGCCCGGGCCACCGCGCAGGCAGTAGCCGTATTTGCCCGGTATCGCCGAGATCTTCTTGGAGTCCTCGACGAATTCGTCGAGCGTCGACGGCGGACCGTCCAGGCCGGCCTCCTTGAACAGCTTCTTGTTCCAGAACAGCGCGTTCAGGTAATAGCCGTAAGGGATCATGTACTGCTTGTTGTCGACCGTCGAGCCGAACTGCTTGGCGCGCTCGCCCAGCGTTTTGGCATCGTCCCATTTGGCCATGTATGGCCCGAGGTCCTCGAGCTGGCCGTTGGTCGCGTAGAGGCCCATCCAGCGTTCCGGCATCTCGACGATGTCGGGCGTGTCGCCGGCCTGCACCATGGTGAGGAACTTCTCGAACGCCTGGCCCCAAGGCAGCGACACGAGCTCGACCTTGACGCCCGGATTGGCCGTCTCGAACTCGGCGATTTGCTTCTTGAGGAATTCGGTACGCGGCGGGCTGGTAATGACCTCGACCACCTTGATGGTGGAATCGGCCAGCACGCTGCCGGCGGAAATCGCGAGACCCGCGACGGCACCAAGAAGGATGCTCAGTTTTTTCATGTTCAGCACTCCCATTTTGAACGGCTCCTTTTATCTTTTTGCTCTGTCGAAGGCCTGGGCGACATCCGCCCACAGGTCTTCGACACTTTCCAATCCGACACTGAAGCGGATGGTTCGCGGGCTGACGCCGAAGCGCGCCATCGAATTCAGGCCCGGCGTCTGCTCGAGCGAGGCCTTTGCCGGAACGACCAGGCTCTCATGGCCGCCCCAGCTGACGCCGATGCGAAAGAGTTTCAGCGCATCGACGAAAGCCGGGATGTCGACGTCTTCCGTCACTTCGAATGAGAACAGCCCGGCATAGCCGGCAAGCGTCGCCTTGCCTGGATGGTTGGAATAGGCCGGGTGGTTGACCCGCTCGACATGGCCATGCGCCTTCAACCGCTCGGCGATGGTCAGCCCGCTCTTCATGTGGTGCGGCAACCGCAGCGGCAATGTGCGCAGCCCGCGCAGCAACAGCCAGGCCTCGAAAGGCGAAAGCTTGCCGCCGAGATAGGAATAGGTCTGCTCGTTGATGTGTCGGATATGGGCAGCCGAACCGGCCACCACGCCGGCGACTGTGTCGCTGTGGCCGCCGAGATATTTCGAGGCAGAATGCAGCACCAGGTCGACACCGTGTGAAATCGGCTTCTGGAACACCGGCGTCGCCCAGGAATTGTCGATCGAGGTGACGATGCCCTGCTCTTTGGCCAGCCGTGCCAGATGCGTTATGTCCTGGAGCTCGAACATCATCGACGTCGGGCTTTCCAGGTAGAGCAGCTTGGCGCCGGGAAGTGCTGCGGCGACCGCGTCCGGATCGGAACCGTCGACATAGTCGACCTTGATGTTGAGCCGAGGCAACAGCCGTTCGAACAGCCGGTAGGCATCGCCGTAGCAATTGCGCACGACAACCATGCGCTCGCCGGCACCGACGAAAGCAAGCACCGTGGCGCTGATCGCCGCCATGCCGCTGGAAAAGCCGCGCGCGGCTTCCGCGCCTTCGAGAGCCGCGACACGCGCCTCGAACTCCATGACCGTCGGGTTGTCGCCACGCGAATAGATCGGCTGGCGTCGCCTGCCGGCGAATGTGTCGGCCATCTCGGCATAATTGGCGAAGGTGAAGAGCGAAGTCTGGTAGATCGGCGGCACCACCGCACCGCCGGGAAAAGGCTCGTCATGGGCGAGAAGCGTCGCAGCCTCGGCGAGATAGTCGTTTTCGAAACCGGCGGGATGGTCGTTCATTTCTGGCCTGAGAGTTTGAGTTTGGCCGCACCGCGTTTCAGATCGTCCTCGACGGTGGCGATCAGCTTCAGCGCCTCGGCCCGGGCTCCCTCCGGATCGTGCGCGGCGATGCGTTCGTAGATGGTGCGGTGGTAAGGAAAGCTGGCGTGGCCGAAGTCGCGCACGCCGAGCGGATGCTCCCAGAAACGGTGGAACAGCTCGTGCATGGCGGCGATGATCTGCTCGAACAGCGGATTGCCGGAAGCGCGGTAGATCGACTGGTGGAATTCCCAGTCCTCCTCCGCCGACATGCCGGCGCGCGTGTGGAAGGCCTGCTCCATAATGTCGAGCTTGCGCCCGATCTCGACGAGATTTGCCTGGCCGGCGCGAACGGCGCAAAGGGCGGCTGCTTCCGCCTCCAGCGCGCGGCGGATTTCCAGCGTCTGCATCAGGCTGGTGAAATCATTGCCGCCGGCCAGCGTCAGCGGCATGTGCAGCATGTCCAGCGACACCACTCCCTTGAGATAAGTGCCGCTGCCTTGCCGCCGCTCGACCAGGCCGAGCCCTTCCCAGCGCGTCAGCGCCTCGCGCACGGTGTTGCGGCTCACCTTGAGGCGCTCGGCAAGGATGCGTTCGGTCGGCAGTCTCTGGCCGGGCCCGAGGGCTTCCCGCATCACAAAGCCGGCCAGGGCCTTGAGCACCGCGTCGTCGCGAGCAGTTGCCTGTATGGGCGAAAGGCCGAATTCGGTCATGCCAACGGGTCACCAAAAATGGCTCAATGGTCCAACCAATTTCTGCATAGAAGACAGGCTCTGTCAATCGGCTGCAGGCACATGCGTACCGCCCCCAGCGTGCTGATCAAAAGGCGGCCTACCTGTCACGGCAAAAAGCCAGCATTTTCTGGATGCTGACACAGAGTCCTGATGTGTTTTGAAATTGGGGGCCGGCCGGCGTTTGGCAGCGGTACGAGGAGGCCACTATGTGCCAGCGCCGGCCGGCCGACCCCACGGACCCAGGAGATGCGGCGGACCTGAGCATCATGGGGTATTCTTCGGGTCGAACCGGCGATCTAGCCTCGTGCCGGTTACGTCTAAGGGCTGCACATTTGCGCACCAACTTATGAAAATCAACAGTTTCTTAACCAAGCCTCGCAAATCGCTTGGATTAAGGTAAATTCGTAACCTTGTCGCGTTGACTGGCTAATTGGTGTCCGGGCTATGCCGCCTTGGCGACGACGCGATTGCGGCCGCCGCTCTTGGCCTCGTAGAGCGCGAGGTCGGCGCGTTTCATCAGCGCAGCGACCGTATCCACCCCTTTCAGCACCGACGACACGCCGACGCTGACGGTGACTTCGATCGCTTTGCCCTCGCTGCCAACGGCAAACGGCAGTTGGGCGATTTCGGCGCGAATGCGCTCGGCTACCTTTTCGGCTACCGCGCCGTCCGTGTCCGGCATCACCACCACGAACTCCTCGCCACCGAAGCGGCAGGCCAGGTCGATGCCGCGCACATTCTTGCGCAGCCGCCGCGCGAATTCGCGCAGCACGTCATCGCCGCCGTCATGGCCATGCGTATCGTTGATGGTCTTGAAGCGGTCCAGATCGGTGATCATCACCGACAGCGGCCGGCGCCGTGCCACGGCGCGGTCGAACAGCGTCTGCAGATGGCTGTCGAGATAGCGGCGGTTGTGCAGGCCGGTCAGGGCATCGGTCACCGCCATCTCGATGGTCTGGGTGACGCTGGCGCGAAGCTGGTCGTTGTAGCGCTTGCGGCGCACCTGCGTGCGCAGCCGCGCGGTCAGCTCCTGCTGGTCGATCGGCCGCATCAGATAGTCGTTGATGCCGAGTTCGAGGCCGCGGATGATGCGCCCCTCCTCGCCCTCGTCCGCCAGAAGGATGATTGGCAGGAAACGGGTGCGATCGAGCGAGCGCAATTGCGAGCAGAGCCTCAGCGGGTCGAAATCGGCGAAGGCCGTCGAAATCATCACGCATTCGTAGGGCAACTCGGCAGCCTGAAAGAAACCGGCATGCGGATCGGTGGCGACGTCGAGATCGGCACTGCCGCGCAGCATCTTCTGGATGCGCTCGAAGGAGGATTTGCGCTCGTCGACCAGCAGCACCTTTGGCACCGCATCGTCGGCCGCGAAGTTGCGGCTCAAAAGCTCCTCGATGCCGATATTGCGCGTCGTCGAGGCACGCAGCCGCAGCTCGTCGGTCAGCGACTTCAGCCTGACCAGGCTCTTGACGCGCGTCATCAGCTGCAGATCGTTGACCGGCTTGGTCAAAAAATCGTCGGCGCCGGCCTCGAGGCCTCGCACCCGGTCCGAAACCTGATCGAGCGCGGTGATCATCACGACCGGGATGTGCGATGTCGCCGGGTCACCCTTCAGCCGCCGGCAAACCTCGAACCCGTCCATATCGGGCATCATCACGTCGAGCAGCACGACGTCGACCTTGCCGTTCTCGCAGATCTCGATCGCATCCGGCCCGTTGGTGGCGGTCAGAACCTCGAAATATTCGGCGAGCAGCCGAACCTCCAGCAGCCTGACATTTGCTGGGATGTCGTCGACGACGAGGATCCGCGCGGTCATTTCACAAAGCTCCGGCTCGGCTGGAAAGATACATCAGGCATCGCCCAGGTAGGATTTGATAGTTTCGATGAAACGCGGCACCGAGATCGGCTTGGAAATATATGCCTCGCAGCCGCCCTGGCGAATGCGCTCCTCGTCGCCCTTCATCGCGAAGGCGGTGACGGCGATGACCGGGATGACGTGGAGATCATCGTCCTCCTTCAACCATTTGGTCACCTCGAGGCCGGACACTTCGGGCAGCTGGATGTCCATCAGGATGAGGTCCGGCCTGTGCTGCCGCGCCAGATCCAGCGCTTCCAGGCCGTTGCGTGTACGCACCGTCTCGTAGCCGCTCGCTTCGATCAGGTCGCGAAAGAGCTTCATGTTGAGCTCGTTGTCCTCGACGATCATAACCTTTTTAGGCATCGATTTCCCGTCCCGGCTGGCCTTCCACTCGAAGGGTGCCGTCATGCGCCCCTTGTCGGCACGCACCAAACCTGTTCCCACTATACGGCAATATGATTGACGAAACGGAAACCGGCCGCCGGAAAAGCGTTCGGATTCCAGGTCGGCGAGCTTGCTGCCGGCAACACTTGCCACTACTGCGAAAACAGAACGATTCCGCCCACGAAGGAAAAGTAGCGATGGCAAACGCAGCGTCAATGCGCGAGGAAGCCGAAACCATTGCCGTAAAGGCGTTGGGCTTCGTCGCCGCCGATCCGGAACTTCTGCCCCGCTTCCTGGCGATCACCGGCATCGAGGCCCATTCCATCCGCCGGGCGGCCGGCGAGCCGGGTTTCCTGGCCGGCGTGCTGCAGTTCATCCTCGCCCACGAGCCGACGCTGATGCGTTTTTCCGAGGAGACCGGAACGCCACCCGCCGCAGTGGGCAAGGCGTTGCGGGCGCTGCCGCTCGGCGACGACAATCATGAGCATTCGATATAGGCGACGATCCCGAGACTGCGGGCAGATCGAAGAACCTGCCGCCGACGATGGGCCGCTGCTGGTGCTTTATGGCGTTGCCTCTTCCCCACTGTTGTCCGTCCCAACGGGGTCGGCCGGCTTCAGCATGGCGCCGTTGACCGTCACCGAACCGTCGGCTTTGGTGTTGATCACCCATTCAAGCCGGCCGTCCGGCAGCGTCTTGCCGAACCCTTTGATCGCCAGCGCGCCGGTAAAATACTGCGCGGCCTGCGGGTCCGTCTTCGCCGCCGTCTGCAAGGTCTCCACGATCTTGTCGTAGCCGGTGATGTCGATTGTCACGTCCGCACGCGGCTTCTTGCCGGGGAAGGTCATCTCGCCTTCCATCGCAATCTCGATGTTGCCGTTCTTGATCGTGCTGTGTCCGAGAATGGCCTTTGGCGTCTTGGCCAGGAAATCGGCGGAGATCTGGTTGCCGAAATCTGCCGGCAGCGGTGGATCCTTGCTGAAATCAAGGGTTTCGATGGTTTTCTTCGCCATGCTGTCCAGATCGATGTTGGCGCCGCCGAAGTTGAGGTCGATATCCGTCGGCAGCAACGCAACGCTCCAGCTGGGCAGCACCTGCTGCGGTATTGTCAGGCCGGAAACCTTGAACGCGTAGTTGATCTTGCCTTCCTTGGCGATGCCGTCCATGCCGACAGCGGTATTCAGTTGCGTCGCACCGAACTTGCCGACCGGACTCTCCACCACAAGGTCCTTGAAGCCGTAGGTGCCGTCGATCCGCTCCCACAACGGCAGTGCTGCCGTCAGAAGCGATTTGAACTCCGCCCCATCCGCCTTGAATTTGGCTGCATCATCAGTCGCCACGATGAAAGCAAGCAGGTCGAGCAGCGGCTTTGTCCGCAAACCCTTGCCGGCCGCATCCACGGAAAGTTCAGGCGCTTTTACAGCAGCCGGAAAACTCAACCCACTTTTGGGATCGTTGACTTTGATCGTTTCGGCGAAGCTCGTTATTTTTTCCGTCACCGTGAAATCGACGCCGCCGTTTGCGGATTTGGTCGAAACTATTACGGCAGTGCCAGGACCGACCGTGACATCCGCCTGCTGCTTGGGCTCTCGGGTGGTCATCGTCATGCCAGCCATCGAACCGGTTGCGCTCGCGAAAGCGGCCAGGTCGGGGTCATAAACTCCGGTGAACTTGTTGTCCGACACGGAGAAGTCGATGTGCTGCGCCCCCTCAGGGCCAACGAAATCGATAGACCCCTTCGGGGACACGTCCGCCGAAACGTCCCAGTGTCCATCTTTGCGCGGCTTGACCAAGATGAAGTAAGGCGTGATGTCGAACTTGAAGGCTTGCTGCTTTGCCATCAAATCCGTGACTGGCTTGAAGTCGAATGCGAGCTTGTAGGCATCGCCGTCGACTGAAATTTTCACGAACCCGATATCGAACAGCTTCTTTCCGATATAGCGCGCCAGATCGTCGGAAAGCTGCTTCGCCCCTTGCCTGTCGACCGCTTGGCCGAAGGCCGGTCCGCTGCAGGCAAGCAGTAAAACAAGTGGCAAAACGCGCTTCATGTCGATCCTCACTTATTCGCGGCCGTCAAACCGTTTCTATCACTGGTAGGGAATTACCATCACAACCGCAAGGCGAGCCGGACGGATCGATGTCGCCCGCGGCATTGCCTAAAGCACCAGCCGCACCAGCGGCCGGCCCGGCTTGCGCTCGACCAATCGCTGGAACCCGGCCTTTTCGAAGACCCGCGACGAGCCGACGAACAGCCCGATCGAGCGCGAATCCTTCGATAGATCGATCGGGCAGGCCTCGATCAGCCGGGCACCATTTTCCCGTGCGAAGTCGATGCCGCCTGTGACCAGGCGGTGCGACAGGCCCCTGCCGCGTGCCCTGGCGCGGATGAAAAAGCAGGAGATCGCCCAGACGCCGGGATCGCTGGCATCGGCGGGGTCGAGCGGCGCCGACCCCCTGCCCTGGTTGTTCCATTCGGGCACGTCGGCGCGCGGGCCGATCTGCATCCAGCCGACCGCCTGACCACCCTCGAAGGCCAGCACGCCGGGCGGCGGCCCGGCCTCGATCCGGGCCTTGATATGATCCTTGTTGCGCTCCCGGTCGCTCGCGCGGCGCGCTGCCGGCGACAGCCGGAAATGTGTGCACCAGCAGCCGTAGCAGGCGCCTTGCTTACCGAAAAGATCTTCGAAATCCGCCCAAAGCTCGGGCACTAGCGGCGCTATGGTCGTATTCATGAGCTCTCTCCCGGCCCACCGCCTTGTCGTGGCGTCCGTCCTGACGTACCATTGCATTTGTTCTCTTTATGTTCGCAGCGATGGCGGCCCCTGTCAACAATCCCGAACACGGTTTTTGCCGCGACTGCCTGAATTTTCAGCGCAGCGAGGCACGCCGTTGCGAGCGCTGCGGCAGTCCGCGGCTTGCGCGCCATCCGGAACTCTACCGGCTGCGCCTTGCCCATATCGATTGCGACGCGTTCTACGCGGCGGTCGAAAAGCGCGACAACCCGGCATTGAAGGACCGGCCGTTGATCATCGGCGGCGGCAAGCGCGGCGTCGTCTCCACCGCATGCTACATCGCCCGCATCCATGGCGTGCGCTCGGCAATGCCGATGTTCAAGGCGCTCGAAGCCTGCCCGGACGCGGTGGTCCTCCCGCCGGACATGGAGAAATACGTCCGTGTCGGCCGCGAGGTGCGCGCCATGATGCAGGCGCTGACGCCGCTGGTCGAGCCGCTCTCGATCGACGAGGCCTTCCTCGACCTCGCCGGCACCGAGCGCCTGCATGGCCTGCCGCCTGCGGTGGTGCTGGCGCGCTTCGCTCTCAGCGTCGAAAAGGAGATCGGCATCACCGTTTCGGCAGGCCTGTCCTATTGCAAGTTCCTGGCCAAGGTGGCCTCGGACTTCCGCAAGCCGCGCGGCTTTTCGGTGATCGGCGAGGCCGAGGCTATCGGCTTCCTGGCCGAGCAGCCGGTGACGCTGATCTGGGGCGTCGGCAAGGCCTTTGCCGCCACGCTCGAGCGCGACGGCATCCGCACCATCGGCCAGCTGCAGCGCATGGAACGCGGCGACCTGATGCGCCGCTATGGCGTCATGGGCGACCGGCTCTACCGGCTTTCGCGCGGCGAGGACGACCGCCGCGTCGTTCCCGACCAGGACGCGAAAAGCGTCTCGGCGGAAACCACTTTCGACACCGACATCGCCTCCGTCGAGGAACTGGTTTCGGTGCTGAGGGCGCTGGCGGAGAAAGTCTCGGCCCGGCTGAAAAAATCCGGCATTGCCGGACGCACCGTCGTCCTCAAGCTGAAGACCCAGGATTTCAAGATCCGCACGCGCAATCGCCAGCTCGGCGATCCGACCCGGCTGGCCGACCGCATCTTTCAGACCGGGCTCGAGCTGCTACACAAGGAAGCGGATGGCACGAAATACCGGCTGCTCGGCATTGGCGTCAGCGATCTCTCCGACGATGACCGGGCGGACCCGCCCGACCTGGTCGACGTCAAGTCACGCAAGCGCGCCATGGCCGAAGGCGCCATCGACACGCTGCGCGGCAAGTTCGGCCGCAGGGCGGTGGAAACCGGCTATACCTTCGGCAAGGGCCGTGATGCGCACCCGCCCGAACCGATCGAGGAGTGATAGTGCTAAGTGCGCCGCAGATCGATCCGGCTGGTAATCACGCGCTCGCCGGTTTTCGGGTCGACGTCGATAACGGTCAGCCGCATGCCGTCCTCGCCATTCTTCTCGACCGTCATTTGCGCCTTGCGATCGCCATTGACCTCCTTGGCCCAGCGGATGCCGAGATTGATTGCGTTGCCTTTTCGGCTGCCGCTCAATTGCGCCGGCCCGGTGCGCGATCCGACATAGGTGCCGCTGTATTTCGTCCCGCTGGACCTGATGTCCGCGCTGATGTCGCGCGTCACCAAGATAAGACCGCGGCAGCTGCCGTCGAGCGACAATGAGTTCGACGTCGCGTCGGAATTGAAGTGACAGGAGACATTCACCGTCGGCGCATCGGTGGTGACCTTGACGATGCCCTTGCCGGCGAAATCCCCCTGGAATGAGCGAAGAAAATCCGGATCGTCGGCATGCGCTGCGCCGGCCCCGGCCGCCAGGCAGCCGGCAAGTACAAATCGTGCGAGTGATTTCATCGGACCGCTCCTCGTTGGTATCCAAAACACAGCACGCAAACACTGAGGGACCAACGCTTCCCTCAGCGGCGGGTTCCGGCTTCAACATCACTGTTTGCAACGCTTCACGGCTGGCCCAGTCGAATGCGTCGGCTAGCGGTTGCGATGAAAGCGCCGGCTTGCGACATAGCACGCATGGTACCCGCACCCTCGATCCCCAAGGCGGCGTTCTGGATGGCGCTGTCGATCGCCTCGTTCCTGGCGATGTCGGTCGCCGGCCGGGCCACGACGGCAGAACTCAACGTCTTCCAGGTGCTCGAGCTGCGCTCGGTGATCGGCTTTTTCATGCTGCTGCCGCTGGTCATGATGTCAGGCGGTTTTCCGGCGATGCGCACCGGGCGTCCGCTGGCCCATATCGCCCGCAACGTCGTCCACTATACCGGCCAGGCTGCCTGGCTTTACGCCTTGACGCTGATCCCGCTTGCGGTGCTGATCTCGATCGAATTCACGACGCCGATCTGGACCGCCCTGCTGGCGGTCGCTTTCCTCGGCGAAAGGCTCTCCCGGCCACGGCTTGCGGCAATCGTGCTGGGGCTGATCGGCGTGATGATCATCGTGCGTCCGGGCGTCGGCGCAGTCAATCCGGGGCATGTTATCGTGCTGGGAGCCGCAGTCTGCTTCGGCGTCTCGGTGGTCCTCGTCAAGTCGCTGACGCGGACGGACAGCGTCGTGCGTATCATCTTCTGGATGCTGATCATCCAGTCGGTGCTTGGCCTCGTCCCGGCGCTTTACGAATGGCGCAACCCGCCGCTCGAACTCTGGCCGTGGATCCTGCTGATCGCGTTTACCGGCATGTCGTCGCATTTCTGCATGGCCCGCGCACTTGTCTATGCCGATGCGACGGTCATCTCGCCAATGGACTTTTTGCGCGTACCGCTGTCGGCGGTGATCGGATGGCTGCTTTATCACGAGCAGATCGACGCCTTCACCGCCAGCGGCGCCCTGCTGATCCTGCTCGGCAATCTGCTCAATCTGCAGAAAAAAGCCGCCAAACCGGCTGAGGTGGCAGCATCGTAGCCCTGCAATTCAATCGCCATCGTCGGGTATGTTCAGAACGTGCCCACAGGCCTTGCAATGGACGGCGTCGGGCTCGTGCCGCTGCAGCCCGCATTGCGGGCAAGGAAAGAACACCTTGGTGGGACGGAAGAGCGCCTGCGCAAGCCTGACGAACAGCGATATGCCGATGATCATGGTGGCGATCGCGGTGAGCTTGCCGGCCACGCCGGGCAGGACGATGTCACCGAAACCGGTCGTGGTAACTGTGGCGACGGTGAAATACAGCGCATCGACATAGCCTTCGAGACCGCCCACGGTACGGAAGAAGAAGGTGTAGACGAAGCCGGTGATGACAAAGAGGAACGTCAGGAAATTGATGACCGCGCGGCTCGCCTCGCGCCATCGCCTGAAGCCGCGCATCTCGAGAAATCGCCACAGCGCGCCGCTACGCGACAGCGACCACAGCCGCAGGATGCGCAAAAAACCGAGATTGGCCAGCGCCGTAGGCATCAGCAGAGTCAGCAGGATGAAGGCATCGATCCACGACGCCGGCTGTCTCATCAGGCGCAGCATGTCGTTGGAGGCAAGCAGCCGGGCAATCATGTCGGCGGCGACGAGTGCTGCCACGGAGTAGTCCAGCCAGAGGAACGAGGACGACTTCTGGATCACCGGCGTGGCAATAAAAAAGGCAATGATGGCGAGGTCGATGACAACAGCCGCAAGCTGAAACCGGAACGCCGCCGCTGTGCGCCCGTGATATAGCTTGCGCAGCATGTCGCGGAGCCGCGCCAAGGCTGAAGAATCCTGCGCTCCACTCTTGTCTATTGCATTCATGGCGACTGCGATAACGTTTGGGCCACCAGCCGTCCAGTGTTGCCAGCCGGGCAGCCGGCTACACCAACTCCACCTCGACCACGCCCGGCACAGCGCGCATAGCCGAGGCAATCTGCGGCGAGACGCGGTAGCGGTTGGGCAACTCGATCTCGACCTCGCCCTCGCCGCCTTCCTTGATAACGATGATGCTCACCTGACTGTCGCCACGCTGGCCAAGCTGCGATTGGATTGTCGATGCCGGCGCGTCATTTCTGACGAAGATGCGCAGCGCTTTCTGGATGCGGCTTGCCTCGTCCTCCAGCGACTGCACGGTCTGGATGCGCAGATTGACGCCTTCCGGCCTGTCCTCGGCCGAAACGGTGATCACCACCGAGCGGCCGGGTTCGAGCAGGTCGCGGTATTGCGCCAGCCCTTCCGAGAACAGCACCGCTTCATACTGGCCCGATGTGTCGGAAAACTGCACGACGCCCATCTTATTGCCGGTGCGCGTCTTGCGTTCCTGTTTGGTGGTGACCGTGCCGGCGAGCCGGCCGGCGGCAGCACCACGTTTGACGGCGGCCGAAAACTCGCCCCAGTTCTGCACCCGCATTTTCTGCAGCGCCGCCTTGTATTCGTCGAGCGGATGCGCCGAGAGATAGAACCCGACCACCTGGAATTCGCGGTGCAGGCGGTCGGCGGCGAGCCAGGGCTCGGTCGCCGGCAGGTTGAGTGCCTGCGACTGTGCGCCCAGCGAGGCGCCAAAGATGTCGTGCTGGCCGGTGACGGCATTCTGCTGCGCCAAGGACGCCAGCCCCATCATCCGCTCGACGCCGGCCATCATCGCCGCGCGATCATGACCAAAGCAGTCGAGCGCGCCGGCCATGATCAAGCTTTCGAAGACGCGTTTGCCAACGATCTTCGGATCGACCCTTTCGCAGAAATCGGCGAGGCTCTTGAACGGTTTTTCGCCGCGCGTTGCGACGATGTGCTCGACCGCCGCGTCGCCGACGCCCTTGAGCGCGGCCAGCGAATAGAAGATGCGGTTCTCGCCGACCTCGAAATCCCGGAACGACGTCATCACCGACGGCGCCACCACTTCGATGCCGAGGCGCAGCGCATCCTGGCGGAAATCGGCGAGCTTGTCCGTATTGCCCATGTCGAGCGTCATCGATGCGGCCAGGAATTCGACTGGGTAATGCGCCTTCAGATAGGCGGTCTGGTAGGAGACGACGGCATAGGCGGCGGCATGCGATTTGTTGAAACCATAGTCGGCAAACTTTGCCAGCAGGTCGAAGATGAAGTCGGCTTGCGGCTTGCCGACGCCGCGCTCGACCGCACCGGAAACAAAGCGCTCGCGCTGTTTGTCCATCTCGGCGCGGATCTTCTTGCCCATGGCGCGGCGCAGCAGATCGGCTTCGCCCAGCGAATAGCCGGAAAGCTCCTGCGCGATCTGCATCACCTGTTCCTGGTAGACGATGACGCCTTGCGTCTCCTTGACGAGATGGTCGATCTTCGGGTGGATCGACGCCATCTCCTCCTCGCCGTGCTTTCTGGCGTTGTAGGTCGGGATGTTCTCCATCGGCCCCGGCCGGTAGAGCGCGACCAGCGCGATGATGTCCTCGATACAGTCGGGCCGCATGCCGATCAGCGCCTTGCGCATGCCGGCACTTTCCACTTGGAACACGCCGACCACCTCGCCGCGCGACAGCATGGCGTAGGTTTCCGGGTCGTCGAGCGGAATGTGGGCGAGATCGATCTCGATGCCGCGGCGGCGGATCAGCTTGACCGCCCTGTCCAGCACGGTCAGCGTCTTCAGCCCAAGGAAGTCGAATTTCACCAGCCCGGCCTGCTCGACATACTTCATGTTGAACTGTGTGACCGGCATGTCCGAGCGCGGATCGCGGTACATCGGCACCAGTTCCCACAGCGGCCGGTCGCCGATAACGATACCGGCGGCGTGCGTCGAGGCGTGGCGGTAGAGACCTTCCAGCTTCTGCGCCGTGTCGAGCAGCGTTTGCACGATCGGCTCCCGCTCGGCCTCTTCGGCAAAGCGCGGCTCGTTGGCGATGGCGTCGGCGAGCTTGACCGGATTGGCCGGGTTCGACGGCACCATCTTGCTCAGCTTGTCGACCTGGCCGTAAGGCATCTGCAGCACGCGGCCGACGTCGCGCAGCACCGCGCGCGCCTGTAGTGTGCCGAAGGTGATGATCTGGCCGACCTGGTCGCGGCCGTATTTCTGCTGGACGTAGCGGATGACCTCCTCGCGCCGGTCCTGGCAGAAGTCGATGTCGAAGTCGGGCATCGACACGCGGTCGGGATTGAGAAAGCGCTCGAACAGCAGCGAAAAGCGCAGCGGATCGATGTCGGTGATGGTCGTCGAATACGCAACCAGCGAGCCGGCGCCCGAACCGCGGCCCGGGCCGACCGGAATGCCTTGTGCCTTGGCCCATTTGATGAAGTCGGCAACGATCAGGAAATAGCCCGGATATTTCATCTTCTCGATGACCCCGAGCTCGAAATCCAGCCTCTCGCGATATTGCTCGGCCGTGTAGCCGGGTGTGAGCCCATGCGCCGCCAGCCGCGCCTCCAGCCCTTCATGCGCCTGCCGGGCAAGTTCCTGCGCCTCCGCTTTAACCGCCGCGTCGGCGTCGGCGACATCGCGGCCGGCAAAGCGCGGCAGGATCGGGTTGCGGGTCTTCGGATAGTAGGAGCAGCGCAGCGCGATCTCGACGGTGTTGTCGATTGCTTCCGGCAGGTCGGCGAACAGCCTCGCCATATCGGCCTGGCTTCTCAGGAAGTGGTCGGGCGAAAGGCGGCGGCGATTGTCGGCCGCAACCACGGAGCCTTCGGCGATGGCGATCAGCGCGTCATGCGCCTCATAGTCTTCACGAGAAAAGAAAAACGCCTCGTTGGTGGCAACCAGCGGCAGATCGTGGCGGTAGGCGAGGTCGACCGACGACTGCTCGATCGTGCGGTCATAGCCGGAGACGCGCTCAAGCTCGACATAGAGCCGGTCGCCGAACAGGCCCTTGAGCGCCAGGAGCCGGGTCTCGGCGAGTTCGCGGCGGTCCTCTTTCAAGGCATTGCCGATCGGGCCTCGCGGCCCGCCCGTAAGGCAGATCAGACCGTCGGAGTGGCCCTGCAGCATCTCGGTCGTCAGATGCACCGCTTCGCCGGGCGGTGTCTCGAGGTAGACGCGGCTGACCAGCCTGACCAGATTGCCGTAGCCGGCCTCGGTTGCGGCGATCAGGACGACCGGCCGCATCTCCGGTCCTTGCCGCCTGCGGTCGCGCTGGCTGTCGCTCGCCTCACCGGAAAAGGCGAGGTCGATCTGGCAGCCAATGATCGGCTGAATGCCGTCCTTTACCGCCTTCTGGGCGAATTCCAGCGCGCCGAACAGATTGTTGGTGTCGGTGACGGCGATTGCCGGGCACTCGTCCTGCACCGCATGGCCGACGATCTTGCCGAGCTGCAAGGCGCCTTCGAGCAGAGAATAGGCCGAATGCACGCGCAGATGAATGAACCGACGCGCCGCCTGCTCCGCCCGCGACGCCTTCGCATAGGCCTCGCGCAGCAAGGGATCGCGTGGAAGTCTCTCATCCGCCATGGTTTTTTCGCGCCGCCTCACAAGGACTCAGTCGATGAAGATGTATTGTCCGGCACCGGGTAACACGAGTCCAGCGGAAGCGATTGGAGCTTTGTGAGTTTAGAGCACCGCCGAACCTGCCAATCTCCCTCCTCGTGGGGGAGATGTCCGGCAGGACAGAGAGGGGCGCTGTCCCGCCGACGTCAGGCCTGAAAACAAAAAACCCGCCACAGCGGGCGGGTCGTTGGAGCCATTTAGCACCATACCCAGACTAATAGCATAGCTGCCGGCACAAAGCAAGAACAAAATACGTTGCGGCGGCCAACGAATTGTCAGGTCGCGTTTCTTCGCGCCACTCTCTGTCCTGCCGGACATCTCCCCCACGAGGGGGGAGATTGGCCGTCACCTCGGCTTTCGCTAATCTCCAACGTCCCAGGCCGGCGCCGAGGCGGATTTCAGCCTCACGCGAATTGCATGATCACCGCATCGACCGCAAGGCTGTCGCCAGGCTTGGCGTTGAGCTTCGATACGATGAGATCGCGCTCGGCGCGCAGCACGTTTTCCATCTTCATCGCCTCGACCACAGCCAGCGTCTCGCCGGCCTTGACCTCCTGCCCCTCGGCAACCGCGATCGACACGACGAGGCCAGGCATCGGGCAGAGCAGCATCTTCGACGTGTCCGGCGCCACTTTTTCCGGCATCAGCCTTTCGAGTTCGGCCGTGCGCGGCAGCATGGCGCGGGCTGTCACAGACATGCCTTTCCAGGCAAGGCGGAACCCGTTCAGCTCCGGCCTGACCTGCGCCGCGACTTTGCGGCCGCCGACCGTGCCGCGCCAGATGAGATCGCCCGGCCGCCAGTCGGAGGTCACCCTCAGTGCCTTGCCGCCGTCGATTGTGAGGTCGAGCTCCATCGGAATGGAAATCATGCCTTCGACGATGGCGACCGAAAGATAATCCCGGCCGATCTTCACCACCCAATCGCGTTTCAAGGCGCCAGAATGCGGCGCCAGCCGCCCGCCCAGCCGGTCGAGCCGGTCGCGGCGCAGCAGTTCGACTGCGGTAGCCATCGCGGCCAGCACCGCTTTCTCCTCGGCGTCTGGCACGATCGGCGCGAAGCCGTCGGGGTATTCCTCGACGATGAAAGCGGTCGATATCAGCCCTTCCCGCCAGCGCGGATGCTGCATCAGCGCCGCCAGGAACGGTATGTTGTGCTCGATGCCGTCGACGACGAAACTGTCCAGCGCTTCCGACATCGCATCTATTGCCGCAAGCCGTGTCGGCGCCCAGGTGCACAGCTTGGCGACCATCGGATCATAGAACATCGAGATTTCCGAGCCTTCGGTGACGCCAGTATCGTTGCGGATGACTATTTCGCCAAATTGCCCCTCGTCCGGCGGCCGGTATCTCGTCAACCGGCCAATCGACGGCAGAAAGTTGCGATATGGGTCTTCGGCATAGAGGCGGCTTTCCACCGCCCAGCCGTTCAGCTTGACGTCGCCCTGCTTGATGGCGAGCTTTTCGCCGGCCGCCACGCGGATCATCTGCTCGACCAGGTCGATGCCGGTGACCAGTTCCGTCACCGGATGCTCGACCTGCAAGCGCGTATTCATTTCCAGGAAATAGAAGTTCTTGTCGCTATCGACGATGAATTCGACCGTGCCGGCGCTCTGGTAGTCGACCGCCTTGGCCAGCGCCACAGACTGCTCGCCCATGGCTTTGCGGGTCTTGGGATCGAGGAACGGCGACGGCGCCTCCTCTACGACCTTCTGGTTGCGGCGCTGGATCGAGCATTCGCGCTCGCCGAGATAGAGCGTGTTGCCATGCGCGTCGGCAAGCACCTGGATTTCGATATGGCGCGGATCGACGATGAACTTCTCGATGAAGACGCGGTCATCGCCGAACGAGCTTTTGGCTTCCGAGCGCGCCCGGTCGAAGCCGTCGCGCACCTCGGCCTTGCTCCAGGCGATGCGCATGCCCTTGCCGCCGCCGCCGGCCGAGGCCTTGATCATCACGGGATAGCCGATTTCGCCGGCGATCTTTTCGGCATGGGCGGCGTTTTCGATGACGCCGAGCCAGCCGGGCACCGTCGAAACCTTGGCCGCGTTGGCGAACTTCTTCGATTCGATCTTGTCGCCCATTGCCTTGATGGCCTTGGGCTTCGGGCCAATGAAGACGATGCCTTCCTGCTCCAGCGCCTCGCAGAAGGATGCCCGCTCGGACAGGAAACCGTAGCCGGGATGCACGGCCTCGGCCCCTGTCGTCTTGCAGGCGGCGATGATCTTTTCCGGGACCAGATAACTTTGCGCGGCGGGAGAAGGCCCGATATGCACCGCCTCGTCAGCCATTTCGGCATGCACGGCATCGCGGTCGGCGTCGGAATAGACCGCGACGGTGGCGATGCCCATCTTGCGCGCCGTCTTGATCACGCGGCAGGCGATCTCGCCACGGTTGGCGATCAGGATCTTTGTGAACATGCAGGCCTCGTCCCTCGGCTGCCCTTCTTTTCTGGGCTTCCCGTTTTATGGGCTTCAGGGGGCCGGTCAAGGCAAAGTCGGAGCCTATCCCGGATGCAAATCGGCGAGCTCTGACGAAAATCCGGGATCAGAACGTCGCTTCGTGCATAGCGCAGAGCTGAGTGGTAAGTTAAATCTAACCTGGATTGCAGACTGCCATGGGAGGATTGCCTGATGAAAACGCGCGCCGCTGTCGCCGTCGCCGCCGGAAAACCGCTGGAGATCATGGAGGTCGACCTCGACGGCCCCAGTGATGGCGAGGTGCTGGTCGAGATCAAGGCAACCGGCATCTGCCACACCGACGAGTTCACGCTGTCGGGCGCCGACCCGGAAGGCCTGTTTCCGGCGATCCTCGGCCATGAGGGCGCCGGCATCGTCGTCGACGTCGGCAAGGGCGTCACCTCGGTCAAGAAGGGCGACCATGTCATCCCGCTCTATACGCCGGAATGTCGGCAGTGCCCCTCCTGCCTGTCGCGCAAAACCAATCTGTGCACCGCGATCCGCGCCACGCAGGGACAGGGCTTGATGCCTGACGGCACCTCGCGCTTCTCGATCGGCAAGGACAAGCTGTTCCACTATATGGGCTGCTCGACTTTCTCCAATTTCACCGTGCTGCCCGAGATTGCGGTGGCCAAGGTCAATGCCGACGCCCCCTTCGACAAGATCTGCTACATCGGCTGCGGCGTCACCACCGGCATCGGCGCGGTGATCAACACGGCCAAGGTCGAGCAAGGCGCGACCGCTGTCGTCTTCGGCCTTGGCGGCATCGGCCTCAACGTCATCCAGGGCCTGCGCCTTGCCGGCGCCGACATGATCATCGGCGTCGACCTGAACAACGACAAGAAGGCCTGGGGCGAGAAATTCGGCATGACGCATTTCGTCAATCCGAAGGAGATCGACGGCGATATCGTGGCTCATCTCGTCAACATGACCAAGCGCGGCGCCGACCAGATCGGCGGTGCCGACTACACGTTCGACTGCACCGGCAACACGAAAGTCATGCGGCAGGCGCTTGAATCGTCCCACCGTGGCTGGGGCAAGTCGGTCATCATCGGCGTCGCCGGCGCCGGCCAGGAGATTTCGACCAGACCCTTCCAATTGGTCACCGGCCGCACCTGGATGGGCACCGCCTTCGGCGGCGCGCGCGGCCGCACCGATGTGCCAAAAATCGTCGACTGGTACATGGACGGCAAGATCCAGATCGATCCGATGATCACCCATACGCTGAAGCTCGAGGACATCAACAAGGGGTTCGACCTCATGCACGAAGGCAAGTCGATCAGGAGCGTGGTAGTTTACTGAGGAGGAGGAGAAAGCCGCCGGCCAATCAGCCAGCGGCCGAAAATGCACATGTTCAACAAGGGAGGAGACAAAAATGCCGGAAAAACTGCATCCGAAAATCGACAATGGACTGCCCAGGGAAAAGGCCGACTTTGCCGGCGGGACGCTGGTCTGCGCCTGCACCAGCAATCCGGTCAAAGTGAAGGTCAAGGGCCAGATCGCCCACAACCATGCCTGCGGCTGCACCAAATGCTGGAAGCCGGAAGGCGCACTGTTCTCGGTCGTGGCGGTGGCCGGTACAACCGACGTGACGGTCACCGAAAACGGCGACAAGCTGAGGATCGTCGATCCGGGCGCGCTGATCCTGCGCCATGCCTGCACCGGCTGCGGCGTCCACATGCACGGCCCGGTCGAGCGCGACCACGCTTTCAAGGGGCTGTCCTTCATCCATCCGGAGCGCTTCCAGGAGGACGGCTGGTCGCCTCCGGGCTTCACCGCCTTCGTCTCGTCGATCATCGAATCCGGTGTCGATCCGAGCCGTATGGACGGCATAAGGTCACAGCTGAAGTCGATCGGGCTCGAGCCTTATGACTGCCTCAATCCTGGCTTGATGGACTATATCGCCACCTGGACGGCAAAGAGATCCGGCGCGTTGCCGGCCTAGTAGCCGCTCGACTATCATCGATCGAGCCGGGCGACGTCGCCCGGCTCTTTCACATTTGGAACAACGATGCCCGCACCCGCTATTCTCGTCGATGCCGATGCCTGCCCAGTGAAGGCCGAGGTCGAAAAGGTCGCCGAGCGGCACGGCATCGTCGTCACCTTCGTCTCCAATGGCGGCTTGCGTCCATCGCGCGATCCGATGATCCGCAATGTCGTCGTCTCCAAGGGTGCGGACGCCGCCGACGACTGGATTGTCGAAAATGCCCGGCCCAACGACATCGTGGTGACCGCCGACATCCCGCTTGCTGCCCGCGCGGTGGCGCTTGGCGCCCATGTACTCGGCCCGACGGGACGCCCGTTTACGCCTGAGACGATCGGCATGGCGGTGGCGATGCGCGACCTCAAGCAGCACCTGCGCGAGACCGGCGAAAGCAAGGGCTACAATTCGAGCTTCGCGCCGCAGGATCGCTCGCGGTTTCTCGGCGAGCTTGACCGCATCTTGCGGCGGGCGCTGAAATCCGCCTCAGCGGACTGAAACCATGACGACCGGTACCCCCACCAGGATGCCCATGCAACGCCACACGCCGTTCGCGCTGTCGGCCTGCATCGGCGTGGCAGCCTTCGCCGCAGCGCTGATCTGGCGTGCGCCGCTTGCCTATTCGATCGGCGCCAATGTGTTCTTTGCCGCCTATCTCTGTCTTGTCGTCGCTCACATGCCGCGGCTTACTGGCAGCTATCTGCGCAAGAATGCAGGCGACACGGACCTGCCGGTGCTGGCCATCTTCGCGGTCACGCTGGTTGTGGTCGCAATTGCCATCATCTCGTTGTTTCAATTGATCAACAGGGAGAAGAGCGCGGATCCCGTCGAGCTTACGGTGGCGTTGTTGTCTATCCCGCTTGGCTGGTTGACCATCCATGCGATGGCGGCACTTCACTACGCACATCTCTATTGGTTGGACGGCGACGCGATGGATGGCGACACCAAAAAGAAAATTCCGGTCGGCGGCCTCGACTTCCCGGGCGGCAAACGGCCGGAAGGCTCGGATTTCCTCTATTTTGCGACAGTGATCGGCATGACGGCGCAAACTGCCGACACCAACATCACAACCTCGCAAATGCGCCGTGTCGTGCTTGTGCATTCGATCCTGTCGTTCTTCTTCAACACGGTGATCGTGGCAGCCGCGGTCAACCTCGCAGTCAGCCTCGGCAGTCCGTAATAAATCCGGGATCGGGTGAAACATCGCTTAAGCTGGCGACGTATTGGGAGGAGAAGAGATCTGACAGGCCGCGGCGAACGTGCGGCCGGAGGGAACAACAGATGGAATCGCTTGCCAGAAACCAAGCCGCCGAAGCAGATACCGCCGCGCCGAGCGATGCGACGCTGATCTATCGGCAGTCGCGCTGGACGCGGCTGACGCATTGGCTGTGGGCGATCGCGCTGTTCTTCATGCTGCTTTCCGGTCTGCAAATATTTAACGCCCGCCCACAGCTCTACATCGGCAAGGAGTCGGGCTTTGGCTACAACAACACCATCTTCGCCATTGGCGCCGAGAACACGGTGACTGGCCCGCGCGGCTATACCGAGATCTTCGGCAAGCGCTTCGACACCACCGGCGTGCTCGGCTGGTCGGGTCCGGCCGGCCAGGAGACCTCCCGCGCCTTCCCGTCCTGGGCGACGATCCCTTCCTACTACGATCTCGGCACCGCGCGCGTCGTTCATTTCTTCTTCGCCTGGGTGCTGACCACCACGCTGCTGGTCTGGCTGGTCGCCAGTCTGATCAACGGCCATTTGCGGCGCGATCTTGCCCCGCGCCTCGATGATTTCAGGCGGCTGCCGCGAGACATTGTCGACCATGCCAGGTTCAGGTTCCACCACAGGCGCGAATACAACACCTTGCAGAAGATGGCCTATGGCGGCGTGCTGTTCGTGCTGCTGCCGCTGATGATCATCACCGGCCTGGCCATGTCGCCGAGCATGAACTCGGTGCTGCCATTCCTGAACGACCTGCTCGGCGGCCGGCAGACAGCGCGCACCATTCACTTCACGGTGATGCTGCTGCTCGTCGCCTTCTTCGTCATCCACATCCTGATGATCCTGGCCGCCGGCCCGATCAACGAGCTGCGTTCGATTATCACCGGCTGGTATCGAACCGACCCGCCGGCGAATGGCGACAAAGCACCCGAGAGGAGCGCCTGACATGGCGAAATTCGAGATCAGCCCCAAGCTACAGATAAGCCGAAGAAAGTTCCTGACCTCGGCCAGCCTCGGCCTTTCCGGCATCATGCTTTCGGGCTGCGACGCCTTCGACAGCCAGCTTGGCGTCGGCGACGGCCTGCGCAGCTTCCTCGAAAGCGCCAATGGGCTGACCTGGCGGGCGCAGCGGCTGCTTGCCGGCCGTGACGCGCTGGCGCCGGAGTTCACCGAGGCCGACATTCGCCAGCCGCAGCGGCCGAACGGCGTCACCGCGCCCGACGACGATTTCTACAAGGGCCTGCTCGCCAACGATTTCGCTGACTGGCGGCTGGAGGTTTCCGGCCTCGTCGAAAAACCGCTGTCGCTGAGCCGCGAGCAGCTGATGAACATGCCGAGCCGCACCCAGATCACCCGCCACGACTGCGTCGAGGGCTGGAGCTGCATTGCCAAATGGACCGGCACGCCACTGTCGCTGGTGCTCGACCAGGCGGTGGTCAAGCCGCAGGCGCGCTACGTCATGTTCCACTGCCTCGATACGATCGACCGCAGCCTTGCCGGCGATATCAAATATTACGGCTCGATCGACCTGATCGATGCCCGTCATCCGCAAACGATCCTTGCCTATGGGGTCAACGGCAAGCCGTTGCCGGTCGAGAACGGCGCGCCGCTACGCGTCCGCGTCGAGCGCCAGCTCGGCTACAAAATGCCGAAATATCTCACCAAGATCGAGCTGGTCGACGGCTTTGCCAATCTCGGCGGCGGCAGAGGCGGCTATTGGGAGGACAATGGCTACGACTGGTACGGCGGCATCTGACCGAAACCTGACCTAAGCCTCAGCTAACTGTCGTCGTCGCTGTCGTCGCCGTCGCTGCGCAGTGCCGGATTCAGGTCAGGATTGTCGTCAGGGGTAACAAGCTTCCCCAGCCCGTGCGGTCCTTGGTAGTTGCCGTGGGTATCGAAGTTGGGGTTGCCCTGATTGTCGAATTGCGGCGTCGGATCGATCGATTGGTCGTAACGGCGCGGGCGCGGCTTCGGATAGTAATTGTCGGAATGATGCCGATGCGAATTGCCGTTGTCGAGAATTGCGCCCACCACGCCGCCGACGATAATGGCTGCGGCGACGTCGCCAGCAGAGGGATTGCGGTTGGGGCCGGCGACTGCGAATTCGGCCGAGCAACCATTGTCGACCCAGATGCCGCCGCCGTCATAGCCCCAGCTTCTACCATATACGCAACGCGCCTTCGAAAGCCTCGAGGTCAACTGCACGCCACGTCGCGTATCGATCCCGCAATAGGAATAGCGGTAATCGGCGCTGGAGCAGACCACGCGTTTTGCCCCCGCAGCCTGCGCTGCCGTCGGCAGCAACGAAAGCTTCGCCGGGTTGCCCAGGATGCAAACCAGGAACATCATCGAACTGCTAACCGCCATCCGCGCCGACATCGCAACTCTCCATCAGGGTCCGCTATCGACAGAATGGCACCTCTGTGTAAGTCTGACAACCGGACGGGCTCAGCGAGGTTATATTAATGCGCGCTAAGATGATCGGCCCAACTATACTTGCCCTTTCTGCCTGGTTGGCTTTGTCGCTGCTGCCAGCCCGGGCGGATGACAGCCTCAAGCGCATCATCGACCAGAAGACACTGACGGTCGGCGTGGCGCTCAACCCGCCATGGATCCTCAAGAAGGCCGACGGGAAGTTCGCCGGCTATGATGTCGACCTGACCAATGCGCTGGCGTCTGATCTCGGCGTCGACCTGAAGCTGGTCGAGGTGCATTGGAACGACCTCAAGACACGACTGCTCAAGGGTGATTTCGACATGATCGCGGCGGGCTACGCCAGCACGCCGGAACGCGCACGCGAGGTGGTGTTCTCCAACCAGACCGGTACCGCCGATATCCGCATGGTTGCGACGATCGCCAGCCTTGGGAAAAGGCCGGGAAAGGCAGTAGCGGCGCCGGGATACAAGATCGCCGTGTTGTCCAATTCCACCGATGAAGCCGCCGCGAAGGAAGCTTTTCCTAAGGCGACCATCCTGTCTTTCGACAATACCTCAGATGTTTTCGCCGCGATCATCGGCGGCGACGCACAGGCGATGGTCGCCACATCGCCAACGCCGCAAATGGCCGCCAGGCTCTATGACGCGAAATTGAAAATGGTGGGCGGTCCGCTGTTGCGGACGCCGGAGGCGTTTGCCATGCGGCCGGACGATGTCCGCCTCATCCAATACGTCAACAACTGGATCGGCGCGCGTACCGCTGACGGCACCATAGGCGGCGTGCGCCGCTACTGGTTCGGCAGCTTCAAATGGATGTCGCGGTTCGACACCGGCGCCAAGCCGGAACCTGCCAAGCAATAGGTTGGCGACCTGTTATGCGACCTTGTCGATCAGCGGCTTGAGCGCCGGGTGGATTTCCGGCGAGGCGTGCTTGATCAGCGTCAGCAACGCACGCTCGTTCTCCTGCAGCGGCCGGTCGCCGATGTGTTCAGCCAGCCATTTCGCCTCGCCGGCATCGACCGTCTCGGCGCGGCGGGCCAGAGCCTCGGCTGCGTTGTTCCTCGATTCCCATTCGGCCTCGACGTCGCCCGGTGAACGATAGGCCTCCATAATGCCGGACAGGCCACCCGACACCATGCGGCTGAAGAAACCGCCGATCTCCGGATCGGCCTGCTCGAAAAAAGCATCCCGGCGCAGCGCCACATCGCGCACCGGCGCTTCGTAGCCGGCCGAACACATGACGAAATTGGCGATCGCCTTGACGAACAGATCGTTCCACGACGGATCATTGTCGCCCGCCACTGTCCGCTCGTTGATCTTGAACAGCACCTCGGCCTCGGTGCGGCTGATGGCGATGTTGCCATCGCCGCCATAGGCGTAAAGGATGCGGCGCAACAGCTCGACCTCAGCCTTGGCTATCGACCCAGGGATAAGCCTGCCGCCGGTCGTCAGCGGCCCCTTGCCATCCACGACCGCATGAGCGACCTGCTCCAGCGCATAGCCGGAAAGCGTGCTCGGCGATGATTTGGCAACTTCCAGCACGTGCACTAGCAGCTCGAGTTCGGTTCGGCTGTCAACCATGCCGTCGCGCGAAATCGCCCGGATCAGCCAGTCGGCATTGTCCTGGGAAACATAGCCGGCCGGCTGTTCCTGGTGGACGATGAAGTCGGTGACGGCCTCGACGAAAAACTCGAGCCATTCCGCGCATTTGTCCCTCGCCGTCGCGTCGAGCGCAAACAGCGCCTCGGCCTCGCCGCGCGTTACCACGCCGTCGCCGAACACTTCGCCGCGCAGCATGACCACGTCTTCCGCCGTGATCCGATTTTTCGAGGTCAGCCGGCCACTGGCGCGCTCATGATCAATTCGCCCATTTTGTTCCCCGCCCGCCGCCGGCAATTGCCGGCCCTTATCCGGCATATCAGCAAGGTCTTGAGAAACCGGCAAGCGGCGTGGTTAGCGAAGGCTTGCCTGTAAAGAAGGCCCGCAGAAGACTGCCAGTAAAAATGTCGCTGGCAGGTGACAAGGTGTCGTCCACGGGCTATGGATGACGAGTCGAGGGCTCTTAACCGAGTCCTACCTGTTTGCGGGAGAGAGCAGCGAGAGCTGCCGCCGAAGGGGAAATCGCCCGAAATCTCTCAGGCAAAAGAACCGTAGACGGGAAAGACACTCTGGAAAGTCGGGGCTTGCCCCCGCGCCGAAGGTGTAAGCGCTGCCGACAGAGTTACGGGGCGCGAGTCTCTCAGGCTTCAGACAGAGGGGCACGGACTGGTCGCCATTCGCGACCGCTTGCGTGCGACTCTGGAGATGACATGACGGGCGACGACACCAAACACCTTCCCCTCGAAGATCTGCACATGGCAGCCGGTGCGCGCTTCGGCGCCTTCGCCGGCTGGTCGATGCCGCTGACCTATCCGGCCGGCGTGATGAAGGAGCATCTTCACAGCCGCGAGCATGCCGGCCTGTTCGACATCTCGCACATGAAGCTGTTCGAAATCAGCGGCCCGGGCGCAGCAGCGCTTCTGAACCGCGCCTGCCCGTTCGATGCCGGCGCGCTTCAGGTTTCCCAGTCCAAATACACGTTCTTCCTCAATGAGGCCGCCGGAATACTCGACGATCTGATCGTCACCAGGCTCGGCGTCGAGCGCTTCATGATGGTCGCCAATGCCGGCAACGCCGCCGCCGACGAAAAGCATCTGCGTGAACTTGCCGAGGATTTCGACGTGAAGGTGGACGCGCTCGACCGCGTCTTCCTGGCCATCCAGGGCCCCGAGGCATGGGCTGCCCTTTCCCGCGCCGGCATCGAGACCGGTTCGCTGGTGTTCATGCACGGCATCGAGCCGCGCGAAAACTGGTTCATGAGCCGGTCGGGCTATACCGGCGAAGACGGTTTCGAGATCGGCCTGCCGGAAGCGGACGCGCGAACCCTCGTCACCAGGTTGCTCGAGGACGAGCGAGTGATGTGGATCGGCCTTGCCGCCCGCGACAGCCTGCGGCTCGAAGCAGGACTGTGCCTGCACGGGCTGGACGTCACGCCGGAGATCGATCCGGCCAGCGCCGGGCTGATGTGGGCCATCCCCAAGGAGGTTCGCGCCTCTGGCGCGTTCATCGGCGCCGATGCATTGCGCGCCATCCTGGAGCGCGGCCCGGCGCAAAAACGCGTCGGCCTGAAGCCGGACGGCCGCCAGCCGGTGCGCGCCGGTGCTGCCCTTTTCGACGCCGACGGCAACCCTGCCGGCCATGTCACCTCAGGCGGCTTCGGCCCCTCGGCCGGTCATCCGGTGGCAATGGGCTACGTCCGGACGCCGCTTGCCAAGCCCGGCACAAGACTGTTCGCCGATGTCCGCGGGACGAAAATCCCGGTCGACATCCACCCCTTGCCCTTCACGCCCCATCGCTACCGCAAAGGATGATTTCAATGGCAAAGACCTATTTCACCGAAGATCACGAATGGCTTCGCGTCGAGGGCGGCATCGCCACCGTCGGCATCACCGATTACGCGCAGCAGCAGCTCGGTGACCTCGTCTTCGTCGAACTGCCTGAGCCAGGGAAAAAGCTGGCCAAGGGCGATACGGCCGTGGTGGTCGAATCGGTCAAGGCGGCATCGGACGTCTACGCACCGGTCGACGGCGAGATCACCGAAGCCAACACCGCGCTGTCGGCCGATCCTTCGCTCGTCAATTCGGCGGCAACCGGCGACGGCTGGCTGTGGAAGATGAAGCTGGCCAATGAGAGCCAGCTCGACGGCCTCCTCGATGAAGCCGCTTACAAAGCCCATATTGGTTGATAGCAGGACCAGCAAGATGACCGCAGCACCCTACCCCTTCTCGGCTCGCCATATCGGCCCGGGCCTCCAAGACGTCAGAGCCATGCTGGCGACGATCGGCGTTCCTTCGGTCGAGACCCTGATCAGCCAGGCAGTGCCGAAGTCGATCCGGCTCGACCGGCCGCTGGCCCTGCCTGCCGCCGCAAGCGAAGCGGAAGCGCTGACCGAACTCGCGGCGACGATGGCAAAGAACACGGTGCTGAAGAGCTTCATCGGTAGCGGCTATCATGGCGTCCATGTGCCGCCGGTGATCCAGCGCAACCTGTTCGAGAACCCGGCCTGGTATACCGCTTACACGCCTTACCAAGCCGAGATCAGTCAGGGCCGGCTGGAAATGCTGTTCAACTTCCAGACGCTAGTGACAGAACTGACCGGCTTGCCGGTGGCGTCGGCCTCGCTGCTCGACGAGGCGACGGCGGTGGCCGAAGCTGTCGGCATCGCGCTGCGCCATCATCGCGACAAGCGCACCAAGGTGGCACTGGCCGGCACGCCGCACCCGCAGACGCTGGACGTCGTGCGCACCCGTGCCGAACCGCTCGGCATCGAAGTCGACGGCGAGGTGATCGACAACAACACCGCCGCCCTGCTGGTCTCCTGGCCGGACACGTTCGGCGTCTATGGCGACCACAAGGCAGCGATCGACAAGGCCCGCGCTGCCGGCGCGCTGGTCGTCTTCATTGCCGATCCGTTGGGCCTGACGCTGACCGATGCACCGGCCAGGCTTGGCGCCGACATCGCCGTCGGCCCGATGCAGCGTTTTGGCGTGCCGATGGGCTTTGGCGGGCCGCATGCCGCCTATTGCGCCGTCTCCGACAGGCTGACGCGGCTGATGCCGGGCCGGCTCGTTGGCCAGTCGACGGACAGCAAGGGCCGTCCCGGATATCGCCTCGCCTTGCAGACACGCGAACAGCATATCCGCCGCGACAAGGCGACCTCCAACATCTGCACCGCACAGGCGCTGCTCGCCAACATGGCGACGGCCTATGCGGTCTGGCATGGCCCTGCCGGGCTGCAGGCGATTGCCGGCCGCGTCCACACGCTGGCCAACCGCCTGGCTGCCGGCCTCAAGGCAGCGGGCGTTTCGGTGCTCGGCGAAAGCCGCTTCGACACGGTGACCGTGGAAGTGAAGGGCAGAGCCGCCGCAGTTGCCGCCGCCGCCGAGAAGACCGGCCGGCTGCTGCGCGTCATCGACGCCGACCATGTCGGCATCAGCTTTGACGAGACCTCCACCGAGGCCGATCTGGAGGCGATCGCAGCACTTTTCGGCGCCAAGGCCGGTGTTGCCGCCGGCAGTTCCATGCCAGGAAAAGCGCGCGGCAAGGAGTTCCTCACCCAACCCGTCTTCCGCGAAAACCACTCGGAAACCGACATGATGCGCTTCTTGCGCCGGCTGTCCGACAAGGACCTGGCGCTCGACCGCGCCATGATCCCGCTCGGCTCCTGCACCATGAAGCTCAACGCCGCCGCCGAAATGATGCCGGTAAGCTGGCCTGATGTCGCCAACCTGCATCCCTTCGCCCCGGCGAGCCATTCGGTAGGCTATCGCGCCATGATCGACGAGCTGGAAGGCTGGCTGGCGGAGATCACCGGCTTCGACGCGGTGACCCTGCAGCCCAATGCCGGCAGCCAGGGCGAATATGCCGGGCTGCTCGCCATTCGCGGCTATCATTTGTCGCGTGGCGAAGGCCATCGCACCGTCTGCCTGATCCCGTCCTCGGCGCATGGCACCAATCCGGCAAGTGCGGCCATGGCCGGCATGAGTGTCGTCGTCGTGCGCTGCACCGAGGACGGCAATATCGACATGGAAGACTTGCAGGCCAAGGCGGCCGAGCATGCAAAAGACCTCGCGGCGCTGATGTTCACCTATCCTTCGACGCATGGTGTTTTCGAGGAAGGCGCGCGCGACCTCTGTGCGCTCGTCCACAGCCATGGCGGCCAGGTCTATTTCGACGGCGCCAATCTCAACGCTCTGGTCGGCCTCGCCCGTCCCGGCGATATCGGTGCCGATGTGTGCCACATGAACCTGCACAAGACCTTCTGCATTCCACATGGCGGCGGCGGCCCCGGCGTCGGCCCGATCGGCGTCAAGGCGCATCTGAAGCCATATCTGCCCGGCCACGTCACCGAAGGCTCGGCCCATGCCGTGGCGGCGGCACCGTTCGGCAGCGCCTCGATCCTGCCGATCACCTGGATGTATATCCGCATGATGGGCGCTTCCGGCCTGAAGCAGGCGACCGAGACGGCGATCATCTCCGCCAACTACGTGGCGACGCGGCTTGGCGAGCATTTCCCCCTGCTTTACAAGGGGCGCAACGGACGCGTTGCGCATGAATGCATCCTCGACACCCGCGTGCTCAAGGACAGCGCCGGCATCAGCGTCGACGATATCGCCAAGCGGCTGATCGACTATGGCTTCCACGCGCCGACCATGTCGTTCCCGGTGGCCGGCACGCTGATGGTCGAGCCGACCGAATCCGAGCCCAAGCGCGAGCTGGATCGTTTCTGCGAAGCCATGATCGCCATAGCCGGCGAGGCAGCCAAGGTGGCGAAGGGCGAATGGCCCTTGGCCGACAATCCTCTGGTCAATGCGCCACATACCGCCGCCGAGGCGTTGGCCGGCCAGTGGACCCATCCCTATTCGCGCCTGGAAGCGGCCTACCCCGCCGGCGATGCCGATACGGCGGCAAAATACTGGCCACCGGTGTCACGCATCGACAACGTCGCTGGCGACCGCAACCTGGTCTGCTCCTGCCCGCCGCTGTCGGAATATCTGGGTGCGGCGGAGTAGACCATGATCCCGAAGAGTGGAATCCGGTTTTCGGACAAGATCATGGTCTAACAAGAAGATAGAAGCCTCAATCAGGCAGAACGCAAGGCCGGCCCGTCGGCCTTGCTCGCCCTGTCCCGGGCGATGACGCGATTTCGCCCGGCGCGCTTTGCCGCATAGAGCGCGGCGTCGGCTTCGGCCAGCACATCATCGAGACCGGTGCCGCTCGTCCCACCAAAGCCGATGCCGCCGCTGACTGTGCTTCGCAACGGACCAAGCTGGGTGGCCACGACTTCCGTACCGAAGGCGACGCTGATCTTGCTCGCAATGTCATAGGCTTTTTCTTCCGTCATCCGCGACATGACGAGCACGAATTCCTCGCCGCCCAGCCGGAAGGCGTCGACGCCGGTTCTGGCGTATTTCCTGATGACGGCGGCAAAGCGGCGCAGGACCTGGTCGCCGACCGGATGACCGAATACGTCGTTCGTCCTTTTGAAATGGTCGAGGTCGAACATGGTGACGGACATGAACGGACCGAAGACCCGCTCGCCGTAGAGTGCCGTTAACGCCCGCCGGTTCATCAGCCCGGTCAATGGATCGGTCATCGTCTCGGCCTTCAATTCGATCTGCGCCTGCAAATGGTGCAGGGAGAGCGTTAATGCGCCAAGCCCGGTCATGCAGGCGACGGCTACGACGGAATTCACCCGCTCGGCCCAATTGTCCGGTGCTACGCCGAGCACCCACTGGCCCTTGACCAGCAGGACCGCGCCGCAAAGTCCGAACGACAGCGCACAGACGCCGCTCAGGAACGATACGACCAGCAATATCCGGCGATCATGACCACCCTCAATCCAGAACATCGCCCCGATAAGCGAGAGTAGCGCCGTTACCGTCGCATAGGTGACAATGAAGCCGACACCATCAAACCCGAGATACGTCGCGCCCGCGCAAACAGCCATCGCAGCCAAGGTCGGCAAGATGGCCCGCCTATAGTCGCGCATGCTGAGATATTGCATGGCCGACAGGCAGATAATCAGGAAGCCGAGGCTGAGAAGAGCAAGCACGATCTGGCAAAGCCAGGGGCTTGGATCTCTTGTGTAATGCCAAAACAAGACCACATGTGCGACGAGCACGAGAATGCCGCACGCCACCGTCAGCACAAAGCGTGCCTGTGGCGCGGTGAACCAGATCGCAAACATGGTGATGCTGAGGCACGTGCCCGACAGCGCCGCTGCGAGCAGGAGCGAACTGTAATCCAACATGCTTAAGCGACAGCCTCTTGAGGGTTTCGCTTCATTCTAGGTCAGCGACAGTCCGCGGATATCGTTTTTCAGCCAACCTTGCGGCGTAACCTTCAGACAAGGTTTACAAAGCGTCGATGCTCCAAGCTTCGACCCCATTTCCGCCGCTTGGTTGTCGAATGGTTTTGCAGTAAGAGGCTCTATCCTCGAACGTAACAGGAACCTCCGTCGCCTGCCCGCAAAAAGCGTGGCAGTATCGGGTGGTGATTCGCAGCATCGGAATCCAGGACCAGCATGGACGACAGCAACGATCTTTTCGGCAATTTGGGCAAGCAGCCGCAACCGGCTCGCGCCGCCGCGCGCCCGGCCGACCCGCTGGTGCAGGCGACGAAGCGGCCGGCGCCCCGTGACGCCAGCGAGAGCTATAGTGCCGCCGATATCGAGGTGCTGGAGGGGCTGGAGCCGGTGCGCCGCCGCCCGGGCATGTACATTGGCGGCACCGACGACAAGGCGATGCACCATCTGTTCGCCGAGGTCATCGACAATTCGATGGACGAGGCGGTCGCCGGCCATGCTACCTTCATCGATGTCGAGCTTTCCGCCGACGGATACCTGTCTGTAACCGACAACGGCCGCGGCATTCCGGTCGATCCGCACCCGAAATTCAAGAAGCCGGCGCTCGAACTCATCATGACCACGCTGCATTCAGGCGGCAAGTTCGACAGCAAGGTCTACGAGACCTCGGGAGGCCTGCACGGTGTCGGCGTTTCCGTGGTCAACGCGCTGTCCGACCATCTCGAGGTCGAGGTTGCGATTGGGCGCAAGCTCTATCGCCAGCGCTTCTCGCGAGGCGTTCCGGTGACCGGCCTGGAGCAGCTCGGCGAGGTGCACAACCGGCGCGGCACGAAGATCCGCTTCCATCCAGACGAGCAGATTTTCGGCAAGGGTGCTGCGTTCGAGCCGGCGCGGCTCTACCGCATGGCGCGGTCAAAAGCCTATCTGTTCGGCGGTGTCGAAATCCGCTGGACCTGCGATCCCTCGCTGATCAAGGAAAAGGACACGACGCCGGCCAAGGCAGAATTCCATTTTCCGGGCGGCCTCAAGGACTATCTGAAAGCCTCGCTCGGCGACGAATTCCAGGTGACCCGTGAAATGTTCGCCGGCAAGAGCGAGAAGCAGGGCGGCCACGGTTCGCTCGAATGGGCGGTGACCTGGTTCGGCGGCGACGGCTTTATAAATTCCTATTGCAACACCATTCCGACCGCGGAAGGCGGCACGCATGAGGCCGGCTTCCGCAACGTTTTGACGCGCGGCTTGCGCGCCTATGCCGACCTGGTCGGCAACAAGCGCGCTTCGATCGTCACATCCGAGGATGTGATGATCTCGGCGGCGGGCATGCTGTCGGTGTTCATCCGCGAACCGGAATTCGTCGGCCAGACCAAGGACAGGCTGGCGACGATCGAGGCGATCCGCATCGTCGAAAGCGCCATCCGCGACCCGTTCGACCATTGGCTGGCCGACAATCCGCAGGAAGCTTCGAAACTGCTCGAATGGGTGATCGCGCGTGCCGACGAGCGGGTGCGCCGCCGCCAGGAAAAGGAAGTGTCGCGCAAGAGCGCCGTGCGCAAGCTGCGCCTGCCCGGCAAGCTCGCCGATTGCACGCAGAATGCAGCGGCCGGCGCCGAGCTGTTCATCGTCGAGGGCGATTCGGCTGGCGGTTCGGCAAAGCAGGCGCGCGACCGCGCCAGCCAGGCGGTGCTGCCGCTCCGCGGCAAGATCCTCAACGTCGCCAGCGCCGGTAACGACAAGCTGGCCGGCAACCAGCAGATATCCGACCTGATCCAGGCCTTGGGCTGCGGTACGCGCTCGAGATACCGCGACGAGGACCTGCGTTACGACCGGGTCATCATCATGACCGACGCCGACGTCGATGGCGCCCATATCGCTTCGCTGCTGATCACCTTCTTCTACCAGGAGATGCCGAGCCTGGTCCGCGGCGGCCATCTCTATCTGGCGGTGCCGCCGCTCTACTCGATCCGGCAAGGCGGCAAGGTCGCCTATGCCCGCGACGATGCGCACAAAGACGAACTTCTGCGCACCGAATTCACCGGGCGCGGCAAAGTCGAAATCGGCCGCTTCAAGGGGCTGGGCGAAATGATGGCTGCCCAGCTCAAAGAAACCACCATGGACCCGAGAAAGCGCACGCTGCTCAGGGTGGACGTCATCGACGCCGAGGCGGCGACCAAGGATGCGGTCGACGCATTGATGGGCACCAAGCCCGAGGCCCGCTTCCGCTTCATCCAGGAACGCGCGGAATTCGCCGCGACGGAAGTGCTGGATATCTGAGCGTCTTCTGCTAGGCGAGCCGCGGACGGCGGCTGTCACTGTGCGCAAGACTTTTCCGGATTTTTCGCGAAGGATGAGGCCTGGAACGGTTGAGCGTTTCACGGAAACGCCGAACCGCTCAGTTTTTTATTTTGACGCAAGTCGGAAAACCGTTTCACGCTTTTCCTGGAATTGCTTTAAGCAGCCGCGATCGCCAGCGCGTGCCCGCGTGCGTTCTCGCGCAGCGCATCGAGATGGATCGATTTGACCAGCCTGGCGAGATCGCCTTCGGCGGACTGTCCGCCCAATTCCTTCAGCATCAGCCAGCTGACTTCCTGGACGCCGGCGAGGCGTTTGCCATTGGCGACCTCACGCCAGACCTTCAGCGCGCGCAGGATGATGGCGTGGGTGGCGGCGGCAAGCCCGGCGCTGCGGAACAGTGCCTGCAACGCTATGTCATGCCCGCTGGCCAGCAGCGCCCTCACCCGTTGCTCGGGCTGCTGGCTGAGCGCGACCAGCGCCGAACCAAAGAAGTCGACCTTGCCGTGCGCGATGGTGCGGATGACGAAGCTTGCGGTCAGGTCGCCGCGCAGGCGCAGATGTTCGACAAGTGCGGTATGTTCCTCCGCCCGCGTGCCTTCGATCAGTGTCACCGAAGCCTTGACGCAAGCATCGCGCGTGATGCGCTCGGCCCTGGCGGCGCCCATCAGCGCCAGCACCAATGGCGACCCCTTGAGCATCTCCCCTAGCTTGACCAGCAGCATATGCCGGCAGTCGGCGGGCAGCCGGGTGTCGGCGATCAGCGCCTCGCGCACCAGAGGCAGATGGCCGTGACGCTCGGCCATGCGGCGAAAGCTGACGGATGCGATGTCGGCGCCGCTATTGGCGAGCAGCGTGGTGCAGGCTTCCGGCTCACCGACCTCGGCGATCGCTGCCGCAACCGACATCGAGACGCGCGGCCGGTCGGCGATCACCTTCTGCGTCGCTTTCTGGCCGCCGGCAACCCGATCAATCAGGTCGGAATCGGTAAGCAGCGGCGAGCGCGCCAGTACCAAAGCGGCCACCTCGGGCTGGTCCGAAGCCAGCGCGCTGACGATCTGCGGCGGCGCATGATGGCTCATGGAAAGCGCGTCGGCGATCGCCAGCCGCACCTTTGACGATGCGTCATCGAGCAGCAACGTCAGCGCCGCCTCGGCAGCGCAGCGGTCCTCGAAAGGCAGGTCCGAATCGACATAGGCGCGAGCCAGCGCGCTTGCCGCCGCAGCACGCTCCGACACCTTTGCCGTGTGGATCCATTTCAGGAAATGCGAAACGACCATGTCGCCTGCTTACGCCCCTTTGCCAGAACGCTTCTGGCGCCTGTCGGGACCGTAGGCACAAATGGTTTACGAACGGTTCACCATGTTCGTTAACTGGCTTGCGAGCCCGGTATGCAACGCCTATCAACCCTTAAGCAGTGGAGGAGACAGACCGTGGCCGGCCTTTACCTTGAGGAGTTCGTTGTCGGCCATGTGTTCAAGCACACGCTGCGCAAGACCGTGACCGAAAGCGACAACATGCTGTTTTCGGTGATGACGCTGAACCCGCAACCGCTGCACATCGATTTCGACTTCGCCGCCAAGAGCGAATGGGGCAAGCCCCTGGTCAATTCGCTGTTCACGCTTGGCCTGATGATCGGCATCTCGGTCAACGACATCACCGTCGGCACCACCATCGCTAATCTCGGCATGAAGGAGACGGTGTTTCCGCACCCCGTCTTCCATGGCGACACGATTCGCGTCGAGACCACGGTGGTTTCGGTGCGCGATTCCAGGTCGAAACAGGACCGCGGTATCGTCGAGTTCGAGCACCGCGCTTATAACCAGAACGACGTGCTGGTTGCCAGATGCACGAGGCAAGCCATGATGATGAAAAAGGCATAGCCGATGCGTTCCCTGCTCTTCGTTCCCGGCGATTCGGAAAAGAAGCTGGAGAAGGGCTTTGGCGCGGGCGCCGACATGGTCATCGTCGATCTCGAGGACTCGATTGCCTCGCAAAACAAGGGGCTGGCGCGCGACACAGCGGCGCGTTTCCTCGCCGGGCACAGGCACCGAACCAACTCCGCGATCTATGTGCGCGTCAATGACCTTTCGACCGGACTGACCGACGACGATCTGGCGGCGCTCGTGCCAGTGAAGCCCGACGGCATCATGCTGCCTAAGTCGAACAGCGGACTGGATGTCCAGCATCTCTCGGCCAAGCTCAGGGTGCACGAAGCTGAAAGCGGCCTGCCGGATGGCGCGATAAAGATCCTGCCGATCATCACAGAAACGGCCGCCGGCGTTCTGGCCGCCGTGACCTACGCCAAGGCAAGCGCGCGGCTTGTCGGCGTCACCTGGGGCGCGGAAGATCTGTCGGCGGCAATCGGCGCGCGCTCGACGCGCGACGCGAATGGCCGCTACACGGATGTATTCCGCTTCGCCCGCACCATGACCCTGCTTGCGGCGAATGCCGCGGAAGTCGCGGCGATCGACACCGTCTTTCCGGATTTTCGCGACATGGCCGGCTTCGAGGCCGAATGCGCCGAGGCCGAGCGCGACGGCTTCACCGGCAAGATGGCGATCCATCCGGCGCAGGTGCCGGTCATCAACGCCGCCTTCACGCCTTCGGCGCAAGCGGTGAAAAATTCGCTGGCGATCGTCGAGGCATTCAAGGCGGCGGGAAACCCCGGCGTCGTCGGCATCGACGGCAAGATGTACGACCGGCCGCATCTCAAGCTCGCCGAGCGGCTCCTGGCGCGAGCCAGGGCAGCGGGGCTTGACGCTTAGGGTCTGGTTCCGGGTCGAAAATTATCCCACCCACGGCCCCGAATAGTCGGCGTAGAGCTTTGCCGGATCGGGCCGTGGCCGCTCCGGCGCTGGCCCCTGATAGGAGCCGATATGGACAAAACCGACGACCCGCTCATGCGGCGCCAGACCGAGGATCGCCCTGCCCTCTGGCACGTCGGAATACCAGTTGCTGATCATGTTGGTACCGTAGCCCAGCGCATTGGCGGCAAGCAGCAGGTTCATCGCAGCCATGCCGCCGGACAAGAACATCTCCCATTGCGGGATCTTTGGATTTTCCCTGGGGATCGAGATCACGCCGATGACCAGAGGCGCCCGCGAAAAGCGTGCCAATTCCTGGTTGCGGCGGCCTTCCGGCAACGGCCCTTCGCGCTGTTCGGCAAGTGCTGCCAACTCCTTGCCGATCTCGACGCGAGCCTGGCCGCGATAGAGGATGAAACGCCAGGGCTCCAGCCGGCCATGATCCGGCACCCGCGAGGCGGCGGCGATCATGGTCGCGATCTCCGCATCGCCCGGTGCCGGCTCTTTCAAATCCGGGATCGGCGCGGAATTTCGGGTCAGCAGAAAATCGATGATCGGCGACGCCATGGGCGCAAGTCTCCTGGAATTTGAGCTGAAGCGCGCCATCGGGATATCGGGCGGCTCGGGCATTGGCGCGACGCGCCGGACAAAGAGCCCTCTAGCAGAAGCCGACCGGACTCTTAAGCCTTGAAATTGCCACCGCATTGGGCTTCAACGCAAGGCATGTTTGAGGGGACATTGCGTCTTTTCCTGATATGGCTCGCTGCCGCACTGTTGATGGTGCCGGTTTCGCTTGCCGCCGCCCAGAATGTAGACGGCCTCAGTGATCTGAAACTTCCCGGAATTTCGGGCTATGCGCCTCCGAAAAGCGAGACATCGCTGGCATTGGGCAGCAGCGGGGCGATCACGCTGTCGGCGCAATTGACCGACAAGGGTGCCGACATCACGCGCGGCATCGTCTGGCGCGTCTTCAAGCCCGAATCGGCCAGCGACGGCAAGCTGCCGATGGTCGCCTCCGCTCATGGCGGCACCGCCGTATTCCAGCTCGAGCCGGGTTCCTATCTGGTCCATGCCTCCTACGGGCGGGCCGGCGCCACCAAGCGCATCACCGTCGGCAAGGAAGCCAAGCGTGAGAGCCTCGTGCTCGATGCCGGCGGCCTCAAGCTTGATGCCGTGCTGTCGGGAGGGGTGCGCATACCGCCGAAGAAGCTGCGCTTCTCGATTTATGAGAGCCACGCCGCGGCCGATGGCGATCGCGCGCTGATCATACCCGATGTCGAGCCGAACAGCGTCGTGCGGCTCAATGCCGGCACCTACCACGTTGTTTCGACCTATGGCGCTGTGAACGCGGTCATCCGCTCCGACATCCGCGTCGAGGCCGGCAAGCTGACCGAAGCGACGGTCGAGCATCGTGCCGCCGAGATGACCATGAAGCTGGTGCGCGAGCCGGGCGGCGAGGCGATCGCCGACACCTCCTGGTCGCTGCTGAACGAGTCCGGCGACCCGATCAAGGAGACCGTCGGCGCCTTTGCCTCGATGGTGCTGGCCGAGGGCGACTACACCATCATCGCCAAAAACCGCGACCGCATCTACCAGAAGGATTTTACGGTGGTGGCCGGACACAATCAGGACATCGAAGTCCCGGCAACCGAAGCTTCGGCCATCGATTCCGAGGAAGGCGCCGACTAAGCCGCGCCCCCTCTAGGCTGCTTTGCGCATGCGTCGCGCCAGCAACGGCACGCGGCCAGTCGTCTCGGCCGGCGCCAGATCGAAGACGCCGCGCTGAAGGCGGTCGAGCAAGGCCTTGCGGTCTCGCAGCGGCTCCAGTTCGTCCCACCCCAGCACGTCGCCGACGCGCACGTCGATCGATTTGCCGGAGAGCCGCGCAAATTCACGGATGAGCAGCGATGTGCGCAGTGTCAGCGAGGCCTTGCCGACGAATTTCGCCACACGCCCGTCGCGTTCGGCCATGTTCATCGGTCCGCTGACCAGATGGAACAGCCGGCCGTTCTGGCCCGAAAAATGCAATGGGATGACCGACGCCTTTGCGTCCTGAACGAGACGGGCCGGAAACACCTTCCACGGCAGATCGCGTGCCCGGCCAAACCCCTTCGGCGCGGTGGCGACACCTCCCGCCGGAAAGACGACGATGGTGACGCCCTCCTTGAGCAGCCGCACCGCTTCATGGCGGACCGCCATGTTGTTCTTCAGCGCGTCCTTGGTCTCGGAAAAGTCGATCGGCAGCGAATAGGGCTCCATCTCGCGGATCTTGAGCAGATCCCTGTGGATCATGACGCGGAACGGTCGGCCGAGCTGCTCCGCCAGCGACAGCACGGCAATACCGTCGCCGATGCCGAACGGATGGTTGGCAACAATCACCAGCGGCGTGTCGGGCAGGTTTGCCGGCGGCCATTGACCGGCGGTCCGCACCCGGACGTCGATCAGCTCCAGCATGCGGCTGAACACGCGCTCTCCGTTCGGCACCACTTGCCGGCGCCAGAAATCATAGAGTGCGGCGAAGCGATCACGTCCCGACAGGCCTTCGACCGAGTGGATGAACCAGCGCGTCAGCGCCGGCTGATGCGGACCGGCATAGGAGAGCTCGGGAAACGGTCTTTCGCGCATCTTCAGCTTGAGCATGGGGCTCGCTACACAATTGGCGTGACAAGCATATGAAAATGGCGGTGGAGCGATCCACCGCCATTTCGTTGCTGATTGGCCGGCTCAGGCCGCGCGGCGCTTGCGGTCGGGTGTCACCGCCTCGTCGGAAAGCAGTTTCACGGCGGCCGCGAGGCCAAGCGATTCCTGGTCGCGCGACCCGAGACGGCGGACATTGACCGTTTCTTCCTCAGCCTCGCGCTTGCCGCAAACGACGATGACCGGCACCTTGGCAAGGCTGTGCTCGCGGACCTTGTAGTTGATCTTCTCGTTGCGCAGGTCGGTTTCGGCGATCAGCCCGGCCGCCTTCAGCTGCGCAACGACTTTTCGCGCGTAATCGTCGGCATCGGAAGTGATCGTCGCCACCACCACCTGCAGCGGCGCGAACCAGAGCGGGAAATGGCCGGAATAATTCTCGATCAGGATGCCGAGAAAACGCTCCATCGAACCGCAGATGGCGCGATGCACCATCACCGGCTGCTTCTTTTCCGAATCGGAGCCGATGTAGAAGGCGCCGAACCGTTCCGGCAGGTTGAAGTCGACCTGCGTGGTGCCGCATTGCCAGTCGCGGCCGATGGCGTCCTTCAGCACATATTCGAACTTCGGCCCGTAGAACGTGCCCTCGCCCGGATTTACGCCCGTCTTGATCCGGTTGCCCGACCGCGCCGCGATCTTGTCGAGCACGTCCTGCAGCACGCCCTCGGCGTGATCCCACATCGCGTCGGTGCCGACCCGTTTTTCGGGGCGGGTCGCCAGCTTGACCGTGATTTCGTCGAAGCCGAAATCGGCATAGGTCGACAGGATCAGGTCGTTGATCTTGATGCACTCGTCGGCGAGCTGTTCCTCGGTGCAGAAGATGTGGGCATCGTCCTGGGTAAAGCCGCGCACCCGCATCAGCCCGTGCAGTGCGCCGGACGGCTCATAGCGATGCACATTGCCGAATTCCGCAAGTTTTACCGGCAGATCGCGGTAGGACTTCAGCCCGTGTTTGAAGATTTGGACGTGGCCGGGGCAGTTCATCGGCTTCAGCGCAAACACCCGGTCGTCGTCGGTGTCGTCGCCGGCGACCGTCACCTTGAACATGTTGTCCCGGTACCAGCCCCAGTGGCCTGAGGTCTCCCACAGGCTCTTGTCGAGCACCTGCGGCGCGTTGACCTCCTGGTAGCCCTGCTCGTCCAGGCGGCGGCGCATGTAATTGACCAGGTTCTGGAACATCCTCCAGCCCTTGGCGTGCCAGAACACGACCCCGGGGCCCTCCTCCTGGAAATGGAACAGGTCCATCTCACGGCCGAGCTTCCTGTGGTCGCGCTTCTCGGCTTCCTCCAGCATCGTCTGATAGGCTTCGAGCTGCGCCTGGTCGGCCCAGGCCGTGCCGTAGATGCGCGTCAGCATCGGGTTGTTGCTATCGCCGCGCCAATAGGCGCCGGCGACCTTCATCAGCTTGAAGGCGTTGCCGATCTGGCCGGTCGAGGCCATGTGCGGACCGCGGCAAAGGTCGAACCAGTCGCCCTGCGCATAGATCTTGAGATCCTGATCCTCGGCGATGGCGTCGATCAGCTCGAGCTTGTAGCGCTCGCCCTTGTCGGCAAAGATCCTTTTCGCCTTTTCACGCGACCACACCTCTTTGGTGAACGGCTTGTTGCGCGCAATGATCTCGCGCATCTTCTTCTCGATCACCGGGAAATCGTCGGGCGTGAACGGCTCGTTGCGGGCGAAGTCGTAGTAGAATCCGTTCTCGATCACCGGCCCGATGGTCACCTGCGTTCCCGGCCAAAGTTCCTGCACGGCTTCGGCCAGCACGTGCGCGGCATCATGGCGGATGAGCTCCAGCGCACGCGGATCCTCGCGGGTGATGATTTCGAGCTTGCCTGATTTGCCGATCGGGTCGGAAAGGTCGCGCAACGTGCCGTCGATGCTGTAGGCAACGGCCTTCTTGGCCAGCGACTTCGAGATCGATTCCGCCAGGCCGGCGCCGGTCATCGCCGCGTCGTAGTCGCGGACGGAGCCATCGGGAAATGTCAGGGAAACGGAATTCAGCATTAAATTCTCCTATCCAGTCCCGCAAACGAGCGCGGGTGGTAAAATGCACGTCGCCCAAAACTGCGTAGCGATTTTGGGGTTGCGACTTACATCAAGTAAGAGCCGGATGCGTCCGGCGGCGAGCGGTCTTTTATGGGCAGTTTTCGGCGCCGTAAAGCCGGATTTAGGTCACCCGAGGAGATTCGACAGCTCTTTCAGGAACATCGCCCGCATCTTGAGCCCCTTCGGCGTGTCGGAACGTTTCGTATCGACTACGAGGCGGGCAAAGACGATCTTGCGAGCATGCTTCTGCGCCCAGCCAACAAACCAGCCAAGCGAGCGCTTGTCGGCATCGTCGCCAAGCCTGGTCGTCCCGGTCTTGCCCTGCACCGTCCAGCCGCCCGCCCGGAAGGTCGGGACAATCGCATTGGTCATCGCATGGGCCTTGTCCGAGACCGGCAGATTCCGCGCCAGCAGCTTGCGCAGGAAATCGACCTGCTCGACCGGCGATATCTCGAGCGAAGAATTCACCCAGGAATGGGGGAGGCCGTCATTCTTGCCGGAATTGCCGGAGACGTCGGTGTTGCCATAGTCCAATCTGGACACATAGCCGGCAAACTGTTTGCTGCCGAGCCGGCGCGTGATCTCGCGTGAGAACCAAAGGACCGAATCCCTTTCCCAGATCGTCGGGTCGACGGTCTTGCGGTCCCGTTTCGGCGCGTTGAACTCCGCTTTGTACTCCCAATTCGGTGTATGCTCGTCGCCCAGGATTCCGGCGTCATAGCCGATCAGCGCCAGCGGAATCTTGAATGTCGAGGCGGGGCTGACGCGCTGATCGCAAACCCCTTGCCGGTACAGCGTCTCGCCGCTCGCGGCGTCGACGATCAGCGTGCATTCGACGTCCCCGAGAGGCGCCGATTGCGCACGGATCGGAAAGCCCAACAGCCACGCCAGGACATAGAGAACCACGGCGAAAACGAAGGGAAGACGATCTATCCGGCGCATTTGGCAATCTCTCCTGAAGGGTATCAGGAGCGGCTTAGCGAGGCGTCTTGTCTCGATTTTGTCTTAAATGCGCTATGTCCGCGCAAGCTGCGGTTAACCCTACCAGATCGTAAACAGCGGTGCGGTTGTGTAACGAACAGTTGCGGTCAACTGTCTAGGTCGCCACGTTTTTTCCCGATCCGCCAGTACCGCCACGGCGCAAACCAGACATAGCGCTCAGCCAGGGTTTCGGGCACGCGGTCGATGCCATGCGTCCCTAACGGCCCGCAGCGCAGCACGCGAAAGAATCCCATCCAGCCGCCGGCCCATAGTCCATGCCGGGCGATCGCTTCGTGCGCGTATTCGGAACAGGTCGGCAGATGCCGGCAGGAATTGCCCACAAAGCCGGACAGCGTCAGCTGGTAGAGCCGGACGAGCGACGTGCCGAAGACGCGGCCCGGCGTCTTGCGCCACGGGCCGGGCCAGTTGCGTCCTTGTCGAATCGGCCTGGCGCCGTGCGCATGCCGATGTTGGCCGACCACCACAGTCTCCGCGTCGCGTTTCCCTTCAGGATAGATGTGCGCATCGGGCCGGGAACGCAATGCCGTTCCGGCAATCCCGTCACTGCCTCGAACGGCGAACCGGGTACCGGTCGGGCGTCGGCTTCCGACATGCGGCGACGCTGGTCGGCGGCCTCCCCTCGCACCAGTCGCCATGCGGTTTCTCGTCATGCCATTGAAATGTCGCGATCCGCACGACATCGCTCAGGATGTTGAGAAACTGGATCATGGCAGCACTCCTTTGAGCACCGATTAGAGCGCCGCTGGCCTTGCTCTTCAAACGAGTATAACGTCGACGTCAGATAACTCTGAGTTATGCGAATGAAGCGCGGACGCCTCCCCCTGACGGCTCTTAGAAGCTTCGAAGCAGCCGGTCGTCACCTGAGCTTCAGCCGTGCGGCCGAGGAGCTTTATGTTTCGCAGGCGGCGATCAGCCGCCAGATCCGCGAGCTCGAAACATTCCTGCGCCAACCTTTGTTCTTCCGCCATCATCGCCGCGTCGAATTGACCGACACCGGCCGGCGGCTGCTCGACCAGTTGGTCAGAAGTTTCGGGGGCATCGACAGGCTGCTTTCGGAATTGACGGCGGCCCCGACGCAGTCCGTGGTCCGTGTCAGCGTCGAGCCGTCGCTTGCATCCGTATGGCTGGTGCCGCGGCTCAACCGATTTCGCCAGTTGCGACCCGATATCGACGTTTCCCTTGAGGTCGACCCGAGGTTGATAGAGTTCCGCAGCGATCAGCCTGAACTTGCTCTACGCTTCAGTGCACACGCCACTTCATGGCCACGCAGCGAAGCCGAACAGCTTGCCTCGGTCGTCGATTCACCGGTTCTGTCGCCGGCGCTTCTTGCGTCCGGGCCAGCTCTGGAAAAACCGATCGACCTTGGTCGCTATACATTGCTGCACGAAGAAAACCGTCAGGCTTGGACGCGCTGGTTCGAAGCGGCCGGCGTGACCCCTGAAGCCGTGCCTGCGCGTGGACCGATGCTGGCGGATGCCTCGCTTTCGAAACAGGCAGCCTTGCTTGGACATGGTGTCGCACTGGGCGATCTTTTGCAGATCGGCGAAGAACTTGCGTCCGGCGCGCTGGTCAAGCCTTTCGACATCGACGTTGCGTCCGGCGCCTATTGGCTGGTGGCCAGAAGACTGAATGACCTTTCCGAGCCTGCCAGGGCTTTTGCCGACTGGGTCCGGGCGGAATTCGCCGAAAGCCGGCGTTTTCTTGCCGAGGTTTAGGCCGCCTGTTCCGCCCGCTTCTTCTCGATCTGGCCGATCGCATCGACCACCGCGTCGAAGGTCAGCATGGTCGAGGCGTGGCGCGCCTTGTAGTCGCGCACCGGTTCCAGGTATTTCAGGTCGGCGAAGCGGCCTTCGGGCGGCGGGCCATTTTCCTTCAGCATCTTCAGCATCGTCTCGCGCACGCTGCGCAGTTCTTCGGCGCTGGCGCCGACGACATGCTGCGCCATGATCGAAGACGACGCCTGGCCAAGCGCACAGGCCTTCACGTCATGCGCGAAATCGCTGACGACGCCGTCATCCATCTTCAGATCGACGGTCACTGTCGAGCCGCACAGCTTGGAATGTGCTCGTGCGGTTGCGTCGGGCCGGTCGAGCCGGCCGATCCGTGCGATGTTTCCGGCAAAACCCAGAATTTTCGCATTGTAGACGTCGTCGATCATATTTTTCCAATCTGTCGCCGCCCAGCGAACAGCGATTGCCGCTCTGGCGTCTTCCTTTCGCTCGGCACGAACATATATAATGGTCGTAGTCGGGTATCGACAAGGCGACCGCAAGTCTCGTCCTGCCCAAATCTGTTCACGCCACTTACGGGCTGGAAACCGGGCGAGTTTCTAACACCCGAAAGGTCGTGGTCCGTTCAACTCGTTCCTCCTGAGAGAGGAACTACGGGAGACGCCTTTATGGACGCCGTTATCAAGAAACTCATGCCGCAGTCGGCCTATATGGAAAAGCCGGTCACCGACCGGCCGAGTGAGGCCGAAGTCGAAGCCGCGGTGCGCACCTTGTTGCGCTGGACCGGCGACAATCCTGAGCGCGAGGGCCTGATCGACACGCCGAAGCGCGTCACCAAGGCGTTCCGCGAAATGTTCAACGGCTACGATATGTGCCCGGCCGAGGAGCTTGGCCGCACGTTCGAGGAAGTCGCCGGCTATGACGACCTCGTCATAGTCAAGGACATCACGTTCCACTCGCATTGCGAGCATCACATGGTGCCGATCATCGGTAAGGCGCATGTCGGCTATCTGCCTGACGGCAAGGTTGTCGGCCTGTCCAAGATCGCCCGCGTCGTCGACATCTTTGCCCACCGCCTGCAGACCCAGGAAGCGATGACCGCGCAGATTGCCGGCGTCATCCAGGACGTGCTCAATCCGCGCGGCGTCGCCGTCATGCTCGAGGCCGAGCATATGTGCATGGCCATGCGCGGCATCCGCAAACAGGGCTCCACCACGCTGACCTCGACCTTCACCGGCGTCTTCAAGGATACACCTGAAGAGCAGGTCCGCTTCGTCACCATGGTGCGCGGCGGCGGAACTGATCAGACCCGCGCCGCCCTCGCTAAATAGGGACCGGCGAATGTCGGCATTGGAATTCCCGAAAGCTCCATCTGACAAGAAGGCACTCGAGGAAGGCACCGTCCTTTCACCGCGCTTCGACGCCGGCGGCCTCGTCACTGTCGTCGTCACCGATGCCGAAAACGGCATGCTGCTGATGGTCGCGCATATGAATGCCGAGGCGCTGGCGCTGACACTCGAGACCGGCATCGCGCACTACTGGTCGCGTTCGCGCAACGCGCTGTGGAAGAAGGGCGAAACCTCGGGCAATGTCCAGCAGGTCGTCGAGATGCTCACGGATTGTGACCAGGACGCGATATGGTTGCGCGTCAAAGTGCTGGGTCACGAAGCAACTTGTCACACCGGCCGACGTTCATGCTTTTATCGGACGGTGGGGCTGAGCGATGGCAAAGGGACGCTTGCCAACGACGGCAGCAAGCCGCTGTTCGATGCGGAAAAAACGTATCGAAAGCCCAAAACACCATCAGTATGAACCATTCGCAGCACTTCAGCCACGTATATTCATGATTTCGATACGGCCCGCCTGTAGGATGACCGTGGGACAAGGGAGATTGTGATGCTCGACTGGGCGTCATTGCGCAACAGACCTGACGTTCGGGAGGCCAATGGCCTCTCCTCGGCCGCAGGCGCATCCGAAACCAAATCTCCAGGTAAAACAGGGATCTCGCTGGCATTGGGCGGCGGCTGTGCGCGCGGCTGGGCGCATATCGGCGTGCTGCGCGCGCTTGACGAAGCCGGCATCGAAGTGTCGATGATCGCCGGCACCTCGATCGGCGCGCTGGTCGGCGGCTGCTATGTTGCCGGCAAACTTGACGAGCTGGAAGAATTCGCGCGCAGCCTGACCAGGCGGCGCATTTTTGGCCTTCTCGACCTCAATCTACGCGGCAGCGGCCTGTTCGGTGGCATGAAGCTCGATGCACGGCTGCGCGAGCACATAGCCGGCATCCGCTTCGAGGACCTGCCAAAACCGTTCGTCTGCGTCGCTGCCGAAATCCGCACCGGCCATGAAATCTGGCTGTCGAGCGGCTCGTTGAGTACCGCCATGCGCGCCTCCTACGCGCTGCCCGGCGTGTTCGAGCCGGTCGCCTGCAACGGGCGCGTGCTGGTCGACGGCGCACTGGTCAATCCGGTGCCGGTCTCGGTCTGCCGTGCCTACGAGCAGCCGCTCGTGGTTGCGGTGAACCTTCACTACGATCTGTTCGGCCGCGCCGCGGTGATCAAGCACAGCGCAGGCGAGCTGATCGTCGAGAGAGACGCGCCAAGGGGTGGCCACGCCGATCCCGAACGTCAGTCGCGCGAGACGCGGCTCGGCATCACCGGCGTCATGGTCGAAGCCTTCAACATCATCCAGGACCGCATTTCGCGCGCCAGGCTGGCCGGCGACCCGCCGGACATGTCGCTGCAGCCGAAGCTCAGCCATATCGGCCTGACCGAATTCCACCGCGCCGACGAAGCGATCCGTATCGGCTACCAGGCAACGATGGCGCAAATCGGCGAACTGACCCGGCTGCAGACCGTCCTCGCTTAGGCCGAGCGGTCAGCGAGCTCTCAGGCAAGCGCCGCGTCGACGATACGAAACTGCACCGTGCGGTTGCCGTTCCAGTGATTGCCCGACAATGAGCCGGCGACGTGCACCGGTTTGCCCCTGTTCTTGAACAGGAATTCGCCAAGCGCAGTATCGACGGCGCGAAAGGCGATCGCCTGGATGCGGCCGCCGCTTTCCGACTGCAGGTCGGCGCGGATATGGTTGGTGCCGACCGCCCGCGCATCAACCAGCCGGTGACGCGGCAGCGCGAACACCGGCGCGACATGCCCGGCGCCGAACGGCCCTGCCCGCTCAAGCGCATCGAGCAGCGCAAGCGTCGCGCCCTCGGCGGCAAGCGCGCCGTCGATCGCCAGGCTCTCCTCGCCTTGCAGCCGGAACACATCCACCGCAGCGCGCTCTTCGAAAAAAGCCCGGAGCGCGCCGAGCTTCGCCCGCTCGACGGTGATGCCTGCCGCCATTCCGTGGCCGCCGCCCTTGACGATCAGCCCGGCATCGGCAGCCTCGCGCACCAGCCGGCCGAGGTCGAAGCCCGACACCGAACGGCCTGACCCCGTACCGACGCCATTGGCGTTGAAGGCGATGGCAAAAGCCGGCCGTCTTGCATGGTCCTTGAGCCGCGAGGCAAGCAGGCCGACAATGCCCGGATGCCAGTTGCTGCTGGCTGTGACCACGATGGCCGGACCATTGCCGCCGGCAAGCTCGGCGTCGGCCTCTGAGCGCGCCGCGGCCAGCATCTCCTGCTCCATCGACTGCCGCTCCTGGTTGAGCCGGTCGAGCGTCTCGGCGATGGTGCGGGCCTCGACCGGGTCGTCGGTTGCAAGCAGGCGGCTGCCAAGTGCTGCGTCGCCGATGCGCCCGCCGGCGTTGATGCGCGGACCGATCAGAAAGGCCAGATGGAAAGTGCTGATCGGCTCGCCGATACGCGAGACCCGCGCCAGTGCCGCCAGCCCTTCGTTCCTCTGCTGCCGCGCCACCTGTAGCCCCTTGACCACGAAGGCCCGGTTGATGCCGGTGAGCGGCACCACGTCGCAGACGGTGCCCAGCGCCACCAGGTCGAGCAGGCCAAGCAGGTCGGGCGCTGCGGCATCCGGCAGCCGGCTGCGCAGGATCTTCGCCGTCTGTACCAGGCACAGGAAGACGACGCCGGCGGCGCAAAGATGGCCTTGCCCGGAAAGATCGTCCTCGCGATTAGGATTGACGACCGCAGCCGCCGCCGGCAACGGCCCGCCGACCTGATGGTGATCGAGCACCACGACGTCGGCGCCGGCGGCCTTCGCCGCGTCGATGGAAGCAGCACTGTTGGTGCCGCAATCGACGGTGACGATCAGCGTCGCGCCGCGCGAGACGAGTTCGCGCATCGCTTCCGGATTGGGGCCGTAACCCTCGAAGATGCGGTCCGGTATGTAGATCTCCGACGGCACCGAGAAATGTGCGAAAAAGCGCTTGAGCAGCGCCGATGAGGCGGCGCCGTCGACATCGTAGTCGCCAAAGATCGCCACCTTTTCCCTTGCCGTCACCGCCTGGGCGATGCGAGAGGCCGCCTTGTCCATGTCGGTCAGCGATGCCGGGTCGGGCAGCAGGTTGCGGATGGTCGGATCCAGGAACCGCTCGGTCTGCTCGGCAGTGACGCCGCGCCCGGCCAGCACGCGTGCCACGATGTCGGGCACGCCATAACCTTGCGCGATGGCGAGCGCAGCCATGTCCTGACGCTCGGTCAGTCGGTGTTCCCAGGAAACGCCGGTGGCCGACTGCCTGACATCTAGGAAAAAGCGTCTTTCCCCCGTCACGTGACGCGCCGTCTGCAATTTGTCATTGCGCACAATATGCAACGGCTAACTGAGTCGAAATCAAAACTTTTCCAGATCCTGGTGCCTGGCCTTGATTTCGCGCACGGTTCGCGACGACGAGCGCAGCACGATCGTGTGCGTGGTGATGAAATTGCGGCCGAACTTGACGCCGGCCAGCATATTGCCGTCGGTGACGCCGGTCGCGGCAAACAGCACGTCGCCGCGTGCCATGTCTTGCGTGTGGTAGATCCGTTTCGGGTTGGAGATCCCCATCTTCGCCGCGCGCGCCAGCTTTTCCGGCGTGTCAAGGATCAGCCTGCCCTGCATCTGGCCGCCGGTGCAGCGCAAGGCCGCCGCCGCCAGCACGCCCTCCGGCGCACCGCCGGTGCCGAGATAGATGTCGATGCCGGTTTCGTCCGGGTCGGTGGTGTGGATGACGCCGGCGACATCACCGTCGCCGATCAGCCGGATCGCGGCGCCTGTCGCCCGCACGGCTTCGATCAAGGCGCCATGGCGCGGCCGGTCGAGGATACAGGCGGTGATCTCTGCCACCGGAACGCCCTTGGCCCTGGCCAGGCTGGCAATATTTTCGGCCGGCGAGGCATCGATGTCGATGATGCCATCGGCATAGCCCGGGCCGATGGCGATCTTGTCCATATAGACGTCCGGCGCGAACAGAAGGCTGCCTTTTTCGGCAATGGCGATGACGGCCAACGCATTGGGCAGGTTCTTGGCGCAGATCGTCGTGCCTTCGAGCGGATCGAGCGCGATGTCGACAGCCGGGCCTTTGCCTGTACCGACCTCCTCGCCGATATAGAGCATCGGCGCCTCGTCGCGCTCGCCCTCGCCGATCACCACCGTGCCGTTGATGGCGAGACGATTAAGCTCCTGGCGCATGGCGTCGACCGCGACCTGATCGGCGGCTTTCTCGTCGCCGCGTCCGCGCAATCTGGCGGCCGCGACCGCGGCGCGTTCGGTGACGCGCACCAATTCCATGGTCAGTATCCGGTCGAGGCCGGCGACAATGTTCTGGGCCACATTCATCGATGGATAATCCTCGTTGGCACTTTGTTTCTATGCATGTCGTTGTCCCAAAACCGCCGCACACTTTTGGGCGACATGCATTAGCCTCCCGCCAGAGACGCGCTTCTTGTGTCAAAGCCTCGTGACAACAGCAAGACCTGCGCTGGACCTTTTTGAAAGCGCAGCAATATCAATCGATTAAAGGCAAAACTTGAGACTGCTATCCGGCCCGCTCGATGCGGATGACTTGCGGCTTGTCGGTCAGAAGGCTGTCCCTGGTGATGCCGTCGACGGCCTTGCGCACCGCCGCCTCGGTCGTCTCGTGGGTGACCAGGATGACTGTCTTCTGTGCCTCGGTTTCCGGCCCTGCGGCATGTTGCACGATCGATTCCAGCGAAATGTCGTTGTCGGCCATGCGTTTGGCGATCGCGGCGAAAACGCCGAGGCGGTCGTGCACGGTCAGCCGGATGAAATAACCGCCGGCATGGCTGCGCATCTGCGCCTTTTTGTAGGGCTTCAATTCCTTCGCCGGCCGGCCGAAGACCGGGCCATGCTGGAAGCCAGGCCGGCTCTTGGCAATGTCGGCAATGTCGCCGATCACCGCCGAAGCGGTGGCGTTGCCGCCGGCACCGGGGCCGGAAAGCAGCAATTCGCCGAGGATGTCGGTTTCGATCGCGACCGCATTGGTGACACCGTGCACCTGCGCGATGACCGAGGCCGTCGGCACCATGGTCGGGTGAACGCGCTGCTCGATACCGCTTTCGGTGCGTTGGGCGACGCCAAGCAGCTTGATCCGGTAGCCGAGATCGCCGGCCGCGCGGATATCGGCCTGGCTGATGTTGGAGATGCCCTCCATGTAGATGTCATTGGCCGCAATCCTCGTGCCGAAGGCAAGGCTGGTCAGGATCGACAGCTTGTGCGCGGTGTCGTGGCCCTCGATGTCGAAGGTCGGGTCGGCTTCGGCATAGCCCAGCCGCTGGGCGTCCTTCAGGCAGGCATCAAAGGACAGGCCCTCGGCTTCCATGCGCGTCAAAATATAATTGCAGGTGCCGTTGAGGATGCCGAAGACGCGGGTCACCGAATTGCCGGCCATCGCCTCGCGCATCGTCTTGATGACCGGAATGCCGCCGGCCACCGCCGCTTCGTAGTTGAGCAGCACGCCCCTCTTTTCCGCGATCTCGGCCAGTGACACGCCGTGCTTGGCAAGCAGTGCCTTGTTGGCGGTGACGACATGGCGGCCGGCCTCGAGCGCCGCCTTCACCGAGGATCGTGCCGCGCCCTCGTCGCCGCCGATCAGTTCGACGAATACATCGATCTCGGCGGTCTGGGCCATCTTGACGGCGTCGTCGAACCACAGTGCTGTGCCAAAATCAACGCCGCGGTCGCGTTTGGGATCGCGGGCCGAGACCGCTGACACGACGATCTCGCGGCCGCACTGCCGCGTCAGTTCCGCCGCCTTGTCGCGCAGCACGCGAGCCACCGACGCACCGACGGTGCCGAGGCCGGCAATTCCAACACGCAACGCTTCAGCCATGTCCGGCGACGCCCCATTCGGTCGATTGATGTGTAGAAAACTCAGCGATGCGCGGCGAGCGGTACGACGTTATTCGGCTGCTTGGCGCTGGATGCGAGGAAGCGCTTGATGTTGCGCGCTGCCTGACGGATCCGGTGCTCGTTTTCGACCAGCGCGATGCGCACGTGATCGTCGCCATGCTCGCCGAAGCCGACGCCCGGCGCCACCGCGACGTCGGCGTGCTCGATCAGGAGCTTGGAGAATTCGAGCGAGCCGAGGTGCTTGAACGGCTCCGGGATCGGCGCCCAGGCGAACATCGACGCCGCCGGTGCGGGAATGGTCCAGCCGGCACGGCTGAAGGCGTCGACCATGACATCGCGGCGTTTGCGGTAGACGTCGCGCACTTCGGCGATATCGGCTCCGTCGCCGTTGAGTGCATGCGCGGCCGCCACCTGGATCGGCGTGAAGGCGCCGTAGTCGAGATAGGATTTCACCCGCGTCAGCGCCGAGATCAGCCTTTCATTGCCGACGGCAAAACCCATGCGCCAGCCCGGCATCGAAAAGGTCTTCGACATCGAGGTGAACTCGACTGCGACGTCGATGGCGCCCGGCACCTGCAGCACCGAAGGCGGCGGATTGCCGTCGAAATAGATCTCGGAATAGGCAAGGTCCGACAGGATGATGATGTCGTTCTTCCGGGCGAAAGCCACCACCTCCTTGTAGAAATCGAGCGAGGCGACCAGTGCCGTCGGGTTGGACGGATAATTGAGAATCAGCGCCAGCGGCTTCGGGATCGAATGGCGGATGCCGCGCTCCAGTGCCGGGATGAAACCGTCGTCCGGTTCGGCCTGCAGCGAGCGGATGACGCCGCCCGACATGATGAAGCCGAAGGCGTGGATCGGATAGGTCGGATTGGGGCACAGGATCACATCGCCGGGGGCGGTGATCGCCTGCGCCATATTGGCAAAACCCTCCTTCGAGCCGAGCGTCGCCACCACCTGGCTGTCCGGGTCGAGCTTCACGCCGAAACGGCGGGCATAATAATTGGCCTGGGCACGGCGCAGGCCCGGAATGCCGCGCGACGACGAATAGCGGTGCGTGCGCGGATCACGCACTACCTCGCAGAGTTTGTCGACGATGGCCTTGGGCGTCGGCAGGTCCGGATTGCCCATGCCAAGGTCGATGATGTCGGCGCCACGCGAGCGGGCACTGGCCTTCAGCCGGTTGACCTGTTCGAAGACATAGGGCGGAAGCCGGCGGACCTTGTGAAATTCTTCCATGGCAGTTCCAGACAGTGAGGTTGCGGTCGCGCGTATAAGCTTATTTGCAATTAGGGTCGAGAGCGGGGTCGCATTTGCCTTCGATCTGCTTCAGCGCCTCGGCGCCGTGTTTTTTTGCCAGCTGGTCCAGCGCAGCCTGGTCCGCGACCTTGACGCCGCCGCCCTTCGCGGCCTGGCCCTGCTCCTCGGCCTTCAGCTGGGCGAGCTTGGCGTTCTTTTCCTCGTCGGTGAATTGCTCGGCCGCCACCTGCGGCGGGATGTTCAGGTTCGGGTAGGAACCGGTGTCCTTCGCCCCGACAAGGCCGGTGGCGGGCGCTGCACCTTCTATGTTGCTGCTCGTGCAACCGGCCATCGCCAGCAGGACGAGCGCCATGCGGCAAAAACGACCAGTGCCGGAAAAAACGTTCTTGCCAATATTAATCGTCATATTGTTTTCCTGGCGGCCGGGTTAGAGCACGTTGGACCCTGTCAGATATCCCATGGTAATATGTCAACAAAACGCTTCGGGAGGAACCCCGCGAACCATGTCCAAAACACCCGATTCGGGCAAAGCGGAAGATGACCAACCTTCGACCGTCGAGCAATATCTGGTTAAGGACCCGGAACGCTTTGCTCTGAACATGGCCCGCATGATCGAGCAGGCCGGCAAGGCCGCCTCGGCATGGGCCGAGCCGCGGGAAAAGGGCGAGGTGCGCGATCATGTCGCCGAGCCGGTCGTCGACATGGTGAAGACGTTCTCCAAACTCACCGAATACTGGCTCTCCGACCCGCAGCGCGCGCTGGAGGCACAGACACGATTGTTTTCCGGCTATATGGCCGTCTGGGCCAATGCCGTTCAGCGCATCGGCGCCGGTGCCGAGGAGACCGAGGATGCGGTCAAGCCCGAGCGCGGCGACAAGCGTTTCCAGGACCCGGAATGGGGCCGCAACGCCTTTTTCGATTTCCTCAAACAGGCGTATCTCGTCACCTCGCGCTGGGCGGCCGAACTGGTCGAGCACGCCGACGGTCTGGACGAGCACACCCGCCACAAGGCCAGCTTTTATGTCAGGCAGGTGTCCAACGCCATCTCGCCGTCGAATTTCATCCTGACCAATCCGGAATTGTTTCGCGAGACCGTCGCCTCGAACGGCGAAAACCTGGTGCGCGGCATGAAAATGCTGGCCGAGGACATTGCCGCAGGCAAGGGTGACCTGAAGCTGCGGCAGGCGGATTATTCACCCTTCGAGATCGGCAAGAATCTCGCCACCACGCCCGGCAAGGTGGTCGGCCGCAGCGACGTCGCCGAAATCCTGCAATACGAGCCGGCGACCGAGACCGTGCTCAAGCGGCCGCTGCTGATCTGCCCGCCATGGATCAATAAATACTACATCCTCGACCTCAACCCGCAAAAATCCTTCATCCGCTGGGCGGTCGAGCAAGGCCACACGGTCTTCGTCATCTCCTGGATCAATCCGGACGAGCGGCACGGCGCCAAGAGCTGGGAGGCCTATATCAGGGAGGGCCTGCAATACGGCCTCGACACGATTGAAAAGGCCACCGGCGAAAGGCAAGTCAACGCCATCGGATATTGCGTCGGCGGCACGCTGTTGGCGGCAGCGCTGGCCTTGATGGCGCAGGAAGGCGACCACCGCATCAAATCGGCGACCTTCTTCACCACGCAGGTCGATTTCACCTATGCCGGCGACTTGAAAGTGTTCGTGGACGAGGAGCAAGTCGCGGCCGTTGAAAAGGCAATGAGCGAAAAAGGCTATCTCGACGGCACCAAGATGGCGACTGCTTTCAACATGCTGCGCTCGGGCGACCTGATCTGGCCCTATGTCGTCAACAATTACATGCGCGGCAAGGATCCCCTGCCCTTCGACCTGCTCTACTGGAACGCCGATTCGACCCGCATGGGCGCTGCCAACCATTCCTTCTACCTGCGCAATTGCTATCTCGAGAACAGGCTTTCGCAAGGCATGATGGAGTTGGCGGGCCGCACGGTTTCGCTGAAGGATGTCACCATCCCTGTCTACAACCTCGCCTCGAAGGAGGATCACATCGCGCCGGCGCTGTCGGTGTTCCTCGGCTCGAAATATTTCGGCGGCGAGGTCGACTACGTCGTGGCCGGCTCCGGCCACATCGCCGGCGTCGTCAATCCGCCGGCGGCGCAGAAATACCACTACTGGACCGGCGGCAAGCCGGCTGGGGACTTCGACCAGTGGTTCGCCGGGGCCACTGACCATCCCGGCTCCTGGTGGCCGCACTGGCAGCGCTGGATCGAAGCCAGGGACAATACCCGCGTACCGGCCCGCAAACCGGGCGAGCATATGCAAGTTCTAGGCGAAGCCCCCGGCACCTATGTCAAGATGCGTGTGTAACCATCTGTAATGTGTGGTGAGTTGACGCGCCGCCAAAAGCGGGCGAAATGGTGTCGTCAACCCTGAGCAGCCTTGATTCATCCTCTAGCCGCCAAATTACTTTGAGGCTTGCAGATTTGACACAGGTCTCGTTTCCGGTTCGGGGAACAAGGGTCATTTCGACGAGACGTTTCGACGCCGCGCCAATGACGAACCGGTCGGATATCGAGGGGGAATTTTGTTTTGAGATCAGCAGGATCGCGCCTCGCGAAGGGAGAAAGCCGCGCCATTGTGGCGGCGCTTTTCTCGGTGCTTCTGGCGTCCTGCACCTCTGCCGGCGACCCGACCATGTCGGTCGGCATGCCAGGCTATAATGCCTCGGCCACCGAAATCAGCACGGCCGCCGGTGCGCCCCAGGCCAGCACGGCCGCCTCATCGTCGCAGATGACAACCGCACAAATGACGATGAATGCAGAGGGCGACGCCAACCTTCCCGAGCAGGTCGCCTATGTGCCAATGGCCAAGCCAGGGGCCAAGTCCGATGCCGGCTTCCCGATCGCCGTTCCCACGGCGGCCGAGACGATCGCGGGACATTCGCCGCAACCGCTGCAACCAAACGCCGAGGCGGCTGAACAGGCCAACGCTGTTGCGCAGAACAGTGCCGCCGCCGATGCCGGCGCATCGAAGCCCGATGCCAAGGCCGCCGCGCCGGCGATGAACAACCCGGTCTATGTGACCGCCGGCGAGATGCCGCAGCCACAGGCCTATGCACCGAAGAAAAACTTCCTGGCCTCGCTGTTCAGCGCTACGCCTGCTTCGGCGGCATCGCCGGCCAACAGCAGATCGGGCGGGCAGCCAGCGGTCTTGCAGGCCAAGGCGACGCCCGCGGCAAAGCCCACCGTCACCCTGGCCTCGGCCAACCCGGCTGAAAAGCCGGTGCAGTTGGCATCGGCCGGCGATACCAGCCACTTCACGGCCGATGCGCTGCCCGGCGTGCGCCAGACGGCACTGTTCGAGATCAAGCGCAAATCCGGCCTCGACGACGAGAGTGATGTCGACCTCAACGAAGACGAAGGTTCGGGTGGCGCCTACCAGGTCGCCTCCGCCGCCGGCCTCGCCCGGCTGGCACCCAACGGTCTCCTGAAACAGAACGAAAGCGTCGATGTCGCCTGCTTGAAGCCGTCGCTGGTTCGCGTGCTGAAGACGATCGAAGGCCACTACGGCCGCAAGATGACGGTTACCTCCGGCTATCGCGATCCGGCCCGCAACCGTCGCGCCAACGGTGCCAAGAACTCGCTGCACATGTACTGCGCCGCCGCCGACATCCAGGTTCCCGGCGTCTCAAAATGGGAACTGGCGAGCTATATCCGCACCATGCCGGGCCGCGGCGGCGTCGGCACCTACTGCCACACCGAATCCGTCCACGTCGATGTCGGACCGGAGCGCGACTGGAACTGGCGCTGCCGCAGGCGCGGCTAGGGCGAGGTTCTTCCGCCACTGAAGGCCCTTCGGCGGCGTTGCATCATGCCGCAAAAACCAGCTTGGCTGTCGGAAAGACGCGGTTTGGAGCCAAAGGAAAAAAGTTGTCGCAGCCGGCAGCAGACGGGTTGCCGGTTTGTCGCGACGCAACTATAAGCGCTCACATCTGAGCGCGCCCATCGTCTAGCGGTCAGGACACCGCCCTTTCACGGCGGTAACAGGGGTTCGATTCCCCTTGGGCGTACCAGAGACCTCAAGTACTTAGCACATGCCATCGCTAACGCGCTGCGTAACCTTGCCGGACCACCACTCTGATGAGGATGTCGGCAAAGGCTGCCAGACAAATTGAAGATTATGTCGACGGCTCCCTACGCCCGCAGTCCCCTCGCCTCGCCGCCGCGCTTGCGCGGAACCATCATGTCCCTGGCCAGCAGGCCGCTCACCCGGCAAAAGGCCATGAAGGCCCGCCATGCGTCCTCGGTCTCGACGATGTCCACCGTGGCACCAAAACAGGCGTTGAACGCGGCCTGGTAGGTTGGCCCCTTCCGGCGGACCGGCCACGTTTGCAGGAAATCGAGCGCCTGCTCGACACTGTAGATTTCCTCGACCGGCTGGCCGGGCACAGGCGCGATCCGCACCGGCACCTCGAATTGCAGTCTGTCCATGCGATCTCTCCCGAACCGACGCCCCCGCAGCGACGCCGTTCGTTGCAAAAAGTTGCCGTAGCGGCTTAGTGCTTGGGCCGACTTCTCGCCTAGAAATGTGTCGTCACTGCGGTAGCCAATGAACCCGGCGAAGCATGGGCCGCTCCAGGCAAGGAGAATGCCTCAGGCGTGAATATATCGCTGGTCTTCGGCCGTTCGCCGGCAGTTCGTCCTTGAACCTTGCGCTTTCCAGTGCCAAATCTGGGGAGATTTCTCTCGCCGAGGCTCATCCAGCCTCGCATCTCTGCAAGACGGATAAAAATGGTCACCTATCTCGACGCCGCCGCGGCACCGCTCAGAAACACCGGCCAGATCCGTCTTTACGACGAGGAAGGCTTTATCGGCATGCGCAAGGCTTGCGATCTCACCGCGCGCTGCCTCGACGACCTGGTGACGATGGTGGCGCCCGGCGTCACCACCGAGGCGATCGATCGTTTCGTTTTCGAATTTGGCATGGACCATGGCGCGCTTCCGGCGACGCTCAACTACCGCGGCTACACGAAATCATCCTGCACCTCGATCAACCACGTCGTCTGTCACGGCATACCCGATAACAAGCCGTTGAAGGACGGCGACATCGTCAACATCGACGTCACCTATATCCTCGACGGCTGGCATGGCGACTCCTCGCGCATGTATCCAGTGGGCACGATCAAGCGTGCCGCGGAGCGGCTACTCGAAGTCACGTATGAGTGCCTGATGCGCGGCATCGCGGCAATCAAGCCGGGCGCCCGCACCGGCGCCATCGGCGCCGCCATCCAGACCTACGCCGAAGCCGAGCGTTGCTCGGTGGTGCGCGATTTCTGCGGCCATGGGGTCGGCCGGCTGTTTCACGACGCGCCGAATATCCTGCATTACGGCAGCGCCAGCGAAGGCGTCGAGATGCGGCCGGGCATGATCTTCACCGTCGAGCCGATGATCAATCTCGGCCGGCCGCATGTGAAAGTGCTGTCGGACGGCTGGACCGCGGTGACGCGCGATCGTTCGCTGTCGGCGCAGTACGAGCACACGATCGGCGTCACCGAAACCGGCTGCGAGATCTTCACGCTATCGCCAAAAAACCTCGACCGCCCCGGCCTGCGGGCCTAGTGTCTGGCAGATCGGGCGTTACCTTGCCCGGCAAATGCTGGGTGGGGCAGCCATGAACGGTGACGACGACGAGCGGGCCTTCTTTCCCGAAAGGCCGGTGCGATCGCCCGCGAAGGCGGTGGCCGCCGACAAGCCGCATTATCTCGGCCATCGCGACCGCCTGCGCGAACGCTTTGCTGCCGGCCCCAACACCCTCCCCGACTACGAACTGCTCGAGCTTCTATTGTTTCGGCTGATCCCGCGCGCCGACACCAAGCCGGTCGCCAAGGCATTGCTGGCACGCTTCGGTACATTGGCCGAGGTCCTCGGCGCGCCCGTCGAGCGCCTGCAGGAGGTGAAGGGCATCGGCCCGGCGGTGGCGCTCGACCTGAAGGTGGTTGCCGCAACGGCGCAGCGCATGGCGCGCGGCGAGATCGCCGGCCGCGAGCTTTTGTCGACCTGGACGCAGGTTCTCGAATACTGCCGGTCGGTCATGGCCTTCGAGGAGCGGGAGCAGTTCCGCATCCTGTTCCTCGACAAGAAGAACGCACTGATCGCCGACGAAGTGCAGCAGGTCGGCACCGTTGACCACACGCCGGTCTATCCGCGCGAGGTGGTCAGGCGCGCCTTGGAGCTCTCGGCGACGGCGATTATTCTGGCTCACAACCATCCATCGGGCGATCCGACGCCGTCGCGCGCCGACATCGAGATGACCAAGCTGATCATCGAGACGGCCAAACCGCTTGGCATTGCCGTTCACGATCACATCATCATCGGCAGGAAAGGCCACTCCAGCATGAAGGGCCTGCTGCTTATTTGAGGCTTATTGTTACCGGCCTGGCCTGCCACGCGCATATTGATGCGACGCTCAACGCCGATCGCGCCGGTAAATGCGGGGACTGGCGCTCAGCTGGCTGTGCGCAGCCGCCGGGATCGAACAAAGGCCTTTAGTCCGTCGGAATCGAGCGCGTAGCCGAAGGCATAACCCTGCAACATGTCGCAGCCCAGGCCTTTGAGTATCCGTGCGTGCTGCATCGTCTCGACACCTTCCGCCACGACCTCGATACCCAAGGACTTGCCGATGTCAATGATTGACGAGACAACCTGCCTTCTTTGCGGCGATTTGACGATTGGGGTGACCAGCTGCCGATCTATCTTTAGCCGGCGAGGCTGCAACTTGAGCAAACTGACTATCGAAGCGTAACCAGTACCAAAATCGTCTATTTCGATGTCAATCCCGAGTTCTTTTATCTGCTCGATATTCCAGGTGACAAGGTCGTCGTTCTCGTCCAGGAAAATTGACTCAACAAGCTCGAATGAAACTGTCCCTTTTTCGATATTTTGTTCTCGCAAGCTCTTGATGAGCTCCTCATCTTGAAGGCGTCGCGCCGAAACATTGACCGATACCCGCGGAATGTGGAGTCCCGCAGCGGACCATTCTTTGAAGTCCAAAAGCGACTGCTTCAATATGGCTTGGTCGATGATCGAGACCACATTCAGTTCTTCCGCAATTCTCAGGAAGACATCGGGCGCCAAAATACCCTTTTCTGGATGTCTCCACCTCGCCAGCGCCTCAACCCCCACGATTTCGAGCGTCTTTGCGTCAAATTGGGGCTGGTAGAAGGGGATGAACTCGTTGCGCTCAAGGCCGCCGAGAATTTCGTCGGCAATCCGCTTTGTATCGACGATTTCGCTTTGCATCGCGTCGGTGAAGAATTCGTATCGATTGCGCCCACGCCTCTTTGCTCGGTAAAGCGCGATATCGGCGTTTACCAGCAGGTGTTTGGCTTCGATATTTTTTCCGTTGTCGACTGCGATTCCCACGCTGACACCAAAACGGCATCGATGGCCCTGGTAGTAGACCGGTTCGCGCATCTGGCTGATGACGCGGTCAGCGAGCAGCGCCAGTTGCTTGGTATCGTCGCGCACCACGCACAGAACGATGAATTCGTCTCCCCCGATGCGGGCGACGAATCCCTCGTCGCCGACCTTCGATCTGAGGACTGTTGACGCGTGAACCAACATTGCGTCACCGGCGGCGTGGCCCAGCGTATCATTGATGTGCTTGAACCGATCCAGATCGATGTGAAGCAGTGCCGCATGCCCGCCTGAGCGCCTGGCGTTTGCCGCGTAATCTTCCAGTACCTGGTCGAGGTAACGCCGGTTGGGCAAGCCGGTCAACGAGTCATGAAGCGCGATGTGCTCTATGCGCGCTTTGGCCGACTCGAGTTCTGCATTTTTCGACTCGGACAGCTGTTTTGCTCGAACCAGATCCTGGTTCAGCAGGACATCGGCTGTAACGTCCCATTCCGCGCCTATCATTTTTGGAGTGTTGTTTGCGACCCGGTAAACGATCGCCTTGGACCGGACATGACGGACCTCGCCATCCGGACGCACAATCCGGTACTCCGACAAATAGGGTCGTCCGCTGGCCACCGCGCTGTCGAAATCTGCGTTGGCGGTAGCCAAATCATCTGGGTGGATTGCACCCGCCCAGTCTATGTAGCCCCGGTGCTCCCCGGTTGATTTGCCATATATTTCATTTACGCGATCATCCCACGTAAGCTCGTTGGTCGCGAGATCGTGTTCCCAAACCCCAATAGCCGAGGCCTCCAGAGCGAGTTCCAGGCGTCGTGACAATCGACGCAATTCCGCATAATTGCGCTGTCTTTCGCCGATCAGGCGACCTGTGACCAGGAAGGGGAACACAACCAAGGCCCCGGCCGTCGCCATGATCGCGCGCAACAACCATGCGTTACTTGGCGTCGAAGGCCAGCCATTTTTGGGAATGGCCGCGATCTGCCACGAACCGGACGGGAGCAAAACGTCGGCCGTCACCGGATCGCTTTTGCCGATCCGCTCATTGCCGTAGAATTGGTCTCCATTTTGGCCGAGAGCGTCCCTGCCGATCAGCGCTATGTCAATCCCGAGATCGTCGTCAAGCAGCCCGCTCGCCCGATAGAGACGCTGCACGTCGACAACGGCGGAAATGATGCCCCAGAACCTTTCCGTATTGCCCGCGCTCCGCACGAAAACCGGAAAGCGACCGATAAAGCCTTGTCCTCCCTGCTTCAGATCGACGGGACCGGCAAGCACCAGCTTGCGTTCGTCTCGCGCCCTTAGCGCAGCCGCACGCTGCCGCTCGTTCTTGCGGTAATCGAGGCCCATCGCCTGCTCGTTACCCTCCATCGGGTACATCAGGGAAACGACCAGATCGGGCGCGCCGGCAATATTGTTCAATTGCGAGTTCGCGCCAAACAGATTACTCGCCAGCGAAGCGAAGCGTTGCTGTCCCATATAGGGCTCGGTTACGACCGCAGCGACCAGTCCATGCACGAGTTGAAGGTTTCCGTTGATATTGCCTTCGAGCTTGGCGCGGATGAGGTTGACCTTGGTCAGCACGTCCGCACGGACGGCCTGGTCCGAGACGATCTTGTTCTGGTGCTCCGCGAACGCTGCGCTGATAAGGATGACGACAAACGCGATCGCCGCCGGAATATTTGCCGACGAAAAGACGGCCTCCTTAATGCCGCCGAACCTAGCGCGGAAAAAAGCCAATAGGCGATTCCTCAATTGCCATTTCAGGTTCTCGGGTCGACCCGATGAGGAATATTAGCGTTCAATGTTTAATTTGACCTTCACACTCCTGAAAAATTTCGCATTTTCCGATGGCTGACGCCGGCTGTTATGTCGACATCGACACCACCGCCCGCGCGATGTTGAAGGCAGGCTGCATGAAGCGGACCAACATGAAACGAGATCAGCCTTGCTCGGAAGACCGCAGACACGAGCGCCATTGCACACCTCGATGCTCCGACCCGAGTACGTCAAGAGCGTTGACCTTGGGCTAGTGGCCCTCAATCGACTTGTGAGACACAAGATATGGTATCTTGCCGACGCTCCGCTTCGTCGCGCCAATGGAATAGGCCATCGGTATCTTGGGAGAGTTCTCTGGCAGGCCGTACATATCCTTGCCGGCCCGCACTGCAAATGAAAAGTGCTGCCACGAAACCGTGTCATGCTCATTGAGAAAATCGAGCGTCAGACCAGCTGAAATCAGCGCGTTCACCACGTCACTGATCGGATGGATCCACTCATAATAGCGAGGATGCTTCAAGATACGATTGTCGCCGGTGTAGGTCAGTTCCTCGTTCCAGGCGAGCGGCCGAGCTATCGGCGTTCGCCAGTCGTGCTTCAACTCCAGGGCCGCGGCCTTTCGATCGCACTGAAACATCAATGGATGGCCCTCGGCCATGTAGAGCCGGCCGCCGGGTCGCAGGAGACTGGCAACCACCCGCGCCCAGCGGAACACGTCGTCCAGCCAGTTTACCGAACCCCAGGTAACGTAAGCGATGTCAAAGGTCCGGCCGAGCGCTTCGACGGCCTCGAACAGGGGCGCTTCCACGAAACGTACGTCGGTGCCTGCCTTCGCAGCGAAATCCCGCGCCGCCGCGATCGCCGTCGGTGAAAAGTCGAGGCCGGTCACGCTGCCTGCGCCGAGATTCTTCAGGCTGATCGTGTCAAGCCCGATGTGACACTGCAGGTGGACGATATCCTTGCCCGCAATATCGCCGACCTCGCGCGTTTCCAATTCATAGAGATTGGATCCGCCTGCCAGCACATTCTCGATGTGGTAGCTGCCCGTTGTGTCGGTCGAGTGCAGTTCGGCCCGATCATCCCAATTAAGGCGGTTCGCCCCCAGAAACGGTTCCAATTTCCCCCCAACCCTGACTGACGCATGGTAAACAAGTCGTTAAAACACCTTTGCAGCGAAAGTATCGCGCGTCAATCCGGACCGGTCGTCTCTTAAACAAGCTTCGGCGGCAATCAAGACGAGCAAGAGCGTCTCGTCTCAAGAACTGCGATCCACGACCAATGTTTTCACCGGATCGAGAAAAGAATGAGCCTGTCCGCGCCGCTGGCACGTCGCCGCTGACCAAGCCCACTGCGGCTTTGGATCGCTCGATCACCATCAAGTGATCCAGGCGTGCCGGTGCCGAATGGAACATAAAGCCCGGAATTCAGTTAGATAGCCGGATTTGGCTGGAGTACCGCCAGATGCGGAAACTCCGGCCGGGCAAGGGCACTGCCGTAACACGGAGTGAGCGGCTTCGGGCGCATCTCGCCGGACTCAGGCACCACCTTGCCGAACTCGGGAGCCACAAACGCTCCCAATGGAGGATGCCATGAACCAGTGGACAAACGCCAGGCTCTGTGACGTAGCCAACCTGATCCTTGGGGCAATTCTGTTCTTCTCTCCCTGGATCTTCGCCTTTGCGGCAGGCCCGCAGACGCAGAACGCCCTCGGCAGCGGAATCTTGATTGTCGTGCTTTCGATTGCCGCCCTCGCGGCATTTGCCGTGTGGGAAGAGTGGGTGAACCTTGTCGTCGGACTGTGGGTTCTCGTATCGCCCTGGGTGCTTGGATTCCAGGCGACCACGGCGATGACCGTGCATGTCGTGATCGGCATTCTGGTCGCCGTCCTGGCCGCGATCGAGCTCTGGATGATGTACCAGAACCCTCCGACCCAGTCCGCCGCCTAGCAGGCGCAGCCAGCCAGCGCCCTTTTTTGGGCCTGACGGATCGATGTGTCGTCTGCCGGCCTCTCGGCAACAGCTGCCGGAGGCCGTATTGGGGGTTGTTGGACGAGAACTGAGAAGGATTGCGCATTATGGTCGGTGACAATCCGCGTTCGACGGCCAGGATTGCGGGACATCCCATTCATCCGATGCTAGTGCCGTTTCCGATCGCCTGCTTCGTCGGCACCCTGCTGACGGATCTGGCCTATTGGCGAACGGCGGAGATGATGTGGGCGGACTTCTCCGCTTGGCTGGTTACCGTCGGCGTGATCATGGGCTGCCTTGCAGCGATCGTGGGGTTGATCGATTTTCTGGCTAATCCGCTGATAAGGGCACAGCCCCCTGCCTGGCCGCACGTGCTCGGTAATCTGCTGGCGCTGGTGTTGTCCGTGATCAACATGCTCGTGCACACCCGCGATGCATGGACCTCCATCGTTCCCACCGGCTTGATCCTCTCGGCGGTTGTCGTGCTCATCCTCATCTTCACTGGTTGGCTGGGCTGGTCCATGGTGTACCGGCATCACGTCGGAGTGGCGGATTGATGCGCGTAGCAAGCTCCATCAGACAGGCCGGGCGCATCGCGGCGTCCATCCTTACTTGCACTGCGGCGATCACTCTTGCAGCGTGCAGCGGCAACGACCCGGATCCCAGCAGTCAGATAGGGCCGAATCCAAACCTGCCGGAGCCGATCCAATATTTCTTCCCGCCCATGCATCTCGCTTCCGTGGTAGGATGGAAGAACGACGAAAAGCCGACAGTCGCGCAGGGGCTGCAGATCCAGGCTTTTGCCAACGGCTTGCAGCATCCGCGCTCACTTTATGTGCTGCCCAATGGCGACGTCCTGGTGGTCGAGTCCAAGGCGCCGGGCGGCGAACCGATCAAACGGCCCAAGGATTTGGTGATGGGCTGGATCGAATCGTGGGTCACTTCGGGCGGCGACAGCGGCCCAAGCAACCGCATCACCTTGCTGCGCGACGCCGATGGCGATGGCAAGCCCGAGCTGACCAGCGTCTTCCTCGACCACCTGAGCTCGCCCTTCGGCGTGGCGCTGGTGGGAAGCGATCTCTACGTTGCCAACACTGATTCCATTGTTCGCTATCCCTACACCACCGGCGACACCAAGATCACCGCGCCCGGAACGCCGCTCACCGCCCTGCCCGGCGGCCCGATCGACCACCATTGGACGAAGAGCCTGGTGGCAAGCCCGGACGGCTCGCTGCTCTATGTCGGCATCGGCTCGAACAGCAACGTGGCCGAGAACGGCATCGAGGCGGAGAAGGACCGCGCCGCGATCTGGCAGGTGGACAGGGCTACCGGCAGGTCGCGCATTTTCGCCAGCGGTTTGCGCAATCCGAATGGCCTGAGCTGGGAGCCGCAGACCGGGGCGCTCTGGGCCGTGATCAATGAGCGCGACGAGCTCGGCCCCAATCTCGTGCCGGATTATCTAACGTCGGTAAAGGACGGCGGCTTCTACGGGTGGCCATACAGCTATTACGGCCAGCATCTCGATCCCCGAGTCATGCCCCAGCGTCCGGACCTGGTCGCGAAAGCGATCGTTCCGGATTATGCGCTGAGCTCCCACGTCGCCCCTCTGGGATTGGCCTTCTACACGGCAACCAGCCTCCCCCAGGCGTATCGCGCCGGCGCCTTCGTTGGCGAGCACGGGAGCTGGAACCGCACGCGCTTCAATGGCTACAAGGTGGTGTTCGTACCATTCAGCCGCGGCCATCCGAGTGGCGCCGCACAGGACGTGGTGACTGACTTCTTGGACAAGGACAACAAGGCGCGCGGCGGCCTGTCGGCCTGGCCGTCGACAAAACCGGGGCCCTGCTCATCGCCGACGACGTCGGCAACACAGTTTGGCGGGTGACATCTGCCGGCCAATAAAGGGGCTCCACTCCCTTCGTCGAGCTGTCGGTCGAGCAGGGGATCGAACCCTGCGCGCGACGATCCCCGACGATCGCCGTTCCGGGCACATTCGGCATGCTCGCCATTGCCGTTTACTCGACGCTGACGATGTTTGCCGCGCGCTACCGCTGATCACCGCCGAACCGAAGGACCGCCAGCACCGAGAAATGGTATTTTTGCCCTTCCCACCGCCGGCTCTAGAATTTTCATCGCAAATCAAGTTATGATGCACTTGGTATTTCCCGGGACGGCTTTGCGCCGCTTGGAATACCGGGAGGAACCGGGACATGGCCGTTGCGCTTGTACTCGTTCTGATCGTCGTGGGCTCGGTGTTGTTCCACTTCCTGAGCCCATGGTGGTGGACGCCGATTGCCTCGAACTGGGACTATATCGACAACACCATCATCATAACTTTCTGGATCACCGGCGTCGTCTTCGCCGCCGTGGTTCTTTTCATGGCCTATTGCGTCTTCCGCTTCCGTCATCGGGAAGGCAATCAGGCGGCATATGAACCTGAGAACAGGCGGCTCGAATCCTGGCTGACAGTCGTCACTGCCGTCGGTGTCACGGCTTTGCTGGTTCCCGGCCTGTTCGTCTGGAGCCGCTTCGTCAACGTCCCAAGCGACGCAACCGAGGTCGAAGTCGTCGGCCAGCAATGGCAATGGAGTTTCCGCCTGCCCGGCAAGGACGGCAAGCTCGGCACATCCGACACTCGCGACGTCAACGCTGAAAATCCGCTCGGCGTCATCGCCGCTGATGCCAACGGCCAGGACGACGTCGTGGTCGAAGCGGCCGACCTGCATCTGCCGGTTGGCAAACCGGTCAAGATGCTGCTCCGCTCGATCGATGTGCTGCACGATTTCTACGTGCCGGAATTCCGCGCCAAGATGGACATGATCCCGGGCTCAGTCACCTATTTCTGGTTCACTCCGACCAAGACCGGAACCTTCCAGGTCCTGTGTGCCGAACTCTGCGGCCAAGGGCATCCGATGATGCATGGCGTGGTCATGGTCGATACGCAGGAAGATTATCTGGCGTGGCTTGGCCAGCAGCAGACTTTTGCGCAGCTGTCCGCGCCCCAACAGATGGGCTCGGCAGAGTAGACGCCGGAACGACGGCGCGCCGTCGGCATTGAAAAGATTGCGGCAGGCCCGAACTGTCGGGCATGGCCGAAAAGGGCACGGAGGTGTTCCTATGGTCGATATCACACCTGCAGATGCGGTACCGCCGGCCGAAGTCGCGGAAATGGAACTTTGCCATCCGCACAGCTGGTGGACGAAATACGTTTTCTCGCAGGATGCCAAGGTCATCGCCATCCAGTATTCGGCGACCGCGACGGCGATCGGCATGGTGGCGCTGGTGTTGTCCTGGCTGATGCGGCTGCAGCTCGGCTTCCCCGGCACGTTCGACTTCATCACCCCGGAAGCCTACTACCAGTTCATCACCATGCACGGCATGATCATGGTGATCTACCTGCTCACCGCACTCTTCCTGGGCGGCTTCGGCAACTATCTGATCCCGCTGATGGTTGGCGCTCGCGACATGGTCTTTCCCTATGTCAACATGCTGAGCTACTGGATCTATCTCCTGGCCGTGCTGGTCCTCGTGTCGAGCTTCTTTGCCCCCGGCGGACCGACAGGTGCCGGCTGGACGCTCTATCCGCCGCAGGCGATCATGACCGGTACGCCAGGCGGCCAGGACTGGGGCATCATCCTGATGCTCGTCTCGCTGATCCTGTTCATCATCGGCTTCACCATGGGCGGCTTGAACTATGTCGTGACGGTGCTACAGGGCCGCACGCGCGGCATGACACTGATGCGCCTTCCGCTCACCGTCTGGGGTATTTTCACCGCCACCGTCATGGCGCTGCTCGCCTTCCCGGCACTGTTCGTCGCCTGCGTGATGATGCTGCTCGACCGGGCGCTCGGCACCAGCTTCTTCATGCCGGCGATCGTCGAGATGGGCGAACAATTGCAGCATGGCGGCGGCAGCCCGATCCTGTTCCAGCATCTGTTCTGGTTCTTCGGCCACCCTGAGGTCTACATCGTGGCGCTTCCGGCCTTCGGCATCGTCTCCGACCTGATCAGCACCCATGCGCGCAAGAACATCTTCGGCTACCGCATGATGGTCTGGGCCATCGTCGGCATTGGCGCACTGAGCTTCGTGGTCTGGGCGCACCACATGTATGTCAGCGGCATGCATCCCTATTTCGGCTTTTTCTTCGCCACCACGACATTGATCATCGCGGTTCCGACAGCCATCAAGGTCTACAACTGGGTGCTGACGCTGTGGCGTGGCGACATCCACCTCACCATACCGATGCTTTTTGCCCTGGCCTTCATCGTCACCTTCGTCAATGGCGGGTTGACTGGGCTATTCCTCGGCAATGTCGTCGTCGACGTTCCGCTGTCGGACACGATGTTCGTCGTCGCCCATTTCCATATGGTCATGGGGGTCGCCCCGATCATCGTAATCTTCGGCGCGATCTATCACTGGTATCCGAAGGTCACCGGTCGGATGCTGAACGAGACGCTGGGCCGGTTCCATTTCTGGGTCACCTTCCTTGGCGCCTATCTGATCTTCTTTCCCATGCACTATCTCGGCTTGATGGGCGTGCCGCGGCGCTACAACGAATTGACCGATATGACGGTGATGACGGAATCGGCCCACCACCTCAACTCGTTTATCAGCATCATGGCTTTTATCGTCGGTTTTGCCCAGATCGTGTTTCTGTTCAATCTCATCTGGAGCATCCGCCATGGCCGTGAGGCTGGTGGCAATCCGTGGCGGGCAACGACGCTCGAGTGGCAGACGGCCGAAACACCGCCGGGCCATGGCAATTTCGGCAAGGATCTGCCGATCGTCTATCGCTGGGCCTATGACTACAGCGTACCGGGCGCCAAGGAGGACTTCATACCGCAAAACGTTCCGGGCTCCTTCGGACCTTCCAGGGAGCCGGCATGAGCGTCATTCTGGTTTTCCTGCTCGTGATCGCCGGCATTGCTGGGTGGTGGCTCTCGCATCAGCGGCTAATGACGAGGCCGTGGCTCGAGCAAGGTTTGGTCGGGGATTTTGTCGCCCTGGACCGATCGGCGCTTCCGACCGCAAAGATCGGTCTCGGTGTCTTCCTTGCCGTCGTCGGCTGCCTGTTCGCGCTGTTCACCAGTGCCTACTTCATGCGCATGGCGCTGTCGGATTGGCAGCCGCTGCCCATCCCGCCTCTGCTCTGGCTTAATACCGGCGTACTGGTCTTGAGCAGCATTGCCATGCAGTGCGCTTCGCTCGCGGCGCGCAAGGGTCAAGTGGACATGGTCAGGCTCGGCCTCGCCACCGCTGGACTCACGGCGCTCGCCTTCCTGGTTGGACAGCTTATGGCATGGCGGGAACTGAGCGCGGATGGCTATTTTCTGGCGTCCAATCCGGCCAACAGCTTCTTCTACCTGCTAACGGGAATGCATGGGCTGCATATACTGGGAGGGCTGGTCGGCCTGGGCAGAACGACCGTCGGTGCCTGGAACGGTGCGCGGCCGCAGCGGCTTCGGCTGAGCGTCGAGCTGTGCGCCATGTACTGGCATTTCCTGCTTTTCGTCTGGCTCGCCATCTTCGCTCTTCTGGCCGGCTGGGCTTCGACTTTAATCGACATTTGCCGAGGGTTGCTGACCTAGGAGGAACGGGCGGATGGCTGAGACGACACTGACCCACATCGGCCGAACGGGGCCGCGGCCCGCAGGCTGGCAAGGCATCGCCGCCGACTGGTCCTCGGATCAGCGGGCGTTCAAAAACGTGTCTTGGGGCAAGGCCATGATGTGGATCTTCCTGCTCAGCGACACGTTCATCTTCGGCTGCTTCCTGCTCTCCTACATGACCGACCGTATCTCCACACGCGTGCCGTGGCCCAATCCGAGCGAGGTCTTTGCCCTGCGCATCGGCGGCTCCGACATTCCATTGATCCTTATCGCCATCATGACCTTCGTCCTGATCTCGAGCAGCGGAACGATGGCCATGGCGGTGAATTTCGGCTACCGCCGCGACCGCCGCAAGACGGCAGTCCTGATGCTTTTGACCGCGGCACTCGGCGCGACCTTCGTCGGCATGCAAGCCTTCGAATGGACCAAGCTGATCACCGAGGGCGTGCGGCCTTGGGGCAATCCGTGGGGCGCTGCACAGTTCGGCGCATCCTTTTTCATGATCACCGGCTTCCACGGCACACATGTGTCGATCGGGGTGATTTTCCTGATCATCGTGGCGCGAAAGGTCTGGCGCGGGGACTACGACGTCGGACGGCCCGGCTTCTTCACCAGCCGGAGGGGCCGCTACGAAAACGTCGAAATCATGGGGCTCTACTGGCATTTCGTCGACCTGGTCTGGGTGTTCATTTTCGCATTTTTCTATCTTTGGTGAGAGGCAGGACATGGCTGAAGCAACCGCAAATGGCCTTGGACAACACACGCTCGACAGCGCCCGTACGCATGATGCGACGGCGACCAGCGTTACCCCTACGGAGGTTCATCAGGAGCACCCGATCAAGCTCTACCTGGTGGTCTGGGCGTGGCTGTTCATCCTCAGCACCTGCTCCTATCTGGTCGACTATTTCGGGCTCCACGGCTATCTCAGATGGTCGCTGATCCTGATCTTCATGATCCTCAAGGCAGGGCTGATCGTCGCCATCTTCATGCACATGGCCTGGGAACGGCTGGCGCTGACATATGCAATCATCCTGCCGCCGGTGCTGGTGCTGGTATTCGTGACGCTGATGGTCTTCGAAGCGGACTACACCCTTCTCACCCGAATGGCGTTTTTCGGGGCCGGGCCCTGACATGCAATCCGGATCCAGGCCGTCCTGTTCTGGAGCCTTCGCCTTGAAACAATCTACGGCTGGACCATTTCTGTTGGTATCGGAAACGACAGGCGATGCCGGCGTTTCCACATGCGTCGCGAACACCAGCAAGGGGCGCCCAAGATGACCATCGCAAACAGACTGAAGGACTTCATCGATAAGAAAGGCATTTCCTACGACACCGTCGAGCATCACCGCACGGCGACAAGCAGACAATCCGCCATTGCGGCACATGTGCCTGGCAGCATAATGGCCAAATCGGTGGTCGTTCACCACGACCGTGGCTACGCGCTGGCCGTGGTTCCAAGCACGCACAGGATAGAACTCGCGACATTGCAGGATGTTATGGACAAGCCTCTTGGACTTGCCTCCGAAGACGAGGTGGTCTCGTTGTTCGGCGATTGCGATGTCGGCGCTGTGCCGCCGATCGGCGCTGCCTATGATGTGCCGGTGGTCCTCGATGAAAGCCTCGGCGACGCTCCCGAAATCTATTTCGAGGGCGGTGACCATAGGACGCTGGTGCATGTGAGCGGCAAGGATTTCCGCGACCTGACAAAAGACGCGCGCCAGGCCCGTTTCAGCCACCCCGCCTATTGAAAGCTCTGCCCCACCCTCCCCGCACCGGCGCTCGGTGCGGAGGACAGGTTTTTCAGCTCACGGTCTGGTAGCCGGCGGCGATTCGACAACTTTCCGATAGACATGCCAGGTGGCATGACCAAGGATCGGCAGCACGACCGCCAACCCGGCGAACACTGGCAGCGAGCCGATGATCAAGGCGACGGCGACAATAAGGCCCCACACTGCCATCACGATCGGGTTGGCCAGGACAACGCGCACCGAGGTGTGGATGGCTTCGTAGGCGCCGACATCGCGGTCGAGCAACAACGGGAATGCGACGACCGTGGTGCACAACACAACCGCGGCGAACACAAAGCCGATGGCGTGACCCAGGATGATGAGTGTCCAGCCGCGTCCCGTGGCGAATATATCACTGATGAAGCTGGACAGCGATTGCGGCGGCGCCGGGCCGAACACGGTCTGGTAAAATATCTGGGCCGTCAAAAGCCAGGCGATGAATATCGCAAGCAGCATGATGCCGACCGCCGCAATAGCCGGCAGCGCCGGAGAACTTCTGACCTCAAAGGCGTGCCTCCACGAGGCATCGAGCCCGGCTTCCCGTCGCCGGCTGATCTCATAGAGGCCGATCGCCGCGAACGGACCAATTAGCGCAAAGCCGGACACAAGCGGAAACAACAATGGCAGCGTGTTGTTGCCTGATGTCCAGACGGCAAGCACGACCCCCGCAAGCGGGTAGATCAGGCAGAGAAAAACGATGTGCGACGGCTTGACCATGAAATCATCGACGCCACGCCTGAGCGCATCAAAAAGATCGGAGACACCGATTTTTCGAATTCTGGTGTGTTCCAGCGTCTCGTTGGCGCCTGCTATCACGTGAAAACTTGCCATGACCATTCCTCCAGACCGGGTCCGGTAAGGTCGCGTTTTACGGTGCTGCCGTTCTGCGTGATTGGCCACGCAAACCGCGACCTGCACCATGATCAATATACTCTCATGCGGGGGACTTGTCGCGCTTTGTACGAAGGCCCCCGGGGGTAAGAGGTCCCGGGTAGCCCGACTAGCTCTGGATGCCGTTCTTCGATATGCTCTTCTAGACGAAGGTGAAGGTCATGGATGGAAGGACAGTTCTCATACTCGGCCTTGGCGTCGTTATTCTGCTGTTGCTGGGATTTTGTGCTCTGCCAACGTGATGTTTTGAGCCGGGCTCAATAGCCGGCTGACGCGACCACTCGCATTACAATGGTGTCGGCAAGCAGCGCCGCGAAGATCGCGAAAAGATAGACAATCGAATACGCAAACAGCGCCTTTGCCGGCTTCATCTCCTTGTCGGCGACGAGGACCTTCCAGGCGTGCCAAATGAACCCTGCGCCCAACGCTGCTGAAGCAGTGCCGTAGTATCCGCTCGCGAAGCCGAAGGCCCAAGGAAGCACGCCGATTGGCGCCAAGACCAGCGAATAGGCGAAGATTTGTTTTCTGGTCGAGTGCTGGCCGGCCACATTCGGCATCATCGGGATGCCCGCCGCGGCATAGTCGCCGACCTTGAAAAGGGCCAGCGCCCAGAAATGAGGCGGCGTCCAGAGGAAAATGATCAGAAACAGAATGACACTTTCGATGCCGATTGCGCCGGTTGCAGCCGCCCACCCGATCACTGGAGGAAGGGCGCCTGCCGCGCCGCCTATGACGATATTTTGTGGCGTCGAGCGCTTCAGCCACATTGTGTAGATAACGACATAGAAAAAGATAGTGAACGCCAACAACGATGCGGCAAGCCACCCCACCAGCACGCCGAGCGTCATGACCGACAGTGCGGAAAGCACCAGACCGAAGCCGAGAGCTTCGCCAGGCGTGACGCGGCCTGACGGAATTGGTCGCTTGGACGTGCGAGACATCAAGGCGTCTATGTCTGCGTCGTACCACATATTGAGCGCGCCGGCGGCTCCTGCTCCGACCGCAATTGCGCCGATGGCGATTACGGCGATAACTGGATTCATTACGCCGGGCGCCATCATCAGGCCGACGAACGCAGTAAACACGGCAAGCGCCATGACCCGTGGTTTCAAAAGCGCAAGGAAATCACACGCCGTCGCCTCCGAGAGGCGGATGCCGGTATCCTTGAGACGGCTTTCTTCAGTCGACATTCAGACGACCACCGATGGGAACGGCAGCCTAGCCGGCCAATGTCTTTTTTGCAACAAGCCGCCCTCCCCACCGACACTGCCGGCAGATTGCGGCCGAGGCTATGCCTCGACCTGTTTGCGATACCAAGATCCGGCGGAAGAGCCGCGTTATTTGGAGAATTGCTTCAGATAGGCAATGACATTGACGATGTCCTCGTCTTTCTTGAGGCCGGGAAACGCCATCTTCGTTCCTTTGACCATCGCCTTGGGATCGCGAAGGTAGCTCGTCAGTGTGGCTTCGTCCCATTTGACGCCGGACTTGCCGGCCTCGGTCATCGCCTTGGAATAGCTGAACCCCGGATGCGTGCCGGCCGTTCGGCCGATGACGCCGTTCAACGACGGACCGACCTTGTTCTGATCCTTGTCCGCGACGTGGCAGACCTTGCATTTGGCGAAGACCTTCTCACCCGCCGCGGCATCCTGAGCCCACGAGGGGCCGGCGATGACGGTCGCGACCGACATGATGATAAAAAACACAATGGCACGCATGGCATTTCCTCCCTGATCGCCAATTTGCCCTGGCTGACCTGCACAGGCCGACATCTAGTCCGCTGGCATGCGCTCTTGAATGGCAGAACGGATATCCACTGCCTGGAGTTGCGGCACCTACATACCACGGAACCCGGCCGGCAGGTAGAGTTCGGCCATGCAAAGGTTTCATGCGGACAATCTGCTCAAGGCAATTTGGTGTTGCAGGTGGTGGCGATCCGGCCGACCGCCTCTTCAACTCCGGCGAGGTCAAACTCGGCTTTGCCGCGCCCCGACAGCAGCCCGAACCGCCAGGACAGCAGCAGCCGGTCCGCGGAAATCAGTCGCCTGATGCCGTCGGCACCGTCGCGCACCAGCATCCTGCTGCGCGGGCCGACCGACCAGCTTTCGTTGAGCTTGCCGGATTGGTCGACAGTCACCGACATGGCGATGGTTCGGCTGGCGGAAACAGTATCGCTCAGCTGCAGCCATTCGCTCCAACGCGGTTCGCCGGCGGTCCGGCAGGCAATCGTCAATACCGGGCTGTAGCTCAATGCGCCGCCGCCGGTGATGAGCTTGTTGGTAGCGTAAAGCGAGGCGGTGACCAGACCGTCGCTGGTCTTGTCGAACCGCCAGTTGTCGAGAACCGTGTCAGCCTGGGCGATGCCGTAGACCGACGCAAGCAGGAACGCCGCCGCGACCACGCTTCCGATACCGAAGAACTGTCTCAACGATGCCTCCAACAACCGCTGCGATCCGCAACCCAGCGCAGATAATCATCAAAGCTTCGTATCGCCACCTCGACCGCCAGATGCGTGAAATCCGTTGCGCCTGCGCCACAACGAAAAAGGCCGCCTCGAGAAGGCGGCCTTTTGGAATTCAGCAGGGACGTTATTCAGCGTCCTTGGCGGCCTTTTTCTTCGGCGCAGCCTTCTTCTTGGGCTCTTCAGCGTCGTCGTCGGCCTTCTTGGTGTCGGCTTTTTTCGCAGCCGCCTTCTTCGCCGGCTTGGCCTTGGTCGTCTCCGTATCCTCGTCGTCGGCCAGCAGCTCTTCCTTGCTGACCTTGACGTCGGTGACCGAGATCTGGCCAAGCAGATGGTCGACCACCTTCTCTTCGAACATCGGCGCGCGCAACGTATTCAGCGCTTCGGGATTGTTGCGATAGAATTCGAAGGCCTCCTGCTGCTGGTTGGCCGGATAGCGACGCACCTGCTCGAACAGGCCGCGCTGCAATTCCTCGTCCGTCACCGTGACGCCCGCCTTCTCGCCGATTTCGGCGAGAACCAGGCCGAGACGCACGCGGCGCTCGGCAAGCCGCATATATTCGGCACGCGCTTCCTCTTCCGTCGTCTCTTCGTCGGCAAAGGTGCGCCCGGCGGCTTCGAGATCGCGGTTGACCTGGTTCCAGATGTTGTTGAACTCGGCCTCGACGAGCTTGGACGGCGCCTCGAACGAGTAGGCGGCGTCGAGCTGGTCGAGCAACTGGCGCTTGACCTTCTGGCGCGTCATCGAGCCGAACTGATTTTCGATCTGACCGCGCACCACCTCGCGCAGGCGCTCCAGCGACTCCAGGCCGAGGTTTTTGGCCATCTCGTCGTTGATCTCAAGTTCGCCGGGCTTCGACACTTCCTTGACGGTCACGTCGAAAGTGGCTTCCTTGCCGGCCAGATGCGCCGCCTGGTAGTTTTCCGGGAAGGTAACCGTGACCTGCTTCTCGTCGCCGGCCTTGCTGCCGACCAGCTGGTCCTCGAAGCCAGGGATGAATTCCTTCGAGCCGAGCACCAGCGGCTGATCGGTGCCGGCGCCGCCGCCGAAGGCTTCGCCGTCGATCTTGCCGACATAATCGAGGGTCACGCGGTCGCCCTCGGCGGCCTTGCCGGTCTTCGGCTCATAAGTGCGCGCCGACTCGGCGACACGCTTGACCTGTTCATCGATCTCCTCATCAGGCACTTCGAATACCTGACGCGTCACCTTGATGTCGGAGAAATCCTTGATCTCGATCGGCGGAATGACCTCGTAGTTCAGGCGGAACTCGAAATCTGCGCCACCAGCCAGGATCTTCTCGGCTTCCTTCTCGTCCTCGGTCATGATCACTTCTGGCTGCATGGCAGCCTTTTCGCCGCGCCCGGTGATGATCGAACGGGTCGAATCGTTGAGGATCTCGTTGACCACTTCGGCCATGAACGATTTACCATAGACTTTGCGCAGATGCTGCACCGGCACCTTGCCGGGGCGGAAGCCGTTGATGCGGACCTTGTTCCTGGCATCGGAGAGCCGCGCCATCAGCTTGGCTTCCATGTCACCGGCCGGCACGGTGATCTTGATCTCGCGCTTGAGACCGGAGTTGAGCGTTTCGGTGACCTGCATCATAAAACCTTTGTTTCCACCAATGAGGCCGTCAAACGGCCCCTGCCGTTCACAGCCTGCCGGTATGATCTTGCCGGGAATGGCTTTTGGTGCGGGACTTGGCGATTTGTCCGCCCAACGCGGCACAAATCCTCCAGAAATACGCTCCAAAATGTGAGTAAGTCTTTGTTTTTCCTACTTCTTATCACATTCTGCAGAAGCGGATCGTCGCGTCCCGTCACATTCGACACGCCTTTTGTCACAGGCGACGCTGATTTTCAACCATCTTTGCATTCCGGCCAATGATGCCGATGTGGGCTCTGACATTGACAGAATGATGGCTACATGGGATTGGCCGGGCAATGCGGATGTGGCGGAATTGGTAGACGCCCTGGATTTAGGTTCCAGTGCCGAAAGGCGTGGGGGTTCGAGTCCCTTCATCCGCACCACCCTTCGCTCTTCGAGCTTCGGGTGGCAGGCCGCTCGAAGCTCGTTAGACGAAGGAGTGCCCTCCGAAGCCTTGGCGGAGGAGGACAGGCGCCACTATGGCGCACCATTTCGATCCCCCGAGCGCCGACACCTAGATTCTTCCACGCTTCAATAGAGCGGCTCCTCGAACAGCGTCTTGTCGCCGTCCACCAGCGCCTTGATCTGCGCCGTGCCGTTGGCCGCGATCGCGACGCGGATGCCGAACGGCCGCACCCGCATGTCGTTCTGGATCGCCATGCCCTCGCCCTCCGGCAAATAGAAGCGCTCGATGCCGTAATCCGGCGCGATCGTCGTGGCTGCGCTGAGATCCGAGCCCTCGGAGACGTGTCCGACGATATCGGCTTCACCGGATGCTGCCGGCACCGGCGCTTGCCCGAACCAAGCCGCGGTCGGACCCCAATAGCCGTCGGCGCCCGGCTTCAGCCTGACCACGATCGGCGTGTCGTCACTCGCCAGCTTGCCGGGTGGAATGTTGCCGATCAGCTTCACCGGTATGCGCGAAATGTCGTAGCCGAGCAGAATGTAGTCACCACGCAAGAGATCGCGCGGATCGATCGGCTCAACCCTGAGCAGGACTTGCTTGCCGTCGCGCAGGATCGCCGCGCGTCCGGCGATGATCCAACTCAGAAAGCCGATCTGGACGAGCGCCAGGACCAGCGCCGAGATGATCAGTCTTTTGCCGGTCATCATGCTGCTGCACCTGTCATATCCGGAGCGTTCATGCGCTTTTCTATGCGGATGATAATGAAAGCAAGAACGGCGAGAAGCACCGCCGCCGCAAGAAAGAAGCCTGCCGTGTCGAGCATTGATTGCAGCATCACCACATAGATGATGGCGAGTTCGAAGGCGAAGCCCGCATAGGCAACCCAGCGCAGTCCCCGGCTCTCGCGGCCGCCCAGCACGATCGCCGCGACGATGCCGGCCAGCGCAACAGCCGAGGCAATGGCGAAGCCGCTGCTGTAGCTGCTTTCATCCGCCAGTTCGAACTGGATCATCGCCAGGCCGGTGAGAAAGCCGATCAGCGCGTGCAGGGGCAGCCTGCCACCCAGTTGCAAGATCCTGTCGACCGGCCCGGCAGCAAAGATCGCGGCGATAAAAAGCAACACCGACGCGACAACGAGCGGGATAGCGAGTTGCAGCGTGTCATACCGCGTCACCAGGAGCACGAGATAGAACAGCACCGACAGGATGATCAGGTGGCGCGCCGCCTGGCTGCGCGTCCAGAACGAAACGGCAAACAGCACCAGCGCCATGACGACGAAGAGATGCGGGAATTCCGCGCGATACTCGAAGCCTTTCAGGAACAGCCAGGCATCGGCGATGCCGACGGCAGCGACGGTCAGCGGGTTCGAGCGCAGCGCCACCGCCGCCAGCGCCGTGCCGGCGCCCCAGGTGACCACGGCGGAGGCCTCGTCGCCAGACAAATGGTACATCTGGCCGATCAGCGCGATCGATCCGCCGAACGCTGCTGCCGCGACGATCCACAGCGCTTCGCCGATCGCCGCATGGTCACGCATTTTCAGCACCGCGCCGCCGACATAGCCGGCAAGGATAACGGCAAAGAGTGCTGCGACCCGTACCAGCCGCGGGATGACTTCCCAGTTGGCGGCGATGAAGATCAGGATGGCCGCGCCGAACAACAGTGCCGCCATCATCGCCAGGATCGAGCCGAAGCTCAGCGATTTGCGTTCGTTGGCCTCGACGTCGCGCGTCAGCACGTCGGCTGTCGGCGCGTCGATCAGGCCGGCCTGCTGCCATCGTGCGATATCCAACCTGACCCGTGACGAATAGCTCGCCATGCCCCTCCCCCTTTGTTTAGCCCTTTTAGCTCGTCCGCCCAAGCGTTTGACCTAACGGCATTTTCCGATCTGGGCAGAAAACTGGACGCGCGTTAATGCTGCAATGCACAATTTGCATTGCTGCCATGCACCAATAGCGCTTTTAAATCGATATGACCCCTCTTATCTTCACGGTGCACACAAAGACGGAATGATCCGAAAGAAAGACGAAACGAGAATACCATGAACCTGATCCGCAACTATCGCAACTGGCGCCGCTACCGGGACACCGTTTCTGAGCTGAGCCGCCTGAGCACCCGTGAACTGACCGACCTCGGCATCAGCCGCGGCGACATCCACTACGTCGCCCGCAAGGCGGTCTAATCCTTTCGGACCGCAAATGGTCCGAACCAGTTTTGAAAGAGAACGACAATGAACCTGATCCGCAACTATCGTAACTGGCGCGTCTACCGCGAGACGGTTACCGAGCTGGGTCGCCTGTCAAACCGCCAGCTCAATGATCTCGGCATCGTCCGCGACGAGATCAAGATGGTCGCTCGCAGGGCGATCTAACCAGCAGAATTTCGCCAGGGTCGACCTCCTCCCCGACCCTGACGGATACGGTCAGCCTTCACCTCCTCCCGAGGGTTGACCACAAAAACGGCGCCCGCCGGACCTCCTCCCCCGGCGGGCGTTGTTTCTAAGAAGGGTTTCGCGCCCTTTCAAATGGCGAAAGGAATTTCGTCAAAGCCGACCTCCTCCCCGGCGATGACGAATACGGTCGATCTTCACCTCCTCCCGAGGATCGGCCAACAAAACGACACCCGCCGGACCTCCTCCCCCGGCGGGTGTTGTTGTTTTCAGGCTCGAAACGCCCCGGGAGCCGTTTTTGGTGGGACGTCCCCGTCGTCAGTCCAGCGCGCCGCTCTTCAGCACGCCTCGCTTCTTCCACTGGCTCAGCGGAAAAATATCCGGCGCGCCGCCCATCGGCGCATACCAGGAATCCACCACCCATTCTGTACCGCCGCGGTCGCTGATCACCGCCGTCCAATGCGGATAGCGCCCGTCGACAAACAGGCCTCGCGAGGCCTTGTCCTCGACCTTATGAAACCTGAGCAGTTTTCGCTCGGCAAGATAGACCAGCAACGCATGCGTATTGGTCGATTCGTCGACACAATCCATCTGGCCCCTGACGCGCGATGCACCGAATTTCGACTGCGGCTGGTCGCGGACGCCGATGGCCTGGAAAATGCGCTGTTCGAAATAGCGGACGGCCTTCGAAATAGCGGAGCGCTCGGCCTGGGGCGAACCCGCGCCCGCACGCAGGATAGAGCGGAAACGCGCACCGTCACTGGGGCCAAGCGCCAGCGTCGTGCGATAGTTGCAACCGTAACCATGGCATATGGGGATCCGCTTGGAAGCCGTCGCGGCCGGTTCGCCGGCCGCTGCTGATCCGCCCACGGCGATCACGACTGTCAGAAATGTCGCTCTGGCAAAGACCCCGAGACTCCCACCCATTCGCAATAGTAGACGATTGCAGCGCGTGGCGGCAACAGCGCGGCTGATTCGTGTAATTGCAATCGCCGCGCCAAGGGATTATTTCGGCGCTCATGAACACAAATCCCATTCACGTCATCGGTGGCGGTCTCGCCGGCTCCGAAGCTGCTTGGCAGGCGGCCGAAGCCGGCATTCCGGTTATCCTGCATGAAATGCGTCCCGTCCGCGGCACCGATGCGCACAAGACCGACGGGCTGGCCGAGCTCGTCTGTTCCAATTCCTTCCGCTCCGACGACGCGCAAGCCAATGCCGTCGGCCTGCTGCATGCCGAAATGCGGCTCGCCGGTTCGCTGATCATGAGCGCCGGCGACGCGCACCAGGTGCCGGCCGGCGGTGCGCTGGCCGTCGACCGCGACGGATTTTCCGAAGCGGTCACCAGAAAGCTCGAAGCGCACCCACTCATCACCATCCGGCGCGAGGAAGTGCCTGGCCTGCCGCCGGCGGACTGGGACCAGGCGATCGTCGCCACCGGCCCGCTGACCGCCCCTTCGCTCGCCCAGTCGATCGCGGAAGCAACCGGCGCCGACGCGCTCGCCTTCTTCGACGCCATCGCGCCGATCGTCCATTTCGACACGATCGACATGGATATCTGCTGGTTCCAGTCGCGCTACGACAAGGTCGGCCCCGGCGGCACCGGCAAGGATTACATCAACTGCCCGATGGACAAGGAGCAGTACCTTGCCTTCGTGCAGGCGCTGGTCGACGGCCAGAAAACCGAATTCAAGCAATGGGAAGGCACGCCCTATTTCGACGGCTGCCTGCCGATCGAGGTGATGGCCGAGCGTGGCATCGAGACATTGCGTTACGGGCCGATGAAGCCGATGGGGCTGACCAATGCACACAATCCGTCTGTAAAGGCCTATGCCGTCGTCCAGCTTCGCCAGGACAACGCACTGGGCACGCTCTACAACATGGTCGGCTTCCAGACCAAGCTGAAGCACGCCGAGCAGGTGCGCATTTTCCGCACCATTCCTGGGCTGGAAAACGCCGAATTCGCCCGCCTCGGCGGCCTGCACCGCAACACCTACATCAATTCGCCGACGCTGCTCGACGCTTCGCTGCAGTTGAAGTCGCGGCCCGGCTTGCGTTTTGCCGGCCAGATCACCGGCTGTGAGGGCTATGTCGAGAGTGCCGCCATCGGCCTGCTCGCCGGGCGTTTCGCCGCCGCCGAAAGGCTTGGCCATGCGCCGTCGCTGCCGCCGTTGACCACCGCTTTCGGCGCGCTGCTCAACCACATCACCGGCGGCCATATTGTCTCCGACGACGAGCCGGGAAAGCGCTCTTTCCAGCCGATGAACGTCAATTTCGGCCTGTTCCCGCCCGTGGACGCGCCAAAGATCGAAGGCAAGCGACTGCGCGGCAAGGACAAGACGGTCGCCAAGCGGCACGCGGTGACATCGCGCGCGCTCGCCGACTGCCGCGAATGGCTCGGGCTGCCGGCGCAGGCGGAAGCTGCGGAATGACGGTCGGGTTGGCTACGCGGCAGCCTTTATGCGACCGGCCAGCCCCGCGTTGCGCGCCGGAACAAGAGCCAATGCCGGTGCAAGGCCGAAAGCCGCACCGCGCCATCAAGCGGTGAATGGCGGGAGCCGTCCATCTTGCCGAGATAGGCGCCCGTCAGCGCCAGCGGCAGAAACGCCGGACGCAGTGAAATCGGCAGGGCGGACGCCCCCTGCTCGAAAGCTGAGAGATGCTCGCGTGCCAGCGCGATCATCGCGGCAACGGCGCGTTCCGCGCCCGGCCCGCCGTCACCTGTAGCGAACTCTTGCGGCGACGATCCCGCCGCAGCCAGAATGTCGGCCGGAACGAAGCACTGTCCCCGCTTACGATGCAGCGGCAGCAGAAGCAGGAGACCGGTCATCGCCTGCGCACAACCTGCCCTGCCGGCAAGTTCGGCAAAGCGCGGTGCTTCGACCGGATCGAGCACCATCGCCGCAAGCTGGATGAGCGCGGCGGCAGTCTCGCCGCAATAGCCTTCGAGATCGGTGCGCGACGGCATCGGGTCGTCATAGAGATCGAAGACGCGCGCTTCGAGCATATTGTCGAAAGCGGCCTTGGGCAGGCGGTGAGCGGAAATAGTCGCCCTCAGCGCGTCGGCCACGGGATGGCCGACCTTAGCGCGATCCTCTTCGGCGGCGATGACGTCTCGCCACCATTGCAGCCGGACTTCACCCGGCAGCGCTTCGCGGATGCGATCGCGTATGCCGGCAATTTCGGCGTTGAAGGCATAGAGCGAAAACACCGCGTCCCGCTTGTCTTCGGGCGCGTAGAGCGCGGCGAGATAGCGGTCATGATCGGCGGCGCGCACCGTCTCCATGACGGCTTTGGTGTTTTCGGCCACGTCAGTCGACGGCGATGAGTGCTGCGGCCACGGCGCGGTCTTCAGCCAGCAGCACGTTATAGGTCCGCACTGCCGCCCCGGTCGACATCGGATCGGCGGAAATGCCGGCATCCTTCAGCGCAGCACGCAACGCCGCCGGCAATGGCCTCAGATCCTTGCCGCTGCCGACCACCAGGATCTCGACCTTGTCGGCCTCGTTGAACAGCTTGGTGAAATCCGCTGCCGTCAGCGCCAGCGGATCGGCCGGCTCCCAGCCATAGATGCCAGAAGGCAGGCACAGCAGCGAGCCGCGGTGCGACATGTCGGCAAAGCGGAAACCGCCATTGCCGTAAGCCTCGATCGGTGCGCGGCCGGGGAAATGCGCCTCGCGGATGACGATGCCCTTGGCCACGTTTGCGGCAAGCCGTCAGGTGGCTATGGCTTTGCCGCCGCCCACCGGCTTTTCCTCATCGGATGCTGTGGCCTGCGGCCGCAGCTTGAACAGGATAAGCAGTGGCGCGGCGATAAAGATCGACGAATAGGTGCCGAACACGACGCCGAACAGCATGGCCATGGTGAACGAGCGGATCACCTCGCCGCCGAACAGCACCAGCGCCAGCAGCGCCAGGATCGTCGTCACCGAGGTCAGCGTCGTCCTCGACAGCGTCTCGTTGATGGCGTTGTTCAGCAATTGCGGCAGCGGCATTCGCTTGTATTTTCGCAGATCCTCGCGAACACGGTCATAGACGACGATCGTATCGTTGAGCGAATAACCGATGATGGTGAGGATCGCCGCCAGCGACGACTGGTTGAATTCCAGGCCGGTGATGACGAAGAAGCCGATCGTCATGACCACGTCATGCACGGTCGCAACGATGGCGCCGACCGCGAACTGCCATTCGAAGCGGAACCAGACATAGATCAGGATGCCGAGCAGCGCGACAAGCATGGCGATGGTGCCTTGCTTGGCAAGCTCGCCCGAGACCGTCGGCCCGACCACTTCGACGCGGCGGAAATCATACTGGTCCTGCAGCTCGCCGCGCACCTTGTCGATGACGGTCTGCTCGGCATTCTCGCCGCCCTCCTGCGTACCGACGCGGATCAGCACGTCGTTCGGCTCGCCGAACTGCTGAACCTGCACCTCGCCGATATTGAGTTCCGTCAGCCTGCCGCGGATGTCGGCCAGATCGGCATTACCGGACTTGGACTGCACCTCGATCAGTGAGCCGCCCTTGAAATCGATGCCGTAATTGATGTCGATGGTCATGAATCCGACAACCGCGAGGACCGAAAGCACGCTGGACAGCGTGAATGTCCAGCGGCGGATGCCCATGAACGGAATTTTCGTTCCGGGCGGAACGAAAGTCACAGGCGCCCGCGGCAACTCCTTCGGACGGGCCCGGCGGAGCCAGATCGACACCAGCAGGCGGGTGAAGGTGAAGGCGGTGAAGACCGTGGTCAGGATGCCGATGGCATAGGTGACGGCAAAGCCCTTCACCGGCCCGGTGCCGAGATAGAACAGCACCACGGTCGCGATCAGCGAGGTGACGTTGGAATCGACGATTGTGGCCAGCGCCTTGCTGAAACCGGTATCGATCGCCTGGATGACCGAGCGGCCGGCACGTCGCTCCTCGCGGATGCGTTCATAGATCAGCACGTTGGAATCGACCGCCATGCCGATGGTCAGCACGATACCGGCGATACCGGGCAAGGTCAGCGTCGCTCCAAGCAGCGACAGCAGCCCGACGATCATCGCCACATGCACCGCCAGCGCGATGTTGGCGAGGAAGCCGAAGAAGCCGTAGGCGACGAACATGAACGCCACAACCAGGATCGAACCGATGATGCCGGCGACTTTGCCGGCATGAATGGAATCCTGTCCGAGGCCAGGGCCCACCGTGCGCTCCTCGATCACCGTCAGCGTCGCCGGCAAGGCGCCGGCGCGCAGCAGCACGGCGAGGTCGTTGGCGCTCTCAGCGGTGAAATTCCCCGATATCTGGCCGGTGCCGCCGGGGATCGGTTCGCGGATCTGCGGTGCCGAAATCACCTGGTTGTCGAGGATGATGGCAAACAGCTTGCCGACGTTCTGTGATGTCGCCTGGCCGAACCGCTGCGCCCCTTTCGAATCGAAGCGAAACGAAACAACCGGCTCGTTGTTCTGGGAGTTGAACGTCGCCTGGGCATCGACGAGGTTTTCACCCGAAACGATGACGCGGTTCTCGATCAGATACGGAACCGGCGGGTCGTCCTGCGAATACAGCACCGAGGATCCCGGCGGCGGACGGCCGTTCAGCGCGTCCTGCACCGGCATCGATTGGTCGACCATCTGGAAGGTCAGCTTGGCGGTCTGGCCAAGAATTTCCTTCAGCCGTTGCGGGTCTTGGAGACCCGGCACCTGCACCAGGATGCGGTCGTCACCTTGCCGCTGCACGATCGGCTCGGTCGTGCCGAGTTCATTGACGCGGCGGCCGACGACCTCGATCGACTGCGTCAGCGCTGCCGAAGTACGATATTTGATGCCCGCATCGGTGACGGTGAACTTGAGCAGGCCGGGCTCGGAATCATCCAGCGTCATCTCCTGGATCGAGCCGCCGCTGAACAAGCCGGCCGCCACCGGATCGGTCAACGTCTTCAACGCCTTCTTGGCAGCCTCGATCTGTGCGGGATCGGTGATGCGGACCTGCACCGTGCGGCCCGTTCCGGCAAGGCCGGTATAGCCGATCTTGGCATCGCGCAGCAGCGTCCTGATTTCGTCGCGCGTCGTCTCCAGCCGATCTTTGATCAGATCGTTCGGATCCATCCTGAGCAGGATATGCGAGCCGCCCTGCAGGTCGAGGCCAAGCGTCATCTGCCGCTTCGGCACCCAGTCGGGCAGCTTGGCCAGCGTGCTGGCGGAAAAAAGGTTGGGCGCAGCGAGGACCACTGTGGCGGCCACGGCCAGCCAGATCAGGATCATCTTGAAGCGCGAAAAATAAAGCATATGGCGTCGTCCGTCAGGGCGTACTGGCGGATCGTTCCGCCGACAATTCGGTTATTTCTTGGCGTTCTGGTTCGCCACCGGCTCGCCCTTGACGCGCACGTCGGTAAGCGTCGAGCGCAGCGCCGTCACCTTGGTGCCGCCGCCAAGGTCGATCTCGAGCTCGTTGTCGTCGATCACCTTGGTAACCTTGCCGACCAAGCCGCCGCCGGTGACAACGGTGTCGCCGCGGCGAACCGCCGCCAGCATCTCGCCGCGCTTCTTCAGCTGCGTGCGCTGCGGCCGGATGATCAGAAAATACATGATCACGAAAATCAGAGCAAACGGCACGATCTGGATAAACATTGCGGACGAGTCCCCGCCGATGCCTTGGGCGTATGCCGGTGTCACGAACATCGAGGTACTCCTGAACTTTGAAAAACAGCCGCAAGGCGGCCCCGCCAAATTTGGCCGGAATATAGTCGGTAACGTTGCCAATGCAACTGCGCTGCCGGGCAAATCGGCTGCTTTTCCGGCCTGGTGAGCCGTGTTAGAGGGTGATCACGAAAAGCGATGCTCGGTTTTCGCAAAAGATCATGCCCGAACAAATGCTTGGGACGAGTTTCGAAACCGCTGAAATCAGGTAGGTTGCCCTACCGCACCGTCCTGAACGCGAAACAAAACGCGAAACAAAAAGACAAGAGATGACCGACAGCCCTATCGATATCCTGCACCAGAAGCTCGACCGCCTGATCGAGGCGGTCGCCCGCCTCGCCCCGCCGCCGGTGCCTCAAACCGACCTCCGCGAGGCCGATTGCTTCGTCTGGCAGGCCGATCCCGGCTATCTGGAACCGGTGCGCAAGGTCAACCGCGTCGATATCGGCCTGATCCGCGGCGTCGACCGCGTCCGCGACATATTGGTCGACAACACCGAGCGCTTCGCCTCCGGCTACGCTGCCAACAACGTGCTGTTATGGGGCGCGCGCGGCATGGGCAAATCGTCGCTGGTCAAGGCGGTACACGCCTCGGTCAACGCTTCGGCGAAGCCCGACGTGCCGCTCAAGCTTATCGAGATCCACCGCGAAGACATCGACACCCTGCCGAAGCTGATGGGCCTGCTGAAGGCAGCGCCGTTTCGCTTCATCTTGTTTTGCGACGACCTGTCATTCGACCATGACGACACATCCTACAAATCGCTGAAGGCAGCACTTGAAGGCGGCGTCGAAGGCCGCCCGGCCAACGTCATCTTCTATGCCACCTCGAACCGGCGGCATCTGTTGCCGCGCGACATGATCGACAATGAGCGCTCGACGGCGATCAACCCGTCGGAAGCGGTCGAGGAGAAGGTTTCGCTGTCGGACCGCTTCGGCCTGTGGCTTGGCTTCCACAAATGTTCGCAGGACGAATATCTCGACATGATCGATGGCTATGTCCGCCATCATGATCTGGCCATCGATCCCGAGACGCTGCGCGCCGAGGCGCTGGAATGGGCGACGACCCGCGGCAGCCGTTCGGGCCGCGTCGCCTGGCAGTTCACCCAGGATCTGGCAGGCCGGCTCGGAAAATCGCTCAAGGACTAGCCGCTCAAGGACTGGCAACAGAAGAAGCCCGCACCTTGCGGAGCGGACTTCCTCGGCGGGCTGAAGGTCAGGCGGCCCGCAAAATCGGATTTTTCTCTATTCGAGATAACCCGACGGATCGACCGGCGCCGAGTTCTTGCGCACTTCGAAATGCAGTTTCGGCGAGTCGGTGGTGCCGCTCATGCCGGACAGGGCGATTTCCTGGCCGCGCTTGACCTTCTGGCCGCGCTGCACCTCGATCGAGCTGGCATGGCCGTAGACGGTGACCAGACCGTTTTCGTGACGCACCAGCACTGTGTTGCCGAATTCCTTGAGGCCGTCTCCGGCATAGATGACGACACCGTTTTCGGCTGCCTTGACCGGCGTCCCCTCGGGCACCGCGATGTCGACGCCGTCCTTGCCGCCGCCGAAGCTGGAGATCACGCGGCCGCGCACCGGCCAGCGCATCTTGCCGATGCCGGTTGCATCCGGCGCCACCGCATCGTCGTCCTCGGCCTGCTGGATGACTTTCGCGTCCTTCTTCGGCGGCGTGTAGGAGGCGAGCGTCTGCGTCGGCGTGCCCTTGGCCGGCGGCTGGGTGGTGGCCGTCGTCACCGGATCGACCTTTGCCGGCTTCGCACTGGCGACGACAGCGGTTCCGCCTGCCGGCACTTTCAGGGTCTGGCCGATCTTGAGCAGTCCATCCTGCATGCCGTTCGCCTGCTTCAGCGCAACGACGCCGACGCCGGTCTTCCTGGCGATGGCGGACAGCGTATCGCCTTGCTGAACCGTGTAGGTGCCGCCGGCTCCGGCCGGCTTGGCCGTCGCCGAAGCAGTTTTTGGCGCGGCCTTTCCATCCTTCGGCTGGCTTGCGGCAGCCGAGGCATCCACCTGCGCGGCGGACTTGCCTTCCCTGACCTTCGGCTGCTGCGGCAGCACGGCCACCTTCTCCGGCGCATCGGCCGGCTGGTCGTGCCTGGTGCCGTTCGCGGGCTTGGCATCGGCGACTTTCGGCGCGGCGCCGTTGCTCGAATACGCATAGGCCGGGATGACGAGCTTCTGGCCGGTCTTCAGCCCTTTGGTCGCGCTCAGCCCGTTGACTTTCATGATGGCGTCGGCCGGCACGCCGTAGCGCCGCGACAGGCCGGAAATGGTCTCACCGTCCTTGACGACGATCTCGGTTGCATGCGGTGCGCCGGCGGCCGTCGCCACGCGCGGCGCGTCGGGCTCGGCGTTCTTGAACGGCCTTGCCGCAGGAGCGACGGTGCCGGTTGCCGTCCTGTCGACACGAGGAGCGGCAGGCGCCAGGGCCGGCGCGGCAGCGGTACGCACCGGGCGAGCGGCGGGTGCCAGGGCGGGAGCCGGCGGCGGCAATTGCTGCGCCGTAACGGGTTCGAGGCTTGAGCGGCTGACCGACTGGGTGTGGCTGCCGTCGATCGGCGCGGCCGCAACATCGCCCGGATAGGGCTGGGCAGCATCCTGCTTGTCGATGATGGCGCGCTGGTTGTTGGTCGAGGCGGTGAACACGTCGTCGACGCTGTTGAACCGCGCCACCTGGGAACTACACCCCGTCGCAGCCCCTGCGATCATGAGGACGGCGCAGCCACGCGCCAGATTGCGTCCGTTTGCCTTCAAAACACTGAATTGCATCGCACTAACCCGCACAGACCCGGTACAACTGAGCCTGATTAAAGCGCGTTAATGTTACCGGTCGGTTAAACCTGTAGAATCAGACGCAAATTTTCTTAAAAATGTTTCGAGGATCGAGCGCCGGGTGTGTTGAGATTCAGGTCAGGCCGAGCCGAAAATGGTGGATTCCGAGAACCGGAGCGGAGCGTACATTTGGGTACGTGAGCACCGGAAGCGGAGGAAGCCGCAATTTGCAGGCCGGCCTCACCTGAATATCGACACACCCTAGATGACCGCCGCGACACTGCGCAGGATCGGCTGCAGACGCACCAGGCCGATATCCTCGCGTTCGAAGCGGCTGCCGACCTTGGTCAGCTTGGCCAGCACCTGCTCGCCCTCGTCGGGTCCGATGGGCGCAATGACGATGCCGCCGCTCGACAATTGGTCGAGCAGGAAACGCGGCAGGCTGTCGAAGGCCGCCCAGGCGACGATGCGGTCGAACGGCGCTTCGTTGGCCAGCCCGTTGGAACCGTCCGCCTGGCGCACGATGACGTTGCCGATGGCGAGTGCCTCGAGACGCTGCCGGGCCTGTTCGGCCAGCGTCTTGTAACGGTCGATGGTGACGATCCGCGCGGCAAGCCGCGACATCACCGCCGCCGTGTAGCCGGATCCGGTGCCGATCTCGAGCACGCGGTTGCCCGGTTCGATGGCAAGTGCCGCGATCACCGCCGCCTGCAGGTCGGCGCCTTCGATGGCCTCGCCGCATTCGATCGGCAGCATACGGTCCGACCAGGCAATCGAGTGGAAATGCGGAGACAGGAAGCCGCGCCGCGGCGTCGCCTCGAAGGCGGCGATCAGCGCCTTCGGCACCGTGCCCCTGCCGCGCAGGCGAAGCAGGAAGGCAGCGAAACCTTCGCGGTCGTCGACCGTTGCAGCGTGATTCAAGTTCATGCGAGCGCCTTGGCCAGTTGATCGCGGATTTCATGCGCGGTGAGATCGAGCTGCAGCGGCGTCACCGACACCAGCCGATTGCGCAAGGCATGGAGGTCGCTGCCTTGCTTGCCCTCGACCGGCTCGCGGCCGAAGCGCAGCCAGTAGTAAGGCAGGCCGCGCCCGTCGCGCCGCTCGTCGACCCACAGGCTGTGGACCAGCTTGCCCTGCGAAGTGACCACAGTTCCGGCGATCTCTTCCGGCGCACAATTCGGAAAATTGACGTTGAGCAGCACGCCGTCCGGCAACGGCATGGCGACGAGCTTTTGAAGCAGCGCTGGCGCCAGCGCCTCGGTTGTCTCATAGGGAACGACGCGGTCCTCGCCGACATAGGAATAGGCTTGGCTGATGGCGATCGAGCGCACGCCGAGCAGCGCGCCTTCCATGGCGCCGGCGACGGTGCCCGAATAGGTGACGTCGTCGGCGATGTTGGCGCCGGAATTGACGCCGGACAGGATCAGGTCGGGCGCTTCGGGCAGGATCTTCTTCACGCCCATGATGACGCAGTCGGTCGGCGTGCCGCGCACGGCAAAGTGTTTTTCGCCGATTTTCCTCAGGCGCAGCGGCTCCGAGATCGACAGCGAATGCGCATAGCCGGACTGGTCCTGTTCCGGTGCCACCACCCAGACGTCGTCCGACAGCGTGCGGGCGATGCGTTCGAGTGATGCAAGGCCCTCGGCATGGATGCCGTCGTCGTTGGTCAGAAGGATGCGCATTATTTCGATTCGATCTTTTCCAGACCGCCCATGTAAGGCCGAAGCGCTTCAGGAATGGTTACGCTGCCGTCCTCGTTCTGGTAATTTTCGATGACGGCGATCAGAGCGCGGCCGACGGCGGTGCCCGAACCGTTCAGCGTGTGGACGAAGCGGTTGCCCTTGCCATCCTTGTCCTTGTAGCGGGCGTCCATGCGCCGGGCCTGGAAATCGCCGCATACCGAGCACGACGAGATTTCGCGATAGGTATTCTGGCCGGGCAGCCAGACCTCGATATCGTAGGTCTTGCGCGCGCCAAAGCCCATGTCGCCGGTGCACAGCGTCATGGTGCGGAACGGCAGGCCCAGCCGCTTCAGCACCTCCTCGGCGCATTCGGTCATGCGCTCGTGCTCGGCAATCGACGAGTCCTGATCGGTGATCGACACCAGCTCGACCTTATTGAACTGGTGCTGACGCAGCATGCCGCGCGTGTCGCGGCCGGCCGAACCCGCCTCGGAGCGGAAGCACGGCGTCAGCGCGGTATAGCGCAGCGGCAGTTTTTCGTGCGGCGTGATCTCCTCGCGCACGAGATTGGTGAGTGGGACTTCGGCGGTGGGGATTAGGCCAAGCCTGCCATCCCCATGCCGGGCGAAGAACAAATCTTCCTCAAACTTTGGCAGCTGCCCAGTCCCGAAAAGCGCCTCGTCGCGCACCATCAGCGGCGGGACGATCTCCTCGTAGCCGTGCTCGGTGGTATGCAGGTCGAGCATGAACTGGCCGAGTGCGCGCTCCATGCGCGCCAGCTGGTTCTTGAGCACCGTGAAGCGCGAGCCGGAAAGCCTTGCCGCGTGCTCGAAATCCATCATGCCGAGCGCTTCGCCGATCTCGAAATGCTCTTTCACCCAATTCGGCCGCGTCGGCAGCTTGCCGACGACGCGCTTGACGACGTTGTCGTGCTCGTCCTTGCCGACCGGCACATCGTCGAACGGCACGTTGGGCAGCACCGCCAGTGCGTCGTTCAGCGCCTTGTCGAGTTCGCGTTCGCGCGCCTCGCCGTTCTGGATGAAGGCCTTGATCTCGCCGACCTCAGCCTTCAGCCGTTCGGCAAGCGCGGCATCGCCCGAGCGCATGGCATTGCCGATCTCCTTCGATGCGGCGTTGCGGCGCTCCTGCCTGGTCTGCAGCTCGGTCAGATGCTCGCGCCGCGCCTCATCCGCAGCGATCAGATCGTCGACGGTGGACTGCGCCGCCTCGGCCGACCACGAGCGCTTCTGGAGCGCGTCGACAAGGGCCTTCGGGTTGTCGCGAATCCATTTGATGTCAAGCATGGTCTGTTCGTCCTCGAGGGCATGTCGCCCAAAAAATGCGCAGCGGTTGTGGGGCAACGACATGCCCAAAACAAAGACCAGAGGGCGTAAACCGCATCTTTCATTGATGCAAGACGGGAACGCCGGCGTTTCTTCACGCCGCCATCTGTCCCGCCGACTTCACAGACGGCAGCACTCGCAACATTTGGTCGAAAGGGAACCTGAAACAAAAAAACCCGCCTCAGAGGGCGGGTCGTCGGCGCCGAATCAGCACCATACCCAGATTAGTAGCATAGCTGCCGGCACAAAGCAAGAACAAAGTTGCTGCGGCCGGAAGAAAGATGCCAGCCGGTAACCCCACCTACGTCGACGACGCGTCCGCCGGCTTTTCGGCCACCTCTTCCGTGGCGTCCTGCTTTTCGCGGGCGACACGGTCGCGCTCCTTGCTGCGCTCGATCAAGCGAGCCGACCAGATCGAGACCTCGTAGAGCAGGATCGTCGGAATTGCGAGGCCGATCTGGCTCATCGGGTCGGGCGGCGTCAGCACCGCCGCCACGACGAAGGCGATGACGATCGCCCATTTGCGCTTCTCGGCCAACCCTTGCGACGACAGCATGCCGACTCGCGTCATCAGGCTTGTCACCACCGGCAACTGGAACACCAGGCCGAAGGAGAAGATCAGCGTCATGATCAGGCTGAGATATTCGGACACTTTCGGCAGCAGCGAAATCTGCACCTGGTCGTTGGTGCCGGTCTGCTGCATGGCGAGGAAGAACCACATCACCATCGGCGTAAAGAAGAAATAGACCAGCGACGCGCCCATCAGAAACAGGATCGGCGAGGCGATCAGGAACGGCAGGAAGGCATTGCGCTCGTTCTTGTAGAGGCCGGGCGCGATGAATTTGTAGATCTGCGTGGCGATCAGCGGAAAAGCGATGACCATGCCGCCGAACATGGCGAGCTTGACCTGGGTAAAGAAGAACTCCTGCGGCGCCGTATAGATCAGCTCGACCTTGTGCGGGTCGAGCCCGGCCCATTGGGTCGCCCATCTGAACGGGATCACCAACAGGTTGAACAGCTTCTTGGCGAAGAAGAAGCACACAAGAAAAGCAACGAAAAAACCGCCGATCGACCACATCAGCCGCCGGCGCAACTCGATCAGGTGCTCCATCAGCGGAGCCGACGATTTTTCGATCTCGTCCTTTTCCGTGTCCGAAGTGCTCACTTGGCGGCTCCCGCCGTTTTCGTGGCGGCCGGCTTCTTCGTTGCTGCCGCAGGCTTCTTCGCTGCTGCCGCCGGCTTCTTCGCTGCTGATGACTGCGCTTTCGGCTCAGCTTTTGCCTTCGGCGCAGCGGTTTTGGCCGGCCTGGCCGGCACTGCGGCCGCGGCGTTCGCGGGCGCCGGCTTCTTCTTTGCCGCCGGTGCTTTTTGCGGCACGGCCGCTGCAGTCGTTTGCGCCTCTACTGCCGGCGCCACGTCGGACTCGTCCGTCATCGCCGGAAAGATCGGCGTGGCCGGCGTCGGCTCCGGCGGGCTGACGCCCGGCATCGTCGTCGCGCCGTTCTTCAGCGGCTCGGCTGCCTGCTCTGTCGAGGCGGCCTCGACCGCCGGCTTGGGTTTCATCACGGCATCGACGCCGGAACGGACGTCGGCGGCGGCCTGCTCGAATGGATTGAGCTGCTTCCTGATCTCGGCTGCCGGATTGAGGCTTCTCAGCGAATCGACCGACTTCTTGACGTCGTCGAGTTCGGCTTCCTTCAGTGCGTCGTTGAACTGCCGCTGGAAATCCGACGCCATGGCGCGCAGCTTCGCCGTTGTGCGGCCGAAGGTGCGCAGCATGTTGGGCAAATCCTTGGGCCCGACGACCACGATCATGACGATCGCGATCACCAGCATCTCGGTCCAGCCGACTTCGAACATGGCTATACGTTCCGACTCAAGTTTCAGGCCGACTCAAGTTTTGGCCAACCAAAGTTTTGGGCTCAGCTTTTGCTGGCCTTTTCCTTCGGTACCGACACGGTCTCGTCGGAACGGTGTTCGACGGTGCGCTTGTCCTCGGCAGTCTCGTCGTCGGCCATGCCCTTCTTGAAGCTCTTGATGCCCTTGGCCATGTCGCCCATCAGCTCGGGGATCTTGCCGCGGCCGAAGACCAGCAGCACGATCACCAGAACGATCATCCAGTGCCAAATCGAAAATGAACCCATAGCAAATCTCTCTCGAACGGTTTCCCAGACGCTGATCTATGCGCTTTCGGGTTCGGATTCAAACAGAACTGCGACAGAGTTCATGAATGAATGGCCGAAGTCACGCACTTTCGGCACGGCGGCCCGCTACCAATCGGCGCAGTTCCATCCTGGCTGTGGCTTAAAGATGGCGCTCGGCTCAATCTTCTGTGACGCGCGGCGTCAAAAGGCCGAGGTCCTCGAGGTCGATGTCGGTCAGCGGATCCTCGTCGTCGGTGAGCGCATCGGGGTCGGCCGGCGGCAGCGGCACCGAGAAATTCGACGGCATGCGGCCGGACAGCAATCCTGCACCCTTCAATTCCTCCATGCCGGGGAGATCGCGGATCTCCTCCAGCGCGAAATGGTCGAGGAAAATGTCGGTTGTGCCGTAGGTGACGGGACGGCCGGGCGTGCGGCGCCGGCCGCGCATCCTCACCCATTCCGTCTCCATCAGCGTGTCGAGCGTCCCCTTTGACGTCTCGACGCCGCGGATGTCCTCGATCTCGGCGCGCGTCACCGGCTGGTGGTAGGCGATGATCGCCAGCACTTCGAGGGCAGCGCGGGACAGCTTGCGCTGCTGCACCGTGTCGCGGCTCATCAGGAAGGCGAGGTCGCCGGCGGTGCGGAAGGCCCAGGCATCGCCGACGCGCACCAGATTGACGCCGCGCCGCGCATAGATCTGCTGCAGTTCGGCCATCGCCGCGGCAATGTTGATGCCGTCGGGCAGCCGCGAAGTGAGCTGTTTTTCGCTGACCGGCTCGGCGCTGGCGAATACGATCGCCTCGGCCATCCGTACGGCCTCCGCCATATGCAGCCGCTCGCCGGGATTCTGCGACAAATTCTGCCCCTGGTTTTGTGCCGGGTTCTCGGCAACCGCGCCTTGCTCGGCGTCGTCCTCGACCTTGAACGGAATGACCGAAGCGTTGGCGCGTTCGCTCATGGTGTCACCTCGACTATCTTGATGGCTTGAGCGCGGCCGCGCAGATAAAGCGGCGCGAACACCTGGTCCTGCCGCATCTCCATCTTGCCTTCGCGCACCAGTTCCAGCGTTGCGGCAAACGAGCTGGCGACAGCGGTGCGCCGCTCTTCCGGGCCAGCCAGATATTCGACCAGGAAACTGTCGAGCGCCGTCCAGTCGCGCAGCGACCCGATCAGCCTGATCAGCACGTCACGCGCATCCTTGAGTGACCACACGCCGCGCCTGGCGATCGTCACATTGGTGATCGCCTGCTTTTGGCGCTGCTGGGCATAGGCGGTCAACAAATCGTAGAGCGAGGCCGAATAGGCATTTCGCTTCTCGACGATGACCATTTCCGGCATGCCGCGCGCAAACACGTCGCGTCCGAGCCGGTTGCGGTTGACCAGCCGTGCCGCCGCGTCGCGCATCGCCTCCAGCCGCTTCAGCCGGAACTGCAGCACTGCCGCCAGTTCCTCGCCGCTTTCGCCTTCGTCGCCGGGCTGCTTGGGGATCAGGAGCTTCGACTTGAGGAAGGCCAGCCATGCCGCCATCACCAGATAGTCGGCGGCAAGCTCCAGCCGCAGCGCCCTCACCTTCTCGACGAAGGCCAGATATTGCTCGGCCAGCGCCAGGATCGAGATGCGCGACAGGTCGACCTTCTGGTTGCGGGCAAGATGCAGCAGAAGATCGAGCGGACCCTCGAAACCGGCCACGTCGACGACCAAAGCGGGATCGCCGGTCAGCCGGGAATCATCGTTCTCGGCCCACAGACGGTCCATCGGTGCGGCCTTGCCGGCCTTCAGGTCCAATGTTTCCGCCACTTCGCTTCCTTTGATGCTAGGCCACCGCGTCGAAATAACTGGCAAATTCGGCCCGAATCTCGGTCTCGTCCGCTACGTCACAGTTCCTGATATAGGTCAGCGCCCGCTCCGCGCGCTCAAACGACTTGCCTTCAAGTCCGGTCGTTCGCGATGCAATGCCGGCCATCTCCTCAAACACGCCGTTGCAGTGAAGGACCAGATCGCAGCCCGCCGCAAGGATAGCGGCCGCCTTTGACGGGAAATCCCCAGAAAGTGCCTTCATCGAGGTGTCGTCGCTCATCAACAGGCCGTCGAAGCCGATTTCGCCGCGGATGATCTTTTCGATGACCTTGCCGGATGTCGTGGCCGGGTTCTTCGGGTCGATCGCGCTATAGACGACATGCGCCGTCATCGCCATCGGCAAATGGTTGAGCTCCCTGAACGGGGCAAAATCATGCCGCTGCAGGTCGCCGATCGAGGCGTCGACGGTCGGCAGTTCGAAATGCGTGTCGGCGAAGGCCCTTCCATGGCCGGGAATATGCTTCATCACCGGCAGCACGCCGCCCGCCATCAGGCCTTCCGCCGCGGCGCGACCCAATTCGATGACGGCGCGCGGCTCCTTGCCATAGGCGCGTGCGCCGATGACGTCGCTGGCGCCCTCGATCGGCACGTCGAGCACCGGCAGGCAATCCGCCGTGATGCCGTAGCGCAGCAGATCGAAGGCATGCAGCCGCGCCATCAGCCAGGCGGCACGGGTGCCGGCGTCATGGTCGTCGCGCCACAAGGCGCCGAGTGCGCCGGCAGCCGGATAGTTCGGCGCCAGCGGCGGCCGCAGGCGCTGCACCCGGCCGCCCTCCTGGTCAATGAATACCGGCGCATCCGCGCGCCCGACGCAGTCGCGCATGGCGGCGACCAGATCGCGGATCTGCTCGGTCTCGCCGATATTGCGCGCAAACAGGATGAAACCCCACGGGCATTCGTTGCGGTAGAAACGGATCTCGTCGCGGGTCAGTGATTTCCCGGCGCAGCCGAGGATCATGGATTTTGATTCGGTCATGCGGAACAGTTTAGAGCTTCGCGCCGACAAAGGGAATCGCCCGCAATTGCCTCCAGGGATTTCCGTTCACGCAAAAAAGCCGGCGCGAGCGCCGGCTTTTCGAGAGGTTTTTGGTGCCGCTAGTGGGACACGAAGCAATTGCCGCCGGCAGCCTTGTAGCTGGTGCACAGTTTGATCGCCTCGTTGCGCGACTGCGCTGGAACGCGGACGCGGTAGAAGGTGCCCTTGCCGGCAATTTCGGCCTTGACGATGTTGGCGGTGCGGCCGGAAAGCACGCTGCCGTAGCGGCGCTGCAGATCCTGATAAGTCGACTGGGCGCTTTCGACTGTCGGCTGCGAAGCGATCTGTATCGACCACGAACCAGCGCCGGCCGCGGCCGGATCGATGGAAGCAACCTGATCGGGCTTGACTTCGCCGACTACGTCGACCGGCTGGTCGGACGGACGCTGCGGCGCCACTGGGACCGTGGCCGGGGTGTTGGCGGACTGCTTGCTGGCTGAGGGCTGGGCCTTGGCTTCGGCCTTGGTGTCGGGCTTGGGCGCCGGCTGCAGCTTGGTGGTTTCGGCCTGATCGCCACTCGCCTGATCGCCACTCGGCTGGTCACCAATCTTCTGATCGCCAATCTTCGGATCACTTGTCATCTGCTCGATCAGGGGCACGGTGCCAGTCTGCGCGGCGGCGTCGGCCTGGGCCGACGGAGCCACGTGCTGCGGCGCCGGATCTGCCGGCTCGGCAGCAGCCATCTGCGGGGCGGCAGGCGCCGGATCCTCGCGCGCCACCAGCGAGCCGTCAGGTTTCACGACCATGGTCCGTACCTTGCGCGGCGCAACGGCGACGATCTCGGGGTTGGCACCCTTCTCGGCCTCCTGCAGAACCTGCGCGATGCGATCCTCGGACTTGGGCGCCGGTGCGGCGGCAGTTTCGGTACCGCCAGCGGCATTGGCGCCAAGCGCATCGGTGTCAGGCGCGTTGGTATCAGGCGCGTTGATACCAGAGGCGTTGGTGTCGGACGCCACTGTGCCGGGCGCGTCGAGATCGTCCGCGGCGTCGGGGTCATTGGGCGAAAGATCGACGACGCGGCTCTCCGGTTCGTTGGCTTTCAGGTCCACAGGCTCTTCGGTGTTGGTGACCAGCTTCTGCTGAACGGGCTCGGCGGGCTTGGCGCCCTTGACCACAGCGTCATAGACCTTGTTGTCCTGGTTCGGCACGACGGCGCCGCCTGGATTTTCCGGCTTGATCTTGATCGGCCTGTTGTCGGCCTTGACGATAACCGGCGCATCGCCGTCGCTCTTGCCGCCGAGGGTCAACGCAAAGGCGCCAAGGCCTCCGGCGATCGCCACCGCGCCGACTATCGCTCCTATCAGCAGCCCGCGCCTGCGCGGCCGCCTTTCGGCCTCGCGTTCGGCGAGGCCCGGGACCGACATCTCGTCGTCCAGTTCGGGATCGTAGTCGAGCTCATCGAAGGTGAAATCGTCGGCTTGCGAAACCGGCTGGCCACTGGGCAATGGGCCCAGATCGAAACCGTCCGCTGCATCGGCATAGGAAGCGGCCGCCGCGCTGACGGGGGCCGCCGCAGGCTTGGCGCCATAGCCGCGCGTCTCGCCACGATCTTGCTTATAGCCAGACGCGAAGCCGGCATCGTATTCATCGTCATAGCCAGCACTGCGCACCGGGGCAGGCGCTATATCCGTGGCATTCATTTCGGTGAGAAGGCCGGCAAAATCGGCATCAAGATCGTCGTAGGCGGGCGCCACCGGCTCGTCATCGTCGAAATTGAGCTCCGGAATATCGAGATCGTCCGCCAGCGCCACGACGCGCTCGGGCACGTCGACCGTCTCGACATCGGGCATCTCGTCATAGGCGGAAGGTTGTTGATGCGAAGTTGGTGCAGCTTCCGTGTAGGCGGGCCGATCTTCATAGGACGGCCTCTCTTCACGGGATGCCTGGCCTTCATAGGACGGCGCCTCTTCGACCGGTGCGGCCCGATAGGACGGCGTTGCAGCCGGCTGCGGCGGTGGTGCCGGACGCGCCGAAGCCACCGGCTGGCTTGCAAAAGCGGGCTGAGGCTGGGCGACCGGCGTCACGCGGCTCCACGAGCGGGCCGGCTCGGGCGGCGTGGCGCGTGTCGTCAGCCAGTTCAGCGCATCGAGCGGATCTTCTTCGGAAGCAGCTGCGGCACTCTTGTCGGCCGAGTCATGATCCAGGCCGATATTCCTGGCGAAGTCGGCATCGAGCGCATCGTTGTCCAAATCATCCGCAGGTCCGGCAGCGGCTTCAGCGCCGAAATCCTCGCCTTCAAGCTCATCCAAGAGGACACTGCCAAGATCGGCGTCATCGGCGGCACTGGACTGCTGCGGCTCAGCGGGCTCGTGCTCGTCGAGTTCCCAATCCAGCTCGTCGACAGGATGCACCGGTTCGTTGGCGACGTCTTTGACCGCCGCCATTGGCTGTTCAGCAGCCACTGCTGGCTCCTGAATTGCGGGCGCCACGGGCTGCTGAGCAGCAGCCATCACAGGCTTCTGGGCAGGCTGCTGGCTTGTCTGAGGTTCGTTGGCCGCTTGTGCCGGCCGTGTGCTCATTGCACCCAGCAGCGCGTTCAGCTCGTCTTCCAGGCTGCGTTCCTCAGCCACTGGGGCTGTCGGGACGACAGCGGCCGGCGCCACTGGTTCGGCCGCAACCTGCGCCACGGGCTCTTCGACGTCCTCCGCAAGCGCATCGTCGAGGCTCAGATCGAAATGGTCGTCGAACGCCGCTTCAGCAGCCGTGCCGGAAAGCCGGGCGGCCTCTGGTTCTTCGATTTCGGCAGGCTCGTTCGGGCGAACGTCTAAGTCCATGTCGACATCGGCCATGGCATCATCGAAATGGCCGGCAAAATTCTCATCGTCCGAAACCGCCTCAACCGGCGATGCCGGGGCGGCGACGGTTTCCGCCGGCTCATGCTCGTCGACCATCAGCTCGTCTTCGAGCGAGCTTGCAACGGCATCGTCGAACTCGTCATCGAACGCAGGCTCGGCGGCTTGCGCCGCGGTTTCAACGGCGACGGCCTGCTCCATCGGCTCATGCTCTTCGAGCATCAGCTCGTCTTCGAGCGAGTTGGCCACGGCGTTGTCGAACTCATTGTCGAAGGCAGGCTCGTCGTCGAAGGCGGGCTCGTCGACCGGCGCGTATGCATCGGCTGCGGCCCTAGGTCCGTCCTCGCCCGTCGCCCCGATCTTGCCCGTCACATCGTCGTCGTGCCGAAAATCCTGATCGAGCGAGGCGGCAAGTTCGTCGTCACTCGAAAGGTCGTCCTCGAACGGCGACACGTCTTCGAGCGAGCCGGCGACGGCGTTATCGAACTCCTCGTCGAACTCGGGCTCGACAGCGGGAGCGAACGCCCTTTCGGGGGCGAAGGCAATTTCGTCGGCGGCAACAGGAGCGGCCGCAACGGGAGCAACATCATCCACCGCACTGTCGTCGAACGCGAAATCCTGTTCGAACGAGGCAGCAAGCGCGTCCTCCATTTCGTCGGCGGCGGCCGGTTCGGGTGTCGGCTCGCGAAGCTCGGCAGGGGAAGCATTGTCATTGGCGTCGGCGCCGAATTCGCCCATCAACTCCTTCTCGAGATCGATGTCGAAATCGGCCTCATCCACCGACGGTTCGGCGGCAGCGGCTTTCGGCTGGGCCGGCGTTTGCGGTTTGACCGGCTGGCGCGGGTCGAACCCCATGATCCTGGTCAGTTCCGCGAACGGATCATCGTTGGCGATGTCGTTGTGGTCGGCTGCTCTCAGCTGGGTTCTGTCTGCCATTATTGTTCCCGAACTCGCACTCATTCGGACGCCATGGACGTCGCGTAGGGTTGGCCCTTACCAGCGCAATGTGGGCAAAAGGTGACAGGTTTTTTACTCAAACCTAACGCATTTCGGTGGGCGCATTGGCTCCGATCAGCGTCAGGCCGGACGTCAAAACGTCCGAAACAGCCTGCACCAGCCCTAGTCTGGCATGCGTCAATTGTCGGTCGTTAACCTTAACAAAACGTAAGTCGGGATTATCGGTGCCCCGGTTCCAGTGTCCGTGGAAGCTGGAAGCAAGTTCGTAGAGGTAAAATGCCAGCCGGTGGGGCTCAAGCGCGAGCGCCGCGGCTTCGATCAGCCGCGGATATTCGGCAAGCTTCCTGATCAGGCCGATCTCACCCTCGTCGGTCAGCAAAGCCACTTCGGCGGCCAGCTGGTTGCGGTCGAACATGGCCTCGCCCAATTGCTCGCTTGCCTGCCGGAACACCGAATGGCAGCGCGCCGAGGCATACTGCACGTAGAACACGGGATTGTCCTTCGACTGCTCGGTCACCTTGGCGAAGTCGAAATCGAGCGGCGCGTCGTTCTTGCGGTAGAGCATCATGAAGCGGATCGGGTCGCGGCCGACCTCCTCGACCACTTCACGCAAGGTCACGAACTCGCCCGACCGCTTCGACATGCGCACCGGCTCACCGGCGCGAAACAGCCTCACCAGCTGGCAAAGCAGCACGGTAAGCTTGACCTCGTCGCCGGCAATCGCCCGGGCAAGCGCTTCCAGCCGTTTCACATAGCCGCCATGATCGGCGCCAAGCACATAGATCAGGTCAACGAAGCCGCGATCGACCTTGTCCTTGAGGTAAGCGACATCGGCAGCGAAATAGGTGAAGGTACCGTCCGACTTGACCAGCGCCCGGTCCATGTCGTCGCCGACCGCGGTCGAGCGGAACAGCGTCTGCTCGCGGTCCTCCCAGTCGTCCGGCTTCTCGCCCTTGGGCGGCGGCAGCTTGCCCTTGTAGATGTGGCCCTTCAGCGTCAGGTCGCTGATCGCCGAGCGGATCTTCTTCGCATTGTTGGCATGCAGCGTCCGCTCGGAAAAGAAGACGTCGTGATGCACGTTGAGCAGCGCCAGATCCTCGCGGATCATCGCCATCATCGCGTCGATCGTCCTGTCCTTGACGATGGCAAGTGCCTCCTCGTCCGGCATCTGCAGTAGGGAGCGGCCGAATTCGCTGGCCAACGCCTGACCAACGGGGATCAGATAGTCGCCTGGATAAAGCCCGGCCGGAATCTCGCCGATCTCATCGCCAAGCGCCTCGCGGTAGCGCAGGATGACCGAGCGTCCGAGCACGTCGATCTGCGAACCGGCATCGTTGATGACATATTCCTTGGTCACGTCGTAACCGGCGAAGGCCATCAGGTTGGCGAGCGCGTCGCCGACCACGGCACCCCGGCAATGGCCGACATGCATCGGCCCGGTCGGGTTGGCGGAGACATACTCGACATTGGTTTTCTTGCCGCCCCCGACTGTCGAGCGGCCGTAATTGCGGCCCTCGCCGAGCAGCGCCGTCAGATGTGCCTGCCAGAAGTCGTCCTTGAGCTTGAGATTGACGAAGCCCGGGCCGGCGATCTCGGCGGCCGCGATATCCTCGTCGGCGCGCAGCGCCTCGGCCAGCCTTTCGGCCAGCGCGCGCGGGTTCTGGCCGGTCGGCTTGGCCAACACCATGGCAGCGTTGGTGGCGAGATCGCCATGGCTGGCATCGCGCGGCGGCTCGATGGCGATGCGCGACAGATCCGGCGGCACGCCATCCTTGTCTTTCAAATCAAGCGCTTCGACGGCCTTTATGATTCGCGCGTTGAAATCGGCGAAGATGTTCATTGCTATGGCTCTGACGGTTTTGCAGGGATCCGGCTCGTTGGCCGGCAAAATCGCGCCCGCCCTAGCTCAAATCCGGCGTATGGTCAAACAAACGCCTGTGTTCCTTGAGTGCATAAGTGTCCGTCATGCCAGCCAGGAAATCGGCAACACTGCGCGCCTTGACGCGATCCTCCGCCCGATCGAGCCCTTCGCGCCAGCCATCCGGCATGGCGCGCGGATCGGCGAAATAGACGTCGAACAGGTCCCTGACGATCTGGTCGGCGTCGGCGCGCACCCGCATGACCTCCGCGTGCCGATAGAGATGCTTGTAGAGAAAGGCCTTCAGCTCCTTTTCCGATACGGCCGTCTCGGCGGAGAAGCTCACCATCGTCTCGCCGGCCGCCCTTACCGCCTCGGCGCTGTCGGGCTTGATGCGCGCCAGATTAGCCGTCGTCGAGACGATCACGTCCTCGACCATGATAGTGATCTGCCGGCGCATCAGCTCGTGGCCGGTGCGTACGTCATCGAGCGCCGGATAGCGCTCACGCACCCCCTTGAGGATCGACCCCGGCAGCGAGAGGTCCTGCAGCATGTCCAGCGTCAGCAGCCCTGCCCTCAGCCCGTCGTCGATGTCATGGGTGTTGTAGGCGATGTCGTCGGCAATCGCCGCGCACTGCGCCTCGATACCGGCGAAGCGGTCGAGCTCGAGGTCGTGCAGTTCGGAATAGTCGCGGATCGCCTGCGGCACCGGCCCCTTCAGCCCTTTGCCCTTGGCATCGGTCAGTGGGCCATTGTGCTTGACCAGCCCCTCCAGCGTTTCCCAGGTGAGGTTCAGCCCATCGAACTCGGCATAGCGCCGCTCCAGCCGCGTCACCACGCGCAGCGATTGCGCATTGTGGTCGAAGCCGCCCCAGGCGGCCATCTTCTCGTTCAGCGCGTCCTCGCCGGTATGGCCGAAGGGTGTGTGGCCGAAGTCGTGCACCAGGGCCACCGCCTCGGCCAGGTCCTCGTCGCCGCGCAGTGCCCGCGCCAGAGCGCGTGCAATTTGCGCCACCTCGATCGAATGCGTCAGCCTTGTGCGGTAATGGTCGCCTTCGTGTGCGACGAACACTTGCGTCTTGTGCTTCAGCCGGCGGAACGCCGTCGAATGGATGATGCGGTCGCGGTCGCGCTGGAACGGCGTGCGCGTCGGGCTTTCCACCTCGTCGAACAGCCGGCCGCGCGACTTCGCCGGGTCGCTGGCATAGGCCGCGCGCGGCCGATAGCCGAATCCGATGTCGCCCAACTCGTTGGTCATAGCGTATGCCGCAGTTGACTTGCCCCGTCGCGCTTCATACCTATCATACGAAACCGAAAGCAAGGTGACGCCCATGGGCGCTGATGCCAAGACCGCCATGAAAGTCGAGATGACCGACGCCGCCGCCAAGCGGATCGCCAAGATCGTGGCGAGCGAAGCCGGCAAGACGGCCCTGCGCGTCTCGGTCGAGGGCGGCGGCTGTTCCGGCTTCTCCTACAAGTTCGATCTGGTCGATAGGCGCAATGATGACGACGTCGCCATCGAGAAGGACGGCGCAACCGTGCTGATCGACGACCTGTCGCTGGTCTATATGGGCGGCTCGGTGATCGATTTTGTCGACGATCTGATGGGCCAGTCGTTCCAGATCAGGAACCCCAATGCGGTCGCCTCCTGCGGCTGCGGCACCAGCTTCTCGATCTAGAAATGCCCGACATCGGCGCGGTCCGTCAGATCGCGCTTTCCGCCGGACGCGACCTCGACGCAACGCTGGCCTTCTGGCGCGAGGTGCTCGGCATGAGTCTGCATGCGCGTTTCGATCCTCCAGGCATCGCCTTCATCATGGCAGGTGACGTGCGCCTGCTTTTCACCGACGGCCTGCCGGCCGGCACCGTCTATCTCGGCATATCGGACCTCGAAGAGTTCCACGCTTCGGCAAGGGCCGCCGGTGTTCCCTTCACCGCGCCGCCGGCGCTCGTCCATCGCGACACCGAAGGCCTGTTCGGCCAGGCGGGGGAAAGCGAGTGGATGGCCTTCCTAAAGGACCCGGCAGGCAATACGATCGGCCTTGTCGAACGTCACCCGCCGGATCGCTAGTCTCCGGACCACCAGCCTATCGAGGACGTCATGAAAATCGTCACCTGGAACATCAACGGCGTCCGCGCCCGCATCGGCAATTTGACCCATTGGCTGACGGAAAGCGCGCCCGACATCGCCTGCCTGCAGGAGATCAAGACGGTCGACGAGCAATTTCCTCGCGCCGAGATCGAGGCACTCGGCTACAATGTCGAGACCTACGGCCAAAAAGGCTTCAACGGCGTCGCCATCCTGTCGAAGCTGCGTTTCGACGAGGTCAATCGCGGCTTGCCGGGCGACGATGCCGACGAGCAGGCGCGTTTCATCGAAGGCGTGTTCTCGACCGACAAGGGCGCCTTGCGGGTTGCCTCTATCTATCTGCCGAACGGCAACCCAATCGACGACGAGAAGAAGTTCTCCTACAAGCTTTCCTGGATGACGCGGCTGGAGCGCTGGGCCGAGGAGCGGCTTGCACTGGAAGAGCCGCTGGTCCTGGCCGGCGACTACAATGTCATTCCTGAGCCGGCCGATGCGAAATATCCGGAAAACTGGCTAAGCGACGCGCTGTTCCAGCCCGCAACGCGGCAGGCGTTCCGGCGGCTGAAGAATCTCGGCTTCACCGAAGCCGTGCGTGCCGTCACCGACGCCCCCGACGTCTTTACGTTCTGGGACTATCAGGCCGGCGCCTGGCAGAAGAACAACGGCATCCGCATCGACCACCTGCTTCTGTCGCCCGAAGCCGCCAATTGGTTTTCCTCGGCTTCGATCGAAAAACAGGTGCGCGCCTGGGAAAAACCCTCCGACCATGTGCCGGTGGCAATCGATCTGGCGCTGCGGCCGGCCTGATCGGAGCTGCTGTCCGGCGGCACATTGAGAAGTTGACCTCTTATCGCCACAAATCGCGCGCTTGATGAGAAATCATCATGGTGGCTGGGGTTCCCATGACTATCCGACTTGCACTTTGCACGTGTGCCGCGGCGCTCGCTTTTGGCGCGATGCCGGCCGTTGCCGCTCCGCTATGCCTTGCCAATGGCAAATCGTTCCAGATCGGTCAAATGGCCTGCCTGACACTTGCCGGACAAAGCCACCTCGCCCGCTGCGAGATGGTGCTCAACAACACGTCCTGGACAAAGCAGCGGGACGGCTGCCCGGAGAACACACTGGCCCCGCATCTGCAAGGCACGCCGATATCAACACCGGCGCCAGGCGGCGTGCCGGCGAAACCGACCGAGAACTGATTTAAATCGACAAATCCCGCCGGCCTACTGGTCGCCGCCACCCTTGGTCAGGATGTCGTCGGCCAGCGAAATCGCGGTGCGACGGTCGGCTTCGCCGGCGGCGGCAAACGCTTCTTCCTGCATGCCGCGGATCCATGGCTGGTCGGCGGGTGAGGCTCGTTCGAGTGCCGCGGTCATCATCGCCAGCCCGCGGACGATCTTGCCGCTTTGGAAAAGCAGGTTGCCGAGCGTCGCCTGCGCGCCCGCATGGCCCTTTTCGGCCGCCAGCTGGAACCAGCGTCCGGCCTGCTTGACGCTGGCCTTGACGCCGCCCTCGCCCTTGAGGAACATCTGGCCCATCTCGAACTGGGCGTTCGGATTGCGGTAGTTGGCGGCGGCACGCATGTAATATTCCTGGGCCGCCACCTCGTTCTCCTCGACGGGGCTGCCGGGAATGCCTTTCCTCAGATAGTCGCCAAGCGCCACCAGCGCGTCCGAAACATAGCTTTCCTCGGGCGAACCGGGCTCGACGTCCTGGTCGACGATCTCGCTGAAGAACTTGAACGCCGCGTAGTCGTCTCGCGCCACGCCATCGCCTTCGGCATACATGCGCGCAAGCTTCCAGGTGGCGCCGATCTGGCCGTTCTCGGCGGCATATTTGTAGGCTTCCGCGGCCTGCTCCTTATGGCCGTTCTTGTAAGCGGAAAAGCCGAACTGGAACACCGCCCACGGGCTCGACTGCGGCTTCACGCCGGTCTTGTCGTCGAACACCTTGTCGTCGAAGGCCATGGCCTGGCCGACGGCGCCTAAGGTCGCGCCAAACGTGGCGAGCGCAACCAGTGCCGAAAGGACAGACGACCTCAACAACTCAGATGTCCGCATAGCAGTGTGTTTCTTTGGCACCGCCCGGATGGGTGACCGCGCCGTCGCGGGCAGATCCGACCGTCTGTGCGTATTTCCAGATCGCGCCCGACTGATAGTCGGTCGTGCGCGCCTTCCATGCTTTTGCCCTCGCCGCCAGTTCGGCTTTGGACAATGCAACCTCGATCGTGCCGTTCACCGCATCGATCGAGATCAAGTCGCCGTCTTTCAGAAGCCCGATCGGGCCACCGACGGCCGCTTCCGGCCCGACATGGCCGATGCAGAAACCGCGCGTCGCGCCAGAAAAACGCCCGTCGGTGATGAGCGCCACCTTGCCGCCCATGCCCTGGCCGTAGAGAGCCGCCGTCGTCGACAGCATTTCGCGCATGCCCGGGCCGCCGCGCGGACCCTCGTAACGGATGACGAGAACCTCGCCTTCGCTATAGTTACGGCGCGTAACCGCCTCGAAACATTCCTCTTCCGAATCGAAGCAGCGCGCCGGACCCGAGAATTTGAGTTCCGCCATGCCTGCGACCTTCACGATCGCGCCTTCGGGGGCAAGGTTACCCTTCAAGCCCACGACCCCGCCGGTCTGGGTAATCGGCTTGTTGGCGGGACGGACCACATCCTGGCTGTCATTCCAGGAAACATGTTCCATATTTTCGGCCAAAGTGCGGCCGGTCACCGTCAGGCAATCGCCATGAAGATAGCCATGGTCGAGCAGCGTCTTCATCAAGAGCGGAATGCCGCCGGCCTCGAACATGTCCTTGGCGACGTATTTGCCGCCCGGCTTGAGGTCGGCGATGTAGGGTGTCTTTTCGAATATCCTGGCCACGTCGAAAAGGTCGAACTTTATCCCGGCTTCGTGCGCGATCGCCGGCAGATGCAGCGCCGCGTTGGTCGAGCCGCCGGTGGCCGAGACCACGGTCGCGGCATTTTCCAACGCTTTCATAGTAACGATGTCGCGAGGGCGGATGTTCCTTGCGATCAACTCCATGATCTTTTCGCCGGAAGCGAAATTGAAGCGGTCGCGCATCTCGTAGGGTGCCGGCGCGCCGCAGGAATAGGGCAGCGCCAGGCCGATCGCCTCAGCGACGGTGGCCATGGTGTTGGCGGTGAACTGGGCGCCGCAGGAGCCGGCCGACGGACACGCGGCTTGCTCGATTTCTAGCAGTTCGGCGTCGCCGATGGTGCCGACCGAATGCTGGCCGACCGCCTCGAATACGTCCTGCACGGTGATCTGCCGGCCACGGTAGCTGCCGGGCAGGATCGAGCCGCCATAGATGAAGATGGACGGCACGTTGAGGCGCACCATAGCCATCATCATGCCGGGCAGCGACTTGTCGCAACCGGCCAGGCCGACCAGCGCATCGTAGCAATGGCCGCGCATGGTAAGCTCGACTGAATCGGCGATGACCTCGCGTGACACCAGCGACGACTTCATGCCCTGGTGGCCCATGGCGATGCCGTCGGTGACGGTGATGGTGCAGAATTCGCGCGGCGTGCCTTTGGCGGCCGCCACGCCCTTCTTGACCACTTGCGCCTGGCGCATCAGTGAGATGTTGCAAGGTGCGGCCTCGTTCCAGCAGCTGGCGACACCAACCAGCGGCTGCGCGATCTCGGCCGCCGACAGCCCCATCGCATAGAGGTAGGAGCGATGCGGCGCCCGCTCGGGACCAACGGTCACGTGACGGCTTGGCAGCTTGGCCTTGGAGATCGCTCTGGCGTCCATACTCGTCCTCGCCGCGGGCGGTGCGGCCTGCCTCTTCGCCTAGCCTTTTGGCGCGTGTCCCGAGACAAGTTCGAGGTGCGCCGGGTTTATGGCGGGAAATGGGCAATGTTCCCAGGCGGCCGGGTGGCGCGAGGGTTGTTCAGAAACTGTTGCCGAAACGTCACAATTATCGGAGCGAACATCATGGGGGCAATTGTTGCGCTGGCCGAATGACGGATGACGCACCGAACGAAACGACCGGGCAGTGCCCGGCCGTTTTGTCGTTTAAAAATTTGTAGTTAGAACTTGATCTTGACGGAAGCCGAACCGGCGAGAAGCAGGTCGTTGCCGTAGGTATAGGTGACGGCATTTGCCACGTCGCCGACACCGCTGAAAGTCGATGACCCGCTCGTCAGCACACCGATCGAGCCGCCGAGCCTGACCTCGACCTGGTCGTTCGGCGAATAGGAGACGCCGCTGGCCACGGCCCAGGTATCCGACTGATAGCCGGAGGTCGTCGAGGTGCCGCGATCCCAGGTCAGCGAAACCACGCCCGACAATTGGTCGGTGAACTTGTGACCGATACCGCCCGTGATCGTCCAGCCGTCGCGATAAAGCAGGTCGAATGAAACGGGCGAGGGAGCACCGGTTACCGGACTGCGCACGCCATTGATGGCAATGACGCCAAGCTTGCTCCACTCCTGCCAGCGGATGGAACCAAAGGCCAGCCAGCCAGGAGCTATACCGCTCTGCAGCTTGAATTCCAGAGCCTGAGGTATCTCGGCCGACGCCGAGACTGGGTACACGCCGGTAGAGCCAGGAACCAGATCCGCTGGAAAGGCGCCCCTGAAGCCGGTCGTGTCGACCGTTCCCGACAGCCCGTCATATTTATAGCTGGAAGAGTACATCAGGCTGGCGCGCAGAGCGATCTCGGGGATCTCATAGGCTGCGCCCGCACGCCAACCCCATGCCTCGTCGGACAGCTTGAAGACGCCGAGGCCGGTATTGCCGAAGGCGAGCAGTGTCTGGCGGGACAGAAACGCGTCGACCTGCTGGTAGGAGACACCGCCAATGAATCGTATGGCGCCCTTGCCGACGTTCACCTTGTAAGAGCAGGTGAGACCGAAATCGTCTGTGTCGACGGAGTATTTGACCGCTGTCGGCGAATAGGCGTTGTTCATGCCGAAATTTGCGTCCGCACCATACGGTCTGGTATAGGTGGCAAGACAGTCTACGGGCTCAAAGATGTTGGCCTTGATGCCGACATGCGGCACCGCATAGTCGCCACCAACATCCACCGCCGACGTCGACAGCCCCGAGCCGTCCAGACGCTGCACATTTTTGAGCGTGCGTTGGGGCGAAACATAGGTGACGCCTGCATCGAACGAATATGGCGCCGCGTCGAACAGCTGGTCGATGTTGACGCCGCCCCGGTCAAAGCCTCCGGAGTGCGCCGTCCCGACCAAAGCCAGCGAAAAGGCCGCTGCGCCCAGCAGCGCTTTCAGACGCGAATAACACATGAATCTCCTCCCCGAATGTCATTCCATCAAGCTAGAACCAATTCAGGTTAATGGCGCAACAACGAATTCGCCGTGCGTACATGTACACCCTGGCCGAACGCATTTCCGACAAGGTGTCGGCCTTCTCGACAAGGCGGGAAAATGGCTGGCTCGGTACAAATCAATGAGAAAAATCGGGAAAATCGCCTAAATCACGACAAAACTGGGCATTTCGCGTGCGCAGCCACCCATTGTTACATTATGGCAACAATGGGGCAAAAACATTCAGTTTGCCTCAAGATTTACGCTGCGGAATGCCTGTTTTCGTGGCAGGAAGCCCATCTGGAAAGCAGATTCGTGACCCGGCGAATCTGCTCGATCAGCCGGCCCAATTTGCTCTATCAGCCGGCCCAATTTGTTCGATCAGCCGGCATCGCGCACCCGCGTCAATGCCACCGAAAGCTTCTCTTGCGCCTCGCGATATTCGGCGAGTTTTTCGCGCTCGGCCTCCACCACCTCGTCCGGTGCGTTGGCGACGAATTTCTCGTTGGACAGCTTCTTGTAAAGCCGCGCAATTTCCTCGGTCACCTTGGCAAGTTCCTTCTGCAGGCGCGCTGCCTCGGCTGTAACGTCGATCAGGCTGCCGAGCGGCAGGCAGATGGTCGCCTCGTTGACGACGATCTGGGCGGAGCCCTTGGGCGCCGCATCGACCAGCGAGATGTCGCCGACCCGCGCCAGCCGCTTGATGGCCGATGCCTGGCGCTCAAGCCTTTGGTGGGTCGTTTCATTGGCACCGATCACCATCAGGGGCGCGATCGCTGCCGGCGGCACGTTCATTTCCGAACGCACCGAGCGGATGCCGGAGACGAGATCGACCAGCCAGTTGATATCGGCGGCGGCCTCCTCGTCCTCGAAGTCGGGCGACGGCCAAGCCGCATGACAAAGCAGCGACGGCCGTTGCCTGCCTTCGCCGGCGGTTTCGGCCCACAGTTCCTCGGTCATGAACGGCATCATCGGATGCAGCAGCTTGTAGATCTCGTCCAGCACGAAGGCGACGCATGCCCTGCTCTCGGCCTTGGCGGCCTCGTCGGTGCCCATGAACACCGGCTTCAGCAGTTCCAGGTACCAGTCGCAGAACTGGTTCCAGACGAACCGGTAGGCAGCACCCGCCGCCTCATTGAAGCGGTACGAGGTGATGCCGTCGGTTATGTCGCGCGCGGCTCGCGTCAGCTCCGTCAGGATCCAGCGGTTGACCGCCAGCTTGGCGTCCTGCAGCCAGAAATCGTCGTCGCGCGCCACTTCGTTCATCTCGGCGAAGCGCGTCGCGTTCCACAGCTTGGTGCCGAAATTGCGATAGCCGGCAATGCGGGCCGGATCGAGCTTAACGTCGCGCCCTTGCGCTGCCATCACCGTCAAGGTGAAGCGCAGCGCATCGGCGCCATATTCGTCGATGAGGTCGAGCGGATCGATGACGTTGCCTTTCGACTTCGACATCTTCTGTCCATTCTTGTCGCGAACCAGCGCATGCACATAAACGGTATGAAACGGCTCCTGGTCCATGAAATGCAGGCCCATCATCATCATGCGGGCGACCCAGAAGAAGATGATGTCGAAACCGGTGACCAGCACGTCGGTCGGGTAATAGGTCTTCAGCTCCGGCGTCTGGTCCGGCCAGCCGAGCGTCGAGAACGGCCACAGCGCCGACGAGAACCATGTGTCGAGCACGTCCTCGTCGCGGGTCAGGATCTCGCCAGGCTGGAAATTCTCGAGTTTGTCCTCGACCCAGGCCTTCCACGGCCCTTCCAGCGCCAGATAATATTCGACGGCGGCACCGAGCGCTTCTTCCTCGGTCTTTTCGACAAAGACATGCCCGTCCGGCCCGTACCAGGCAGGGATCTGGTGGCCCCACCAGAGCTGGCGCGAAATGCACCAGGGCTGGATGTTCTCCATCCAGTCGAAATAGGTCTTTTCCCAGTTTTTGGGCACGAAATTGGTACGGCTCTCGCGCACCGAGGCGATCGCCGGCTTGGCCAGTTCCGCCGCATTGACATACCACTGGTCGGTCAGAAACGGCTCGATCGGCACGCCGCCGCGGTCGCCGTGCGGCACCGCATGGCGATGCGGCTCGACCTTTTCGAGAAAGCCGCCCGCCTCCATCAGCTCGACGATCTTCTTGCGCGCATCGAAACGGTCCAGGCCATCGAGGCCGTCCCAGACGGCCTGGCGCTCCGGCGTCACTTCCAGTCCGGCCAGAAAGTCCTCATTGTCCTTGAGGCTCACCGCCGCATTGACGGTGAGGATGTTGACCGCCGGCAGCCGGTGGCGCTTGCCGACCTCGAAATCGTTGAAGTCATGCGCCGGTGTGATCTTGACCGCACCGCTGCCTTTTTCGGGATCGGAATACTCGTCCGCCACCACCGGGATCTTGCGGCCGACGATCGGCAGGATGAGGTTCTTGCCGACGAGATGCCGGAAACGCTCGTCGTCGGGGTGGACTGCGACAGCCGTATCGCCCAGCATCGTCTCGGGGCGGGTCGTCGCAACGGTGATGAAGGTCTTCGGATTTTCCGGATCGAAGGTCATGCCTTCGATCGGATAGCGGAAGTGCCAGAGGTTGCCGTTGACCTCCTGCTGCTCGACCTCGAGATCCGAGATGGCGGTCAACAGCTTCGGGTCCCAGTTCACAAGGCGCTTGTCCTTGTAGATCAGCCCTTCCTTGTAGAGCGTCACGAACACTTCGAGCACTGCCTTCGACAGGCCCTCGTCCATGGTGAAGCGCTCGCGGCTCCAGTCGGCCGAGGCCCCGAGCCGCTTCAGCTGGTTGAGGATGGCGCCACCGGACTCGGCCTTCCACTCCCACACCTTGTCGATGAACTCATCGCGCGTCAGGTCGCGGCGATGGATCTGCTTTTCCATCAGCTGGCGCTCGACCACCATCTGCGTGGCGATGCCGGCATGATCCATGCCCGGCTGCCACAAGACGTTCTTGCCGCGCATGCGCTCGAAGCGCACCAGAATGTCCTGCAGCGTGTTGTTGAGCGCATGGCCCATATGCAGCGAGCCGGTGACGTTCGGCGGCGGGATGACGATGGTGAAGGCTTCAGCCCCCTCCTCGGCGCCGGCACCGGCCCGAAACGCGTCGGCCTCTTCCCAAATCCTGGCAATCTTCGGCTCGACGGCTTTGGCGTCGTAGGTCTTTTCGAGCATGGGAAAACGGTCCGCGCTGTCCGGAATTTGTGGTCCGGTGTAAATCGGAAGGTTGTTGCCAAGTCAACCGCAAGGGCGGCATGGCCGATAGATAGCGCCGGGATGGTTAGGTGCAACTCGCGGAAGTGACGTTGCAAGGCAATCGCTTCAGGTTTGCGCTGCCCCTCATTGCCGTGCCCGTCCTCCGCAGCAGCTGCGCTGAAGCTGCGGAGGGTGGACCGGGCATTTCTCGCCGTGTAGTGACGGGGAGAAAGACGCCTGCACTCCTGTACTGAAGCTTTCGCCAATCACGAACGTTGCGGAAAACGCGGCGGGGTTGCGGTCAGCCCCTTCTGCCCGTCACTATACGGGGAGGGTGCCGGCAGGCGGATGACGGGCAGCGCCGACTTCGACGATTTGCCGGTCGAGCGCCGCCCATCGGCGGCTCTCCGAATTGCTACTGCGCGCCGCGCGCGACGCGCTCGATTTCCTCGCGCACCAGCCGCTCGACCAGCGTCGGCAGGTTGTTGTCCAGCCAGTCCTGCAGCATCGGCCGCAGCATCTCCTCGGCCATCTCGTCGAAGGTCTTCTTGCTGCGGCTGGCAAATGCGTCTGAAAGCTCGCCGAAGGCGGCGGCAACCTGCCGCCCCGTATGTTCCGAAAGGATCGCCGGCCGAGAGTACGGCGCCTCGCTGGCCGCCGAACTCGCCAATCCCATTTTCGAAGGTCCCGGGCCGATTTTCGAAGGTTCCAGGCCGCTTTCCGAAGACTGCGACCCATTTTCAGAAGGCTCCGGCGCAGGTCCAGCAGTCGCCTCGTCTTCGAAAACCTCGGCTTTTGGCCCGGCGTCCGGCGTCCGGGGTGGCTCGGCCCGGTCCGGCTTGGCCATCGCGTCGCCGACCGCTGCGATCTCGCGCCGCCAATCGGCAATGATGGTGTCCGTCGTCTCGGCAGCCTTGGCCGTCGCAGGCCGATCCGGCTTTGCGGGCGGTTCGGGAGCGGTGTTCACCTCAGCCAGAGTGACCGGCGCTTTTGCCGGGCCGGGACGCACTTCCGTATACGCATTGACGGGCGCGGATGATGGCTGCACCTCGGCCCGCGTGGCCGGCTTGGCGATCTCCAGTCCGCCGCGCAGTTCGGAACGGAACGCATCGCCCTCCGCTGCCCGTCCGGCTGCCGGCGCCGGTTGCAGATCCTGGCGCAGCTCGTCCGCGTCGCCCGGCTGCTTGCGGCCGGTATCGCTGTCCTCGATGATCCTTCTGATGGAAGCCAGTATCTCTTCCATGGAAGGTTCGCGCTGTACGCTGCTTGCCGTCGCCATCGTCACATCCGCCGCCCTTGTGACTCGTTCTCAGATTTCCTGTCCGGCAATGCCGGATTCGAATCATGGCGACAGCGTAACCGACGGAACGCCCTGCGAGAATCCCCAATCTGGCGACATCTTGGATTTCAACAGATTAGGGTCGGGAGTGGAAGCCCGCGCGTCGTTCGAGCGCGGGCTGAAAACACGGCTTGGCGATCAGCGGCCGTCCGGCGTGCGCAGACCGATCCACTTGTCCTTGACGGCGTTGTAATGCTCTTCCGGCCTGTACTTCGTCACATTGAGCGCAAGGCGGTCTGCCGACAAATGACCGACTGCCGAGAGGATGGCATAGCTTGCCACCACAACGTCGCGCTCGGCACTGGCAAGATTGATCTTGGCGGTGATGACAGTCGCCTGCGCGTTGAGAACGTCGAGCGTGGTGCGCTGGCCGACATTGCGCTCCTCGATGACGCCGTTCAAGGCAAGCTGCGCGGCGGCGACCACCTGCCTGTTGGCCGTGACGCTTTGCTGCGCGGCGGTATATTGCGTCCATGCCGATGTCACGGCCTGGCGCACCTGGTCGCGACTCACGTCGACTTCGATCCGCGCCTGGCTGAGCGATTCCTTGTTCTGGCGCACGGTCGCTGAGGTGCGTCCGCCGGAATAGATCGGCACGGTCAGTGTCGCGCCGATGTTCGCCGACGTCCTTGTGCCATCCTGCGATGCCCCAAGGACGCCCGGAACCGTGTTGCGATAGTCGCCGGAAACGCCGGCGCTAGCCGAAAGCTGCGGCAGCAGCGCGCCTTCGGCCGATTTCACCGAAAACGCCGCCGCGTCGACCAGGTGCTCGGTGGCGAGGATGGCCGGATGTTCGGCCGATGCGATCGCAATCGCCGCATCGAGACTCGACGGCAGCAGCTTCGACAGCGGCGAAGCCGGCCTGAGCTTGCCCGGCTCGTCGCCGACGATCTGGCGATAAGTCGCAGCACTTGCCAGCGCTGTCGCGCGGGCGGCGCTCAACTGCGCCACCGCGGAGGCGCGCGAAGCATCGGCTTGCGCGACGTCGGTGCGCGTGCCTTCGCCGACCTCGAAGCGCGAACGCGCCGCACGTGCCTGCTCGGTCAGGAATTGCAGGTTCTGTTCGGTCAGCACCGCGATCTGGCGGTCGCGGATGACGTCCATATAGGCACTTGCCGCGTTGAAAAGGGTGTTTTCTTCGGTGTTTCGCAGGCTCTCGACCGAGGCGCTGACCCGCGCTTCAGCGGCCGCGACATTGTTCCTGGTCTGAAAGCCGTCGAACAGGGTTTGATTGATCTGGACGCCAAAGTTGCCGGTAGTTATGCGTGAGGTTCGACTGGTACCATTGACGTGGGTGCTGGTGTAGTCGATGTCCGCGGAACCGGTGATGGTCGGGCGCCAGCCGGACTTGGCGATGGCAACGCCCTCGTCGGTGACGCGGACGCCGGCGCGTGTCGAATTGAGCGAGGAATTGTTTTGGTAGGCCTTTGAAAGGGCCCCGATGATCGTTTCGGCCGAGGCGGCCAATGGAGAAAGCGCGGTCGCCGAAACGAGGACAGCGATAAAAAGCAACTTGCGTACAGACGGCACGTTATATTCCCTCATTCGTTTTGCACGGGAACTGCGCCACGCTGGCTTCTCCTCTGATCAGCCGGCGCCGCGTTTTTTATCGTTCCCCCGCTGAAAGCCCCCAAGAAACACCCGGTTATGCAGATCAGCAACGATTGTTCAAACGCAAGCGATCATGACAGCGCCTTCGCTGCAAGGCAAAATCACTCAGAATTCGAAGGCGGGAATGCGTTCAAATCCAGGTAGTGGCTTAATTGCCGCATTAAATGCGCGTCTTCCCGTTACAACCCCTCCAGTCTTAAAAAAAAGCCGGGCTACGCCCGAATTGCCCTGCCCCTCCACGGCGACGAGTCGGCCGCCTTCGGCAAGTTGGTCGAACAGCGCCGCCGGCACCTCCCCGCCGCTGCCGCCGAACAGGATCACGTCGTAAGGCGCCTTGGCAGCATGGCCTTGCGGCAGCGGCCCCTGGACCACCGTGACATTGCCGCAACCCAGCGCGGCAAGCGTCGAAGTGGCGGTTTCGGCCAGCGCCGGATCGCTTTCCAGCGCGACCACGGACTTTGCCAGCCGCGACAGGATCGCCGCCGCATAGCCGGTGCCGCAGCCGACATCGAGTGCCGAAGCGCTTGGGCCGATATCGGCCAGCTGCATCAGCTTGGCCAATGGCGACGGTTCCATCAGATAGCGCGGGCCATCGGCCGTATCGGCAATACGGATGTCCTCATCGATATAGGCGAGATCGCGCTGGCCGGCGCCGACAAAGGCCTCGCGCGGCACGACAAGCATCGCCTCTAGCAACGGCGCGCTGGTCACGTCGGTGGTGCGGATCTGGCCGTCGACCATCTTCACCCGGCGTTCGGCAAAATCAGCGCTCATGTTCCAACCATCCGCTTGCCGCGCAAAGGCCGCGGCTGTTTCGACCGGAACTGAAGCCCCCTGGCGCTGACGCGCGGGAGCTCGGGCATTGGAGGCCTCGCCCGGAATCGAACCGGGGTGCAAGGATTTGCAGTCCTCTGCGTAACCACTCCGCCACGAGGCCTCATTGCTCCCGGCGTTCCACCCGGCTCCAATAGGTTGCGGCGAAAATGCCGTCAAGCGGCCACCATGCATTCCCAACGGTTCTTCCGACATCGAGGCACTGCTTATCAACGCAATACCATGCTAGCAATAACATATTAGCTTATCGTTAAGCACGATTCTCGGCGAGAGGAACCCGATCCCGGCGGCCACGTTGGGCAGATAGGAGGCTCCGCCATGCGTCGAGCAGCTACGGAAGACGGCACACCGCGCGGATTGTCGCAGTCTGCAGAGCTTGTGCGCTATGCCATCGACCGCCTCAGTATAGAAGGCGCAAACAGCCTGCCGCCGCGCGACCGGGCGCGGCTGGCATCGGCTACCGCCGTTCTCAAGGAGCTTTGCGAACGTCTGGAAGGGTGCTTCGACCAGTCTCGATGATGTCAAGAAGGATCATGCCGCTCTCAAACAATTGCCTGTTGTCGGCCTGTCAGCGGGGCAACCTCAATCCGGCCGACGCCGTCGCTCCCACCAGACGACGAAGCGGCGCCGGTGACGACGCACCAATGCGAATTCGTAGGAGAGCACCAGCAATCCGATCGGCACCATCCAGAACCCAAGGATCGGCAGGAAGCCGAGAATGCCGCCGATGATCAGCACGACGCCGATCGCAATCCTGAGGCCGCGCGAGCGCGGCATGGTGAACTGGCGGCCGAAGACCGAGATTTTCCGGGCCGGTGGCTGTTCGTCGCTCATTGCCGTCATGTGAAATGTCGATCCGTTTGCATCAGTAGCACCATCAGCCGGAGAAAGCCGCAACGGCCTTTTCCGTTCCCCGACAGGCGAGAGACAGCTCATATGAGGGCGCTCGCCGGCCATTGCCAGAAAGCCCTGCGCCAAAAAGCACCGAAAAAATGCGAAATGCTTCTTTGCAAAGCCGAAACGGGTTTGCTATAGGCTGCCCCACTCACATGAGAGCCTCTGTTCCCCGGTAGCTCAGTGGTAGAGCAACCGGCTGTTAACCGGTTGGTCGCTGGTTCGAATCCGGCCCGGGGAGCCATCGCCTTTTCTACGCCAAGTCGCGATTTTGCAGGCCGGCGTGCGATTTTTCCCTACGCTTCGATCTCGTGTCAGAGCATCGAGGACAGATGAAATCAAGCGCAGAATAGCGGCCTCGCCCGCCCCGCCTATTCTTCGCAAGCCGATCGCAGGACTGGCGACGCAGATGCTTTTTCGTGTTATGATGGGCTTGCAACGCGCGTAATCTCGACCTCGGCAATATGGCTGAGGTCGAAAGCTATTGCCTTGGCACAGGAAGCTTTCGCCCCCAGCACTTGATCGCCTCCGAAACGCTAGGTGTGCTGCTTCCCTGACTGACCCAGGGCGAGGAGGTTGGCCATGTCCACGAGTAGTGTTGACCGCCCGCTGCAGCCGGGCGACCGGGCACCGAATGTTGTGCTCAATGCGATCTCACGCGAAGGCAAGATCGCGCTCGATGATTTTCGAGACCGTAGCCCGTTGTTGATCGGTTTGTTCCGAGGCCTGCACTGTCCGTTCTGCCGGCGCCATGTCGCGGCGATGGCGCAACTTAAGCCGGCCCTGCGTGAGAAAGGCGTCGAATGCCTGGCTGTGGTCAATACGCCGGTCGAGCGGGCGCGGCTCTATTTCCGTTACCACCCGGCACCCGATCTTCTCGCCGCATCCGACCCGGAGCGAGCCTCGCACCGTGCTTTCGGCTTGCGCGAGGTCGGGATGGACACGGTCATGGCGATACCGTTCCATCTCCCGGGCGAGTTGCCCGAGCCTATGGACGTCATGGCAATGAATGAATTTCTTAACAAGAAGGAAGGTTATGAGATTACGGACGTCGATCAGCAGGCGATGGCTTCCAGCCAGGCGCAGCTTGTCGGTCAGTTCCTAATCGACCGGGCGGGCATCGTACGCTGGAACTTCACTGAAGTTCTGGAGGATGGCCTCAACACCTTCAGAGCGCCGAATCCCGAGGAATTGATGTCGGCAGCTTCCCAAGTTGCACATTAACAGGCTGCGGAAATGGGCTGCTAAAAACTCGCTCGACGGCCACCGTCCTGTGGTGATTCTTTGGATTTAACAATCGTCGAAATGCTCAGCGCGGGAGGCTAAGGTCTGCCCGTGGGCTTCGTAGCGATTTTTCGATTCAACGGTCTGCGGACCGCCCCGACGCTAGAGTGAGCAAGCCGCATAGGCGGGGCAACGTCCGCTCCTTGCCGCAATCACGTTGTTCCAACAGGCGCGCATAAGGTAATTATGCCGCCTCCCCGTCTGCTGCTCAGTAGACTCCATAGCGAACCTTGATTAGCGGCCCCTCCCTCGCACATCCGGGTTAGATAACAGCGGGGAACGCCGATGTCTGTGAGATCGTGTGTGCGCACAACGCCTCGTTCCTTCGCGAGTGCGACTGCCCGTTGCCTCAAAGATGGTTTTGGCCCACCGGTTGATCGGAGGCGCACGGCGCGCTCCCGGTCACGCTTGCGAGTCTTGATGGCGGGCTGCGGCGCAGTTTTGAGAGGAATCGGCAGCTCATAGTTCGCAGTTTCGTCCGGCCCGGGAAGCCAATATTTTTCAAAGGCGTAGAGGCTCCGGCGTTTTCATTGTTTTGGCTGACACCACGGTTTTGACAACGCCAAGACCATGGTCACTGCGTCTGGGATTCCCTATCGTGGAAGAATGTAATTGCTGAGCGACGATTCCGCTCGCCACTCCACGAACTGTGTCAGTCGTCACCACTGCTGACGGCCGGCTATGTAATGGGTAAGCGCCGCCGATTGCATTCCCTTCCCTCCTCGTTGACGAAAAGTGTTCGTTCGAATGATGCTTTTCCGTTGCCCTAAGCGCAAGGTTTTGACCAGCCAGCACAGGGCCTCCTCTTAAGCTCGCTGGTCGTCAAGGCCCAGCGGCCTCTAGCTGCCGTCCCCCCCGCAACCAAGCCGCTGGGCCGCCTCGCCAACGGCGAAGCTTGCAGGCCGAATGTATATTAGCAATATCTTGACTAGGCACCGTCCGCTCCAGACTCAAGCGTCTGGCGCGGGGCACTGGTTGCGATCACGGCCACGATACGTAGGCGGGTCACTGAGGACCGGACAAGCGTCTCGATTCCGAGCTACGGCTTCCCGCATTGCATCGTGGACAGCACGTCCAAGATCAAGAGAGGTCAGCAGATCGAGCTTGCCGGCGAGATCACGCGCATAGAGGAGGAAGGCGGCACTCACAATCGACATGGGACCGCTGTCAAGCCTGACGCCGAGGGGTATTAACCGACCTTCCTTTTAAATCTGAAATGCCTTACCCGAGGCCCGCCCTGGAACGGTAGGTCAGCGCTGATCTTCCTCGTCCGGCTCAGCCTGCATCGCGGGCCTTCATGAAAAGCTCCAGCAAGTCGGCGCCAATGCCGAGGGTTGCCATGAGGCTGAACTTAGAGCGGCTAGGGAGTTTCGTCGTCTCTGGCCTTACCAATCGCCTCAAGTAATGAAGCTAGGGTTGGGGTTAGCTCTGTTTCGACTGGCCCAAACAGCTTCTGTACATGACGACGATTGTCTTCGGTTCCGATCAACTGCCGAACGGCGTCCGCAAGGGACTTATGCCCAGCTTTGTCGCGCTTTGTCATGTCGGCCGAGGTTCCCCGCCTGTCGCGCAACTCGGAGATCAGGGAATGGTTGCATTAGGGATCAGGAATGTTTGGGAACTGGGCTCGGGTAACTGGCACATTCGGCCCTAATCAGACGAGCGCAGCACCCCTCCTCCTCGGCAGCAGCCAAGAATGCCTTTCGTGCCTCCTCAGGTTCCATCTCGTCGGAAATGCAGGCGATGCAGACGCGCACCGCTTGGTTCCATTTGGGGCCACGCTTGGTCCACTTCATCAGCTCCTGTCCGGCTGCCTCGACGTTGTTCACGTTCCGGGTCATACCGGCACGGTCAGTCGTCACAGGAACCGGAGGGGAGAACCAATGGGTTGCCATAAGGGGAACTTAGAGCGGCACAAGCCTGCCGACCAACCCAGGTTGTAGGGAACGATGTAGGCCCTCGCGGGGTTAGAACTTGCAGCGGTCGAGTCTTCGTGGATGCAGCCGCTGAGGGGGTCCGTCGCCTGTCCCTCACCGGCGGCGGGCTCCTTTCTGGAAGGCGGTGTTGGTCAGAGACACATAGAACCTTATACCGCAAAACAATTTAGCTATTTGTCGTTGGGGGAATTAACGTCCCCTCCTCCATCGCGGCAGCCAGGAATGCTTTGCGGGCCTCCTCGGGTTCCATCTCGTCGAATATCACGGCCATGCAAACGCGCACCGCGAGGTCCCAGCAAGGGCCACGCTTGGTCCACTTCATCAGCTCCTCGCCGGCTGTCTCGGCGTTGTTGACGTTGCGAATGATCCCGGTACGCTGTGTCTTGACGGGGACCGGAGGGTTGAACCAGTGGGGGGCCATACGTCACTCTTTGTCGGCCCTATCAAGTTCCTCCAGCAAATACCTTTGCTCAGCCGGCAGTTCCCCTTTCTACAGGCAGATTTAGCAGGTTGCGAAGGTAATTGCGGATTACCTCTGAAGTGATCCACCGCCGCACAACTTCGGCAATAACCTTCTGTTTGGCTTTATCGATTTCAGCCATGTTCGGGCCTGCATGCTTAAAAGGACCGAACTGCACCGCGAGCGGATTTGTTCCTGCTAATTACGAAGATCAAGCAGGACCGCGCGCCCCCTCTCGCGGGGCCACAATGAGCAAAATTCCTGGAATGCTGGGGGGGAACGTTAGGCGGATTAGTGAGGCGCGTGGCTGAGAGCTACTCCCGGCCGTCGAAACACACGAACAGGCCAGTGGCGGAAGCTACCTCAAGGATAGCCTCAGTTAGCTCTTCGTCAGATGCCCGCAGATTAGGCGCAGTCACGCGGACTCGTTCTATTGCAGCCTTGATCGAGACAATGTCTCCGCGAGCCGCCCCGTTCAGGAGTGCAGCAATAGCCTGATGTAGAATTGGACTGACACTTTGAACGACACTCATCCGACCATCCCCGAGGGGCACGCCGAAGAGACGACAGTACTCTCTCCCTGACCGACATCAACAGGATGTAAGAACCGTACAATGCTCGGGCCGTAACCGTCAGGAATGTTTGGTAGAAATTTCTGAGCGGGGGATCGGATAACCCGCTCGCGCGAAGACCCCCATGCCCCCTTCCGCAGCGTCGACCTTCCGTTCCCGCAACGAACACCCTACTTTCGACTTTGGCGGGATGGACCAGGCCCATGCGAGGCTCGTCGCTACTCGGCTCGCCGTCAGACCAAACAGTGCCCCTCCATTCAATCTTGCGGTTCTTGTCAAGCACAACGAACGTTGACGTTAGACAATGCTTCGGCCACCACCTTGTCAGGCACAACGCTTGAACTGGACAAAGCCGTGAAGCAGTACGTCATCTACACCCGCGTTTTGACGGACTGGCTTTGCGTTTCGTCCGTGCTTATAAAGCAGCTCGCTCACCAGCTGGTTGCAATTGCCGTTGGCGCAACTGATGTGAATGACCCGACCACTAGCTATGAAGGCGATTTCCGCGCCTTCGCGCGGACCGGTCGCCTGGAAGAAGGTGACCTTGCTTCCTGCTCAAGCGTCACGATCTCGCGCAGATCAGTACCGGCGATCATAGCTTCGCGCACGAAGTGGGTCGCGCTCTCCTCCACGACGTCGCAACGGGTGCAGAGGCCTGCGGGCAGGAACAGGCGGGCGTCGCGCGCCTTGAGTTCCAGGCCCTGCCATATCTGCGCACGGGTCAGCTTGGTCTCGCCTCGTGGATTCACCGGAACGGTAGCGGTCGAGTAAATCATGATATGTCTCCTGGACAGAACGTCGGTGATGGGGCTCAGACGGCAATTGCGGCCGCATAGTCGCGATAGGAGCGCAACGGCCGGCCCAGCAGCGCGGTCAGCCGATCGACATCGCCGGCATCGGGGACCATGCCATCCGTGAGGAAGCGCTCCGCCATCAGGCGCATGTCGAGGGCCATCCAGCTCGGCATGAACTGCCGCAGGTTCTGCTCGAACCCGGCGGTGTCGTCGCCCGGATACGTGATCTGGCGTCCGAGGACGTCCGTCCAGATGGCCGCGACATCCGCGCCGGTCAGCGTGTCGGGGCCGACCAGGTTGATGCGGTCGAACGGGAGCGGCGCGGCGGCCTGCTCGCGGCGGATGAGTTCGATCGCGGCGATCTCGCCGATGTCCCGCGCGTCGATCATGGCCACGCCCTTGGCTCCTATCGGCATAGGATAGATGCCGTAGCCGGTCACCACGTCCTTGATTGTGATGTCGTTGTTCATGAAGTAGGCGGGCCGCAGGATGGTGGCGTTGAGCCCCATCTGCTCGATCATCCGCTCGACGCCGAACTTGCCCGCAAAATGCGGCACGTTGACGTAGAGGTCGCTGTGGATCACCGACAGGTAGACGATCCGCTCGATGCCGGCCTCGCGGGCAACGGCCAGCGCTACCAGCGCCTGGGTGTATTCGTCGGCCACCACCGCGTTCAGCAGGAAAAGGGTGGAGACGCCGGAGAAGGCCTTGCGTAGGGAATCGACATCGAGCAGGTCGCCCTGCACGACATCTACGCCAGCGGCGAAATTGGCCTTGGAGGGATCGCGAACCAAAGCGCGCACATGGGCGCCACGCTTCACGAGCTGTTCGACTACGTTGCGGCCGACATTGCCGGTCGCGCCGGTAACGAGAATGGTCATGGGGTTACTCCTGAGTTGAGCCGGATGGCTGCTCAGAAATTAGTGATCCACATTTGTGTCGGTAGGCGTTATATTTGGACACGCCGTCTCATTGGTGGAACATATGGATCTACTTGCCCTTGCCGATTTCAATCTGGTCGCCCGCCACGGGGGCTTCGGTAAGGCCGCCCGCGCTGCCGGGCGCCCGAAGGCAACCTTGTCCCGACGCGTGGCGGAGCTGGAGGCCAGTCTGGATCTACGGCTGTTCGAGCGTGGCGCCCGCGCGTTGAAGCTGACGGAAGAAGGACGTGCGCTTTTCGAGCGCACGGGCCGGTTGCTTTCCGAGCTCGAAGAGACAGCGGCCGCGATCGCCTCAGGCGGCGAAAGGCCGCGAGGCAGGTTGCGGATCAGCGCCCCAGTGCTGTTCTCACAGACCGCGATGGGGAAGATCGCTGCCGGCTTCGCCCTGAAATACCCGGAGGTAAGGCTCGAGGTCACGACCGAAGACCGCGCCGTCGACATGATCGAAGAGGGATTTGACCTGGTGATCCGGGTCAATCCGGATCCGGATGAGAGCCTCGTTGGGCGAGCCTTTCTGCGTGATCGACTGGTGGTCGTGGCAAGTCCTCACCTCGCCCGGCCGGCGGACGGTCTGGCGACCCCGGCCGTCATGCGTTCGACAGCCGATCGAGGGGCTTGGGACGTGAAGACGCCCACTGGCCGGTCAACAATCGCGATCGAGCCGGTCCTTGCGCTGTCGTCACTCATCATGGTCCGGGATGCGGTACGAGCGGGCGTCGGCGCGGCGCGCCTACCTGTGTCGCTGGTGAGCCATGATCTGGCGGACGGAACACTGGTACATTGGGGGGATCTCGATCGACCCGACATCGCCCTGTGGACGCTCTATCCCTCTCGGCGGCTGCTGAGCGCCCGCGTCTCCGCATTCCTCGACCATCTGAAACAGGCCTTTCCCATGGGGACGCCTGACGAGCTGGCCGCCTATATCGGCAAATGACGCGCAGGGAGCTGGTTAACCCAGCTGAGGCCTTATGCGAGGCACAAGGAAAGCAGTTGCCGTGCTTTCTAGGTGGGTGCGTTATCCGAAATATCTTCCGCGAACGCGACATTTTTTAACGGCAACCGGCTCCGCGAACGGTGCCATCGTCACCACTGCTGACGGCCGGCTATGTGTAGGTATTGAGAGCGCCACCGACCGCATTCCCTTCCCTCCTCGTAGACGAAAAGTGTTCGTTCGAATGATGCTTACGATATTGATAAGGTCAGGCTGGTCGAGAAGTACAGGCCGCCGAAGCGCAAGAAGCCGCTGCTTTGACATGCTGAATTAGCGGACAACAAACAGGGGAATTCAGAGATTCCCGGTGTCGATCTAGACTCCAGGAATGGAAACGACGTTTGACGATCTTGCCAGCGCGATAAGGCCCCCCGTGCAGACGTTTGGGGAGCCATCCGCGTCTTGGCCATCGATCTGGCCGGGAAGCTTCTAATGGGCCTCTGCCATCGGCGTTGGCACTGGAATGGCGCTGGCCGGTTAGATCGCTAACCCGCAAGATTCCACCCGGGCGCGGATTGCGCCCACGATCGCCAACTTGGCTTTATTCAGCCTTGAGGTTAATCACCCGCATCACGGCGACCACTGTCCCGTTGTTCGTAGCAGCCTCCTTCGTGCTACCCTTACCGCAGCTCCATACATCGCCTTCCTTGGCTGTGAACTGTATATCCCCGGCCGTGACCTGCAGCTCGCCTTCAGTGACCGTGCAGACCATGTCGTCGGCCATGACATCCCCCAGCGGGCTAGATCCCTTTGGCTGATACACGACGTCTTCCATCGCGATTTTCTTGTACCCCTTGATATGGGAGTCTCGTGTTCCCAGTTCGACGAGCCGAACGCCGGGAAAAATCTCTTTGCCATCAGTCGGACCGTAGGTCTTGGCCGCTGCCGGAGTCGGCAATGCAACCAATAGCGGGGTCGACAACGAGGTGGCACCAAGGGCGAGAGCATTACGTCGATTCATCTTCATAACATTATCCTCCCTGAGTTAGTCCGCCCACAACTGGGCGAACCGGATATTTTACGCGCCCGTGCAGCCAAATAGTCAAAACACAATTGAGCAGGCCCATGCTCCGCCCAGGAAGCTGGTTAATCCAGCTGAGGCCCGCAGCGGGCCAACATAGCGAAAGTGCACTGTCACCGTAATTCTGCGTTCGAAGGGAAACCATCGCTCGATTTCACTCAAATGAAGGAAGACGCTTTACCTGAAAGAGGCTGATAACGCGCCAGAGCCAATCGGCTCGGCGATAATGCGCTTCGGCCAAGATGCCGACCTGAGCTTCGGCCCCAGTGTCGGTAGATCTACCGCGGCTTAGGCCGGCGCTTGGGGAGGAAATTCGATGAGATTGGCCATCGTGTGCGCGGCAATTGTGATTGCCGGATCCACCGCCGCCGTTGCGCACGAGAAAAAGGTGGTAGCCAGAAAAGGAACAACGCAACTCTGTGCCGATTTGTCAGGCACGATCAAGAAAAAGAAGAAGACAGAGGTGGATTACCGTTCAACCGGAACTGTCTCCGGCGCAATCCCCAAAGACAAGTTTGAGCCGCGCCTAGGCTACGAAACGGTTAACCCTGGCATCATATCAATCTTTTAGCTCGTTGATTGCGTGTTTCGCTAACTTGAATGCAGCACAGGTGGCCAGCAGGATACACAGGCGGCCACGAAGGCGAGCGCCGGTATTGAACTACGGTGACGGTGCACTTTTTGCGGCGTGGCATTCTCAGCCCATCCCGTGCGGGGTCCCAAACGTTTTTCGCCTTCCGTGACCGGCAGTGCCTTTCCCCCGAAATCGACCGCCCTATTTCGCCTCGACAGGTGGGCGGCTGATTGCTGGACGAGTCCCTGCGACTAGGACGGCATGTGCTTCGAGGTACCCCCAATGGACTTCCACGATCGGCACCTACTGCGGTTGCGGGTGAACGGCGAGGACCACAGCCTTTCCGATCTCGATCCCCGCGTCACGCTGCTCGACCTGTTGCGCGAGCGGCTTCATCTGACCGGAACGAAAAAGGGATGCAATTTCGGCGAGTGCGGCACCTGCACCGTGCATCTCGACGGACGGCGTGTGAATGCCTGCATCATACTGGCCGTGTCCGCCGAGGGACGCGAGGTCACGACGATCGAGGGCCTGGCGGACGGCGATGCGCTTCATCCCGTGCAGCAGGCGTTCATCGATCATGATGGTTTCCAGTGCGGATTCTGCACGCCCGGGCAGGTGATGTCGGCGGCGGCGCTGATCGAGGAGGGACATACCGGCTCCGACGCCGAGATCCGCGAATGGATGAGCGGCAATCTGTGCCGCTGCTCGGCCTATCCGCAAATCGTCGAGGCGGTGCGCGCAGCGGCTGGGAGGGCGAGCCAATGACCCCATTCGTCTATGCGCGCGCCGATAGCCTGGGCGAAACGATCGCGGCCGGAGCGGCGCCGGACAGCGCCTTTCTCGCCGGCGGCACCGAATTGCTCAACTGGCTGCGCCTTGGGATTGCCGGGCCGGCGCGGATCATCGATATCTCCCGCCTCGACGGGCTGGATCAGGTCGAGGCACTGCCCGGCGGCGGCTTGAGGATCGGCGCGCTGACGCATCTCAACGACGTCGCGCAGCATGCGCTGGTCATGCGCGATTATCCGGTGTTGAGCCAGGCGATCCTCAACGCGGCGTCGCCGCAACTGAGAAACCTCGCAACGATCGGCGGCAATCTGCTGCAGAAGACGCGCTGTGCCTATTTCCGTGCCGAAGAGCAGTTGCCGTGCAACAAACGTCGGCTCGGCTCCGGTTGCTCGGCATTGCATGGCATCAACGACAATCACGCGATATTCGGCTGGACCGAGGATTGCATCGCCACCCAGCCATCCGACCCGGCGGTGGCACTGGCAGCACTTGATGCAGTCATCGTCACCGCGCACCGCAGCGGCGGCCGGCGCATTCCGGCAGCCGAATTCCACCTGCTTCCCGACACGCGGCCCGAGGCAGACAATGTGTTGCAGCAAGGCGAACTGATCACGGCAATCGAGCTGCCGGCACCGGCGCCGCGATCGGCCTACCTCAAGGTGCGCGAGCGCGAATCCTACGAATATGCCATCGTCTCCGCGGCCGCGGTGCTGGAGATGGACGGCCGGACCATTCGTCGGGCTGCCGTGGCGCTGGGGTCCGTCGCGCTGCGGCCGTGGCGGCTGAGCGCCGCCGAGGACCAGCTCGCCGGTGCCGAAATCGGCGATCGCGAGGCATTGAGCACCGCTATCGAGCAATCCTTCGCCGAAGCGCGTCCCTTGTCGCAGAACGCCTACAAGATCGAACTGGCCAAGACCGCCGCTTTGCGGGCGATCGAAAGAGCAGCGAGGATGCCGTCATGATGATCACCCAGCCTGTTGCCCGCCCTGACGGCGGCGTCAAGGTTACCGGCCGCGCCCGCTATGCGGCCGACTACTTTGCCCCCGACCTGCTCTATGCAGTGCTGGTGACCGCGCCCGTTCCCGCCGGCCGCGTGACGTCGATCATGGTCGACGACGCGCTCGCCGAGGAAGGCGTCGTGCGCGTGCTCACGCATGAGGACATGCCCAAATTCGGCCGGTTCGCATCGCCAAGGGCCGAGCCGGATACGCAGACGCAGCAAGCCGAAGGTCCGCCGGCGGCGCAGAGCTTCATGCCCATGCAGAGCGACGAGATACGTCACGAGGGCCAACCGCTTGCCATTGTGCTGGGCGAGACACTGGAGGCGGCGGAAGCCGGCGCCCGCCGCGTCTCGTTGCGCTACGAGTTCGCCGAGCCGGAATTGCCGGCACCACCCGAATGGACCGCAATCGACAAGGCTGCGGTCGTGCCGAGGGAGAGCGGCTTTCTGTTCCTGGAGCCGACGTTTACGAAGGGCGAGGTCGACCGCGGGCTTAGCAACGCAGCCGCCATGGTCGAAGCCGTCTACCTGCAGCCGTCGCGCCATCACAACGCCATGGAGCCCTCGGCGACGCTCGCCGAGTGGAACGACGGAGAGCTGACGCTGCACGACGCCACGCAGCACGTCTACGGTGTCCGCCAGGTGGTTGCGGCCCGCATGAATGTCCCGGCCGAGAAGGTCCGCGTGATTTCCCGCCATACCGGCGGCGGCTTCGGCGGCAAGGGCTGGATCTGGCCGCATCAGGTGCTGGCCGCCGCCGCGGCGCGCATCATGCAGCGCCCGGTCAGGCTGGCGCTCAGCCGCGCCAATGCCTATTCCTGTCTCGGCTATCAGCCGCGCATGGCACAGAAGATCGTGCTGGCGGCGGACAAGTCGGGCAAGCTGACCGCCGTGCAACAGGACGTGGTCAACCTGACCACCGTCACCGACGATTTCGTCGAGTTCGCCACCGAAGCCTCGAAGGGTCTCTACGCCACGCCGGCCATGCGTCTCAGCCAGCGCGTCGAGCGCGCGAACGTCGCCATGCCGACGGCGCTGCGCGCGCCGGTCGAGGGTCCCGGCACCTGGGCCCTCGAAAGCGCGATGGACGAGCTCGCCCACCGCCTCGGCATCGATCCGCTCGACCTGCGTCTGATCAACCATGCGGACACGGATCCGGCCACCGGCCAGCCCTGGTCGTCGAAGAAGCTGCGCGAGGCCTATGAGGAAGGCGCCCGCCTGTTCGGCTGGCGCGAGCGCCCGCGCAAGCCGCAACGCGATGGCGATTGGCTGATCGGCTACGGCATGGCGACCTGTAGCATGGGCTGTTTCCGCCACCCGACGCCTGCAGCCGAGGTCAGGTTGCACAGGGACAGCACGGTGCTCATCCGCACCGGCACCCAGGATATAGGGACCGGAACACTCACCATCTTTCCGCAGATCGCAGCCGATGTCCTGGGCCTGCCGATGGAGAGGATCGAGTTGGAAATGGGCGATACACAGCTGCCGGAGGCGGGTCCGACCTATGGCTCATCGTCGACCATGGGGGTGGGCGCGGCGGTGCTCGCAGCCGCCGAAGATGCACGTTCGCAGCTTGCCCGTCTTGCCAATCTGCCGCCCGACGAGGTCGAGATGCAAGACGGCCATATTCGCCGCAAAGGCGCTGCCGGCGGTCAGACGATCGCCGACGTGATGAGTCATACCGACATCGGCGAGATCATCGGCTCCGGCTCGTTCGATCCGGCGCAGCATGGCAAAGGCCTCGCCATGCGCACTTTCGGCGCGATTTACATGGAGGTCGGCGTCGATCCGGGGCTCGGCCTGCTCAGGCTTCGTCGCGCCGTCGGCAGCTACAGCGCCGGCCGCATCGTCAATCCCCGCACCGCACGCAGCCAGATGACGGGCGGCATCATCTGGGGCTGGGGCATGGCGGCGATGGAGCAGAGCAGGCACGAACCGGTGCTCGGGCGGTTCCTGTCGAAGAACCTTTCAGGGGTTGCCATTCCGGTCAACGCCGACATTCCCGGCGACATCATTATCCACTTCGTCGACGAGGTGGACGAGCATGCCAGCCCGATTGGCGGCAAGGGCATCGGCGAGCTCGGCGCCACCGGCGTTGCCGCAGCGGTTGCCAATGCCGTCTTCGACGCTACAGGCAAGCGGATCCGGGAGCTGCCGATCACGCCGGAAAAACTGCTGTAGAAGGACTAGGCCCGCTATTGCCCTGCGATAGCGGGTCTCTGACGTAGTCGATTATCTCCTCTGCAAAGCTTGCCGAGACTTGGGAAATACCTGCGGCCCCCAGACCGACGTCTTCATTTCAGCTCAGATACTTTGCCGGCAAGCGTCTGCTCGACGAGGCTGACGTAGTAGCGCATCACCGTCGGCACGATCTCGTCGTTGAAGACGTAGCGGTCGCCGTGCAGGCCTTCGCCCGGGCCGACCTCGCCGGCACCGATCCACGCATAGCAGCCGCTCGCCTCACGGATCATGAAAGCGAAATCCTCGCAGCCGAGACTGGGACTGAACTCGGTCATGACATTCTCCCGGCCGACGACGGATGCCGCCGCCTCGACGGCGCGGGCCGTCGCGTCCGCGGTGTTGATCAGTGGCGGATAGCCCTTCCGGTAGTCGAACCTTGCCTTGAGCGAATGCGCGGCGGCGATGCCTTGTGCGATCTCGCCAATCAGCGTCTCGCAGTGGTTGGAAAGGCCGGGCTCGAAGAAGCGGCAGGTGCCTTGCAGCCAGACCTTGCCCGGCACGATGTTGCCGACATTGCCGCCATGGATCTGCGTGATGCTGACGACAAGCGCGCTCTGCGGGTCGACCGTGCGGCTGACGATGCGCTGGACGGCTTGCACGAAGGCGCCCGCTGCCAGGATCGGGTCATCGCCGAGCTGCGGCATCGCGGCATGCGCGCCAAGACCCTCGAAAGTCAGCTCGAAATTGTCGACGGCCGCCATCTGCGCACCAGCACGGGCCGCGATCGTCCCCAGCCTGACGCCCGGCCAGTTGTGTACCGCATAGACCGCCTCGACCGGAAAGCGCCTGAACAGGCCGTCCTCGATCATGCGCATGCTGCCGCCTTCGTTTTCCTCGGCCGGCTGGAAGATGAAAGTGACGGTGCCGTCGAAGGTGCGCGACTCGCTGAGCAATTTGGCAGCGCCGAGCAGCATGGCGGTGTGGCCGTCATGGCCGCAGGCATGCATCACGCCCTCTCTCCTCGAAGCATAGAGCAAGCCGGTTTTCTCCAGCACCGGAAGCGCGTCGAGCTCGGCGCGAAGGCCGATGGCGCGTGTGCCGCCACCGCTGCGCAGGACACCGACGACCCCGGTGCCGCCGATCCCTTCATGCACCTCGTCGAGGCCGAAGGAGCGCAGTTTCTCTGCAACGAAACGCGCCGTTTCGTATTCATTGAATCCGAGCTCCGGATTGGCATGGATATGGTGCCGCCAGCCTATGACCTCTGGTGTCAGCGCGGCGATGGGGTCATTATGCAACATGATACCTCCTCTCACACCGGCAATGGGCGGCGTGGCTTGATCCTGCTGCCATAGAAGGCCCGACGAAAAGCGTCTTGAACCGGATTGACTATGGCAAAGACAAACCAAGCGGCGGAGACCGGGAAATACTGGCGCCATCCGTGCTTCCCCGACCTTGGCCTGTTCGAAGCGCGCTTCACCCGGCACCGCTACGACTTGCACACACACCCGACCTATGTGATCGCCCTGATCACCTCCGGCTGCGAGCGGATTCGCATCGGCCGTCAAAGCGTTCTCGCCCCGGCAGGCGCCATTGCCGTCGTCAATCCAGAGGAGTGGCATGACGGCGAACGCGGGGCGGACGAAGGCTGGGCCTACCGGACGTTTTATCCCTCGGTGCCGCTGATGACCGCACTTGCCCGCGAACTCGGCTGGCACGGCGCTCCGGTGTTTTCGCGCGCGACTATCGAAGACAACAATCTCGCCGCAGCGTTGACGGCCGCACACCAGGGCTCGACATCCCCAGACACAATGACGGCCGAGACGTCCCTGCTCGTGGCGCTGCGACGGCTGATCGTTCGGCATGGCGACTCGAGCGGACAGGCCGAGGAGGTCGAAAGCTCCGGATCGCAGCGGAGGTTTTCGCTCTATCGCGACCTTGTCGAAAGCGAGCTCGGCTCGCAGCTCGACCTCAAGCGGCTTGCCGGTGCGGGTGGCGTGACCCGGTTCCAGGTCATCCGCGACTTCAACAAGGCGATCGGCCTGACGCCGGTGGCCTATATCCGCGACCGGCGATTGCGCCGGGCGAGCGCGCTGATCGAACAGGGATTTGGCCTCGCCGACGCCGCTATCGCGGCAGGTTTCGCCGACCAGAGCCATCTCTCCCGTACGTTCCGGGCCATGCATGGCATGACGCCGGGCATGTTTAGAAGAGCTGGATAAGGCGCTCCTCAACAGACAAGCTTGCGCGCCAATGCGTGCTGCGCAATGCTGACGCAGCTCGGGGGGAATCATGCGAATAATCTTGGCGCCGACGCTGCTGCTCGCGGCTGCACTGTTTGCAAACAACGCCCAGGCGCTGGACGCCAGCGGGACGCCGGTTGTCGTGACCCCGCTTGCCTCTCGCACCGAGACTGCGTCCGGCCAGCCGATCACGCTGCCGCAGAAGAACGTGCAGGTCCTGGTCTCGGCCTATCAGATCGCGCCGGGCGCCACTTTGCCGGTCCACAAGCATCCGTTTCCGCGCTATGCCTATGTCGAGGCCGGCACGCTTCAGGTCACCAACGTCGAAACCGGCAAGAGCAACACCTACAAATCAGGTGATTTCATCATCGAGATGATCGGGCAGTGGCATCAGGCCACCAATGTCGGCGCCGATCCGGTCAAGCTGCTGGTCATCGACCAGGTCGAAGAAGGCACCAAGAACACCGTGTTGCGCCAGTAGCTGCCACGTCTGAAAACAGCGTCCGTGGCGGATCCAGCACAGCGCGTAACAGACGTCAGAACGTGAACCCCTCCGGCAAATTGTGATTCCAATAGCCTTCCTCGACAAGTTCACTTATGCGCCAGCCCTCGGACGTGCGTATGACGCGGTCGCGATACCAGAGCCCTTGGAAGAAGACCTGCCTTTTGCCTTCGCCGAGGTCGACCACCATCGGGCATGAACAATGCACGCGCGCGCTGGCCTCATCCCCTCGGAGATCAAGAAGGATTGTTGAAATGGCGTGCTGCGAGATCAATATCTTCGATAGGGCGCCTTTCATATAAGCAACATGCTCATCCACACCGCTCCTGATTCCACCTGTTACAGTGTCGTCAAGCACGGCGTCGGGCGTGAATATTTTCCGATAGGCTTCCCAGTCGCGATCGTCCACAGCGTAGCAATAGCGAGCAAGCAGCTGTTCGATCTCAAGCCGATCGGAAACCTCCTGCAGTGAAAGGGTCATGTCCTGTCTCCGCGGTTGGCGGCACTAATGCCGCATGCGCCAAGCCTGCCCCGACATTCGATCAATATTCACGTTGCCGTTGCTCCGAGCAACCTCGCCGCGCGACTGGGCATGCGCAAATCCGAACACTCATTTGGCCTCCGCCTTCACCCGGTCGGCAGCGGCGGTCAAAAGGGCGCGATCTCCCTCTTCGTACAAGCGGCGGATGGAGATTGCCTTGACGCGCCAACCTTCCGACGTCCGCACCAGCCGGTGTAGATAGCTGCCGCCGACCGTCCAGAACCGGGAACCGATCCAGTGGGTCGCGCGGACATGGCTGCGTGCAACCGCATGCTTATCCGCGCCTTCGACAATGACGTTGGTGATGAGGTGCTGGGTGGCGTCGAAGCCCGGCAGCAGCGCTTGCCATTGGGCGATCAGGGAGTCGCGGCCGCTGGTCGTGACCTCGCCGCCGAAGAGGCTGGTATAGTCGGTCGTGACACGGGCCGCGAAATAGGATTTGACCCGGTTCCATTCACGCAGATCGGCATAGAGGCCGATCCCGGCAACTGCCTCGGCGATCACGATCCTGTCTTCGACCGTCAGCGCATCTCCCGGAGCGCTCGAGGCGGGCGCCGAGACGGCGGAAATCATCGCGGCTGAAACCGCGGAGGCCAAGACATACCGGCGGGTGACGAGGCTCATTGTCCCGCCTCCCCTGCACCGCCCAGCGTTGCGCGGAAGTGCGCGGCGACGGCATCGCTCGCCGCCTTCACCGGCGCGGCACGATCGTAGAAATCGAACTGGGTGACATTGTCTAGCCACATCTCCTGCCTGGAACTGGTCAGCCGCGCGTAGAACTTGTGCGCGCCCTGCGGAATGGCAGCCGCCTCGCTATGCACCATCAGAAAAGGCTGGTGCAGGCGCGGAGCAGCCTGGATTGCATCGAACCTCAACCAGCCGCGCCAGAAGGCGGGATCGGCCTCGTTGCGCCAGGCCGGGAGCATGCCGCGATCGGGTTCGGTGTAGTAAGGCACCTTGAACATGACCGCGCGCTCGTCGGTCAAGCTAGCAGCGGGCAGGAATGCCTGTTTGCCGGTGCGGCGATATTCCGCCTCGGCCGCATCGCTCGCGGCCTCGAGCCTGGCGACACCGTCCCCGCCGCCATAGGTCTGCTCGACCCCTTCGGCATCCTGCAACCAGGGCGCAACGAGGGCGACCGACTTGATCGCGACGTTTTCGGCCGCAGCGGTGACCATGTAGCCGGAGCTGGCGCAAATGCCGAGCCCGCCGATGCGGTCCTGATCGGTCTCGGGCCGGGTCGCGAGATAGGCGACCGCCGCTTCGATGTCGGCGATCTTGGCGTTAGGATCCTCGTACTGGCGGCGCACGCCGCCGCTTTCGCCCCAGCCGCGAAAATCGAAGGTCAAGGCGATGAAACCGCGGTCGGCCATCTCGCGGGCATAGCGGGCCGGCATCTGTTCCTTTACCGTCATCCAGGCGCCGGTCACGACCAGCGCGGGCCGAAGTTTCGCCGCGTCCAGATCCTCCGGCAGATAGAGCTCGCCGACGATCTGCTCACCGTTCGAGGCGAAAGCGACGCGCTCGATGCGCGGTGCGGCGAAGGCATTGGAGGCGGCGAGCGCCACGGCGGTTGCTGCAGCAAGTGTCAGGGTTTTAAGCATCGCAAGTCTCCTTTGGCTTGGAGTGAGAAGCGCGGCGCGTTGCAAGAAAGACCGCCGTCTCAGCGCTCGCCAGCCAGTCGGCCGGGCAATGGCTTCAGCGGGTAATGCGCCCAGTAAAAGGCGTCCGACTGATACATGTCGGTCAAAAAATTCTGTGCCTCGGCGATCTTGCCGCCCTTGATGCGGAACATCAGCGCATAGAGCTGGCCGATCTCGGGACCTGAGCCGACATTCGACCAGCCGCGATGGACATCGACGACGAGGTCGCCCTGCGCCTGGAAGAAGATCGGCTCGGCCTTGAACTTGCCATCGGCCAGGCCGCGGAAAAAGGCGACCACCTCGTCCGGCCCGCGCTTGTCGCCGGCGAGCGGATGATGACCGGGAATGCGCCACACGATGTCGGGCGCGAGGAAGGGCCGCACGGCCTCAGGATTGCCGGTCGCGTAAGCTGCGTAGTAGTCCTTGATGAGCTGGATGTTGCTGTCCTCCAGCGGCCCGGCATTCGCCGGGGCGGCAGACACCGCCAGAAGAGCGCCGGCGGCGAGTGAAGCGAGCCTGGTCATCGGTCCTGTCTCCTTGCCCGTTCGGGCCCTCGCAACAGCGAGGCCCGTTCGTCGAGCCCAACATGACGCCTTTTGTTCACCGGAAAAACCAGTAGAGTTCGACAGGGCTATTTGGAAAAACCTTACAATGCGCCTCGACCAATTCAGCGGCATAGTCGCCTTCGTAAAAGTTGCGGAGGCCAGGAGCTTCACCCGCGCCGCCGCCGAGCTCGGCGTCGCTCCGGCCTCGTTGAGCGAGGCGGTCAAAGGACTTGAGGAGCGCCTGGGGGTGCGGCTGCTCAACCGCACGACCCGCAGCGTTGGCTTGACCGAAGCTGGCGCCCAATACCTCGACCATGTGCGCCCGGCAGCCGAAGACATCTGGGCGGCTGGTGCGGCGCTGCGCGAGACCCGCGATCGTCCTGCCGGCACGCTGCGCCTCAGCCTGCCCTGGATCGCCGCCCCGCTGCTGATCGAGCCACTGATGCGGCCGTTCATGGATGCTTATCCAGAAGTGCGGCTCAATCTGATCTTCGACGACAGCTTCGTCGACATCGCCGCCGAGGGGTTCGATGCCGGCCTGCGCATCGGCGAGCTTCTCGAGAAAGATATGATCGGCGCGCGCCTGGGCGGGCCCCTGCAGATGGTCGTGGTGGGCAGCCCGGACTATCTGGCGCGCAACGGCACGCCGAAGCGGCCGGCCGACCTCGCCGCCCATCGCTGCATCGCATTCGCCCTCACCCGCACCCGCGCGATCTCGCCCTGGGAGTTCACCGTGGATGAACGCGAAGTCGCTTTCACACCGGACGCATGTCTGGTCGTGAACACGCTTCCGCTGTGCATTACTGCTGCCGCGCAAGGGCTTGGCCTCGCCTTCGCGGTCGAGGGGCTCGCCGCGCCGCTTCTTGCCTCAGGCGCGCTGGTCAAGGTGCTGGAGCCTTTCTGTCCCGCTTACGAGCCGCTCCACCTCTATTATCCCAGCCGCCGCCTGGTACCGCCGAAGCTGCGGGCCTTCATCGACTTCGTGCGCGCGAATTCTCACAAGCTGCGGATCTGATGTGGCTTTGCGAGAACCCGGCCCCGTTCAGCCCCAGGCGCCGACCATCTGTCTGGTGGTTGCGTTGAGACGGTTGAACGCATTGATCAGGGCAATCTGGACGACCAGTGCGGCAAGCGCCTTTTCGTCATAGTGCCGGGCGGCTTCATCCCAGACCGCATCCGGCACCGGGTCTGGCCGGTCGGCTAACCGGGTCGCCGCCTCGGTCAGCGCCAGCGCGGCGCGCTCGGCGTCGGTGAAGTAAGGTGTTTCCCGCCAGGCCGACACGGTGAAGACGCGCTCATCCTTTTCACCGGCCTTCTTCAATTCGCGTGCATGCATATCGATACAGACACTGCATCCGTTGATCTGGCTGGCGCGCAAATGGACGAGCTTGCGCGTCACATAGGACAGATCGGCCGTTTCCGTCGACTTGTCCAGCGCGAGCAGCGCCTGCAGAGCGCCAGGAATGAGCATCACCGGGTTTTTCAATCGTGCTTGCATAGTGGTCTCCTTCGGGCGTGTTTTCTCAAGCCCGGACGACGAACATCCGGGGTCTCGATATTTCTTGGTTCTGTCAGTTCGCCGGCCGCCGCGTTGCGGCAAGGCGAGCGCCGGGATATTCAGCTTTGCCAGGCAGTCACCCGCTCAAGCCGCTCGAGAATGCGCGGCCAACCGCTTCCCATGCCGATGTAGCCGCGCTCGTCCTCGGACCGGAACCCGGAATGCTCCATGCGCACCCGCGTCGCTTTACCTTCGGGCGTCAACGACCATGTCACCACGGTCTTCAGACCGCTGTCGGATTCGGTGCCGTCGCCCCAGCTGTAGGCGAGCAGGCGTGGCGGCTCGATCTTCAGCACCTCGCAGTTCGTCACGCCGGACCAGCCAGGCACCGGCGTCGCGCGAAACGTAAAGCGATGGCCTTGCTCAGGCGCAAAGTCGTTCTCCATCAGCCATTCGGCAACCAGATGCGGCACGGTCAGTGCGCGCCATATCTTTTCAGCCGCATGCGGGATCAGACGCTCGACGACAATGGATTTGGTTTCGATTGTGGTTGCTTCAGTCATGACTTGGGACCCGTTGTTTGCGGTTTGGCTGGGCTATTCAACAACGCGCTCTCCATGAGAACCAATAACCCATCAGCTATGAGTTACGTATAACGCTTAAGTTATGAATGTGTCAAGCGGCGGAATGGCAGGCGCGCCCGCAAGCACATTGAGCCCACACTTCCGGCTTTCAAGGCACCGTGCCCGATGCTACCGCTGGCCAGCTGAAATCATCAACGGATCGCCCATGACCGAGACCGAACGCCCTCGCCTGCCGCTGATCGAGATCTGCGTCGAAGGCATAGACGGCCTGCTGGCCGCGCAAGCCGCCGGTGCCGACCGTGTCGAGCTCTGTGCCAGCCTGGTCGAGGGCGGCATCACGCCGAGCTTCGGCACCGTGCGCACGGCGCTTGAATTAGCGACGATCCCGTTCCACGTCATCGTGCGGCCGCGTGGCGGCGATTTTCTCTATAGCGAGGCCGAATATCGTTCGATGCTCGCCGATGTCCGAGCGCTTGCCGAGCTTGGCGTCGCCGGTGTCGTTATCGGCTGCCTCGCTGCCGACGGCACGATCGATGAGCAGCGCATGAGCGAACTGGCGCAGGCAGCGGGGAGCTTGAACGTCACCTGCCACCGCGCCTTCGACATGACCCGCGACCCGACCGAGGCACTGGAATCGCTGATCCGCTGCAAGGTCGGCCGTGTGCTGACCAGCGGCCAGCGCGACACGGCGCTGGAGGGCGCGGACCTGCTCGCCGATCTGGTCAGGCAGGCTGGCGACCGCATCATCATCCTCGGCTGCGGCGGGCTTGACCCGCAGAACATTGCCGAGGTGCGGAGGAAAACCGGGGTGAGCGAAATGCACTTCGCCGCGCTCAAGGACGTGCCGAGCGCCATGCGCTATCGCAACCCGAAAGTCGGTATGGGCGGCACCGACCTCGACCGCGAATACCGCAACACCGTGACCGACGAGGTACTGGTGGCGGCGACCATCGCCGCTGCCCGGGCATGATCCTGGAAGACAGAAGAAAGAAAATGATTGAAACGCGATTGCCGATCGAGCTGGTTTTGCCGCGGGATGAGCCCGCAATCCTCGCGCTCAACAACGAGCACGCTGCGGAATTATCATGGCTCGAACCTGAGCGCCTTTCCTTCCTGCTTGGCGAAGCGTTTTACGCGCGCCGTATCGGTGCACTCGAAGCCTTCATCATGACCTTCGACCAGGACGCAAGCTACGACAGCCCGAATTTCCTGTGGTTTCGCGAGCGCTATCCGCGCTTCGTCTATGTCGATCGCGTCGTGGTCGGCGCCAATGCGCGCGGCCGGGGTCATGCCCGCCGGCTGTATGAGGATCTGTTCGAGCAGGCGTCACGCGCCGGCCAGGCGATCGTCACTTGCGAGGTCAATGCCGAGCCACCCAATCCGGCTTCGGACGCCTTCCACGCGGCACTCGGCTTCATGGAAGTGGGCGATGCGGTAATCCACGGCGGCAAGAAAGCCGTGCGGTATTATCTAAGACGGATCGCCGGCTGAACGGCAGCCGCCTCGCCCTACCAATTGCGGTTCAGCCAGGAGCGGGTCGGCTTTTCGACGATGTAGTAGCTGCACAGAGCGCAAGCGAACGCCGCCGCCAACATCAGCCACGGCGAACTGCCTTGTATGTCGACGAATTGATAAAAGGGCTGCTGCCAAAGATAGAGCGAATACGACCACAGCCCCAGCATCGTCATCGGCCGGGAGGATAGAAACCCGGTCAGGTACCAACTGCTGAAGTCGAGCGAGTTGACGGCGAGGGCCAACAGCGGCACCGCGACCAGATAGTGGATCGGGGTTGGCACGGCAGCCATGAACACTAGAACCGCCACGACAGCGGCCGCCAGGGCGACATGTGGGCCCTTGAGCAGCGCCGGCAGCCTGTCGTCGGCCTTGAGCAGGCATATCACCGCTGACAGCAGGATCGAGGCGATGTGCACGTCGGTGCGCCAATAGGTGGACTCGTAGCCTATTCCGAGCACCCAGTAGGAGATGGCGCCGTTTGCCATGGCCAGCACCGACAATGCGCCGAGCAGCACGATGACCCGGGACTGCCACGAGACGACGACGCCGATCAGCGCCAGGATGACATAGGCGTGCTCTTCGACGCAGAGCGACCAGATATGGTCGAGCGCGCCGGCGCGGGTGACGAGAATTCCGGCGTAGTTGTAAGTGAACGTCAGCGCCGTCAGCGCCGCCTTCCACTTGAAGGCGATGAATGTGCCGGACAAGGCAACCACCGCGGCGACGACGAAAACCATCAGTGCCGGGTAGATGCGGGAGAACCGGCGCTTGAAGAATTTCTTCAGCGGATAGTGTTCGACGAACAGGATCTCGGCCATCAGCCGGCCGCTGAGCACGAAGAAGAATTCGACGCCCAGGACGCCGAGATTGATGCCGGGAACGGGGAAGAAATGGCCGATCAGCACCAGCGCGATCGACAGGCCACGCCAGCCGTCGAGATAGGCAAGCCTGGTTCTTGCCGAGCTATCGGCGACAGGCCTGGACACGACAAGACGCGCCGCGGAGATGTCCGTCATGCCGGTCCCTTCTGCGAAAGGCGGGCTGGAGGCCGCATTCCTCCAGCTATATTGCAGCGCACCAGAACTTTGTGCAAGTGCGAGATAACGACACGCCCGAAGTACGGGACGGACAGAAAAGGGCCGTTAAGGCCCCTTTCCCAAAACCGAAGGTCGGTGGTCTCAGGCGTTGGCGGCAGCCACGAGACTGGCGCGGTAGTCGGCCGACCATTCATGTCGCTCATCAAATTATCCGCCGCGACTTTAACGCCGGCCAGTGCCGAGGCCACGAAGCTTCCGGCGAGCGCCGCCTCGATCTCCTTCGAACGGAAGAGGCCATTGTCGCCGGCGCCGGTGGAAGGCCTTGTGTTTCTCCTTCGATAAAGAGAGGGTCTGTCACCAAACTGGTGGACGGACATGCCGAACGGAAGTGTCACATATGCGGTGTAACCAGCAAGTTGAGCTCAAAGTCGGTTCTGGATCGCGGAAGGGAATGTGGCATGGTGGATTCTGATCGGATCGACAACCTGATCGCAGCGGTGCCCCCCGCCTTGGCGCTTCGCGCCGGGCTGGACCTCGGCATCTTCACCCGGCTCGGCGGCAGCGCGGTGACTGCCGACAGCCTTGGGGCCGCGCTCAAAGTCGAGCCCGATCGTCTGTCGCGGCTCCTCTACGCGCTCGCCAGCATCGGTCTCCTCGAAGTCAAGGATGGTCAATTTCGCAATGGAGCCGAAGCGTCGGCCTTCCTCGACGCGTCCAAACCGACCTACCGCGGCGGCGATCATGCGCTCCTGCGCGAGCTCTGGGGAGCCGACCTGCTGACCGCAGAGTCGCTGCGACAGAACCGGCCGGCTGCGCTGCACGACTTTTCCGAAGCGGGGCCCGAGGCCGCGGCGGCCTTCAGCCGCCTGCTCGCACCGGGCGGGGTGATTTTCGGCCGACATCTGGCCCGGGAGATGGACCTCTCTGCGATCGGTTCGGTGATCGACATCGGCGGGGGCTCCGGGACCATTCTCGTCGGACTTCGCGAGCGGCGGCCGCAGATTGCGGCGACGCTGATGGAACTCCCAACGGTGGCAGCGGTCGCGCCAGATATCCTGTCAGAATACGGTGCCGACGACGTGGTTGTCGAAGAGGGGGACATAACTGTCGCACCATCGATCGGTCGGCACGACCTGGCGATCCTGAAGGCCGTCGTCCAGGTCCTTCCGCCGGACCAGGCGCGCAGTTCGATCCTGAACGCGGCGCGTTGCCTCACACCCGGAGGCGAGATCGCAATTGCGGGGTGGGGTGTCGTCGATGACGACCGCCTCGGCCCGCCTGAGGGTGTCTTTCTGAATCTCACCTTCTTGAACCTCTATCGCCACGGCGAATCGTACACTGAAGGTCAGTATCGCGCATGGATGACCGAGGCTGGATTCCGGGATATCTCCAGGTCGCGCCTGACGGACGGCTCCACGTTGTTTCGTGCGCGCCTCACGGGCTGATCGTGGCTGAGTGGTTGGTTTCGGACGCAAGGCTCTCCGAGCCCGCCCGCCAGGGCACGGACGAGGACACGAGCGACTAAATTCAGGCCGCGCCGCGCGGCGGGGCGTAGCTCTTCTGAAATGCAATGCCTTGCCCGGTGATCCAAATCGGCCGAATGTGCCGGCGACAGATTCACTGAAGCAGAGACAGTGCATGACAGACTTCGCCCTCCCCCTGCCCGCAACCCCGTCGGTGGCCGTCGCCGGCTCGCCGCAGCGTTTTGCGGTGCGTCGCATCTTCTGCGTCGGCCGCAACTACGCCGCCCATGCCCGCGAGCTCGGCAATGATGAGCGCGACCCGCCATTCTTCTTCACCAAGCCAGGCGACGCAGTGGTCGATGCGGCGGTCGGTTCGGGCACGATCATCCCCTACCCGCCGCTGACCCAAAACCTGCATCACGAAATCGAGCTAGTCGTCGCGATCGGCGGAGCCGGCTTCCGCATCCGGCGCGAGCGGGCGCTGAACCATGTCTGGGGCTACGGCGTCGGTGTCGACCTGACCCGCCGCGACCTTCAGGACGAGGCGAAGAAGGCGGCACGACCGTGGGACTGGTCGAAAGCCTTCGACCGTTCGGCGCCCTGCGGCCCGCTGGTTCCGGCACAAACATCCGGCCATCCCGAAAAGGGCCGTATCTGGCTCGCCGTCAACGGCAAGATCAGGCAGGACGGCGACCTCGCCGAACTGATCTGGCCGGTTCCCGACATCGTCTCGATTTGCAGCGAGGCGGTAGAACTTAAGCCCGGCGACCTGATCTTCACCGGCACGCCGGCCGGCGTCGGCGCGGTCGGGCCGGGCGAAAAGATCACCGGCGGCGTCGACGGCATCGGCGAAATCGAGCTGACCATCGGCCAACCGGGCCCGTGATCCGATGAGCGACATCGTCCTTCACAATTACTACCGCTCCTCGACGTCTTACCGGGTGCGGATCGCGCTGGAGATGAAGGGCCTCGCCTACGAATACGTGCCGCATCATCTGCGCCACGGCGAGCATCTCGAACCCGCCTATCTCGCGGTCAATCCGCAAGGTCTGGTGCCGGCTCTGATCCTGGGCGACGGCACGCTGCTGACGCAATCACTGGCGATCATCGAATATCTCGACGAGACCACGCCCGAGCCGCCATTGCTGCCCAAGGATGCGCCTGGCCGCGCCCGCGTCAGGATGCTGGCGCAGATGATCGCCTGCGACATCCATCCGGTGAACAATCTGCGCGTGCTGACCTCGTTGCGCACGCTGTTCGGCGCCGGCGACCAGGACGTCGCCAACTGGTTCCGGCATTGGGTGAACGAAGGTTTCCAGCCGCTTGAAAAGATTCTGGCTTCCTCGCCCGAGACAAAGACCTTTTGCCATGGCGACACGCCGGGGCTAGCCGATATCTGCCTGGTCGCACAGGTCACCAGCAATGCCCGTTTCGGCGTCGATATGACGCCCTACCCGACGATCGCGCGCATCAACGCCGCCTGCATGGCGCTGCCGGCGTTCCAGAAGGCGGCGCCGGAGAACCAGATCGATGCCGAGTAGACCGCAAATTGCATGAAGTGATGAGGAACTGCCGATGAAAGCCGTCGTCTTCGAAAAATTCGGCGAGGCGCCGACGATCCAGACCGTGCCGGATCCGACGCCTTCGCCGGAAGGCGTCGTCATCAAGGTCGAGGCGACTGGCCTTTGCCGCAGCGATTGGCATGGCTGGATGGGCCACGACGACGGCATCCGCCTGCCGCATGTGCCGGGCCACGAGCTGGCAGGCGTCGTGGTCTCCACAGGCAGCCAGGTGACCCGCTGGAAGACCGGCGAGCGCGTCACCGTGCCGTTCGCCGTCGGCTGCGGCCGCTGCTCCGAATGCACCTCGGGCAACCACCAGGTCTGCGAGCACCAGTTCCAGCCCGGCTTCACCGCTTGGGGCTCGTTCGCCGAATATGTCGCCATCGACCACGCCGACACCAATCTCGTGCGCTTGCCCGACGAGATGGAATTCGCCACCGCCGCCAGCCTCGGCTGCCGCTTCGTCACCTCGTTCCGCGCCATCGTCGACCAGGGCCGGGTGACGCCCGGCGAATGGGTGGCCGTGCATGGCTGCGGCGGCGTCGGCCTGTCGGCGATCATGATCGCCAGCGCCATGGGCGCCAATGTCGTTGCCATCGACCTGACCGACGAGAAGCTGGACTTCGCCAAAACGATCGGCGCGGTGGCGACGATCAACGCGGCAAAGACGCCGAACGTGGTCAAGGCAGTCAAGCAGATCACCAATGGCGGCGCGCATATGTCGATGGACGCGCTCGGCCATCCGACGACGTCGTTCAACTCGATCGCGAACCTGCGCCGGCGCGGCCGCCATGTGCAGGTCGGCCTGATGCTCGGCGAGCATGCCAGGCCGCAGATACCGATGGACAAGGTGATCGCCTTCGAGCTCGAGATCCGCGGCAGCCACGGCATGCAGGCTTTCCGCTATCAGGCGATGATGGAGATGATCCGCACCGGCAAGCTTAAGCCCGAACTGCTGGTCGGCAAGAAGATCAGCCTCGAGGAAGCGCCGGCCGCATTGATGGCTATGGGCGGCTTCGAAGGCATCGGCATCGGCGTGGTGACCCGATTCTAGATCAGCGACCCGACTCTGGATTAGCGGAGAAAGGCGCAGACTTCCCGCACGCAGGCGCGTAACCAGCGTTGCGCCGGATCGGCGTCGAGCCGCGGATGCCAGAGCATCGAGATCGTGACCTCGGCAACGTCGACCGGCAACGGAAAGCTGAACATGCCCGTGCGCGCGCCTAGCGTGTGCCGCTCGGGGACGCTGGCGATCAAATCGGAGGCGCGCGCCATGGCGAGCGTGGCCGAGAAGCTGGAAACCATGCACACAATCGTCCGCTGGAGACCCAGCAGTTTCAAGGCCTCGTCGATCGGGCCTTTTTCGCGACCACGCCGCGAAACGCTGATGTGGCGGCCGGCCGCATAGCGGGCCGGCGTCACCGGACCCTCGCTCAGCTCATGGCCCATTCGCACCGCACCGATGAAGCGGTCGCGAAACAGCGCCTGAATACGCATTTCAGGGCTCGTTTCACCGGCAACCCCGATTTCGAGATCAATCCCTGCGTCGCGCAGCGACATGTCGTTCTTGTCGGATTTCGGCGCAAAACGCAGCTGCACGCCAGACGCATCCGCTTCGATACGGGCGACGAGACGCGGCGCGAACTCCTCGACGAAGCTTTCATTGGCGCGCAGCGTAAAAACGCTGTCGAGGCATGAGAGGTCGAGCAAGGTGGCCGGGCGCAGGAGCGCTTCAGCTTCCTGCACGACGCGGCCTGCCTGCTGCCGCAATTCCTGCGCGCGCGGTGTCGCAACCAGGCCACGGCCGGCCCGGACCAGCAATGGATCGCCTGTCGCTTGGCGCAGCCGCGCCAGCGCCCGGCTCATCGCCGACGGACTGAGGTGCAGCCGCGCGGCAGCACGGGCGACGCTGCCCTCGCTCAGCAGCACATCGAGGGCGACAAGCAGATTGAGATCGGGTGACGACATGGAAGGACCATAACACAGCTCAGCGGTGACGTGGCGTGTCATGCACGAATAAGATGCAAATACTGCGCCTTCCGCCACATCAAGCAGAGGAATAGCTTCCGACAGCTCCGATTTTGGGGGCTTGCCGGCAGAGGAGTTCACCGTGGCATCGACCGCTGAAAAGACTTGGTCTGAAAAGAGCTGGGCTGAAAAGGCCGGGGCTGAAAAGATCGGGAATGAAACGGCCCCGGTGAGCGTCCGCTCGGCCCGATGGGCGTTGGCCAGCCTGTCGCTTTCAACGCTGCTGTCGTCGCTCGCCACCAGCATCGCCAGCGTCGGGCTGCCATCGCTGATGCAGGCATTCGGCGCATCGTTCCAGCTCGTGCAATGGGTCGTTCTTGCCTATCTGCTCGCCATCACCACCTTGATCGTCAGCGCCGGGCGACTCGCCGATATATTCGGCCGCCGCCCGCTATTGCTCGGCGGCATTGGCCTGTTCACCTTCGCATCGGTGCTTTGCGGGCTCGCGCCGACGCTCTGGCTGCTGATTGCCGCAAGGGCGGCACAGGGGCTCGGCGCGGCCGTCATGATGGCTCTGACGCTGACCTTTATCGCCGACACGGTTCCCCGGGAAAAAACCGGCAGCGCCATGGGCCTGCTCGGCGCCATGTCCGCGATCGGCACCACGCTTGGCCCCTCGCTTGGCGGACTGCTGATCGCCGGTCTCGGCTGGCGAGCGATCTTCCTCATCAATCTGCCGTTGGGGGCGCTGGCCTTCGCGCTCGCCCGTCGCGTCCTGCCGGCTGGAAAAAAGTCAGCGGAACCGGATCGCCGCGGTTTCGACGGCATCGGCACGGCTTTGCTCGCGCTGACGCTAGCCGCCTATGCGCTCGCCATGACCCTTGGGCGCGGCAGTTTTGGTTCTCTCAATGTCGGCTTGCTGATTGCCGCTGCCGTGGGTGGCCTGCTGTTCGTCATTGCGCAGACAAGCGCCGAGAACCCTTTGATCCAGCCTGCGAGGTTCCGCGATAGCGCCTTGAACGCAAGCCTCGCCATGAGCCTGGTCGTCGCCACCGTGATGATGGCGACGCTGGTGGTCGCGCCATTCTATCTGTCGCGCGCGCTTGGGCTGGACGCAGCCATGGTCGGGCTGGTTCTGTCGGCCGGCCCTCTGGTTACGGCCTTGGCGGCGCTGCCGGCCGGACGCCTGGTCGATCGTTTCGGGGCGCACCGGATGATGATCGTCGGCCTGCTCGATCTCGCCATTGGTATCTTCATTCTGTCGCAGGCGGAATTCGGTATTGCCGGCTATGTCGTGCCAATCATCATCGTCTGCACCGGCTACAGCCTGTTTCAGACCGCCAACAATTCAGCCGTGATGACCGGCGTCGCGTCCGACCAGCGCGGCGTCGTCTCCGGCCTGCTCAATCTGTCGCGCAATCTCGGCCTGATCACCGGTGCGTCGGTGATGGGCGCGGTGTTTGCCTTCGCATCGGCTGGCGGAGGCGAAGGCACCGGTCGGCAGGTATTGGCATCTGCGGCAGCCGCACGCGGCATGCAGGTCACTTTCCAGGTCGCGACGGCTCTGGTGGTGGCGGCTTTGATCATTGCGATTATTTCTGGTCGCCGCGGCCAGCGCGCTTAGCTGAGCCGCCAGCGACGAACTCCAGCATCAGTTCAGCAGCCCTGAGCGCATGCGTCTCCAGAAGGAAATGGCCTGCGTCGAAGACGTGGGCCTCCATCCGGGGAAGATCCATAAGCCACGATTGAACCTCTGCAATGTCGAAGAAGGCATCGTGGCGACCCCAAAGAAGCATCGCTCGGGGTTGACGCTTCGCCAGATAATCAGCCACCGCCGCGAACCGGTCGACATATCGGCCGTAGTCGGCAATGAGCGCCTTCTGCAGATCAAGTCGTCCCGGCAGGCACATGACCCGCCAGTCTTCAATCCAACCACCTGGATCGATCTGCGCCGCGATCTCGGCTGGCAGGCCGGCGACGTACTGGTCGCGGGTTCCCTCGAGGGTGAGATGGGCGGTGGCGGCCTGCTCATTCGCCGCATTCGGCTCAGCCCAGAAGTCCAATGTGTCTGCCCATTGCGAACCAAAGCCGGAGCGGTGGGCATTGGCATTCTGGACGACAAGGCCTTCGACGAGTTCCGGGGCGCGCATGGCGAGATGAAGCGCTACCGGGCTCCGAAATCATGCAAATAGAGAAACCTGCGGCCAACGTTGAGACGCGAGAGCAGCTCTTCAATCGCGCTGGCCAGCATGTCGAACGACGGCTCGGGCGGCAGATCGGATGCGCCGAAGCCCGGCAGGTCCGGCGCCACGACATAGACGCTGCCGGAGAGCGGCGCGATCACGTCGCGAAACGTCCGCGACGAGCTAGGAAAGCCGTGCAGCAGCACGAGCGCGGGTTCGGAAGCATCACCAGCCGTCCGGACGGCCACCTCGCCGCCCGAGGACAAGCGTATCTTCTGGATCCCAGGCACCAAAATTGCCCCTTTTTCTCCACGCCGCGCAAGGCCCACTTCGCGCCTTGCGCCACGCTGGCCGATTCGGCGCCTCGGAGACGCCGTTCCGCCAGGTCGGCAGCTCTTGGTATCAACTGGACGCGATTGTATCGAGTTCAAGACTGCGCCGGCGCACCTATCTCGCATATCTCTTGGCGCCGACGACGCAAAGCACGACGGCGGCGGTGACGGCGATCATGGCGGGACTGACCTGCTCATGCAGCAGCGCTGCCGCCAGCCCAAGGCCGAAGAAAGGCTGCAGCAGTTGCAGCTGCCCGACCGCGGCGATGCCGCCTTGCGCCAGGCCGCGATACCAGAACACGAAACCGATCAGCATGCTGAACAGCGACACATACGCCAAACCTATCCACGCGCCCCTGCCGGCACTTTCGAGCGACGGCGGCATGGTGATGAACGTCAGCGCCAGCATGACCGGCAGCGACAGCACCAGCGCCCACGAGATCACCTGCCAGCCGCCGAGCTTGCGCGACAGCGCCGCTCCTTCGGCATAGCCCAATCCGCACACGATGATGGCGGCCAGCATCAAGATGTCGCCGAGCGGCGAGACCGAGAGGCCATGCGTCACTGCAAAACCGGCAACAAGGGCGCTGCCGAGACACGAGAACAGCCAGAACGCCGGTTTCGGGCGATCACCGCCTCGAACCACGCCGAAGATCGCGGTCGCCAACGGCAACAGGCCGACGAAAATGATCGAGTGAGCCGAATTGATGTGCTTGAGCGCCAGCGCTGTCAGCAGGGGAAAGCCGACCACGACGCCAAGCGCGACGATCGCCAGCGAGAACAGATCTTGCCGCTCCGGTCGCTTCTGGCGAAAAACGAGCAGCAGCGCGAGGCCGAGAATGCCCGCCGAAGCCGCACGGGCGACCGTCACGAACACCGGATCGAAATCCATCACCGCCACGCGCGTCGCCGGAAGCGAACCGCTGAAGATCAGCACGCCTATGAACCCGTTGACCCAGCCGCTCGCCGCCCAGCTACTCGCCGCCCAACCACTCGCCGCCCAGCCACTTGCCACCTTGTCCATCGATGCCCCGCTCGTTTCGCCCTCTATCGGGCCGGGCGTATGGCTCCGCCAGAGACAATGAGGTACAGTTCGACAAAACCGTCATGGTAGGCTGAGCAGTACGGATGGACGAGCAGACGACAACAGATGAGGGCAGCCGGACGCTTGTCGAAACCGTCATGGCGACGATCAGGCACAGGATCGCCGCGCGCAGCCTGACACCGGGAATGCGGCTGCCTTCGATCCGGGCTTTCGCCAAGGCCATGCAGGTTTCCAAATCCACCGTGGTCGAAGCCTATGAGCGTCTTGCGGCGGAAGGCATGATCCGCTCGCGGCCGGGCTCGGGTTTCTATGCCGCCGGATCGCTGGCTCCGCTGTCACTGGCCGAGATCGGCCCCAGGCTTGACCGTGCTGTCGACCCGCTGTGGGTCTCGCGCCAATCGCTGGAAGCTGGCGACAATGTGCTCAAACCCGGTTGCGGCTGGTTGCCGGCCGCATGGATGCCCGAGGCCGGATTGCGCCGCGCACTGCGGACCATGGCCCGCGCCGACGATGCCGCGCTGACCGATTACGGCACGCCGCTCGGCTTGCCGGCGCTGCGCCATCTGCTGGCGCGGCGCATGGCCGAGCACGGTATCGAAGCCTCCCCGGACCAGATCATGCTGACGGAATCGGGCACCCAGGCGATCGACCTGCTGTGTAGGTTTCTGCTCGAACCGGGTGACACCGTGTTGGTCGACGATCCCTGCTATTTCAACTTCCATGCCCTGTTGCGCGCCCATCGGGCCAAGGTGATCAGCGTTCCCTACACACGCTCGGGGCCGGACATCGAGCTGTTCGCGCAAGCGCTGAACGAGCACCGGCCGCGCCTCTACATCACCAATTCCGCGCTCCACAATCCGACCGGCGCGATATTGTCGCCCGTCGCCGCCCATCGGCTGCTGAAGCTCGCCGACCAGTCGGGGCTGACGATTATCGAGGACGATATCTTCGCCGATTTCGAACATACGCCCGCGCCCCGGCTGGCGGCCTTCGACGGTCTCAGCCGGGTCATCCATATCGGAAGCTTCTCCAAGACGCTTTCGGCATCGGTGCGCTGCGGCTTCATCGCCGCTCCTCGCGACTGGATGGAAGGATTGACCGATCTCAAGATCGCCACGTCCTTTGGCAGCGGGCGGCTTGCATCCGAACTGGTGCTGACGCTGCTGAAGGACGGCCTCTATCGCAAGCACGTCGATCTGCTGCGCGCGCGGCTCTCGCGCGCCGTGGAAGAAACCAGCGCCCGCCTGAAGGCCATCGGCATCGTGCCATGGATAGATCAGCCGGCCGGCATGTTTTTGTGGTGCAGGCTGCCGGAGGGGATAGATGCCGCGGATGTCGCCCGTCACGCTTTGTCGGCCAACGTCGTGCTTGCGCCCGGCAATGCGTTCAGCCTGTCTCGGTCGGCCAGCCGTTTCATGCGCTTCAACGTCGCCCAGTCCGGAGACGACCGGATTTTCAGGGCGCTTGAACAGGCGATGTCGCGCTGATTTGCACCGCCGCACGCCTGTCTGAGCCCGTGTCCTCGGAGACTGTTTCGAAATTCGCTCTGGCGAGTCATATGGTGGTGGTTTCGAGAACCGGAGCGCAGCGGACATTTAGGTCCGTGAGCACCGGCCTACGCCGGCCGTAGCCTTAACTGCCACGACCGCTGATCGGTGCTTCGGCCGGCGAAGGCCGGAAGCGCAGAAAACGCGATCAGATGGCCGCCAGAGTAGAGTTTCCAAACGGTCTCTCAGGTGCCGGCCCGCTTGCGGCGTGCGTAAAGCATGACGAGCGTCTCGGCGGTCAGCGCCGGCCTCTGCTCGCCTTCGATCTCGACCGTATTGGAAGCCTTCATCAGATATTGCCCCGGGCCTTTGTCTTCCATCGACAACAGCGTGGTGCGCAGCCTGATTCGCGAGCCGACCCTGACTGGCGCCACGAAACGCACTTTGTCGAAACCGTAGTTGAAAGCGGCCTGCGTGTTTTCGGGTACGATGCCCATCTCAAGCGCCAGCGCGCCGATGATCGACAGGGTCAGATAGCCATGCGCGATCGTGGTGCGAAACGGGCTTTGCCGCTTCGCCCGCTCGGGATCGACATGGATCCATTGATGATCGCCCGTGCATTCGGCAAACTGGTCGATGCGGTGCTGATCGACCAGCGTCCAGTCCGAGACGCCTAATTCCTGCCCGGCCATCGCCCTGAGTTGCTCGAAGGTCGGCGGCGTCGTGGGCCGTATCTGCGTCATTCCTGCTTTCCCGATCGCTTGCCTGTTCCGGACCACGACGGGCCGCCCCTGTCAATTCGCCAGTGCGATTCCAGCCCATAATCTTCGGCCGCGAACCGCCAGTCTTCGCCGCCGGCAAGCGTGCTGCTGGGGAACAGCTTATTTCTTGTCGTGGCCGGCGCGGATCTCCTCCATCGCCTCCTTGATGCGGCTGCGCAGGATTTCGATGGATTCGGTGCCGGACGCCCTCGCCAGTTCGGCCATCTCGCCGGCATTCTTCAGCGCGGTCTCGAAGGATCTCCTGGCGAACGCCGCCTGCTTCTGCATCATTTCCTGGGGATTGCCGGGCGCCCTGTAGTTTTGTGCCATGTCGGTGATTTCGCGCAGCGTGTCCTGTAGCATCTCGCGTTGCCTGGACAACAGCGCCGACGCTCCGGCGGCACTCGCCCTGGCCGACTTCTCCAGCGCTTCCAGGTTCTTGGCGTGGTGGGCGAGGATCGCCTCGACATCGACATTCGGCAGCTTCAGGTCGCGGCCGAACTTGCCGAACATGTCGATAAAGGACTCGGAATCCGGTCGTTTTGCCATGCTGGTACTCTCCCCCTGTTGCCGTGAACGCCGCCACTGCACGGAAGATAGTGCAGCGAAGCTCAGCGGTCCATTCGGACGAGGTCAGCCGACGAGAAACAGCCGTTCGGCGGTGTAGAGCACGAGCCCGGCAAGGCCACCGATGATCATGCCGTTGAAGCGGATATATTGCAGGTCCTTGCCGATGTTCATCTCGATCAGCCTTGTCAGTTGCGCGAGGTCCCAGCGCTTGACCTGGTCGGCGATGAATTTGGACACGCCGCTCTTCTGGCTTTCGACGAAGGATGCCAGCGCCACGATGAACCCCTGGTTCATGTCGGCCCTGATCTGCGCGTCGTCGGCAAGATGGCGGCCGACCTCGACGAACATGGTGGCGAGATGGTCGCGGATCATCGAATTCGGCGCCTTGGCGTCCTGCTCGATGAACAGCCGCAGGCTCTCCCACATGTCGCCGGCCAGAGCGCTGAGTTCCGGCCGGGCGAGGAAATCTCGCTTCAGCTTTTCGGCGCGCCTGGCATATTGTTTGGATGTCCTCAGCCGCTCGACGAAAGTCGCGACGAAAAGGTCGAATTCGGCGCGCATTGGATGGTGCGGATCGGCGCGCACTTCATCGAGCAGCGAGCCGGCCGACGCAACGATCTTCTTCAACAGATAGGCGTCGGCGCGAAACAGGTTGAACAGCGACGGCAGTTCCTCGCGGATCTTCTCGCGCATCGTCGCCAGCGCCTGCTCGTCGCTCAAGAAGCGGCCGACCACCTTGGTGAACTCGTCGAATAGTTTCTGGTGGCGGCGATCGTCAGTCAGCGCCGACAGCAACTCGGCGGCGAGCGGCGCCAGCGGCACCTTTTCGATCTGCTCCAGCATACGGCTGGTGACGAAGCGGCGCAGTCCGGATTGCTCGACCGCCGCCAGCGTCTGCGGCACCAGCCGGCCGACAAAACGCGACAGGTCGGCGGCGCGGTTCGGGTCGGCCAGCCAGTCCGCGACCAGCGCGGAAAAATCGACTTCGGCGAGCTTTTCGCGCACCGGCTCCGGCGCCAGGAAATTGACCTCGATGAAGCGGCCGAGATTGTCGGCGATTCGGTTCTGGTTCTCCGGGATGATAGCCGTATGCGGGATCGGCAGGCCGAGTGGCCGCCGAAACAGCGCTACCACCGCATACCAGTCGGCCAGCCCGCCGATCGTCGCCGCCTCGGCGAAAGCGGCAACAAAGCCCAACCACGCATGCCGGCTCTCGAACGATTTCGCCGCCGCAAAGATCAGCACGCAAAACGCAAGTGCTGCGGTGGCAGCGAACTTGGTGCGCCTGAGCGCCGAAAGCTTGGCATCGGCGTCGGTGTCGAACCGGGCGAACGCGACGGATGCAAGAACCGGGGCTGGTCGTGACATGGTGGGCCGCTCCTGATCGATCATGCGAACTTATCTAATGTCGCTTCCCACAGAAAGCGCGCCGCTGATCCCGGTGCGCGCAATCGCGCATGCAAACTTGACGCCTGAATTCATCTATTATGCAGCGCCAGTCTGGAATTGTTCCAAACTATAGGCCATATTGACCCCAACCACTGCTATGTGAGGACACAATGCGGCTTACCCGTCAGACCAACTACGCCATGCGCATTCTGATGTATTGCGCCGCCAATACCGAACGGCTGAGCCGCATCCCCGAGATCGCCGCCGCCTATTCGGTATCGGAACTTTTCCTGTTCAAGATCCTGCAGCCACTGGTCGAAAACGGCTTGATCGAAACGGTGCGCGGCAGGAATGGCGGCGTCAGGCTCGGTCGCGCGGCCGAAACGATCAGCCTGTTCGATGTCGTGCGGGTGACGGAGGAAAGCTTTGCCATGGCCGAGTGCTTCGAGAACGACGCCGCCGAATGCCCGCTGGTCGACAGCTGCGCCTTGAATTCGGCATTGCGCGAAGCGCTCAACGCCTTCTTCGCCGTGCTGTCGCGCTACACGATCGCCGATCTGGTGGCGGCGCGCCCGAATGTGCGACACCTGCTCGGCATCGACATGCTGGTGCAACGGGCGCCGGCCGCCTGATTTTTCTGATTGCCTAAGCTGCCGATTGCGGCAAAACGAACGGCATGTTTCCTGCCGGCAACACGCCGACCTTCAGCCGGCAATCGAAGACCTTTTCGATCAGCTCATCGCTGAGTACCTGTTGCGGCGAACCTGTAGCGGCGAGCCTGCCGCGATGCATGACGAAAATCCGGTCGGCATACATCGCCGTCAAATTGAGGTCGTGCAGGATGGCGACCACGCCGCCGCCCCGTCTGGCGAAATCACGCGCGATGTCCATGATGATCAGCTGGTGTTTGATGTCGAGGCTGGACACCGGCTCATCGAGGAACAAATAGCGCGGCTTGCCGTCGAGCACCGGCGCCCAGACCTGGCAGAGTACGCGGGCAAGCTGCACGCGCTGCTGCTCGCCGCCGGACAATTCCTGGTAGAAGCGGCCGGCAAAACCGTCGAGGTCGACGCGCGCCAGCGCGCGTTCGGGCAGGCGCTGGTCCTCGCCGGGCAGCGCGCCGGAGCGCCCGCCGACCAGGCCCAGCCTGACGATCTCACGCACAGTGAACGGGAAGGACAGCGTCGTCGCCTGCGGCAGCACCGCGCGCACCGTCGCCGCCTCGACCGGCTTCATCGCCGATAGATTGCGGCCGTTGATGGTGACCTCTCCCGAATAGCCAAGATCGCCGGACAGTGCTCTGAGGAAGGTCGTCTTGCCCGAACCGTTGGGGCCGACAATGGCCGCGATTTCGCCCGGCCGCGCCTCGAAATCGACATTGGCGACAATGCGCTTGCCGCCGATCGCCACCGAGACATCGCGCGCTTCGATCATAGGCAAACTTTCACAGGTCGATGACGCCGCGCTTGCGCAGCAGGATCCACAGGAAGAACGGGGCACCGGCGACCGCGGTGACGATCCCAATCGGCAATTCGGCCGGGGCAACGATGGTGCGGGCAACGGCGTCAGCCAACAGCAGCAGCGCGGCGCCGAGCAGCGCCGATGCCGGCAGCAGGTAACGGTTGTCGGGGCCGATCAGCAGGCGCAGCAAATGCGGCACGACGATGCCGACAAAACCGATGCCGCCGCTGACGGCGACCGACGCGCCGACCGCTGCCGAGACCCCGACGATCGCGGTGTATTTCAGCCGCTGCACCGGAATGCCGAGATGGCCGGCCGTCGCCTCGCCAAGCGCCAGCGCGTTGAGGCCGCGCGCCAGGAACGGCATTGCCGCCAGCGCCAGCACGATGATCGGCCCGACGGAGCCGATTTTTTGCCAGGTTGCGCCGCCCAGCGAGCCGAGCTGCCAAAAGGTCAGGTCGCGCAATTGCCGGTCGTCGGCCATGAAGATCAGGATGCCGGTCAGCGCCATGGCAAGCGCCGCCAGCGCGATGCCGGCGAGCAGCATGGTGGCGACCGAGGTCCGGCCTTGCCGTGTCGCGACCTGATAGAGCAGCAATGTCGTCGCCAGCCCGCCGCAGAACGCAGCCAGCGGCAGAGCCAGCGTGCCGAGCGCCGAGGTCAGCGGCGCCAGCATGGTCGAGCCAAGCACGATGACGGCGACCGCACCGAGGCTCGATCCGGCCGAAACGCCGATCAGGCCGGGGTCGGCCAGCGGATTGCGGAACAAACCCTGCATGACGGCACCGGAGACGGCAAGCGATGCGCCGACCAGTACGCCCAGAATGACGCGCGGCAGACGGATGTCATGGATGATCACATGGTCGCGGGCGCTCAATGCCGCGTCGCCGGGCAACGCGCCGAACAGCCAGTCGTGCATGACGCCGATGGCCGAGGCATCGGATGCGCCGGAGGTCAGTGACAACAGCACGGCGATAGCCAGCCCGACGCAGAGCAGCACGATGACGAGGCGGGCGCGCCGCGAACGGTCACCCTCGGCTGCCGTCGCCATGATGCCCGCCGCATCAGCGATCGAATGATCGGCCATCGCGCTCAATCCGTGACCTGGCCGCCATAGAGCGAGACGGCGAGATCGTGGATAGCGTCGGCCGTGCGCGGGCCGAAGCCGAGCAGATAGCCGCCGTCCATGCGGATCAGCTTGCGGGCGGCACCCGCCGGCGTCGAAGCCACGACAGGGTTCGAAAACAATTCGTCATCCGCGGTGGCCGGTCCGGCATTGTTCATCATCAGGATCACGTCCGGCCTGGCGGTGATGACTGCCTCGTCCGACAATTGCTTGTAGCCGGCAAAGCCGTCGATGGCGTTGATGCCGCCCGCAAGCTTGATGATGCCGTCGGCTGCGGTGTCGCTGCCGGCGGCAAGCAGCTTGCCGCCCTGCATCGACAGCACGAACAGGATGCGCTTGCGCTCCTTGATCGAGGCGGTCTGCTTTTCGGCTGCCTTCAGCTTGGCGTCGATCTGGGCTGCCAGGGCATCGGCCTTGGCCTCGACGCCGAGCGCCTTGCCGACGATGTGGATCTTTTCCAGAATGCCTTGATTATCATAGCGCTCGGGCACCTCGATGAACGGGATGCTCGATTTCTTCAGCACGTCGACGGCTTCCTTCGGTCCGCTTCCGTGCAGGGCCAATATACCCGACGGATTGACCGACAGCACACCCTCCGGCGACAGCTGGCGCATGTAGCCGACATCAGGCAGTTCCGCCGCCGCTTGCGGATAGCGGCTGGTCGAATCGCGCGCGACAAGGCGATCCTGTTCGCCGAGCGCGTAGACGATCTCGGTGATCGAGCCGCCGATGGCCACGATCCTCGAGCGGTCGGCGAAAGTCGCGATGCCTTCGGCGGCCTGAGCCGGCATCAGCACGGCGAACGCCAGGAAAACAGCGGCCGCAGGACCAAGCGCCGACCTGGAGACCGATGCCAGCCTGGAGAAAAGAACCATCATCGTTTCCTCAGGCTGCGGTCGGGCTTGGGATACGCGGCAGGTTTTCGGCCAGAAAGCGCCAGTCTTCGCGCTCGCTTTCGCCCTCATGCCGCTTACCGAAGAACTGGATGATCATCTTGCCGTCGGTGCCATAGACTTCGAGCGACGTGACATGGCCGTCCTTGGTCGGCTTACGCACGGCCCAGACCTCATCGATGTGGTCGGTCCGCAGGTGCAGATGGAAGGTCTCGTCGAGCACATTGAGCCATGGTCCCATCGGCTTGATCGAGGCGACGGGGCCGGAATGGATCTGGATGCAGACGATTGCCGACAAAGCACATGATCGGCATGGCGCCAGCGGCGGCGTGGTTGAACATGGCGCTCACCGCATCGTTATCGACCAGCCAGGCATAATCCTGGCCGACCAAGCGCACCGCCTGCCGGCGGCTGAGCTTCAGTGTCTTCAGCATGCCGAAGAACTGATGCACGTCGGTTAGTTGGCTCCAGCGGTCGCGCAGATCCTCGACGCTGGCCGAATTGTCCGCAGTCTCGATCTCGTCGTCAGCCGCGCCCGCTGAAATCGCCACCGTCGGTTCCTGGTTCGGAGATTCCAGCCCTGCCACCAGCTTCTGATAGGCATAGAGGTTGGATGCGGGTCTGAGATGCACCTTGTGCATCGCCTCGCCTGCGGCGTCGAAGAACTGCAGGCTGCGACGGATGTCGGCGCCGTCGCGCTTTTCCACCGCAAAGCCGTGCGCCCAGACTTTCGGGAAGATGCGCAGGTCGATGTTTTCGCCGAGCACCATGGCATTGTGATTGCCGGTGACGACCTTGTCGTAGACGCCGATCTTCTCGTGCACCGCGCTTTCGTTGCGGGTCAGCGCCATCACCTCACCGACAGCTTCGAGACCAGTCAAAAGGTCGTTGACACGCGGCTCGACCCGCACGACCCCGTCGCCGCAATGCGCGGCGACCAGTTCGGCCTCCGAAATACCGAGTTGGGCGGCGAGGTCGCGCTCGCGCATTTTCGGATTGTCTACCCGTGCCCGTCGGATCTCGTGCGGGGCGGGTTTTACGCGCTGGTCCATTTCCACCACCTACTTGTTGAGGATGAGCTTGCCCTGCCGGGTGATCTTCAGCCGATACAGCGCACCGTGATGTTCGATGCCGATCTCGTGCTCGCCCTGGAACAGCGTGTTGCTGGACAGCGTTCTCACGGCCGATTGGACCCGTTCGAAACGGACGGAATTTTCGTCGGAACGGCGGACGCGATAGCGAAAGTCGCTGGGATTGTGCGTGTTCATGGGTTCGCTCCCTGTTCTGTGCCGGGCATCTGGCTCGGCGCCTGCGTGAAATGCCAATTCAATTCTTGACTCGAATGGTCATGTTATCTAGCAGTGCAATACCGGAGTAAATGAGTCAACATTTAAGACGCCGGACGCGATGAAAAATGCCAGCGAGCCCCAAGCCAGCCAGCATCGAACATGGATTCTTGGAGTTGCAGCATGGGGTTGGCGAATTGGGGACGGCCGGCGGGCAGCGGCCTGGCACACTGTTCTATGACAAGCAAAATGGCCGCGTTGCTGGCCGGCGCGGCGGCGATCCCGCTGCTCGCCGCACCGGCCGGCGCCCAGCAGGCTGCCCAACCGGCAGCCGACCAGCAGCAGACTGACCCGTCTCAACCGCCAGAACAGGCAAAGCCCGCCCCGGCGGGTGCCACGCTGCTCGACAAGATCCTGATCCTCAGCCGCACCGGCGAGACGGCGATCGAGTCGCTTGCTTCAGCCAGCCATGTCGACGAGGAACAGCTAGAGCGCCGCATGGCGACGACGCCCAACGACATGCTGTTCGGTGTGCCGGGTGTCGCCGTCCAGGCCGACGCAAGGCGTGTCAGCTCCAGCATCAACATCCGCGGCCTGCAGGACTTCGGCCGCGTCTCCGTCATCGTCGACGGTGCCCGCCAGAATTTCCAGCGCTCGGATCACGGCACGCAATCGACCTTCTACATCGATCCCGAATTGATCAAATCCGTCGACGTGATCCGCGGTCCGGTCGTCAATACCTACGGCTCCGGGGCGATCGGCGGCGTCGTCTTTTTCGATACCAAGGATGCTCAGGATTTCCTCAAGCCCGACGAGACCTGGGCGGCATCCGCGACCGGGCGTTACGAAACCAACGGTGAAGGCTGGACCACCAGCGCCACCGGCGCCTACCGGATAAACGAGAACTGGGACGTGCTCGGCAACATCGTCTACCGCGACTATGACGACTACAAGCATGGCGGCGGCGACACTGTAGCGGGCACTGGCTTCGACGTCTTGAGCGGCCTCCTCAAGACGACCATCCGCCGCCCCAGCGAAAACAGCGAGCTGAAGCTCGGCTGGATCGGCTCGAACGACGGATGGACCGAGACCAGCGGCAGCGCGCCGGTGAACGACGCCGACCTGAAGGCGAATACCTTCACGGCCCGCTACAACATCACCGACGAAGACAAGAGCTGGCTCGATCTCCACATCAACGCCTCTTACAACAAGACCAAGCTCGATCTGACGACCCTTGTGGCGCAAAACCGGTTTGATCCGGTCACCGGTCTGCCCGTGGTTTTGCCGGCGGGTTCGAAATCGACGTTCGACATCGGGACCTCCGGCATCGACATCTGGAACACGTCGAGATTCGAGACCGTTGGAATCGCGCATGAGCTGACCTATGGCGGCGACTGGGTTGGCGACGATGTCGAGACAGGCGGCACGGCAGGCGGCGACAGTTTCTACACCCCCTCGGGCAACAGGAACGTCTCCGGCGCCTACGTCCAGGACAAGCTCACCTGGGACTGGCTCGAGGTCATCGCCGGGCTGCGTTACGACAGCTACAAGCTAGACAGCGATGTCGGCGAAACCTCTGGCGACCGGCTGTCGCCACGCATCACAGTGGGCATTTCGCCCTTCGAAAGCGCTAGCCTTTCCGGGCTGCAATTCTACGGTACCTACGCGGAAGGCTATCGTTCTCCGTCGCTGTCGGAGACCCTGATCAGCGGCAACCATCCAGCAGGCGTCAGCTTCCCGTTCCTCCCCAACCCCAATCTCAAGCCCGAAACCGGCAAGACCGTGGAGTTTGGCGTCAACTACAGCACCAACGGCGTCATCGAGGCCGACGACGCGCTGCGGCTGAAGGCGGCCTATTTCAACAACAATGTCGACGATTACATCGACGGCGTGACGCTATCGGCGTTCGACCCGACCAGCGGCTGCCCGTTCGGTCCGGGCATCCCGATCTGCTTCCAGTATCAGAATTTCGCCAAGGCCAAGATCCACGGCTTCGAGATGGAGGGCGTCTATGACGCAGCCTGGGGCTTTGCCGGGCTTTCGGCGTCGTTCACCGATGGCCACACGATTTCCTATGAAGGCGAGCGGGCGGACCTTGTCACCGTCCCCTCCTCCCAGGTCACCGGGCAACGAGGCTGACGATGAGGCAAGGCGTGACAGCATCCCTTCGTCTGTTGGCCGCGGCGGTGGCTATGTCGCTTGCGGCGGCTCCGGCATGGACACAGCAGCAAGCGCCGGCGCTGATCCTCGAGCTGAACGGCGCGCAGCCATCCGACAAGGGCTGCCGCCTGACCTTCGTCGTCACCAACAATCTCGGCGCCGGTCTTTCCAAGGCGGCGTTCGAGATCGCGTTGTTCAACGAGGCCGGCGTCGTCGACCGGCTGACCGTGCTCGATTTCAAGGAGCTGCCTGCAGGCAAGACCAAGGTGACGCGTTTCGACCTTGCCGGCACCGATTGCGGCAAGGTCAGCCGCGTGTTGATCAACAGCGCCACGGAATGCGCCGGCGCCGAGCCGAATGCCTGCATGCGCGGGCTGAAGACGCAGACCAGGACCGGCATCGCCTTCGGGGTCTGAATTTGGGACTGGAACCGGCATTCGCGCGAAACACCCTGGCGTGGCCATTGGCCGGTTTCCTGCCGCCGGAACCGGACGATCCCGATTTCGCCATCCCTCGCGGGGTGCTGCATGTTTCGCCGCGCGACAGACCGGAAGACAGTTACATCGCCGATGCCGACGGCGAATTGACTGCGGTGCCGGCGGAGCCATTGCGGCAGGCACGACAGATGCAGCGGCGCCACAACTGGACGGTGGCGATCGCCTGCTCTTGCGCATTTCACGCAGCGGTGGCGCTGGCCTTTCTCACCCTGCCGGACGACAGGCCAAGCATCGAAGGTGCCGACCAGCAAGGCGAAATGCTGCTCGGCGCCGATCCGCAGCAGGCGGCCGGCGATGTCGGAGACGACCCGGAAGTGACCAACGTAACGATGGTGACCATGCTCGACGCCAAGCCCGTCGAAACGGTCGAGGCGCAGGCAACCGCGGCAGAGGAGGCGCTCCAGCCGGTCACCGATGTGGCGGAAGCATCGGAAAAAGATGTGGTCGAGCCGGTTAGCGAGGCCGTCACGGAAACTGCTCCTCTTGCCGATCGCCCCGAGCCCGCGCCTGCCCAGCCTGTCGAGCCGGCGCGCCCGGATCCATCGCCCGACATTCTCGCGACCGACAGGCTGGTGCCCACTGACGACAATGCCGTGCCGCCGCCAGTCAGCACGGTCGAAAGGGCCGATCCTGCCGAAACGAGTGCTCCGGCACCAGCCGACCCGGCGCCGGCCGAAACGGTTCAGACGGTCGAGACCGTCGTCGCGGCGGAAGAACCGAAGCCGGAAAGGCCGAAGCCCAAGCAGCCGAAGAAGGCAACCGCAAAGAACAAGCCGGCCAGGAAAGCCGAACCAAACGAGCCTGAAAAGCCGGTCTCGCGCAAGAAGGCGGGCAAGGCACTTGCCAAAGCCGATTCCAAGAAGAAAAAGACCGGCTCCGGCGGCCGTGACGAAATGGATGTCGCGCGCGGCACGGCCGACGGCAAGAAGGACGGCAAGATCCTGACTGCCAGCAGGGGCGGCAAGTCCGGCATCGGCAATGCAGCCGTCACAAACTACCCCGGCAAGATCCGATCAAAGCTGGTGCGGGCCTTCAATTCGACACGCACGCGCGCCACGGGCACAGCCACGGTTGCCTTTACCGTCGGTTCGAACGGCAGCGTCCGGTCGGCCAGGCTGACGGGCAGTTCAGGCGTTGCCGCGCTGGACAAGGCCGCTCTCGACGCGGTCCGCCGGGCTTCTCCGTTTCCCCCGATTCCAGACGGAGCCGGTCGCTCGGCCTGGCAGTTCGAGGTGCCGCTCGGTATCAGGTAGCGACCGTCCCCACGCAGAGTCGGCGCCGCCCTGCCCGCGATGAGCGAGCCCTGGCGAAACCCTATGCCGCGGCCAGCAGGCTGGCATTGCCGCCCGCCGCCGTGGTGTCGACGCAGACGGCGCGCTCGTGCGCATAGGCGGCCGGATAATACACTTCGCTGACCAGCGGTACGATCGGGCCGGCGCGGTCGGCGATGACCTTGCGCACGATGCGCGCGGCCTCGGGCGTACCGGAAAAGGCGACGACATCGACCCGCAGCGAGCGCGCTTCGACCGGGTCCGGACGGCCGTCGATCGCCGCCAGCGGCAGGCCCTTGCCGGTCAGCGCCGACAGTGCCGCAGGCGCGCCAGGTGCGACGGCGAGCACGGCATTGCCGGCGGCCAGCGCCTGGATCGTCTGCGCAAGCAGGGTATCCGCGTCGGGACCGAGGCACAGCACGCGCCCGCGCGGCGACAGCGACAACGTGTTGGCCTCGCCGGTCGGCCCGGGCAGGTCGACCTGGCCGAAATCGATGCCGGCGGCGGCACCGATGGCCGCGGCACCCTTGCCGCGCAGATGTTTCCTCAGGATGGCGACGCGATCCGGCCGCGTCGACCAGCCGCCAAAGGCCGGGTCCGGCAGATTGTCGGCGAGCTCGGTCGCCGTCACCTTGCGGCCTTCGGCAAGATGGGTGCCGGCCTCCGGCCCCTTGCGGAAGCGCCGGAGATAATGTGGCCCGCCCGCCTTCGGTCCGGTGCCGGAAAGCCCCTCGCCGCCGAAGGGCTGCGCCCCGACGACGGCGCCGATCTGGTTGCGGTTGACGTAGATGTTGCCAGCATGGATGCCGTCGACGAAATGCTGCGCGCGGCCTTCGATGCGGGTGTGCAGGCCGAAGGTCAGGCCGTAGCCCTTGCGGTTGATCGCGGCGATCACCGCATCGATCTCGTCGGCATCGAAGGTGGCGACGTGCAGCACCGGGCCGAACACCTCGCGTTCCAACTCCTCGATGCTCTTGACCCGAAAGACGTGCGGCGCGACGAAGCGGCCGTCCTTCGGCGCTTCGAGCTTGGCGATCAGCCGGCCCTGCAGGCCCATTTTCGTGCAATAGTCGCGGATCGACGCTTGTGCCTCGTCGTCGATGACCGGGCCGACATCGGTCGAGATCCGCCAGGGGTCGCCGAGGCTGAGCGCTTCCATAGCGCCTTTCAGCATCTCCAGCATCTTCTTCTCGACGTCCTTCTGCACGTAGAGAATGCGCAGTGCCGAGCAGCGCTGGCCGGCACTCTGGAAGGCGGAGGCCAGGATATCGCGCACCGCCTGTTCAGGCAGCGCCGTGGAATCGACGATCATGGCGTTCAGGCCGCCGGTTTCGGCGATCAGCATGGCGTCGGGCGCGGCGGTCTCGGCTAGCTGCTTTTCGATCAGTTTGGCGACATCGGTCGAGCCGGTGAAGCAGACGCCGGCAATGCGCGGATCGGCGGTCAGCGGGCCGCCGACCGAGGGACCGTCGCCGGGCAGAAGCTGGATGACGTCTTCCGGTACGCCGGCCTCGCGCAGCAGTTGGACAGCGCGGAAAGCGATCAGCGGCGTCTGCTCGGCCGGCTTGGCGATCACGGAATTGCCGGTGACGAGTGCCGCCGCGATCTGCCCGGTGAAGATGGCGAGCGGAAAATTCCACGGCGAGATGCAGGCGATGGCGCCGCGCGCCTCGGTGCCCGCCTCGGCATTGGCGGCCTCGGCCGCATAGTAGCGCAGGAAATCGACCGCCTCGCGCACCTCGGCAACGCCGTCGGCCAGCGACTTGCCGGCCTCGCGGGCGGCGAGCGCAAAGAACTCGACAGCGTTCGCCTCATAGAGATCGGCCGCCCGGTTGAGGATGGCGGCGCGCTCGGCGACGGGGTGTCTTGCCCATGCCGGTTGTGCCTCGACGGCGATGCGCACGGCGGTCTCGACCTGCTTGGCGCCGGCCTCGCTGACCGTGCCGACCACTTCCGAAGGTTTTGCCGGATTGACCACCGGACGCTGCTTGCCGTAGCCGGCGGCGCGGCTGACCGGCTTGGCGTGCCAGCGCTCCGGCCCGGCGAACTCGGCCCTGGCCTTGTGGATCGCCGCCAGCGTCAGCGTGTCAGTGATATCGAAACCCTTGGAGTTGCGCCGGCCGGGGCCAAAGATCGCCGACGGCGGCACGATCGCCGGATTGGCGGCGGGGCCTTGTTTCTCCACCGTTTCGAGCGGGTCGCGGGCAATGTCCTCGGGCTCGACCTCCTCGTCGGTGAGCTGGTGGACAAAGGAGGAATTGGCGCCGTTCTCCAGCAGCCGGCGGACCAGGTAGGCGAGCAGGTCGGAATGCGCGCCGACCGGCGCATAGATGCGGCAGCGCGTGCCTTCGGCCCGCCGCACCGTCTCATGCAGCGCTTCGCCCATGCCGTGCAGGCGCTGGAACTCGAATGTATCGCGCTCCGTCGTCATCGACAGGATGGCGGCGACGGTGTGGGCATTGTGAGTGGCGAATTGCGGATAGATACGGTCGGTCATCGACAACAGCTTCTTCGCGCAGGCCAAGTAGGAGACGTCGGTGTTGGCCTTGCGGGTAAAGACCGGATAGCCGTCGAGCCCGAGCGTCTGCGCCCGCTTGATCTCGGTGTCCCAATAGGCGCCCTTGACCAGCCGCACCATGATGCTGCGGTCGTATTTCCTGGCCAGAGCGTAGAGCCAGTCGATGACGAAGGCGGCGCGCGGTCCATAGGCCTGGACGACGACGCCAAAACCGTTCCAGCCGGCAAGCTCCGGCTCGGCCAACACCCGCTCGATGACGTCGAGCGACAAATCGAGGCGGTCGGCTTCCTCGGCGTCGATGTTGAGTCCCATGCGCGAATGGCGCGCCGCCAGTGCCAGCGACAAAAGCCGCTCGGCCATCACCGGCAGCATCTTCTCCTTCTGTGTCACCTCATAGCGCGGATGAAGCGCCGACAGTTTTACCGAAATGCCGTGGTTCTGGCGGATGTCGGGGCCGTTGGCGCCGGCATCGAGCGAAGAGATGGCGTCGGCATAGGCCTTGAGATAGCGCAACGCGTCGGCCTCGGTGCGGGCCGCTTCGCCCAGCATGTCGAAGGAATAGAGATAGCCCTTCTGGGTCATCGGCCGGCCGCGCCTGACGGCCTCGGCGATGGTGCGGCCGAGCACGAACTGCTCGCCCATCTCGCGCATGGCGGCGGCGACTGCCTTGCGGATGACCGGCTCGCCCAGCCGGCGCACCATCGCGCGCAGCGTGCCTTCGATGCCGCCCTCGCCTTCGTCGAGCACGCGGCCGGTCAGCATCAGCGCCCAGGTCGATGCATTGATGAAGATCGAACTCGAACCGCCCGAATGCGCCGACCAGTCGTGCGGCGCAATCTTGTCGGCGATGAGGTCGTCCATCGTCTCGGTGTCGGGCACCCGCAGCAGCGCCTCGGCCAGGCACATCAGCGCCACGCCCTCCTTGGTCGAGAGGCCGTAGGCGGACAGGAACACTTCCATCAGCCGGGGATCGGACGAGCCGCGCACCGCCCGCACCAGATCGGCGGCACGGGCCGAAATCGCCTTGCGGTCTTGCACGGACAGCCCGGCCGCCTCGGCCAGCCGCTTCACCGCCTGGTCTTCGTCGGGCAAATAATTGGCACGGATCTGCTGGCGGATGGTGTCGAGCGCTGGCATGGCGGACCTGTAGAACGAGCACAAGGGAGCGGGCCGGCGGTCACCGGACCGAATGGCGCAAGCTAACATAAGTAGCGACTCCAGTCGGTCCAAAGAAATCGACAGAACAGATCGATTGATCTATCATTATGGCTGATCGCCTCCAATTCGACCAGGAATCCGATGGGAGAAGACCAATTGGACCGCATCGACAGGAACATCCTGTCGGCCCTGGGCAGCAACGGCCGGCTTTCCATGTCGGAACTGGCGGCAAAAGTCGGCCTGTCGAAGACGCCGGTTCAGGCGCGGGTGAAGCGGCTGGAGAAGGACGGGTTCATCAGGGGCTACCAGGCGATCATCGACCGTGAGCGCATGGGCGAAGGCCATGTTGCCTTCGTCCAGGTGAAACTGTCCGACACCCGCTCGGCCGCGCTCGACGCCTTCAACCGCGCCGTGCAGACGGTGCCGGAGATCGAGCAGTGCCACATGATGGCATCGAGCTTCGACTATCTCTTGAAGGTCCGCACCACCGATATCGCCGCCTACCGCCGCGTGCTCGGCGAGCGCATCTCGGCCCTGCCGCACGTCGCGCAGACCTCGACCTTCGTGGCGATGGAGACGGTGAAGGATCGGTAGGCGCTCACTGATATCTCGTCAGCTCATCCGGCTCGTTCAAGACGCTCCTGACATTGCTCCTCGATCGCCCTCAGGAAATGGTCGGACGTCGATGTCCATCCAAAGAGTATGCACGAGCGTAATCGAGGCGTCATGATTGCTCCGTGGGGCCTCCAACGCGATCGGTTCGCTCGTGCAATCCGTCAGCAGGATACAGTGATAGTCCCTGAAGAAGGCATCCCGAATTGTCGACTCCACACACACGCTGGTCGTGCACCCTGTCACGATCAGGTGTTTGACGCCTGCGGTCTTCAGAACCGCATCGAGTTCGGTCTCGTAGAAACCGCTGAACCGGGTTTTGTAGAGGACAACATCCCCCGCCTCCGGCCTTAGGTCGTTGACGATATCTGTTCCCCAGGTGTCGCGGATCAGAATCCGGCTCTCACTGCCATCCGGCGCTGTCATGTTCTCACCGACCCCAAAGATCTGGAGATGTCGGAGACGATTGGGGGCGTCCGACGTCCCAAGATCCGAAAGGTCGGGATGATATCCCATCTTCAGATAGATGACGGGCAGTCTCGATTTGCGGGCGGCCGCTATAACACTTGCGGTAGGGCGGACAGCCCGCTGAATCCCGGAGATATCGATGCCGGCTCTGTCGAACATCCCGCCTTTCGAGCCGAAGTCATTCTGCATGTCCACGACGAGAACTGCGGTCTTGGCGGGGTCAATTGAAACAGGTTGAGGCTTGGCGTCGATTTCAAGTGGCTGCATTTTATCCTCCCACAGCCTGAGGTATCGCACTTTGCGCCTTGGTTATCATGAGCAGCGACCCTGCATCGTGTCAACGTTATTTGGCGGCCCAAGACGGTGGTCCGCTCTTGTCGCAGACAAACCCGGTCTCACTCCGCCAGCGTCTTCAAAAACGCCACCAGAGCCGCGCGTTCGCGGTCCGAAAGCTGCAGCGGGTGGATCTCGGATACGCCTTCGACACTGGCCGGCGCCTTGGAATAATGCGCCACCACTTCGTCCAGCGAGGAAAACTGCCCGGCATGCATGTAGGGCGGCCGGGTGGCGGCACCGCGCAGCGACGGCGTCTTATACCCACGAATGAGTTCCGGCCCGGCCTTGACCATGAAGCGCAACTCGCGGCAGGCGCTGGCATCACCGTCGCGAAAGGTGCCGAAACAGTTGAACGGATCGGCCTCGACCTGCGCCACCGCGTCGACGCGGCCGCGATCCGGCGGCAGGCCCGCGACAGGCGGCACGCCGGTGTTGTGAAAACTGCCGTCGGTAAAACGCGGGCCGTTGTGGCAGGTCACGCAATTGGCCTTGCCGATGAACAGCTTCAGGCCGAGGATTTCCTCCGGCGAAAAGACGGCGTCGCCTTGCGGCTCGGCGCCCACCGCAAGATCGGTAGCAAAACGGTCGAAGCGTGTCTGCGGCGGCGCGATCGAGCGCTCGAAGGCGGCGATCGCCTTGCCGATATTGGCAAAGACGCGATTGACCTCCTCGGCTTGCGCCTCCGGCATGGCGTTCCAGGCCGCCCTCTCGGCATCGGCGCCGAGCGGGCTGGCATTGGCCGGCACACCCGAAAGGTCCGGCAGCGGCCCGAAGATGCGCTCGTAGCGCTCGCCGAAACGGGCCTTGATGTAATGCGCGAAGGCGGCGCGGTTGCCGGCCTGCTCCAGCGGATTTTCGAGCGGCGTCAGTGCTTGCGCCCACAGGCTGTCGCGCCGCCCGTCCCAGAAGAACCAGGGATCATGCGCGACGCCGGCCAGCGGCATGGTACGCCGGTTGGTGCGGCCGACGCCGACCGCTTGCGGCAGGTCGTCCTGGAACTGGCGGTCGATCTTGTGGCAGGTCGAGCAGGATACGGTGCCGCCGCCGCTCATCCCGGTGTCGAAGAACAGCGTCGAACCGAGTGCCGCGGCGGCCGGCACCTCGGCAAAGCGATTGGTCGTGTCGGGCTTCAGCGGCGGCAGCTTGGACAGCGCCAATGAGGCGACGGTTTGCTTCTCGGCGTCGGAAAACTCCGGCCTGCCGCAGCCGGCGAGCACGGCCACCATCACCAACGCGAGAAGACTGGAAAACCGGCTCATCTATGGCTCACAGCACCACGTTGAAGACGACAGTGTCCGAACCGGCCGCGGCGGAAATGGCAAAATGCAACTGCCACCACCCGCTCATCGTGAATTTCACGCCGTCGATGCGATAGCGTCCCTCGCCGAGGTAATCGGTCGCCTGCGGGCTGGTCGGCAGACCGTGCTTGTGCTGCGGCATGCCGCCGGAAATCGTTATCGCAGCACCTTCCACCGGCGCACCCTCGACGGTTTTCAATGTGAGCAGCCAGGACTCCAGTTCGCCCTGCCGGATGACGCCTTTCTCGGGCTCGAAAGTCGCCACGAACAGCTTGTTCGCCGTCGTCCTTGAACGGCCGACGTCCGAGCTTGGTTGCGGCGCATGCGGCGCCGTCAGATAGACGACGGCCAGCACACCGGCGAGCAAGGCAGCCAGGCCGAAGCCTCCAAGAAGATAACGCCATAACGATGCCAAACCCATTCCTGTTCTGCGGATAACGATTCGCTGGGCAGATCGCGTCCCACGCCCCTGTGGGAAATCGCGCCCAGCGCAAGAATCCGCCGTCGCCAAGCATGGCGCTGCCGGCCGCAAAAAGCTACAGCACCGCAATTGCACGGATGGAGGAGTACTTCATGGCAGGAAACGGCGTCGCCTCGATCGGCGAGTGCATGCTCGAGCTTTCGGGCCAGGCCGGGCCGAACTGGCGCATGGGCTTTGCCGGCGACACGTTCAACACTTTATGGGCGCTGCATGCCTTGAGCGGCGAGCGGCCGGCGACCTATGTCTCGGCCTTCGGCGACGACCCGTTCTCGGGCGACCAGATCAAATTCCTCGCCGAAAACGGCATCGGCGTCGGCGCCAGCCCGGTGATAGCGGGCGCCCGCCCCGGCCTCTATGCGATCACGCTGACCGGCGCCGAACGTTCGTTCACCTATTGGCGGGCCGATGCGGCCGCGAGGCAGTTGGCTTCGGACCCAGCCGCTTTACAGAAAAGCCTTGAAAACCAGGCGCTGGTCTATTTTTCCGGAATCACTTTGGCAATCCTCGACGAGGGTGCGCGCAAGGTACTGCTGACGGCCGTGGCCAAGGCGCGCGCGGCCGGCTCGCTGATCGCCTTCGATCCCAATTACCGGCCGCGGCTGTGGCGCCAAAGCGAGGAAGCGCAGGCCGCGATCCTCGAGGCGCTCGCCGTCGCCGACATCGCGCTACCCACCTTTCCCGACGAGCAGATGCTGTTTGGTGATACGACACCGCAGGAAACAGCCGAACGGCTGCGAAAGCTGGTCGGCGAGGTCGTCGTCAAGAACGGCGAGGAACCGGCGCTGATCGCGCAAAACGGAACCTTGCAAACCGTGCCGGCGGTACACGTCGCCACCCCGGTCGACACCACCGGCGCCGGCGACTCCTTCAATGGCGCCTATCTCGCCGCCCGCCTTGCCGGCCATGCGCCGACTGAGGCGGTGCAGCGCGCCCATCGCGTCGCCGCCGCCGTCGTACAGGTGCGCGGCGCCCTGGCGCCGTTCGAGACGCTCAGGGCTGCGTTCGAGGCAACTGCTATCTGACCTTGATGACGACCTTGCCCTTGGCGCGTCCTGTTTCGACATAGGCCAGAGCCTCATTGGTCGCTTCGAATGGAAAGACCCGATCCAGAACCGGGCGGATCGCGCCGGATTCGATTAGAGCGGCGATTTTGCTCAGCTGATCGCCCTGCGCCCACATGAAAAGGAACGAAAACTGCACGGCACGGCGCTTGGCTTTGGCCCGAATTCCGCGGCTCAGGAGGCGCAGCACCAGCCTCAGCATCAAATTCAGTCCCTTTTCCCTGGCAAACTCGGGATCCGGTGGACCCGAGATGGAGATGAGCTTCCCACCCGGTTTCAGCACGCTCAGGGATTTTTCGAGCGTCTTGGCGTCCTGGCTGTTCAAGACGACATCGTAGCCCGACAGAACCTTCTCGAAGTCTTCTTGCCTGTAGTCGACGACAACATCGGCGCCGAGACTTTTCACCAGATCGGCACTCGACGCGCTCGCGGTTGTCGCAACGGTCGCGCCGAGGTGCTTGGCCAACTGAATAGCGAATGTTCCCACGCCCCGGAACCAGCCTGGATGAAGACCTTCTGTCCCTTCTTCAGGTTTGCCCTGTCGATAAGCGTCTGCCAGGCGGTGAGACCGACCAGGGGAATCGAGGCCGCCTCTTCCATGCTGAGATTCTCAGGCTTCAAGGCCACATCGGCTTCATCCATGGCGATGAACTCGGCGAATGTCCCAATCCGGCCATCGCGCGGCCGCGCATAGACATCGTCGCCGGCCTTGAACTTGCGGACTTTCGATCCCACGCGGATAACCTTCCCAGCCACGTCGTGGCCCAGGATGAAGGGCCGGCGATAGGGCAGGATGAGCTTGAATTCTCCGGTTCTGACCTTGGAATCGAGCAGGTTCACCCCTGCGGCATGAACCTCGACCAGGACATCGCTGTCCTGGAGCTGCGGCTCCGGCATTTCGGCCAGCCGCAGAAGGCCCTTTTTATTATATTTATCGACAACGAATGCCTTCATGGCAGTTACTTTCTAAGAATGTCTGTTGGTGTTCCGCGACAAAACAAGCCGAACGTTTTCAGTTGCATGGCCGCCCTGCGGCAAGACCTCAGCCTCGATGAAGGACAGGGCTTTCGGGACGAAATCGGCGTAGTTCTGAACTACCCCGCCATGCCCGGCATCCGGATAGATAACCAGATGCGCCCCTGGGATACGCCCGGCGAGATCGTAGGTATTGCTGCTCGGCACCATCCTGTCCTGGTCGCCATTCGCAACCAAAGTGGGAATGCGGATAGCGCTCAGGTCTTGCGGCGCCTGGAGTCCGTAGGCCTTGATCGCCTTGAGTTGCGCGCCGAAGGCGCTCAGCGATACCGCCTTGTCCCGGTTGGACCGGCGCTCTTTCAGCCGTTGCAGAAATGCGTTTGCGGCGCGGCGCCCATTCGGCGTCGTTGTGAAGAAGAGATAGTATTTCGGATCCCGCAAAGTCAGCGCGCCCTTGATCATGTCCACGATCGTCAGCGGCGTCACTTTGTCGATGCCTTCGCCACCGGCCGGCCCCGTGCCAGCCAGGATGAGTTTGCGCACAAGGGCCTGACCAAATGTGTTGTGGTTGCTAGTCGCATATGCGCGAAATCCCCTGGCTTTGTTGTTCAGACCGGCAAGCGGAACTGCTTGCGCAGGCTCTTGTCGAACATCCCCGCGGGGGCAAAGCGGCGCAGCAGGCTGACCTGGCGCGCTGCCTTGCCAGCGGTGTAACGCCGTCGCGGACGGGCATCGGTCGCCGCCTTGACGACCACATTCGCCACCACTTCCGGCCGATCGGCTATCGGCATCACATCGCCCAGCAACGCCTTGAGCCCGGCTCGAGCCCGATCGTATTCCTTCAACAGCGAATCCGGCTCGATGCCGTTCTGGTCGAAGACGGTGCGGACGAATGCCGGCTCGATGACGGAAACGCGGACGTTGAAGGCGCGCACCTCGTGGTCGAGCGATTCCGAATAGCCTTCGAGCGCGTGCTTGACTGCCGAGTAATGCGCTGAGTATGGCGCGGGTACCAATCCCAGAATGGAGCCGATATTGATGATGCGCCCTTGGCCGCGCCGCCGCATCGACGGCAATACTGCGTTGGTCATCCGCATGACGCCGAACAGATTGACGTCGAACAGGGCTTGTACCTGTGCGACCGAGGATTCCTCGGCACCCCCTAGCAGGCCGACACCGGCATTGTTGACCAGGAGATCGATCCGGCCGGTCTGCGCGAGCACAGTGGCAACGAGCGCAGTGACGGCCGCATCATCGGTCACGTCGCATGCCAGCATGGTCACCCCTTCCGGGCCACTACTGGACTTGCGGCGACTTGTGCCAAAGACAGTGAACCCCGCCCGCGCCAAGGCCTCGGCGCTGGCGCGGCCGATGCCCGAGGAGGCTCCGGTCACGATTGCGGTTTTTTCAGAATTCCCATTCATTTTTGATGTTCCAGGTTCGAGAGGTCTAGCTTATTTCCACGAATTGAATTATGGTCGTAATATCAGATTATGAGCATAATGCAATAGCAGGACAGGAAAGAAAGACATGCGCTACGAAAAGGGCCGAAAAGACGCGTCACGCAGCCGGATCATGGAGGTCGCCGCCGAACGTTTTCGATCTGACGGCATCGCGGCGTCCGGGCTGGCGACCATCATGAGCGACGCCGGGCTGACGAACGGGGCCTTCTATCCGCACTTTCAGTCCAAGGCGGAGCTCGTCCGTGAAAGCGTGGCGGCGGCCCTGGACGCGCAGTCGCAGCAAGTGCAGGAAGCGTTGGCCGCCGGCGGTCCGGAAATGGCCATAGAGGCATATCTATCGGCCGAGCACCGGGACAATCCTGGAAAGGGCTGCGCTTCGGCCGCGCTACTGCCGGAAATAGCGCGGCAGCCGCCTGAAACGCGGGTCCTCTATGCCGAACGCGCCCAATCCCTGGTGCGTCAGATAGCCGACGCTCTGCCGCCGACCAACGATCCAGAGGGCGTTGCGTTGGGTGTGTTTGCAACGCTCATCGGCGCGCTTCAACTGGCCCGCGCCCTGGAAGGGACGGAATTGTCGGATCGCATCCTTGCGGCGGGATCAGCTGCGGCAAAGGCGCTGATCCGGCCGGTTCAAGACGAGGTGGCCCCCTGAGGGCAGCCCGGACTATTCGGCCGGCTCGAATCTGCCTTGCACCAAGACAGTCTCCACCGGTCCAAGCGGATTGATGATCCGGCTCTCCAGGACTTCGATAAGTTTGCGTCCAACACTCGCCATATCCACGGAATGAACTCCGATCTTTGCCGGCAGGAAACGTGCCAGCCGCGTGCTGTCACGGGTGACGATGTGGACGTCGCGGCCTGGTGTAAGACCCCGCTTGCCGAGGGCGTGCAACGCTCCCAGAAGGCCCAGTTCGTTGGCGCACGCCAAGCCCGTCGGCGGATCTGATGACGCCAGCAAGCGATCGAACCAGCCTGCGCTCGATTCCATGGTGAACATGCCATGACCGATCAGCGATTGGTCGATCGGAATACCGGCCTCGGCCATTGCCCTTCCATACCCGGAAAGACGCATGGCACTCGCTTGGTCCTCCGGAACGAGAAGTTGCAGCGCAATGCGTCGACAGCCCTTATCCATGAGCCGCCGGGTCGCCTCGTAGGCAATCTGTTCATTGTCGACATCGACATAAGGATACGCGATATCCAGGTCGGTTCTTCCAAACGCGACGAATGGCATGCGTTTATCCAGCAGCAGCTTGACGCGCGGATCAGCCGACACCAGGCGTGTGATGATCAGGCCGTCTGCGCTGCGCGCCTGGAGTTGCCGCTCCACACTCTCGACGGGATCGTCGTCGGGAGTGGTGGAATAGATGGACAGACTATAACCGGCTTGCCGCGCCGCCAACGTCATGCCTTCGATTAAAGGAAGCTTCAACAGATCGGACAGATGATCTCGTGTCTCCATCGGGAGTACTGCCGTCAGCGTCTGCGTTCGACCGGTTTTGAGCGCGCGACCATGATGATTTGGTAAATAGCCGACCCGCTTAGCCGCCTCCTTGACGCGGGCTATGGTCGAGGGCTGCACTTCCGGCCCATCCTTCAGAGCGCGGGATACCGTGGTCACCGAGAGGGAAAGTTCCGCCGCGATCTGCTTTAGATTGGCCATTGTTCGCCCGACTTCGTTTGCGAAAGCGCCGGCTGATTTTGCTGACCGCCAACGTTACCGGATTCGACATCCCGGTCAATCCAAACTCCCGCAGGAAGCAGCTTGACTCCAGCGCATTCAGATGCAATCGTAACGTTACGATTACAAAATAATGGCACTTTTGAGCGACATTTGGATAAAGTTGGGGAGGAGAACCTATGTCCTGGCTACGCATTTCCTTAACAGCATTCGCAATCTCGGCTGCCTTGCCCGTCCATGCGCAAACAGTCACCATCACGACCGCAGGTGGCGATTATGGCAACGCCATGAAGGAAGCCATGTGGGGGCCTGCTGCAAAAGAGCTCGGCTATGATGTCCGCGAGGAGACCCTAAGCGACGGCCTAGCCGCCTTGAAGATGCAGGTCACATCGGGTGCGGTCACGACCGACGTCATTCACCTGGGCTCACCGGAAGGTGCCCAGGCGGCCGCACAATCGCTGCTTGAGCCACTCGACTACAAGATCATCGATCCGAAATCCGTGCCGGAGGGTGCGAAGTCCGACTACTGCTATCCGTTCGACTCCTACGGCACCGTCATGTCGTGGAACACCAAGACCTATGGCCAGAACCCGCCGAAGACGTGGGCGGAATTCTGGGATGTTGCCAAATTTTCTGGCCGGCGCGCGTTGCGCGCCAATGCGCAAGACTCGATCGAGATCGCGCTTCTCTCCGATGGCGTGGCACCCGCGGACGTCTATTCCGTGCTCAGCACGCCGGAAGGGCTAGAGCGCGCCATCAACCGGCTTGAAGCGATCAAACCAAATGTCGCCGTGTGGTGGACCTCGGGAGCTCAGTCGGCGCAGTTGCTGAAAGATGGTGAGGCGGATTTGGTCATTACCTGGAACGGACGGGCTCAAACCGTGAAAGCAGATGGCGGCGCGGCTGACTACACGTTCAAGGGTTCGGTCATCGGCACGGACTGCCTTGGGGTGCCGAAGGGAGCGCCGAACAAGGAAGCCGCGATGAAGCTCATCGCAGCGATGACGCAGCCTGCGCGAGTTGCGAAGCTGACCGATTTCATTGCCTATGGCCCAGTCAATCCTGCGGCATATGAGGGTGGCCTTATTCCCGAGGACCGTCTGAAGACCCTTGCGACCGCGCCTGAAAATGCTGGCACGTCGGTGTTTTCGAATTCAGAATGGTGGGTCAAGAATGGCGAGGCTGCCCAAAGAGCCTTCGATGAAATGATGGCCCGCTGACTCTCAGCTCTAATGCATATCGCGCAAAAGTGTGCAGCGGTTTTGCGACAACAACATGCATGAAAACAAGAACCTAAAGCGTGTCGCGTGAGGCCGGTCGAAGGCGACGCGCCTTAAGGCTGGAGCACATGATGAAGTCGCTCGCGATCACCATCGAAAGCGTGCACAAGGCTTATGGATCCTACGTCGCACTGGATGATGTTTCGCTCGACATTCAGGCTGGCGAATTCCTCACGCTGCTAGGGCCATCGGGATCGGGCAAGACCACGTTACTCATGGCTCTGGCCGGTTTTGTCCGGCCGGATTCCGGTAAACTTCTCTTGGGCGATCGAGACATCACCCGCCTGCCGCCCAACAAACGAGACATTGGCATAGTATTCCAGAATTACGCCCTGTTTCCCCACATGAATGTCCTGGCGAACGTCGCGTATCCGCTGGTGCTGCGCAAGATACCGAGAGCGGAGGCGCGTCAGCGGGCGCTTGATACCTTGGCCCGCGTGAAGCTGGATGGCCTGGCGGAGCGCAATGTTGCCGCACTATCCGGCGGCCAACGTCAACGGGTGGCATTGGCGCGGGCTATCGTCTTCGAACCGCGCGTGATGTTGATGGACGAGCCGCTGTCGGCGCTCGACAAGAATCTGCGCGAGACCATGCAGTATGAGATCCGGCGCCTGCATGATCATCTAAGGATCACCACAATCTATGTGACCCATGACCAGCGCGAAGCGCTGATTATGTCTGACCGGATTGCGGTGATGAACTCTGGCCGCATCCAGCAGATAGATACGCCGCAGCGAATTTATGATCGTCCATCGACCCGCTTCGTCGCGGAGTTCATGGGCGAGGCTAACATTGTGGCGCCAGGCTCAGCACGCAGAATCGACGGCGCCGAACCATCACGCGAAACTCTGATGATCCGCGCCGAAAGCTTCCATCTTGATGCGAAGCTCGTCGGGGGAAACGGAGTGGCTCTCGAAGGAATACTGCGCGCCAAAGCGTTCCGCGGCGAAAACTGGCTTTTGACGCTGGCGCTTGACGGTGGGCAAGAGGTTCTTGTCTGCATTCCGGCAGCGCTGGCCGGCGGCTGCGCCGAGCTTGCCGCCGGTCAGCGGATGACCGCATATGCACCAGCAGCGAAGGTTCACGCCATACCGGGAGCGACGGCGTGACCGTCGTCCGGGATCCGGCGCTCGCTGCGGATGCACGGCGCGAGCGGCGGTTTTTTCTTTCACTTTCGCTCCCGGCGCTGTTCATCGTTGGGCTGGCGGCGATACTGCCCATCCTTTGGATCATCCGGCAGTCCTTCCTGACCACCGCGGGTGAGTACACCGTGGGCAATTACCAGAAGGTCCTTTCAAGCGGACTGACATGGTCGGCGCTCGTCACGACCCTCGAACTGTCCCTGGGTACGCTGGCGGCCTGCATTCTTCTCGGCACCCCCCTGGCGCTGGCTCTGGCCAGCGTCAGACCAAGGGTGGCCAACGTGCTGATGGCGTTCGTCATGCTGCCGCTGTGGACCTCCATTCTGGTGCGTACCTATGGTTGGCTCGTGCTCTTGCGGCGCGATGGCCTGATCAACGCGGCTTTGACCGGTTCAGGCCTGACGGCGGAGCCATTGCCGCTGGTCTACAACTTCACCGGAACGCTCATCGGCATGGTGCACTACATGCTGCCGCTCTTTCTGCTGCCGGTTTATGCTGCGATGCGCGATATCGACCCAAATCTCATTCGCGCGGCGGCGAGCATGGGAGCCACTCTCAGGCAGGTCATCCGCACGGTCATTTTGCCGCTATCGGCGGGCGGCATCTTCTCGGGTTCGATCATCGTCCTCATCTACGCCATAGGTTTTTTCATCACGCCGGCGGTGCTTGGCGGCGGCAAGGTAAATCCTCTCTCTACCCGGATCGAGCGTACACTCTCGACCTTTCAGGACTGGGGGTCGGCGAGCGTCCTGGGCATTCTGCTCCTCGTTCTTATGGCGCTGATCGGTGTGATGTTGCTGGCGGCACGCCGCCTGGTGGCCCAGAACACAGTGGAAGCCCCCCATGCTTGAAGCCTATCCGCAAAACAGGCTCGCCCGCATTTTGCTCTGGAGCTTTGCCGCTCTTGTCATGGCATTTCTGATGCTGCCAACGCTCGTGGTGGTGCCGCTTTCCTTTTCGGCGTCGAATCTCCTCGAGTTTCCGCCGCACGCCTACTCGTTGCGTTGGTATGAGAACTTCTTCGGCTCGGCAACGTGGATGGCTGCGCTCAGAACGAGTTTGATCCTTGGGACATTGACGGCGTTGATCGCGGTGCCGTTTGCGCTGCTCGCCTGCATTTCAATGAATCGGCTGGGCGGAAAAACCGCTGCGATCATCCAGAGCGTCCTGCTAACCCCCTCGATCACCCCGGGTATCCTGCTTGCGATCGGTCTCTTCTTTGTCTTGGCTGCACAACATCTGATCGGAACGCTATTCGGTGTGCTGGTCGGACATGTGGTGCTGGCCGTTCCGGTCGCCTGCATTGTGTTGCTGCCGGCTCTCGCCCGTTTTGACTGGAACCAGGTCCAGGCGGCGCGCAGCCTCGGTGCAAACTGGGCCAGAGCCATTGGCGGAATAATCGTTCCGCAACTTCGGATCAGCTTGCTGTCGGCGACATTGATGGCGTTCCTGACTTCGCTCGACGAGTCTGTGATTTCGATCTTCATCGCAAGCGGTCGCAACAGCACGATGCCGAAGCTTATGTTCCTGTCGCTGCGCGATCAGATCGATCCGACCATTGCGGCGATCTCGACATTGTGGACCGTCATCGTCGTGGCCGTGGTCCTGATTGTGACCCTTCGCCAAAAATCCTGACCGAGACTGGAAACATGCCCACCAATCACCATGCAGCCGACGATCTGACGGATCATTCGACGGACATCCCTCAGGTAGGGTTGGCCATCATCACCGGGTCGGCAAACTGGGGGCTTGCCTTCCCGGAAGATGTCGAATTCGATGGTGTGCGCACGTTGCGGCGCGACATGAGTTTTGAAACGCCTTTCGGTCGTACCGACAACTGGAAGCTGCTCGAGTTCGATGCGTCCATCACAGCCGAAGGGAGAGCAAAACGTGCGTTGTGCATGTATTCGCACGGCAATCCCCGCGACCGTATCGACCATTCCTGCCATCGCCGCGCGTTCTGGGTATTGATGCGGGCGGGTGTACGGCAAGTTCTCGCCTGCTCGACTGTAGGCGCCGTCAACAAGGCGATCCAGCCGGGCGACATGGTGGTGACCGCCGACATCATTGAACTGACGCAGACCCCGTTTTCACTGCTTCCTGACCGCCAGAGCTTTGACTGTTCGGGCAAGCAAATCGTGTGTCCAAGATGTGCGGCGGTTCTGGTCGAAACGGCCCGCCGTCATTGGCCAGCCGAATGCCGCGTTTACGGCATCGAACAGCAGTTGGTGGCTGCCCATTGTTATGGGCCCCGACTGACAACGCCAGCCGAAGCCTTGGCGTATCGGGGCATGGGTGCGGATGTCCTCAACCATTCCATCGCCCCTGAGGCGACCTTGTCGCGCGAGATCGGCGCGTGTTTCGTGCCTTGCGCATTCGTGACGGCGGGCTTCAACGACTATATGGATCGCAATCGCCAGAAATTGCTGCAGGAGGACGTGCTGCCCAGTCTCTCCATGACAGCCTCGCGGGTCGCGCTGGAGACCGCCGCGCGACTTCCCGCTGATCCGGAATGCTCCTGTCACGGCTTGAAGTCGCCTCAGCCGAAAGAACGCTCCAGCCGGTTCTGAGACGACCTTGGTGCGCCGGATAGCTGAAGCTCTGCCACCGACCAAGAATCCCGAGGGCGCTGCATTGGGCGTGTTTGCGACGTTCGAAACGCTGAGGGCGGCGTTTGAGGATTAGGGTCAAAACTCAATCAGACTGGCTGCCGCCAATGGCCCAGATGGGCGGAACTTGCCGTTTGAATTAGTCGGCGGGAATGAGCACAGAGCGCCATTTGCTGACAATCATGGCGCTTCAGCATTGCGCTCGTTCTCGCTACGACCTGATGCGGACCCGAAGCGGATGGTCGTTTGATCCGGTTAAACTCAACGCGCCACCCGACCACATGCGCCATCTCGAGACGTTCCCGAAAACCCCCACGTCGGTCGCGACTCGACCATGGAGCGGAAGTACAGGCGAAGTACTGTTTCGTTCGAGATGGCCTGGTTCAATCTCCAGCATCCTCCTCCTGCCATACTGGCCGGAGCGAGTGCCGGCCGCGAGCGAGTGGCCTTTGAGCGTAGCTCAGAGCGTCTTGCTCATCATCAGGATCGGAACCGGAGCGCCGCCACGGTCATCGACGAATTTCTCGGCGGGTTGGTAGCCGCAGGCTCGATAGAGCGGCTCTCCTGCCATCGTGGCTGCCAGATCGGCACGGCGGAAGCCCTCAGCCTTAGCGGCACGTTCACACAGCGAAAGGATAAGGCGGCCGACGCCTCGCCGGACAAAGTCCGGATGCGTATACATGGCTCTGATACGCGCCGCGTCCGTGGCTGGATCAAGCAGTGCCGCGTTGCGTCCCGGTGACTGATCACCACCATACATGGTCGTGCGCCGGCTCCAGCCACCGCAGCCTGCCAGGACGCCGGCGTGCTCCACGACGAAATAGGTGCCATCATCGACAAGCTGCGTGTCCAGCCCCATGATTGCGCGGCTGGATCGGATCTGGTCATCGTCGAGAAACGGTTTCTGGAGTTCGGAGATCGCTGCATCCATGAGCGCAATCATGGAGGCGAGGTCCTCGCGTCGCGCTATCCGGTGCCGAAAGTCTTCACTGGCCATGTTCAAGCACACCATGAGGCGAAACAAACGCACGATATGGCGAATTTCGTTCCGTCAGAAGACCAAAATGTTCGCTGCTGCGGCAGCCTTGGGACGCCTGTCGACAGCAGGCCGAAGGTATAACCAATGACAGTCATTCTGGCAGCCCCGCCATGCGATAACCTTCCACGATATGCCGGCGCACGTCTTCGGCTGGGAATGGCTGCGAATCCGACCAGTGCCGGATAGTGAAGTGCGGATTGCTTATCATGAACATTTTCGCCTCCCAGCGCGCTTCCTCCAAACGGCCAAGTTGCGCAAGGCTTGCTGCAAGCAGGCGTCGTGAAGTCGTGCGATAGGTTTCGGGCCTGCGCAGCGTTTGGATCGCGGATTCGTAGTCGCCCATGGCATATTGGGCCTGGCCCAACATCCAGTAATACCAACCGGGCGGGTGAGGGTTGAGTCGCAGTGCCCTGCGGACCTGCTCTATGGCTTCGGCAGGTCGCCCCTTTTCAGTCGTCAACTCGGCCCGCATCGCCCAAGCGTCGGCGTGGTTGGGGTCCAGCTCGTGGGCAGCATCGAATTCGGCATCCGATTCCACCCAGCGACTCTCATGTCCCAGTATGACGCCCAATACCCATCTGTTCCCGGCGTCGTTCGGGTCGAGTTCGACCGCCAGCTGTGCTTCGGCGAGCGCTCTTGCGCGGTTGGGGTCCATCGGTTCGTCCCAGAACTCCCAGCCCAGCCAGAGGTTGAGTGCCAGCCAACGGTGCGCCTCCGCGTATTCCGGGTCGAGCGCGATTGCCCGGTTCAGCAGCAAAATGGCCTCTTTCGCGGTGAGCGCCGTTTGCAGGCCAAGGGCCCGGGCACGCACACAGAGATCATAGGCCTCCAGGTTGCTCGGTCTGTTGCGCGCCGGCGCGGTGGTCAGGCGGCCAACCAGAGCCTCGACAATCTTGCCGGTCACCTCGTCCTGAACGGCGAAGATATCTTCTAGGCTCCGGTCGAATCTTTCGGCCCAAAGGTGGTCACCCGCGATCGCGTCGATCAGTTGGGCGTTGATACGCACCCGTCCAGCGGCCCGCCGTGCACTACCTTCAAGAAGATGGCGAACTCCCAGTTCTCGCGCGATGCGACGCACATCCACGTGCCTGCCTTTGTATGCAAATGCCGAGTTGCTGGCGATGACGAACAACTCGCTTGTCCTCGACAGATCCGTGATCAAGTCTTCGGTGAGGCCATCGACAAATGCCTCCTGCTCCGGATCATTGCTCATGTTCGTAAAGGGCAGGACGGCAATGGAGGGCTTGGCGGGGAGCTGCAGAGGCGCTTTCTCCGCGAGCCCGCCATCGTCCGATGCGGTCGACAGCCGGATCCGGTAGACAGACACTGGTTCGGTGACGTTCTTGATCGCTTGCGGACCAAGTTCGTCGAAGCCGCAATCGAGCTTCCGCTTGACTTGGTCGTAGACGCTGCCGGACACACAGACATCTCCTGCCCCGGCCATTGCCTGGAGCCGCACTGCGACAATGACGCCGTCGCCGAACAGATCGCCGTCCTCGACAACGACATCGCCCAGATTGATGCCGATATGCAGGTAGATTCTCCGGTCGGCGGTCACACCCTCGTTTGCGGCCGCCATCCGCTTCTGAAGGTCCACGGCGCATGACACGGCGTTCACCGCGCTTCCGAACTCGACCAGAACGCCATCACCCATCACTTTCACAATACGGCCATGACGGTCGCGGACGAGTGGTTCGAGGATTTCCTTCCTCGTCCTCCTTAAAGCGGCCAACGTTCCTTGCTCGTCCAGGTCCAGAAGTCGACTGTAGCCCACCGGCAGCCAATATGGCGGCAAGGCGGCGTTGGGCGCGTTCTTCGGCCATTTCGCGTTGCTTTCATTGAAAGCAGAAAAGCGAATTTTATGCCGCCCATTTCAAAAGTCTATCAGGTTGACTTCGAGGCTCGATCGCCAAGCAGCTACATAGGGTGATCGCGCCTGTCGATTGTCCCCACTGGGGCCACGACTTGCGCTTGGGGCTCGTCTTGGAGAAGGTCAGCAAGGGGTCAGTGCCGAGTGCCGCGAATGTCGGCTATCGCGCAGTGAAATGGGCTGACGAAGGGCAGCTCAGGGTCAACTTGCGTCGTCAGGGCTCTCGGCGTCAAAGGTCCGAGAGGGTTCGAAGTCGGTCGTTCAGAGTGATTGCGTTTTGACTCCAGAGCGCCGCGCGTCATTGGACGCGCAAAGGACGCTATAACACTTTGAATTTGCATGATCCTTTCCGAACCGGAGGTCAGCGCAGCAAAACCATGCCGGTTTCCGGGGGTCATGCCCTAAGGCAGCCTAAACCGGTATTCCGTCACGTGATGGTAGATCTGGCCCGGCCACAGCGTGGCTTGCGGGAAATACGGCCGGTTGGGCGCATCCGGCCAGATTTGCGGTTCCAGGCAGAAGCCTGAAAAAGGCTTGTACTGGCGGCCGCCCAAACCAGGCGAAGACGGCGCCAGATACTGGCCGGTATAGAGCTGGACGCCCGGCTCGGTGGTCCAGAGCTCCATCTCGACGCCGGAATTCGCGCCTTGCGCCCATGATGCCTGCTTCAGCGGCCCGCGCGTCGAGGCAAGGCAGAAATTCTGGTCGTAGGGGAGCTGTTCGCCCTCGGTCTCCATGCGCAGCGGCCGCGCCTGGCGAAAGTCGAAAGGTGTGCCGTCGACCGGCTTGACCGTGCCTGTCGGAATCAAATCGGCGTCGACAGGAATATAGGCGCCGGCATTCAGTATCAGCCGGTGGTCGAGAATGTCGCCGGCGCCGCCGTCATCCAGGTTGAAATAGGAATGCTGGGTGAGGTTGCAGAGCGTCGGCTCCTCGCAGGTGGCGGTCAGTTCGATGCTGAGCGTGCCGGGGATCTTCAGCCGGTAGGTGCAGGTCACGTCGAGCGCGCCGGGAAAGCCCATCGTGCCGTCGGGGTCATGCAGGGTCAGCGTGACAAAATCCCTGCCATGCAGCGAAACCGCCCAGGCTCGTCGCGAAAAACCTTGCGAACCGCCATGCAGCGTATGCTTTTCGAGGAAATTGCGCTCGGTCTGGTAGCGTTTGCCGGCAAGCGTAAAGCGGCCGTCGCGGATACGGTTGGCGTAGCGCCCGACGACAGTGCCGAAGAAGGCCTTATCCGTCTCATAGTACTGGAAACGATCATACCCGAGCACCAATGGCGCCTCGTGCCCGGCCAGGTGCAGATCCTGGATGATCGCGCCCAGGCCGATAATGTTGGCGGTAAGGCCGCCGCCACGGATGGTGAAACGGCGGACTTCCTCGCCCGCCTGCGTCGTGCCGAAAACCTCGCCGTCCTTCATCGCCATGCTCGCAAGTTCGTTGCTCGATCGACGCCAGCCTGGCCTTTCCGAAGCGGCCCAGGATCGTTTTCGGTATTACCGTATGAGGCTTCTAGAGACCAAGTCCGCCGATGCAGACATATTTGGTGTCGAGATAATCCTCGATGCCCTGATGGCCGCCTTCCTTGCCGAGGCCCGATTCCTTGACGCCGCCGAACGGCGCCTCAGGCGTGGTGATGAGCCCTTCATTGACCCCGACCATGCCGTATTTCAACCCTTCCATGACCCGGAAGGCGCGGCCGAGATCGCCGGTGTAGAAATAGGCGGCCAGCCCGAACTCGGTATCGTTGGCGAGTCCTACGGCCTCTTCCTCGGTCTCGAACTTGAACACCGGCGCCACCGGGCCAAAGATTTCTTCCTTCATGAAGCGCATCTTCGGCGTGGCATTGGCGATCACCGTCGGCTGGAAGAACGAGCCGCCGAGCGCGTGGCGCTTGCCGCCGGCGACGATCTTGCCGCCTTTGGCAGTAGCGTCGGCAATCAGCTCCTCGACCTTCTCCACCGCCTTCTCATCGATCAGCGGTCCCTGCTGGACACCGTCTTCGAGGCCGGAACCGACCTTCAGCCCGTTGCTCGCAGTAGCCAGCTTTTCGACGAACCGGTCATAGATGCCGGCCTGCACCAGGAAGCGGTTGGTGCAGACGCAGGTCTGGCCGGAATTGCGGTATTTGGCGGTGATGGCGCCAGCGACGGCCCGATCGAGATCGGCGTCGTCGAAAACGATGAACGGCGCATTGCCGCCGAGCTCCATCGACACTTTCTTGACGGTCACCGACGACTTCTGGATCAGGATCTTGCCGACCTCGGTCGAGCCGGTGAAGGTGATCTTCTTGACCAGCGGATTGGCACAGATCTCGTCGCCGATCTCGCCGGCGGCGCCGGTCAGGATGTTGATCACGCCTTTGGGGAAGCCGACTTCTTCGGCAAGCGCGCCCCAGGCAAGCCCGGAATAAGGCGTCTGCGACGCCGGCTTGACCACGGCCGTGCAGCCGGCGGCAAGCGCCGGGCCGAGCTTGCGGGCCAGCATCGAGGATGGAAAATTCCATGGCGTGATGGCGGCGATGACGCCGACCGACTCCTTGGTCACCAGGATGCGGCGGTCCGCCCAGGGTGACGGAACGACGTCGCCATAGGTGCGGCGGCCCTCTTCGGCGAACCACAATATGTAGGACGCGGCCGAGCCGATCTCGCCCTTCGATTCGAACAGCGACTTGCCCTGCTCGATGGTCAGCAGTTCGGCCAGCACGTCCTGATTGTCCATCATCGCGTCGTGCAGCTTGCGCAACAGCTTCGAGCGTTCGAGCGCGGTGGTCTTGCGCCATGTCTTGAAGGCAGCGTCGGCGGCCTCGATGGCGCGGCGGGTCTCGGCCTTGCCCGACTTCGGCACGGTGCCGATCTTGAGGCCGGTGGCAGGGTTGTTGACGTCGACCGTCTGGCCTGAATCGGCCTGCACCCATTCGCCATTGATGAGATTGGCCTGCCGCATGAAATGGCTGGTTTTCTGAAGCATGATCTCGCCTCCGTTCGGCACCTGGCGGGCCGGTCGCTGATTTCGTGAATGGACGTGCGCGATAGCATCGCTAGAGCCACTGCTCTTAGCCCAGGGCAAGCCCCGCAAGCAATCACAAGATGGCATATAGGGTTTAGGCCAGCCAAAGCGAGAGCGATCCCGCCGGGCTCCTATCCAAAAATATGGACGACCACTGTCAGCCAAAACGCAGTGGTCACGACCGCACTGGCGGTGGCGATGGTCATCTGGTTCGATGCCAGCGCCTGGCCGGTGTTGAACTGCACGGCAATGAGATAGGAATTGATGCCGGACGGCAACGCCGCAACCATGACCGCCACTTTGGCGGTCAATGGCGGCAGGCCGATCAGCCAGACCAGGCAAAGAACCAGTGCTGGCATCAGGAACAGTTTCAGCGCCGACAGCGCCAGCGCCGGGCGGACATTGCCGGAAATACCGAAACGGCGCAGGCTTAGCCCCATGGCAAACAGCGCCACCGGGGCGGCCGTGCCGGCCAGCGCGTCGCTCAACCGCGTCGCAAGCGCTGGCAGCGGCGTACCGGTGAAGCGCCACGCGAGCCCGGCCAGTATGCCGATGATCAGCGGGTTGATGAATACCCTCCTGAGAAAGCTCGTGATGACGCGGAGCGGATGCACAGGCTCGCTGCCGCCGCGGCCGAACATTTCGAACAGGATGATCGAGGCCATCATCATCACCGGCAGGTGAATGGAAACCAGCAGCGACAGCACTTCGAACCCGGCCGGGCCGAACACGCCGATGATGAAGGGAGCACCGAGCAGGACGACATTGGAATAGGACGACGACACGCCGCCGACGACGCCGGCGCGTGCGTCTCGTCCGAAGATGCGCGTAATGACCAGATGGCCGGCAGCCCAGGTAAGCGCCACCGCTGCGAAATAGGCGCCCCACAGCGACCACGGCGCCACGCCGTGGAAATCCGCCTTTATCATGGTCTGGAACAGCAAAAGCGGCATTGCCACGTTGATGGCGAATTCGGATACGCCCTCGCCGCTCGCCGGCTTCAAATAGCCGGTCAACCCGGCAAGATAGCCGAGCCCGACGAGACTGAAGACGAAGAGGACGGTTTCGGTAAGCGGAGACATTTTTGCCGTGATAGGCGAGCCCTGATCGCGGCGCAATCGCCCTTCCCTCGCGAATGTACCAGCCAACAATCCGGCCGCTCGGATCTTGCCCGAATTTGCTCATGGTTGGATGGCAGCGCTATACAGGGTTGTCGGGGGACACGCGGCGAATGGGCCTTGTCGGAAATCAGCACTTCTTCAAGCAGGCGTGGCTGACGGCTTTCGTCGCCGCCCTGCTCTGTCTCGTGGTGACCTCGACTCATGCCGCGGAGCCAGCAAGCCTCAAGGGCGTGGCGCTGATCGTCGGCCAGTCGAAATACCGGCACATAACGGCTCTTCCCAACCCCGCCAACGACGCCCGCGACATCGCCAAGTTGCTGACCGATCTCGGCTTCGACGCGCGCAGCGTCACCGACCGCGACGCGGCAAAGCTGAAGCGTGATCTCGAGCGTTTCGCCGAGGATGCCGAGGACGCCGACGTCGCCTTGATCTACTATTCCGGCCACGGCATCGAGGCCGGCGGCGAAAACTATCTGGTGCCGGTCGACGCCGACGTTTCTTCATTGAAGGACGCCGATCAGGCCCTGGTGCCGATCTCCGCCGTCATGGACGAATTGAAGACGACCGTGCCGGTAACGATCATGCTGCTCGATGCCTGCCGCACCAACCCGTTTCCGGCGGACGCGGTGCTGCGCCGGACGCCCACGGCCTCGGCCTCGCCGATCGGCGCCGGCGGACTGGAGCCGGTGCGCGGCGCCAAGGCACTGGCGGACGCGACCGCGACGGAAAATCTGGGAACGGTGATCGGCTTTGCCGCCGAGCCGGGGCGGCCGGCACTCGACGGTATCGTCGGCGAAAACAGCCCCTACGCAGCGGCACTTCTGCGCCATCTCGCGGCGATGAAGGGCACGGAGTTCGGCTCGGTCATGCGCATGGTGACCGAGGAGGTCTATCTCGACACCAAGGCAAAGCAGCGGCCATGGGTCAATGAAAGCCTGCGCCGGCTGCTCTATTTCGGCGTAGCACCGCAGGAACCGACCGGCGACGACGGGCTGATCACCGGCGAGCGGCGGCAATTGCTGCTGACGATTGCCGAGTTGCCGGACCCCAAGCGGGCACAGGTGGAACTGGCCTCGCTGCAGGACGGCGTGCCGCTCGACGCGCTTTATGGCGTGCTGAAGGCGCTCGGCACCGAAAAGATGCCGGAAGACCCCACCGACCTGCAAAAGCTGCTCGACGCCCAGGCCGAGCGCCTGAAGAAGATGATTTCCGAGCGCGACGCGCTGCGCACCGACGACCCCGAGATAAGCCGCCTCGTCGCCTCGGCCGACAAGGCCATAGGCCAGGGCGCCATCGTCACCGCGCGCAACTTCCTCGACCAAGCGGTGGGCCGGGTCGAGCAGGCCAGCGGCGCCGTCGACCAGGCGGAGGAATTGGTCAGGCAAAAACGTCTTGCCGACGCGGCGATTTATACCAGGCGCGCCGACGCTTCGGCGCTGGTCTTCGACTATCTGTCGGCCGCCAACGATTACGGCAAGGCCTTCTCGCTGGTCGAGAAATGGGACGACAGACTGCGCTGGAACTACAAGAACCAGGAGGCGGAAGCGCTGAATGCCCATGGCAATGCCACCGGCGACAGGCAAGCGCTGCAGCGCGCCATCGACGCCTACCGCGTCATCCTGAATTTCATCCCCAATGGCGAGCAGAACCGCGACTGGGCGATCACCCGCAACAACATGGCGGTGGTGCTGCAGACGATCGGCGAGCGCGAGCGCGAAACCGACCGGCTGGAAGAGGCAGCGAAGATCTTTCGCGATTCGCTTGTCGTGTTCGAGCGCGAGAAGGACGACCTCAACTGGGCCGCCGCCCAGAACAACCTGGCCAATGTGCTGCTTAAGATCGGCGAGCGCGAGAGCGACCCGAAACGCCTGAACGAGGCGGTGGTGGCGATGCGCGCCACGCTGGAGAAGCGTCCGCGGGACAAAGTCCCGCTGGACTGGGCCGCCTCGCAAAACAATCTCGGCCTTGCGCTTTATGCGCTTTCGGAACGGGAACCGAATGGCGAGCGCCTGACCGAGGCCGAGACTGCCTACCGGCTGGCGCTTGAAGAGTACACGCGCGAAAAAGCACCCGTTCAGTGGGCGATGCTTCAGAACAATCTGGGCAACACGCTGGTGTCTCTCGGCACGCAACGCAACGACAAGGCGAAAATCGACGAAGCGGCCGATGCCTTTCGCGCTGCGCTCAAGATCCGCACCCGCGCCACCTTTCCGGTCTCCTGGGCGACCAGCCGCCTTAATCTCGGCAACGCGCTGAGCAGTGCTGCTCGTTTCGATCTCGGCACCGGCCTGCTCGAAGAGGCGGCTGCCGCCTACGGCGATGCGCTGACCATCTTCACCCGCCAGCGCTTTCCGATGGATTGGGCTTCCGCTGAGAACAATCTCGGCTCGATCTACCAGACGCTCGGCCAGCGCACCCGCGATGCTGCCAGGCTTGAGCAATCGGCCGCCGCATACCGGGCGGCACGGCGCGTCTATACCAAGAAGGGCTTTCCGCTCGACTGGGCGATGACCCACTATAATCTCGGCAACACGCTGCAACTGCTCGGCGGCGTGACCGACAAGCCGGTGCACTACGAAGACGCGATCGAGGCCTATCGCGATGCACTGCGCGAATACAAGCGCGAGACGACGCCGCGGCAATGGGCGCTGGCGCAGGCCGGCCTCGGCTCGGCGCTGCAATGGCTGAGCATGAGCGAGGCCGATCCCGGCAAACTGGCCGCTTCTATCGCCGCGCGCCGGGCGGCGCTACAGGTGCTGACCTTCGAGACCTCCCCCGTCGATTGGGCAAACGCGCAGAACGGCATCGGCATGAGCCTGATCAATCTCGGCAATCTCGAACGGACCGGCAGATATCTGGACGACGCCGAAGCCGCCTTCGAGGCGACGCTCAAGGTCTTCACCCGCGAAGGCCAGCCGATGCAATGGGCCTTCGAGCAGAACAATCTCGGCGACGTCCACTGGAACCGCGGCAGCTATGGCGGCGGCAATGCCGAATACCAAAAGGCGATCGAATTCTTCGAGAACGCCAAGCAAGGCTTTACCGAAGCCGGCTACACACTCCCCATCCCGCTGACCGACCGCAAGATCGATCTGGTGAAGAAGCAGATAGCGAAGAAATAGGCGTCTCGGCCGCAGGTTGCACTCGGCTTGTCTTTCAGCCGGCTTTGCCGTCCCTATATGCCGGTCACCGGGGACCTGCCTGCCGGTCACCCGAAAGGATGTCTGATGCTTCGATTTGTGCTGGCGCTGCTGTTGCTTGCCGTTTCCGCCACAGCCCATGCGACGGAAGCCGGCTGGGCGCTGCTCCGCGACGGCGGGCATGTGGTCCTGCTTCGCCATGCCATGGTCACCGGCACCACCGATGCGGCCAATTTCGACCTCGGCAAATGCGCGACCCAGGTCAATCTCTCTGAGCGCGGCAAGCAACAGGCGCGCAAGATCGGCGCGCTGTTTGGCGCCCGCGCCGCACCGGTCGAGCGCGTGCTGTCCAGCCGCTATTGCCGCTGCCTCGAGACCGCCCGCATCGCTTTCGAAAGCGAGCCGGAGCCGTTCGCACCGCTTGACCTGCTGAAGACCGACGAAAAGGAAAAGGCCGACCAAATTGCCGCGATCCTTGCCGAGATCCGCGGCTATTCCGGCTCCGACAATCTGGTCATGGTCACGCATCTCGAAAACATCCAGGAATTGACCGGGATCTCGCCGCGTGAAGGCGAGGCGGTGGTCGTCGAGCCGCAGGGCGACGGCCTGCGAGTACTCGGCCGCGTCACTTTCTGACTGCGCCGGAGCCGGTTGAAGCGTTCGCTAGTAGTGAAATCTAGCGTTTGGTACCTTAAGCGGAATACCGGTTCCGACCCGCGATGAGGTCTTGATCGAGTCCAAGGTCGACATTGACCCTTAGTCAGGACCAACGAGCGCTTTCAACGAAAGCGAATGCGATGGTACGTCTCATTAGGCCTTCCGAGCCGTGACAACGGGCGAGGTTTTCGTCCTCTACTTTGCCGGCCGGAGCCTCAGCGGCCGAAAAAAGGCCCGGATGTCCTCGACCAGGAGTTCGGGTTGCTCAATCGCCGCGAAATGTCCTCCTTTCGGCATGTCGGTCCAGCGCTCGACACGGAAGACTCGTTCGACCCAGGAGCGAGGTGGCATAGGGAGCTCTCGAGGGAAGACTGCAACGCCGAGGGGCGGTGTTATTCGCTCCCTTGGCCCGAAGATCAGGGGGCAGAGCCGGTTCTCTTTGTAAATCCGGAGCGAGGCCTCGATCGTGTTACCGAACCAGTAGAGCGAGATGTCGGTAAGCAGCGTGTCTAGAGGGATGGCGCGTTCGAGTTCGCCTTCGCAGTCGCTCCAACTGCGGAACTTCTCGGCAATCCATGCGGCTAGCCCGATTGGGGAATCTGTCAGTGCAAAGGCTAGCGTCTGGGGCTTGGTCCCCTGCAGAAAAGCGTAGGCCCCCTCCGTCGCGACGAAATTCGCCGCACTGTCGAGGAATGCCTTCTCCTCCGGCGTGACAGGTGGGTCGCCGCGACCGAGGGTCGGGCGGAAACTGCCCGGAATGTAATTCAGGTGCAATCCGATAAGGTCCTCCGGGTAAAGCTGAGCGAGCCAGGTCGAGACGCCGGCGCCGATGTCGCCACCTTGTGCGGCGAAGCGATCATATCCCAGTTCGCGCATCAGCCCCCGCCACAGCTTCGCGACATGCTTTGAGCTAACGCCGGCTTGACGCGGCGGGGACGAGAAGCCGAAACCCGGAAGCGACGGTGCGACGACATCGAAGGCGTCATCGGCATCCCCGCCGTATTTGGCAGGTTCCGTGAGCAGCGGAATGACATGCTCGAACTCGGCGAAGGAGCCGGGCCAGCCATGAGTGAGGATCAACGGCAAGGGCGATGACCCCTTTCCTTTCTGGTGAACGAAATGGATGTCGCACCCGTCTATCGTGACCCTAAACTGAGGCAACAGGTTCAGACGTTTTTCGTGATCGCGCCACCTGAAATCGTATTCCCAGTAACGTGAAAGCTTTCTGAGGAAATCAACGTCAGTACCGTCCTCCCATCCGTATGCGAAGATCGACGACGGCCATCTTGTCGCTTGGATACGACGCTGGAGGTACTCGATCTGTTCATCCGGGATGTGGATGTGGAAGGAATGCATGACCACGGGTGTTGCTCCGATCAGCGGCGAAGAATTGTCCCATCAAGGCACAGAACGAAGGAAAACTCACTGAGCGACCGCTTTGTCCGCTACTTGCTCGTTCCCATCTACGAGACGAAGGTAACATTCCACCGTTGGTGGCAATTCGTTCAAGTTACCCGGCGTCAGATTTTCACCGCTACCAGCCAAGCGTCGACATGGAGCTTCCATCCCTCGATCATGTCCGCGAACGCGTCCTCCGTCAGTTCGGACAGATACGATGCTCCTGCCGGGCTCAGGCAGTGAACGCATAGGTAATCCACGCCTCCGTGCCTCCGTTAGTGGTCGGTCGGCAGGCCACCTCGACAATCCGACACGCGAATCCGGCGTAACGCGAACATAGCGGATGCGGTGCGCCAGCCGCCCACCCATGCTCATGTCGCCATGCTTAGCCAAGGCCTTGAGCACCTTCACCAATCGTTTTTCCAGGCGCACCCGGTCTGCACGCGTTCTATGGTCATAGATCTTCGTGGTACATTGGTACACGCAATGACCAGAGATGGGACGGTTTCGGCATATCGCCGGGAGGAGTTGCCAGCGACCCCTATTGCTCTGCCAGAACAGCAATCCCAGTTGCCGCCGGCGCATCAGGCCTTTTCCTGCCCGGAAAAACCGATTAGACAGCCCAAAACACATGCGGACAGATTCCGCCCGCAATCGAAGGAAAAGCCCTTGTCCACCACGTTCGACAAAGTCGCCAAGATTATCGCCGACACCAGCGAGATCGACATCGAGACGATCACGCCCGAAAGCCACACCATCGACGATCTCGGCATCGACAGCCTCGACTTCCTCGACATCGTCTTTGCCATAGACAAGGAATTCGGCATCAAGGTGCCGCTGGAAAAGTGGACGCAGGAGGTCAATGACGGCAAGGCGTCGACCGACGACTATTTCGTCATGAAGAACCTGTGCGCCAAGATCGACGCGCTCGTCGCCGCCAAGAACGCCACGTAAGCACAGCGCTTGACGCGCCTTCACCCGAACAGCCGCCCATGAACCCCCACGACGTCGTCATATCAGGCATCGGCCTAGTCTCGTCGCTGGGCGAGGGTCCGGATGCGCATTGGCAAAAGCTCGTCCAGCCGCGCCTTGAGCCGGTTCTGGAGGCCTCGCGCTTCTCGCCCTATACAGTCCACCCGCTGCCGGAGGTCGACTGGAACCTGCAGATCTCCAAGCGTGGCGACCAGCGGCAGATGGAGACCTGGCAGAGGCTCGGCACCTATGCGGCCGGCCTTGCGCTCGATGATGCCGGCATCAAGGGCAATGACGAACTCTGCGCGACCATGGACATGGTGGTGGCCGCCGGCGGCGGCGAGCGCGACGAAGCGGTCGACGCGGCCATTCTCGCGGCATCGGAAAGCCGCAATGACCGCGACGTGCTGCTCAACGAGAAGCTGACCACGGAATTGCGCCCGACGCTGTTTCTGGCACAGCTTTCCAACCTGCTCGCCGGCAACATCTCGATTGTCCACAAGGTGACGGGGTCGTCGCGCACCTTCATGGGCGAGGAAGGTGCGGGCGTCGCCGCCGTCGAGACCGCGGCCGCGCGCATCCGTTCCGGTCAGTCGACGCATATACTGGTCGGCGGCGCTTTCCAGACCGAACATTCCGACATGCTGCTCGGCTATGAACTGGCCGGCTACCTGCATCGCGGTCCGTGGCGGCCGGTCTGGCAGAGGCAAGGTGCCGAGGGCGGCGGCGTGGTGACCGGATCCGGCGGCGCGTTTCTCGTCCTGGAGCAGCGCGAGCACGCGACAAGCCGTGGCCGGAAGATCTATGCGGAACTTGGCCCGGTCCTGTCCGGTCGCGCCAGGCGCCGGCGGGGCGAACTCGATGGAGAGATCGCCATGCTGCTGAAGCAAGCCGCATTGCCGGACGGCGAGTTGCTGGCGATCTCCGGCGCTTCGGGCGCCCATGCCGCGACCGCCGCCGAGAAATCGGCGCTCGAGGCCAATCCGGCGATCGCCGCACGCGGCTTTTCGACGCTCACCGGCCACATGAAGGAAGCGCAGTTCCCCTTCGCCGTCGCGCTGGCGGCCCTGGCTGTCGACCGCGAGGCCGCCTACCCTGTCTTCGACGCCACAGTCGAAAAACCGTTTGCCGGCGTCCCGAAGACCGCCCTTGCAACGGCGATCGGCTATCACCAATTCGAGGGCATGGCGCTGATCAAAGCCGCCTAGAGCATCGGACCGAAAACGTGACGCGGTTTTCGGGCGATCCGATGCTCCAAGAGAAACAGGTTTTTGGACAACAAATGGCCAATCTGAACGACCACATGGGCAGGCCGATCGTCGCCGTCACCGGCATCGGCGTGGTGACCTCGCTCGGTGTCGGCAAGGCCGATAATTGGGCGGCGCTGACATCCGGCAAGTCCGGCATCCATCCGATCACCCGCTTCCCGGTCGATCATCTCAACACCCGCATCTCCGGCATGGTCGATTTCCTGCCGTCGAGTTCCAAGGGCGCCAGTCTCCTCACCTATGAGCTTGCCGAAACCGCGGCCCAGGAAGCGATGTCTGAGGCAGGCCTCGATGCCGGCGATTTCGGCGGACCGCTTTTCCTCGCTTCGCCGCCGGTCGAACTCGACTGGAGCGAGCGCTTTTCGCTCTACAATTCCGACACGCACGATACCGGTGCAGAGAGGCTCCTGCGGGTGGCGCGCGGCCTGAGGGAACTCGACATTTTCGAGACCACCCAGTTCGGTTCGATCGCCGACCGGCTTGCCGATCGTTTCGGCACGCGCGGCCTGCCGATCACGCTGTCGACCGCCTGCGCCTCGGGCGCCACGGCGATCCAGCTCGGCGTCGAGGCGATCCGCCGCGGCGAATGCGACCGGGCGCTGTCGATCGGCGCCGACGGATCGGCAACCGCGGAGGCGCTGATCCGCTTCTCGCTTCTGTCGGCGCTCTCCACCCATAACGACATCCCCGAAAAGGCATCCAAGCCGTTCTCCAAGGATCGCGACGGCTTCGTGCTGGCCGAAGGCTCGGGCGCCCTTGTGCTGGAATCGCTGGAGGCAGCACTTGCCCGCGGCGCCACCATTCTCGGCATATTGCGCGGCTGCGGCGAAAAGGCCGACGACTTCCATCGCACCCGCTCCAAGCCGGACGGTTCGCCGGCGATCGCGGCGGTGCGCGCCGCCCTTGCCGATGCCGGCCTGAGCGAGGACGGGATCGATTATGTCAACGCCCATGGCACCTCGACGCCCGAAAACGACAAGATGGAGCATTTGTCGCTGTCGACGGTGTTCGGCGAGCGTATCTCGTCAATGCCGGTCTCGTCGAACAAGTCGATGATCGGCCATACCCTATCGGCAGCCGGTGCCGTCGAGGCTGCATTTTCGCTGATGACGATGCGCGAAAGCGTCATTCCGCCGACCATCAACTACGACAATCCCGACCCGGCGATCGTGCTCGACGTGGTGCCGAACACCAAGCGCAACGCCGAGGTCGGCACGGTCCTGTCGAACTCCTTCGGCTTCGGCGGCCAGAACACCTGCCTTGTCATGGCGCGGGAACCGGTCTAAGCGACCGTTCCGCTCTAGCACTGTTGTCGTGCGCATGGTCCTTTCCGAAACGGTTCTCGGGTCATGCGCAACCTGGGATCTGGCATGCGCGCATTGCAACTTATCGAGGATCGCCGGCTTGAAACGGTGGACCTGCCACCACCGCCGCCGCCTTCGCTCGGCGAGGTGACGCTGCGCATCAAGGCCGTGGCGCTGAACCACATCGACGTCTGGGGCTGGCGCGGCATGGCTTTTGCCAAGCGCAAGCTGCCGCTGGTCGTCGGCGCCGAGGCTTCCGGCGAGGTCGAGGCGGTCGGCCCCGGCGTTTCCAGCCTTGTGCCCGGGCAATTGGTGTCGATCTACGGTGCCCGCACCTGCGGTCTTTGCCGCGCCTGCCGCGAAGGCCGCGACAATCTCTGCGAGCATGTTTCGGGCGTGCACGGCTTCCATCTCGACGGCTTTGCGCAGGAAAAGATCAATCTGCCGGCGCGCCTTCTGGTCCCCGCGCCGCCCGGCGTGAGCGAGATCGGCGCGGCGGTGGCGCCGGTTACCTTCGGCACGGTCGAGCATATGCTGTTCGACAATGCCCGGCTGCAGCCCGGCGAGACGATACTGGTCCATGCCGGCGGCTCCGGCATCGGCTCAGCCGCCATTCAGCTGGCCAAGAAGATGGGCTGCACGGTCATCACCACCGTCGGCTCGAACGAAAAGATCGACAAGGCCAAGGCGCTCGGCGCCGACCACGTCATCAATTACCGCGACGACCGCTTCGAAGGCGTCGTGCGCAAGCTGACGAAGAAGAGGGGCGTTGACGTGGTGTTCGAGCATGTCGGCGCCGACACCTTTGCCGCTTCGATGCTGTGCCTGAAACGCGGCGGACGGCTGGTCACCTGCGGCTCGACCTCCGGCGTGTCGACGCAGATCAATTTGATGCAATTGTTCCAGCAGCAGCTGAAGCTGCTCGGCTCGTTCGGCTGCCGCATGGAAAACATGGCCGACGCCATGCAGAAGATGGCGGCAGGTCTGGTGGCGCCGGTGATCGACACCGAGGTCGGTTTCGACGGCATCGATGCCGCGCTGAAGCGCATGGAGGGCCGCGACGTGTTCGGCAAGATCATCCTGCGCGTCGGCTGAGAATGATCGGCAACGCTTTCAGGAAGATCCGCAGGGACCTGGGATTCCGCTATGGCAGGCGGCTTCGCCAGTTCAACTACTGGCTGGTCGCGCGGGTTGCGATGATCATCATCTCCGCGCTGCGGCTGCTGCCGCCCGACCGGGCGCTCAATTTCGCCGACCGCGCCGCCCGCCGCATCGGCCCTTGGGTGCAGCGCCACAAGGTTGCGATCGACAATCTGCGCAAGGCCTATCCGGAAAAGAGCGATACAGAGATCGAGGCGATCGCCTCCGACATGTGGGGCAACATGGCTCGCCTCGCCGCCGAATATATCTTCCTCGATGCTTTGTTCGACTACGATCCTGCTGCGACGAAGCCGGGCCGTGTCGAGGTCAAGGGCGTGGAGCATTTCGTGCGCATCGCCGGCGAGGACAAGCCGCATATCGTCTTCACCGGGCATCTCGGCAATTTCGAGCTGCTGCCGGTGGCTGCTGCCACCTTCGGCATGAACATCACGGCGCTGTTTCGCCCGCCCAACAACCCTTACCTCGCCGACTACATCCTCTCGACCCGCCGCTCGAGCATGGGATCGCTGCTGCCGTCTTCGACCGGCGCCTCGTTCGCGCTTGCGGCTATCCTGGAGAACGGCGGCAATATCGGCGTGCTGGTCGACCAGAAATTCACGGGCGGGCTCGAGACGACATTCTTCGGCCGCCCCTGCGAGAGCAACCGCGTACTAGGCACGCTAGCCCGGCATTACGATTGCGATGTCTACCCGGCGCGCTGCGTGCGCTTGCCGAACAATCGTTTCCGGCTCGAAATCGAGGACAAGCTCACCTTGCCGCGCACCGCAGGCGGCAATGTCGACGTCCCCGCCACCACTCAGCTTCTCAACGATGTGGTCGAGCGCTGGGTGCGCGAAGACCCTGGCCAGTGGATGTGGTTCCACAAGCGCTGGGAGATCAGCAAGCGCAGAAAGCGGCGGCCGTTGAAATTGCGCGACAAAGCCGCCTGAGCGGAAATCATAGCAAACATTTTCCGCTACTGACGTATTTTGTTCTTGCTTTGTGCCGGCAGCTATGCTACTAACTTCGGTATGGTGCTACTTGGCGCCGACGAACCTGCCGCTCCGGCGGGTTTTTTATTTTCGGGCCCAGTGACAGGCCTAATTCGTCACCAGGATCCGCGTGTTGCCGAAGCCGGCTTTGCGCACCATCGAATAGAAGGCCGCGGCGTTGCTGGGGTGGAGGCGCACACAGCCATGCGATGCCGGGCGCCCCAATTGCCGGACGGCACCGGTGCCGTGGATGGCATAGCCGCCGCGGAAGAACACCGAATAGGGCATCGGCGACATATCGTATTTGCGCGAATACCACATCCTGGCCGTCCGCTGCGGACGATAGCTGCCGCGCGGCGTGATGTAGCCTTTGCGGGCGGTGGAAACGCTCCACCGGTAATACGAAAGCCCGTATCTTACCGTCATCGTCTGTGAGGAAATATCAATGTTCGCGACCAGGCTGGCCGCCCGGCCCTCGAACGACGAACCGAACAGCATCGCTACCAATGCTGCTGCCATGAGAACAGTGTTTTTCATGCGATCAAACCCCTTTGATGCCCCTTGCCTGCCTGCCCTCACGCTGTTCTCCAGCATTTTGATGGCAAGCCAGCGAGCTAACACCTACTCCCTGACGATTTCACCAATCCAAAGCAGCGAATTTGAACGATTTCCCGCAATAGTTGCCGTAACGACACGCAATCGCCTCGCAATTCGCCATCGGGCTTGCAAAACCGCCTCATCCGCTGCTCAATTCGCCGAATGAACGAACCGAACGAACGGCTCCTCAAGGCGATCGATGACCGAGCCGATGATCTGGTTGCGCTGGCCGCGGATCTGATCCGCTTTCCGACCATCAACCCGCCCGGCGAAGCCTATCAGCCGTGTGCCGAATTTATCGGCGCGCGGCTGAAGAAGCGCGGTTTTGAGATCGAATTCATCCGTGCCGAAGGCACGCCCGGCGACACTGACCGTTATCCGCGCGTCAACGTCGTCGCCCGCTTCGATGGCCGCGCGCCGGGTGCTTGCGTGCACTTCAATTCGCATATCGACGTGGTCGAGCCCGGCGACGGCTGGAGCCTCGATCCGTTCGCCGGCATCGTCAGGGATGGCAAGGTCTATGGCCGCGGTGCCTGCGACATGAAAGGTGGGCTTGCCGCCTCGATCATCGCCGCTGAAGCCTTCATGGAGGTCTTTCCCGATTTTCCCGGCTCTATCGAGATTTCGGGCACGGTCGACGAGGAGTCCGGCGGCTTTGGCGGTGTCGCCCATCTGGCCAAGCTCGGCTATTTCTCCAGGCCGAAGGTCGACCACGTCATCATTCCCGAGCCGCTCAACAAGGACCGCATCTGCCTCGGCCATCGCGGCGTCTGGTGGGCGGAGATCGAGACCAAAGGCGAGATCGCGCACGGCTCGATGCCGTTCCTCGGCGACAACGCGGTGCGCCATATGGGCGCCGTGCTGCGGGCCTTCGAGGATGACCTGTTTCCGGCGCTCGACCGCAAGATGACGCGCATGCCGGTCGTGCCCGAAGGGGCAAAACGCTCGACCATGAACATCAACTCGATCCACGGCGGCCAGACGGAGGATTTCCGGCCCGGCCTGCCCTCGCCCAACGTGCCTGATTCCTGCCGGCTGACCATCGACCGCCGTTTCCTGCTCGAAGAGGACCTCGGCACGGTCAAGAGCGAAGTGATCGATATCCTCGAGCGGCTTAAGCGCGAGCGCAAAAAGTTCGATTACGAGATCCGCGATCTGATGGAGGTGCTGCCGCTGATGACCGAGCGCGATGCGCCGGTGGTGAAGGCTGTCGCGCAAGGCATCATGGAGATATTCGACCGCGAGCCGGATTACGTGATTTCGCCCGGCACCTACGACCAGAAGCACATCGCCCGCATCGGCCACATCTATGACTGCATCGCTTATGGGCCGGGCATTCTCGACCTTGCCCACCGACCCGACGAATGGGTCGGCATTGCCGACATGCTGGACTCGGCAAAGGTGATGGCGATCGGCCTCGGCGTTCTGCTGAGGGGCGCCGGCCCGCGATGATCGGGCTATGGGCGGAAAAACATTCCTCCCGGCGGCGGCGGACGGTACGAAACGCAATTTACTCGGCGGCGAATTCACGCTTCTATCCGCCGGGTTTGAGCACGTGTTTTTGCATATGGGGAGTTGCACGATGAAATTGTGGAAAACCATTCTGGCCGCAGCGGCGCTGGCGTTGGCCGCCGGAACCTCGGCGATGGCCGCGCGAACCGACCTGGTCATCGGCATTCCGCTCGAACCCCCGCATCTCGATCCGACCGCGGGTGCCGCGGCTGCGATCGACGAGGTGCTCTATGCCAATGTCTTCGAGGGCCTGACCCGCATCGGACCGAACGGCGAAGTGCTGCCCGATCTCGCTGAAGGCTGGAGCATTTCCGACGACGGCAAGGTCTACACCTTCAAGCTGCATACCGGCGTGAAATTCCATGACGGCAGCGACTTCAACGCCGACGACGTGAAATTCTCGCTCGATCGTGCCCGCGCCGACAATTCCGTCAACGCGCAAAAGGGCCTGTTCGCCGCCATCGGCAAGGTCGAGGTCGTCGATCCCGCGACGGTGAAGGTCACGCTGAAGAACCCGCAAGGCTCGTTCCTCTACAATATGGGCTGGGGCGACGCGGTGATCGTCGCGCCTGAGACAGCCGACACCAACAAGGAAAAACCGATCGGCACCGGCCCGTTCAAGTTCCAGAACTGGGCCAAGGGCTCATCGATCACGCTGGTCAAGTCGGACAATTACTGGGGCGCCCCGGTGTTCCTCGACAAGGCCGAGTTCCGCATCGTTCCGGACGCCGCCGCCGCCGTGCCGGCGCTGCTTTCCGGCGACATCCAGGCCTTTCCGTTCTTCGATCCTGACAGTGTCGCCCAGGTCAAGGACGACCCGCGCTTCAAGGTGGTGATCGGCTCGACCGAGGGCGAAACCATCCTGTCGATCAACAACAAGAAGCCGCCCTTCGACAAGCTGCAGGTCAGGCAGGCGATTTCCTTTGCGCTCGATCGCAAGGCGATCATCGACGGCGCCTCGGCCGGCCTCGGCGTGCCGATCGGCTCGCACATGTCGCCCGCCAGCAAGGCCTATGTCGACCTCACCGGCCTCTATCCGCACAATGTGGACAAGGCCAAGGAGTTGCTGAAGGAAGCCGGCCTGGAGAATGGCTTCAAGGCGACGCTGAAGCTGCCGCCGCCCTCCTATGCGCGGCTTGGTGGCGAGATCATCGCCTCCGAGCTTCGCGAAATCGGCATCGACCTCGAGATCATCCCTGTCGAATGGGCGCAGTGGCTTGATCAGGTCTTCACCAAGAAGGATTACGACCTGACCATCGTTTCCCACACCGAGCCCAACGACATCGATATCTATTCGCGCAAGGACTATTACTTCAACTACGACAATCCGGCCTTCGACAAGATCATCGACGAGCTGAACCTTACCTCCGACGAGGCCAAGCGCATGACGCTGCTCGGCGAGGCGCAGAAGGTTCTGGCCGATGACGCCGTGGTCGGCTTCCTCTACGAATTGCCGAAGGTCGGCGTCTGGGACGCCAAACTGCAGGGCCTATGGGAAAACGCCCCCATCCAGGCCAACGACCTGACCAAGGTGAAGTGGACGGATTGAGCCGCTGACAGAAGGGCGAAAGTTGCACTCCGTCACACCCCCCTCTGTCCTGCCGGACATCTCCCCCTCAAGGGGGGAGATCGAGCCCTCATCGCCGCTTTCGCTAACCACTAGGGTTGCAAGGACAGTGTCAGCGTGGAAACTGCCAATCTCCCCCCTTGAGGGGGAGATGTCCGGCAGGACAGAGGGGGGTGGGCGGGAACGCAAGCTTCGCCCGGTTTTTGCGTCCGGCAACACAGCGGTTCCTCAACGTCCATGACCGCCTACCTCCTCAAGCGCCTCGCCATCGCCGTCGTCACGCTGGTTCTGGCCTCGATGGTGGTCTTTGCCGTGCTGGAGATCATTCCCGGCGACCCGGCACGGCTGATGCTTGGCCTGAACGCCAGCGCCGACCAGATCGAATTGCTGCGCAACCAGATGGGCCTCAACGCTCCCGTCGTGCTGCGCTATCTGCATTGGGCCGGCGGGCTGCTGAGCCTCGATTTCGGCCGTTCCTATACCTATTCGGTGCCGGTCATCGATCTGGTCCGCGAGCGCCTCGTCGTGTCGCTGCCGCTAGCGTTGATGGCGCTGGCGCTGTCCACCGTCATTGCCATCCCGGTCGGGCTGTTTTCCGCCAGCCGTAGCGGCCGGGCCGGCGACACGATCGCTATGGGCGCCGCCCAGCTTGGCGTTGCCGTGCCCAATTTCTGGTTTGCGCTGATGCTGATCTATCTTTTCGCCGTCTGGCTGCGGCTGGTGCCTGGCGGCGGCTTTCCCGGCTGGAGCGCCGGCGTCTGGCCGGCGCTGAAATCGCTGCTCCTGCCGGCTGTCGCCCTTGCTCTGCCGCAGGCGGCGATCCTCGCCCGGGTCACCCGCTCGGCGCTGATCGAAGTGCTGAACGAGGACTACATCCGCACCGCCCGCGCCAAGGGCCTGCCCTATCGTCTTGTCTTGTGGCGGCATGCGCTACGCAACGCCATGCTCCCGGTGGTCACCATTCTAGGCCTGCAATTCGCCTTCCTGCTCGCTGGCACCATCATCATCGAGAACGTCTTCTACTTACCCGGCCTCGGCCGGCTGGTGTTCCAGGCGATCAACCAGCGTGACTTGATCGTGGTCGAGAGCGTCGTCATGCTGCTGGTCGCCGCCGTCATCGTCGTCAATTTCGTTGTCGATCTCTCCTATGCGGTGGTCGATCCGCGCCTGAGAGGCCGGCAATGACGCTGCACATCGACATCCCCGACGAGAACCTTGCCGGCATCCTGGCCAAGGCGTTTCGAAACCGTTCGTTCCTTGCCGGCTTCGTCATCACCGCACTGGTGGCTGCGGTCGCGATCCTCTCCTTCTTGTGGACGCCTTACGATGTCACCAAGCTGGTCATATCCGACAAGACCCAGGCGCCGTCGCTGGCGCACTGGTTCGGCACCGACCATTTCGGTCGCGACATCCTGTCGATGATCATGGTCGGCGCCCGCAATTCGATTGCCGTGGCGCTGGTGGCGGTCGGCATCGGCATGGGCGTCGGCGTGCCGCTCGGCGCCTTTGCCGCGGCGCGCGGCGGCTTCGTCGACGACGTGCTGATGCGGCTGAACGACCTGGTCTTCGCCTTTCCGGCGCTGCTTTCGGCAATCATGATCACCGCCATCTTCGGGCCGGGCGCGTTCAACGCCATCATTGCCATCGGCATCTTCAACATCCCGGTATTCGCGCGCGTCGCCCGGGCCGGCGCCCTGGCGATCTGGCCGCGCGAATTCATCCTCGCCGCCCGCGCCGCCGGCAAAAGCAGGGCGCTGATCAGCATCGAACATGTGCTACCCAACATCGCCACGCTGCTGCTGGTGCAAGGCACCATCCAGTTCGCGCTGGGCATATTGGCCGAAGCCGGGCTTTCCTATGTCGGGCTGGGCACCCAGCCGCCGATGCCGAGCTGGGGCCGCATGCTGTTCGACGCCCAGACCCGCATGGTGGTGGCGCCCTGGATGGCGATCTTTCCGGGCATGGCGATCGTCGTCACCGTGCTTGGCCTGAACCTGCTTGGCGACGGCATTGCCGACATTCTCGATCCGAAATCGCGGCGGCAGCGATGAGCCTGCTCGAAATCCACAAGCTGTCGCTGACCATCGGCAGCACCCGTATCCTCAGAGACATCGAACTTTCCGTCGCGCCGGGCGAAGTGATGGGGCTCGTTGGCGAATCCGGCTCCGGCAAGTCGATGACGGCGCTCACCGTCATGCAGCTTCTGCCCTGGGCGGCGCACACCAGCGGACGCATCACCTTCGACGGCATCGACATCCTTGCCGCCAGCGAGGACCAGATGTGCGCGCTGCGCGGCGACGATATCGGCATGGTGTTCCAGGAGCCGATGACGGCGCTCAATCCGGTCAAGACCATCGGCGAGCAGGTCGCCGAGGGTATTCGCTGGCACACCAGGGCAAGCCGCGCCGACGCCGAGGAACGGGCGCGAAAAATGCTCGACCGGGTCGGCCTGCCGGCAGCACAATTCCCGCTGTCGCGTTATCCGCACGAACTCTCCGGCGGCCAGCGCCAACGCGTCGTCATTGCCATTGCCTGTGCGCTGAAACCCAAGCTGCTGATTGCCGACGAGCCGACGACCGCGCTCGACGTGGTGCTGCAGGCGCAGATCCTCGACCTTCTGCGCGACCTCGTAGCGGAAAACCGCATGGGTCTTCTGCTCATCTCGCACGACCTCGCCGTGGTGACGGAGATGGCGGACCGCATCACCATCCTGCGCCATGGCGAGGTGATGGAGGCCGGCGACACGGCCCGCACGCTATCCGAACAGCTTCACCCCTACACGCGCCAACTGGCGCAGGCCTCGATGCATTTGCCGGCGCGAGCCCGCACGCATGACAGCGGATCAGCCAAACCGCTGCTTCAGGTAGCGAACGTAACGCGGGACTATCCCGGACGGCGCATATCGCTGTTGAAACCGGCAGCTCCCATCCGCGCCGTCGACGATGTCTCCTTCTCGATGGCGCCCGGCCAGTCGGTGGCGCTCGTGGGGCGCTCCGGCTGCGGCAAGTCGACGCTCGCCCGCATGGTCCTGGCGCTGGACAAGCCGACGGCCGGTACGATCCGCTTCCGTGGCAAAACCCTCACCGGCAAGAGCGAGGCGGAGCTGAAGCCGGCGCGGCGCGACATGCAGGTCGTGTTCCAGGACCCGTATGGTTCGTTCGACCCACGCCAGAAGGTCGAGAGATTGGTGGCCGAGCCGCTGCATGTGCTGGAGAAGAAGCCGGCGCCCGCCGCGCGGCGCGAGATGGTGGCGCATGCGCTGCACGAGGTCGGCCTGTCGCCTAAAGACATGGACAAATATCCGCACGAGTTTTCGGGCGGCCAGCGCCAGCGCCTGTCGATCGCCCGCGCCATCATCACCCGGCCGAAGCTGATCGTCGCCGACGAGCCGGTCTCGGCGCTCGACGTCTCGATCCGCGCGCAGATCCTCGATTTGTTCGCCGAACTCAACCAGAAACTCGGCATCGCCTATCTGTTCATCACCCATGATCTGACCGTCGCCCGCGCCATCACCGACGAAGTGATGGTCATGCATGACGGCAAGATCGTCGAGCGCGGCAGGACGAGCGAAGTGCTCGACCACCCGCAATCCGAAGCCGCCAAGGCGCTGGTCGCCGCCGCTCCCGATTTGCATCGGGCAATTGCGAAAAGGCTGCAGGAACAGGGGTGAGCAGCTTCGTGGCACGGCTAATTTGTTGGGCGCACGGGCGGGAGAACGGCTATTGATAGCCAACAGTTCTGAAACGCGCGAAGGGCCTGAGCCTCCTTCACTGGGGCTGGGCGGCTCTGCTGCGCTGTTCGGGGCGGGTGCTCTGCTGCTGTTCCTGGTAACGCGGGTAGCCGTCCCAGCGTTTGTCTCCGCTAGCGGGGCTGAGACTGTGGTGATGTGGTTCTTGGCGGCAAGCATCATCCTTTTTGGCCCCCTGCTTCTCGTGGCCGCCCTGCTGTTGTATCGGGAACGGCGTCTGCCGGGTTCGTTGGGCGCGCGGCTATGGCTTCGCCCGATGAATGGCGGCGACTGGCTCTGGGCGGTTGGAGGGCTGGCGGCCGTCGGCGTGCTGACCGGCGGCATCGGCGGCGCGCTCCGGATGCTGCGAGGCGGGACGAACTTCAATCCCTCGTTCATGGCTTTCGAGCCGCTCGGTCCCGGCCGCTACTGGATCCTCGGCGCGTGGCTTCCGTTCTTTGTGCTGAACATCGTTGGGGAAGAGTTTGTCTGGCGGGGTTTCGCGCTGCCGCGGCAAGAGATTGCTTTCGGCAGGCGGGCCTGGCTGGTCAACGGGATCCTGTGGTTGCTGTTCCACGCTGCCTTCCCCTGGCAAGTCCTGTTGACCCTTGTGCCGATCACGTTGCTGCTGCCCTACATCGTCCAGCGGCGTCGCAGCACATGGGCCGGGATCGTCATCCACGCCGGGTTCGGAGCGATGGGCTTCCTTGTCCTGGCATTCGGGCTTGCATGAATGCCGCACGAAGTGAAGCGCTTGACGCAACGCGGAGCAAAGCTGCCGGACCAAGGAAACGACGAATCTGAGAATGATGAACGCGACAAACCCGAATGGGGCAATTCAAGTCCTGCCAGACAATCTCGAACCCTTACACCGGGGCCTACTTTTGGTACCTCCCGGGGGGCGAGTTCAAGGGAACATCAATTCGCACATATTCCAAACTGAACGCGATAGGATAAACGTCATATGGACTACCTAAAGGAAAATCTCATTGGAAAAGAATTTCGATCCATTAAGTACCAAAACGGCAGTATCATGATCGCATTTGAGAGAGGTTCCATCGCAGTAAACAGCAAAATTTCATGCTCTATCCGAGCATACATGGAGTCTATCAATATTATTGACGTTGTCACCGACTCCCAGTGGGTTTCCATTATATTCTCTGACAGATCTGAGATTCGCATATCAAGAGTAGTTGAGCACGGCCCTTCTCCGGACAGCTTTGTCTATGATGGCGCGGACAACATAATCATAGTAGACAATGCTATAGAAGAAGGTGATTAACTAATTGGCGCCGACGGTGTCAGAATAGTGGATAGTTTAATTTAAAACAAAAGATTGCGGGCGCATACCGGCTGTCGGCCCCCGATCCTGACCTCGGCACCTCGTCCTATATCTATGACGGAGTAGCGGAATAGCAGTGACAGTGCACTTTTATCCTGTTCACTGTCCTCTTCGGCGAAGGGTTCGTCAACCAATGATGAAACCGGCCCCGCGCACAGACTCCTGACAGTCCCTTCCGGTAATCTTGAAACGGAGATAGGCGTCGATGCTGCGAGTGGGCAGCAGGATGCAACCATCGGCTCAGACAAAATGACGTTCAGAACGTCGGCAATCGTAGTCAGCCGATGCCTCAGCCTTGCGGCTTTACCACATCGGCAGGGCTGATTTCGAGCAGGTCGAGGGTGCGGCGTAACAGCTGCATCTCGCTCCCGGCAAGTTGCGAATCGGCCTTGGCGATCTCGGCCATATGGCGGGCGAGCAGCTTGCGCCGTTCGATGTCGAGGTCGCGAAACTGAGCGATGGCCTGCGAGCTGTTGGTCTCGTAGCCGAACTCGTTGAGATATTCGATAACGCTATCGATGCTGGTTTCGGGAATGCCGAAGGCTTCCCGGCAGATACGCCTGAAGGCTGTCATTTCGCTTTCGCTGACCGATCCGTCGGCCAGGATCATGCGGAACAGCATCAGCAGTTCCGCCGACAGCACCGGATCGTCTGCGACCTTGCGCACGCCGGGATCGCCGTCGAAGATCGAGCGTATCTGGTCCAGCAATCCCATCGCCATGAGCCCCTTCCGATTCGTCGGGAAGGTAGCGCGGAATCGGCTTTGCGCAAACGGGGTGCGAAGGGTGGAACTGGGCAATCGCTTCAGGTTTTGAATTCGTCTCCTCACCCCTTTAGGGCGTTGGCGCTGCCCCTCACCTGCCTGCCGGCATCCTCTCCCCGTTTAGTGACGGGGAGAGGGCGCTCTCGTCACCGGTTTCGCCAATCGCAGACGCTGCAAGAAAAGGCGCCGACGTTGCGACCAACCCTTTCTCCCCGTCACTATACGGGGAGAAATGCCCGGCAGGGCAATGAGGGGCGGCGGCGACATCGACAATTGGTGGTCTCCGCCACAATTTGGAAACTGTCATTCGTCTGAAGCGATTGCCCTTCGTGATCGAACTCGCGGCACCGTTCTGGCCACTCCCATAAAACTGCCGGCCAATCCGGCAAGCCCGCTGCGCTCATTGGTGTGTGACCGCGCGACTGATACTATGCGGCTGTACGAATCATGTTGAGGAGGGACCGGACATGAATCTCAGTGCGCCTACCCAGCTTATTTTCATCATATCCCTTGTCATCGCCATCATCGGCGTTCTCGCCGCGCTTGGCGTTCTTGCGTTTATCCCTTTGAATGCCGCGTGGATTGTCGTCATCGCCTACATCGTGCTGGCCGCCGGCTGCCTGATGCGCGGCGCTTAAACACGTCCAGACAATTCAGAATCTCAGGCAACTCGGAGCGCCCGCCCAAAAGCGGGGCGCTTTTGATTCTGCAGGATGGTCTGTTAGAATTCCTGGACGAGGGAAGCACATGCCCGCCAGCGAAGACGGCAGCCGCCACGACGGCCCAGGGCTCGATCGGTTCGAGATGGTGCGGCGCGCGCCCAGTCATCGGCTTCAAGGCGCCGTCACCGACATGTGCGGCTTTCGCGAAACCATGCCAGGCCATTTCCGCGTCATCGAATATGCCTCGCTGACCGTGCCGCTGGTCATCAGCTTTGCCGAACCCTTTGCCATCGGGCTCGGCAGGGACCCCGGCGACAATGACCGCTTCGCCAGTTTTGCCGCCGGCCTCTACGCCGGGCCGGTGGTGATCGAATCCTTCGGCGGCGCCTGTTGTGTGCAGATCAATTTCACCCCGCTCGGCGCTCGTCGCTTCTTCGGCCGGCCGATGAGCGAACTGACCGATCGCATGGTCGGCCTGGATGACGTGCTCGGCGTTGGAGGCGTCGCGCTTCGCGAAAGGCTTGGCAATGCGCCGGATTGGAGCTCACGCTTTGCCATCGCCGAGGCCTTCGTCGCCGACCGGTTGGCAACCACAGACGGCACTCAAGCCGAAATTGTCTGGGCCTATGAGACGATCGTCTCGACGAGTGGTCGGACCCGCATCTCGACGCTGGCCGAAAAGCTTGGCTGGAGCCGCAAGCATCTCGCCGGAAAATTTTCGGACGCGGTCGGCGTTGGACCCAAGACGCTCTCGCGCATCGTCCGCTTCAACCACGCGCTTTGCCTGTCGAGAAAGGCCAACAGCGATTGGGCCGACATCGCCGCCGACTGCGGCTATGCCGACCAGGCGCATCTGGTGCGCGAGTTTCGCGACCTCGCAGGCGTCACGCCGACGACTGTCGCCGTGAGGTAACATTTCTTCAAGACGCGCGACCGGCCTTCGCCCAGACTGGGTTGATCGACCAACACAGCGAAGGAGATCAGCCATGCCGAACACCACCGAAGCACCGCGGCTTTACCCGGCGCTGCGCTACAGAAATGCCGGCAAAATGATCGACTGGTTGTGCGAGGCCTTCGGCTTCAGCGTCCGCACCCGCTATGGCGAAGGCGACGTGGTGCACCATGCCGAACTCGCATTCGGCTCCTCGATCATCATGCTCGGCACGGCCCGCGACGATGCCTATGGAAAGATGGTCGGCGCGCCCGGCTCGGGCGGCGGCAAGTCGATCTATGTCGCGGTCGCTGACGCCGACGCGGCATACGCTCGGGCAAAAACCGCCGGCGCCGAGATTCTGGAAGAGCTCACCGACCGCGACTATGGCAGCCGCGAATTCATCTGCCGCGATCCGGAAGGCAATGTCTGGTCGTTCGGCACCTACTGGCCGAAGGCTGACGAAGCCGCCAGCTAACGCGCCAGCCCGAAAATCGCGTTGCAGTCGAGGTGGGTTTCCAGTTCGGCTGCGATCTCGTCCAGTGCCCGTTCGACCTCGGCGCGGTAGTCGATGCCGCCGCCCTTGACGCCGAGGCTTTCGAGGAATTTCGCCCGGAAGGCGTCGGCGGAAAACAGCCCGTGCATGTAGGTGCCTGACACCTTGCCGTCGGCGGAGATGGCGCCGTCATCGACGCCGTTGATAACGGCGGATGGCCGCAGCGTGTCGGGACCGGTGGTGCGGCCGAGATGGATTTCGTAGCCCTCGAGCGGCAGATCGAACGGCACCGAGCGCGCGCTGACATTGCGCACCGTCTTTTCCGGCTCCATAACCGTTTCGACGTCGAGCAGGCCGAGGCCTTGCGTCTCGGTAACGCTGCCCTCGATGCCGTCGGGATCGCGCACGCTATGGCCGAGCATCTGGAAGCCGCCGCAAATACCGACGATATGGCCACCGCGTTTCCTGTGCGCGGCAAGGTCGCGGTCCCAGCCATTCTCGCGGAATTTCACGAGATCGCCGATCGTCGACTTTGAGCCGGGAATGACCACCAGCCCTGCATCCTGCGGCAGGCGTTGGCCAGGCGGCACGAACACCACCTCGACCTGCGGTTCGGCCTTGAGCGGGTCGAGGTCGTCGAAATTGGCGATGCGCGAGAGCACCGGCACGGCGATCTTCAGCGCGCGCCTCTGGCCGGACGCCAGCCGTTCGAGCACGACGGAATCCTCCGACGGCAGCCGCGCCGCCGCCTTCAGCCACGGCACGATGCCAAAACAGCGCCAGCCAGTGAATTTTTCGATCGCCTCGATGCCGTCATCGAACAGCGAGACATCGCCACGGAACTTGTTGATGAGGTAGCCGACGATCATACGCCGGTCCTCCTCCGGCAGGATCAGATGGGTGCCAGCGACCGAGGCGATGACACCGCCGCGATCGATATCGCCGACCAGGATCACCGGCACGCCGGCGCGCGTCGCAAAGCCCATATTGGCAATGTCTCGGCTCCTGAGATTGATCTCGGCCGGCGAGCCGGCGCCCTCGACAATGACCAGATCGGCGCCCTCGCCGACCTTCGCCCAGGAGTCCAGCACCGCATCCATCAACCGGCCCTTCAGCGCCTGGTAGTCGCGCGCCCGCGCCTCGCCGAACACCTTGCCCTGCACGACAACTTGAGCGCCGACATCGGTCTGCGGCTTGAGCAGCACCGGATTCATGTGGATGGTCGGCGGCACGCCGCAGGCGATCGCCTGCAGCCATTGCGCGCGGCCGATCTCACCGCCGCTTGAATCGCCGGGAATATCGGCGACGGCGGCATTGTTCGACATGTTCTGCGGCTTGAACGGCCGCACTTTCAAGCCGCGGTTCTTCGCCGCGCGGCAAAGACCGGCGACGAGCACCGTCTTGCCGACATCCGAACCCGTGCCCTGCAGCATGATTGCCTTGGCCATATCAGCCCCTGCCCTGCGCAACGGTTCCGGTGATCGTCGACTTGGCTGCCAGCGGGCCGCCGCGCCAGAGATAGAGCGCCATCAGTGGCTCCTTGCCGGTGCGCATGGCGTGGCTGACGTCAGAGGCATGGTGGATCACCTCGCCCGCCGCTCGAAGGCGAAAACCGCCATCGCCCATGCGCCATTCGGTGCCGCCGGTAAGCGGGACGTAGATCTCCTCCGCGACATGGTGGTGATCGGGGTAGACGATGTCGGGCCCAAGGATCAGCAGGCCGGCCGCGACCTCTTCATTGACGAAATGACCGCGCGTGCCGAATACCTCCAGCCAGCCGTAATTGTCGATGAAAATCTTGCCGAAATCCGCTTCGCCATAGGTCTGGCCCCAGCGCAGATCGCCGCGACGCTGCGCAACCAGCCGCGCCAGCGGCTTGGCCGCAGCGGGAGCGAGTTCGACGATACGGTCGAGCAGGACGAGACAAGGCAGTGCATGCGGTTCGAGCGGCCGGCTTGGCATGTCCCAGCCGATTCGGGCCACGGCGTCGCGCACCAGCGCATCATCGAACGTCTGGAGATAGGCATGGAAGCGTCCAAGCAGTTCGTCGAAATTTGTCGTCACACTTTGCTCCAAAGCGCATTCGCACACAGCGGCTGCGCAGACGGTCGGGTTGCGCGGCGGCATCATTGGTCTAGATTGGACGGCGCGCAAAGCCAAAAACGACAGGCCAGCAGGCCGGAAACATCAGGGAGCACGCCATGGACGCCGCTGTCGATGCGGGCACCAGCCAGTTCGAACTCAACGAGGACCAGCGCGCCATCCAAGAGATGGCCGAGGCCTTCGCCGCCGATCGTGTGGCGCCGAACGCACTCGACTGGGATCGCAACAAATATTTCCCCGCCGACGTGATCCGCGAGACCGGCCCGCTCGGCCTTGGCGGCATCTATGTCCGCGACGATGTCGGCGGCTCGGGGCTCGGCCGGCTCGACGCCGTGCTGATCTTCGAGGCGCTTTCGCGTGCCGATCCGGCGTTTTCCGCCTTCATCTCGATCCACAACATGGCAGCATCGATGATCGACCGCTTCGGCAGCGACGAGCAGCGCCGGCGCTTCCTGCCCAAACTGACCTCGATGGAATGGCTGGCAAGCTACTGCCTGACCGAGCCGGGCTCGGGCTCGGATGCGGCGGCGCTGAAGACGCGCGCGGTCAAAAGCGGCAGTGACTATGTGCTGAACGGCGCCAAGCAGTTCATCTCCGGTGCCGGCGACAGCGACCTCTATGTCGTCATGGCGCGCACCGGCGCCGACGGGCCGAAAGGCATTTCCACCTTCGTCGTGTCGAACGATGCGCCCGGCCTTTCCTTCGGCGCCAACGAACACAAGATGGGCTGGCACATGCAGTCGACCCGCCAGGTCGTCTTCGAGGACTGCAAGGTGCCGGCGGAAAACCTTTTGTCGGCAGAAGGCGCCGGCTTCGGCATCGCCATGGCCGGGCTCGACGGCGGCCGCTTGAACATCGCCGCCTGTTCGCTCGGCGGCGCGCAATCGGCACTCGACAAGGCTCTCGCCTACACCGCCGAGCGCAAGGCCTTCGGCTCGAAGATCAACCAATTCCAGGCGCTGCAGTTCAAACTCGCCGACATGGAGACCGAACTGCAGGCAGCGCGCATCTTCCTCTACACCGCCGCCTCGAAGCTCGACCGCAAGGCGCCGGATGCCGGAAAATGGTCGGCAATGGCCAAGCGCTTCGTCACCGACACCGGCTTCAACGTCGCCAATGACGCCCTGCAGTTGCATGGCGGCTATGGCTATCTGCACGATTACGGCATCGAGAAGCTGGTACGGGATCTGCGCGTCCACCAGATCCTCGAAGGCACCAACGAGATCATGCGCGTCATCATCGCTCGCGCGCTGATCGTACGGTAAGGCAGTAGGCAGTAGGCAGTAGGCAGTAGGCAGTAGGCAGTAGGCAGTAGGCAGTAGGCAGTAGGCAGTAGGCAGGAAGATGACCGGCAAGATCAATTCGTACAAGGATCTTATCGTATGGCAGCAGGCGATGGATCTGGCCGTCACCACCTACTCCTTGACCAAGGCATGGCCAAAAGAAGAATTGTATGGGTTGACCAGCCAAATTCGCCGCTCAGCAACCTCTATTCCTGCAAACATCGCGGAAGGTCATGGTCGAGACAACAGAGGCTCCTATCAGCAATTTCTCAGGATAGCCCAAGGATCGTTGAAGGAGTTCGAGACACACCTTGAGATCGCTGAACGCATTGGCCTTGCCACGCATGACCAAGCTTATCACGTACTGTTAGCGACCGAGGGCATCGGAAAAATGCTTCGCCAACTTATTAGCAAACTTGCGCCCGAATAGGTCGCCTACTGCCTACTGCCTACTGCCTGCCTTACCCAAACCGCGGAGTGCCATTATGACCACCATCGCCTTCATCGGCCTCGGCAATATGGGAAATCCGATGGCCGCCAACCTGGTCAAGGCCGGGTATGCCGTGCACGGCTTCGACCTGGTGCCGGAAAACCTCGTCATCGCCAGGGAGCACGGCGTCGTCATCATGGCCAATGCCGTTGCGGCGGTAAAGGATGCCGATGCGGTCATCACCATGCTGCCGGCCGGCAAGCATGTGCTGTCGGTTTACGCAGACATCGCGGCCAAGGCGAAAAAAGGCGCGTTGTTCATCGATTCCTCGACCATCGACGTCGAGTCGGCGCGAAAGGCCCATGCCACCGCGGCCAAGCACGGATTGCTGACGATCGACGCGCCGGTCTCCGGCGGGACGGGCGGTGCGGCGGCCGGCACGCTGACCTTCATGGCCGGCGGTTCGAAGGACGCCTTCGCCAAGGCCGAACCGATCCTCAAGCCAATGGCCGGCCGCATCGTTCATTGCGGCGACGACGGCGCCGGGCAGGCGGCGAAGATCTGCAACAACATGATTTTGGGCATTTCGATGATCGGCGTTGCCGAGGCCTTCGTGCTGGCGGAAAAGCTCGGCCTGTCGCACCAGGCGCTGTTCGACGTCGCCTCGACCTCGTCCGGCCAGTGCTGGTCGCTGACCACTTACTGCCCGGTGCCCGGCCCTGTGCCGACATCGCCCGCCAACAATGGCTATAAGCCCGGGTTTGCAGCGGCACTGATGCTGAAGGACCTGAAACTGTCGCAGGAGGCCGCACAGAGCGTCGGTGCGGCAACGCCGCTCGGCGCCGAGGCAGCCCAGCTTTATGCGCTGTTCAACGCACAAGGCAATGCCGGCGCGGATTTTTCCGGCATCATCAATTTCCTGCGCGGTGACCCTGCGTAAGGTCAAATTTCATAGTTTTCGATCTGCCCAAAGCGGAAAGTCGGCAAATTTAGGTTTGCTTAAGCTCTTGCTAACCCTGCAGTAACGATGTGCGTTTAAAACGGATTGCGAGGCGGACATCCGCCCGGCGCTCCGGATCAGGTCTCGCGTACCGGAGCCCGTAAGTTTCGCCGTAAGTTTCGCAAGTGTATTGTTGGCGAAGCACCATGCGTATCTGGCAAAGCCGCGTTCCGATGGAGCGCGGTTTTTGCGTTTTCGCCATGTCGTCGGAGCTATATTCCGATTGCCGCGTCGCTGATGCGGCCCTTCGGTGCTGTCTCAGTTTGAATTTCCGCTCACGACCCCCACATGAATTTCGGCTCGCTACCATTTCCACCGAGCGGGCTCGAAAGCTTGAAGGCAACCCAGTTGCAGACATAGTCGCGAAGACTATTTCATTAGAGGCTATACGGCCGCACGAATCTCTTCACATATTGAGGTCCCGCAATGGCGCACGAGCCTCGAAAAAGACCATTATTCCGCAAGCTCGATAATCATCTATTGCGCGTGAGCGACCTCGATGCAGCCGTATCGTTCTATGGGGATCGTCTCGGTCATGCGCTCGTTTGGCGGGACGATGAAGCCGCCGGCTTTGCGTTGCCTGAAACCGATGCGGAGCTGGTTGTCCATCTTCATATCGGTCCCGAGACCGACATCCTGGTCGATAACGTGGACGACGCGTTTGAGGAATTCTTGGCCGCCGGCGGTGAGGCTGTGCAACCGCCATTCGAGATCGCGGTCGGGCGGTGCGCCCGTGTCCGCGATCCTTTCGGCAACATTGTTGTGATCTTGGACCAATCGAAAGGGATGTTGGTCACTGACGCGAAGGGGCACGTCATCGGTGTCAAGGCGGGCCAGTGATCACGCGTGGTCGTCGATACTGCCAACAGCCTCGCCTGGCGAACTCTTCGCCATAAAGCGGCATTCAAACTCCGGGCGCCCGATTACCGGACGCCCGGCGATCGTTCCATCTTACCGCTTGCGCAAATCTGCTTCGGCCAGGTCGAGCGCCCTGGCGATGCGGTCGCAGGCCATGTCGATCGTCTCGCGCGTCCAGATCAGCGGCGGCGACAGGATCATCGTGTCGCCGGTGGCGCGCAGCATCATGCCTTGGGCAAGGGCGTGGTCGCGAACCATCACCGCCGCGCTGCCGGCCGGCAGGAAGCGCTCCTTGGTCACCTTGTCCTTGACGATCTCGATCGCCCCCATCAGCCCGAACGAGCGCACCTCGCCAACCAGATCATGCCCACCGAAACGTTCCTGCAGCGCCCTGGCGAAGTAAGGCCCGGTGTCGTTCCTGACGCGCTCGACCAGGCCCTCGCGCTCGATGATCTCGAGGTTCTTCAGTGCCACCGCGCAGGCCACCGGATGCCCGGCATAGGTGTAGCCGTGATAGAATTCGCCGCCCTTTTCGACCAGCGTCGCCGCGATGCGGTCGCCGACAAGCAGCGCCGACAGCGGCTGATAGCCGGAGGTCAGCGCCTTGGCCGTGGTGATGGTGTCGGGCTCGACATCGAAGGCTTGTGCGGCGAACCACTCGCCGGTGCGGCCATAGCCGGTGATAACCTCGTCCAGCATCAGCAGGACATCGTATTTGCGGCAAATGCGCTGCACCTCCGGCCAGTAGCTCATCGGCGGGATCTTCACCCCGCCTGCCCCCATCACCGGCTCGCCGATGAAGGCGGCGACCTTATCGGCGCCAGCTTCGAGGATCGCGTCCTCGACCGCTTTTGCCGCGCGCAGGCCGAAATCATGGTCGCTTTCGCCGGGCAGTGCGAGCTCGTACGCATAGGGCATCATCACGTGGACGATGTTGGGCACGGCGCCGCCGAGCTGGTTGTGCATCAAATCCATGCCGCCGAGCGAGGCACCGGCTATGGTCGAGCCGTGGTAGCCCATCTTGCGCGAGATGATGCGGTTCTTCTCGGGGCTGCCTTCCAGCACCCAATAGTGGCGGACGAGGCGCAGCGCCGTGTCGTTGGCCTCCGAACCGGATGAGCCGTAGAACACCTGGTTGATGTGCCTTGGCGCGATCTCCGCCAGCTTTTTCGACAGCAGAACCGGCGTCGGCGTCGAGCATTTGAAGAAGGAGTTGTAGTAGGGCAATTCCTTCATCTGGGCGTAGGCGGCGTCGGCAAGCTCGTCGCGGCCGTAGCCGACATTGACGCACCATAGCCCGGCCATGCCGTCGAGGATTTCCGTCCCTTCGGCATCGTAGATGAACGGACCGTTGGCGTGAGTGATGATGCGCGAGCCGGTCTCGCGCATCTCCTTGTGGTCGGTGAACGGATGAAGGTGATGCGCGGCATCGATCTGCTGAAGCTGCTTCAGCGAATAATTCTGGTAGGTCATGTCTGGTCTTTCCTCTTGAACCAATCCGGCAGCTTTCGCGCCGGGGCGGATTCGTTAGAGGACAGCGGGCGGCGAATAGCCGATACGGGCGCACAGCCGCAACAGCTCGGCGCGAAGCGTGCGCGGCGACGGCGTCACCGCCACCCCAAATGCGCACCCCGATTTCGCCAGCCGAGCCATGCATGTACCTTAGGCTGCCTCCAGCCCTCAGTTCAAGCCGTACCGGTCAAGCGATGTCGGTCAATTGGTGCCAGTCAGGGCCCGCTGCAGGAAGACGTACTTCATCGCCGCCTGTGCGGCCTGCGGCCGCCGATCGCCGCGCCCGCCATGCCCGCCCTCGGTCTCTTCGAAGAACAGCGTCTTGCCATGGCCCGCCGCCTGCAGCCGCGCCGCCATCTTGCGGGCATGGCCGGGATGGACGCGGTCGTCGGCAGTCGAGGTCGTCAGCAGTACCGGCGGATAGGCTGCATCCGTGTCTACATGCTGGTAGGGCGAATAGGAGGCGAGCCAAGCTGCCTCTTCCGGCTTCGCCGGATCGCCATACTCGGCCATCCATGACGCGCCGGGCGGCAGCTCGGTGTAACGCAGCATGTCGAGCAGCGGCACGTCGATGATCACCGCGCCGAACAATTCCGGGCGTTGCGTCAGCGAGACGCCAGTCAGCAAGCCCCCGTTCGAACCGCCCTGGATGCCCAGCGTGGCCGGTGTGGCGATGCCGCGTTTGACCAGATCTTGCGCCACCGCTGCGAAATCGTCGAATGCATTCTGGCGATTGGCCTTGAGCGCCGCCTGGTGCCAGTTCGGGCCGAACTCGCCGCCGCCGCGGATGTTGGCCTGCACATAGGCATTGCCCTTCTCCAGCCACAGCCTGCCGCGCACGCCGGCATAGCCGGGCAGCAGCGGCACTTCGAAGCCGCCATAGCCGTAAAGCAATGTCGGCACCGGCCCGTCCTGGTCGCGCCGCCTGACGACGAAGTACGGGATCATCGTGCCGTCCTTCGAGCGCGCCTCGAACTGTTCGGAGACCAGGGACGACGCATCGAAGCGCGCCGGCTGCGACTTCACCGTTGCCAGCGCCGCGGCATTATCGTCCGACCAGATGATCGAGCTCGGCGTCAGGAAATCGGTGAAGGAGAAGGAGACGCTGGAGCCGAAATGCTCGGCATGGCTGATGCCGACATTGCCGTTTTCGGGCAATGCAACGGGCTTGAACTCCCAGCCGCTGTCGCTGCGCTCGCCGGCGATGACCTTGCCGCGCACATTGTCCATCAAATTGATGAACAGCCGGGCCTGCGTGCGGGCGATGCCGGCGATCGAGACACGGTGCGCCGGCTCGAGCACGATATCGATGGATCCGAACAGACCGGTTTCGATCCAGCGCTCGAAATCGAGTGAATAGAGCCCGTCGGGCTTGCACAGCGTGCCGTCCGGCGCCGTCCACGGGGTACGCACGCCGAAGACAAGCTGGCCCTTGAACAGCGCCGTATCGGTGACGTCGTCCGGCAACGGGATGCGCCGGTTCTCGCCAGAAGGCAGCCGCAGGAAACTGTGCGAGGCGAAGAAGTCGAGCGTCCGGGCCAGGAAGACGTGGCGCCTGTCACCGTCGAATTCGACGGATCCGCCGGCGGCGAGATCCTGCTTCAGCGCCTCGAAGATCGGCATCGCCGCTTCCAGTGGCGTGCCGCGCCGCCAGAGCTTGACCACGCGCGGATAGCCGGACTGGGTCTTGTCGTCCTCCTCGAAGGCGGCGGAAACGATGACCGTGTCCTCGTCCAGCCAGCTGAAGTTCGATTTCGAGGCGGGAGCACGAAAGCCACCCTCGACGAAGGACCTGCTTTCGATATCGAATTCGCGCATCTCGCTGGCATCGCCGCCATCCGGCGACAGGCTGAGCAGGCAGCGGCTGAAATCGGGGTAAAGCCGGCTGGCGCCGCTGAACACCCATTTCACCCCCTCTTCCGCCGCCAGACTGTCGAAGTCAATGATCGTCTGCCAATCCGGCTTGTCGGTCTTGTAGGACGCGACGGTGGTGCGCCGCCAGAGGCCGAGTACGTTCGTGCGGTCCTGCCAGAAATTATAGACATGGCCGTTGATAGCGGCCCCGACGGCGATGTTATCCTCGGCCGTCATCAGGTCGAGCGCGGTCTGGAACGTTGCCTGGTAGGACGGGTCACCCTGCAATTCGGCGACAGTGATTTCATTCTGGCGATGAACCCAGTCGAGCGCTCGCTGGTCAGTCCTGCCCTCCAGCCAGAGGAAGGGATCTTCGGCCGCCGGATCCGGTTGGGCCTGGCTGTTCAATTTGGTCATGAGGTCTCCGGTTGAGTCGGGCGTCGGCATCGCCAAGATCGACACGGGGCCGCTAATATTCAAGTCATTGCGTCAGAACGGCGACTTCAGGCATTCACACCATCCGCCTTCGAATGACCGTTACAAGCGCCAGCGCCAGGCAAATGGCGCCAAGCGTGAGCGGCAGGCCGCCTGCGCCAACAACATCCATGGCGCCGCCCGCCAGCGGCGGCACGGCGATGCCGCCGACGCCCCACATCAGCGAAAAGGCGGCGTTGCCGGCGACCAGCGCCGAGCCGGTGAACCGCTCGCCGAGCTCGATGATCGACATCGTGTAGATGCCGTAGGAAACCGCACCCCAGATGAAGACGCATGGCCATATGAGCGGCGTCTCGATGAGAACCGGCAACAGCACGCATCCGAGCACCGTCACCGCCACACAGATGAACCGCACCAGCCGCGCCGTCAGTCGTTCCGCCAACAGGCCGAGCGGCACCTGCATAGCGATGTTGCCGGCGATCATCACCGACAGCAGCGCCGACATGCGCGCTTCGGCGATGCCGTAATGCGTTCCGTAGACCGGCAGCAAGGCGAGCACTGCCTGTTCGAAACCAGCGGCCACCACGACCGCCGACAACAGCAGCCACGCCTGCGGCACGAATCCCAGCACCGAAACCCGGTGCCCGCTCTCGTCGACCCTCGGCAGCCGTGCCAGCACCGAGGCAAGGCAGGCGCCGCAAAACAGGAATGCGCCGATGCCGACCAGAAACGGCGGCCATCCCACGGTGCCGACCGCAAGCAGGCACAGCGGCCCCGCCGCAAAGCCCGCCGAAATGATCGTCGAATAGATGCCCATGACGCGGCCGCGGCGTGCTGGCGGCGCCAGTGCGATCACCCAGACTTCGCTCAGCACGTAGAGCGGGTTGGTGACCCCACCGATCAAAAAGCGCAGCGGAAACCACAGATAGACATTTTGCGTCCAGCCGATCAGCGCCAGCACCAGCGCGGAAAGTGCCGCGCAAGTAAGCGCGGTGCGCCCGGCCCCGAAACGGCGCGACAGAGCCGGGACCAGCGGCGAGGAGACGATGAAGCCGATCGGCGTCATTGCCGCCGACAGGCCTATCATGGCCGGCGAGACGCCCTGGCGCTGCAGGATGAAGCTCAACAGCGGATAGCTCAGCCCTTGCGCAATGGCGAACACCGAGACGGTTGCGATCACGCCGGTGATGGCCGCCCATTGCACTGTCTCGCCGCTGTTCTGTTCCGCCCGGTCCATGATGCAGGATTAGCGTTTCGGTTCCGTCGCAGTAAGCACCGGCAACGAAAACCGCTTGCGCCAGCCGGAACGCGATCAAGAGGCTGACGATCCCGCCGGCTGCCCCCAGGGCATGTCGCTTCCCTCGTCCTAGTGGTCGCCGCCTCCGCAATGGCCGGAGGGCCGGCAGTCCATTATGCCGCCGCATTGCCGCAGCGTACGAGGACTATCATGACCGCCGCCCTTCAGCCCGCCGAACCGGCACTGGCAAACGACCGCGCCCGTCGCGGCGGCCGCGCGGGGAAGCGTGCCGGCGGATCGGCGGCGTTCGACCAGCCGCCGTTTCGCCAGTTGAAGAACCCGCTGACGCCGACCCGGCTGGTTTCCGAGGACGAGCTGGAATCCATCCACCTCGCCTCTCTGCGCGTGCTGCGGGAAATCGGCGTCGACGTGCTGCATGACGAAGCGCGGCGCATCATGAAGGCGCATGGCGCCGATGTCCGCGAAGGCAGCGAGCGGGTGCGCTTCGACAGCGACATGATCCTGGAACTGGTTGCGCACTGCCCGCCGGAATTCACCATCCACGCCCGCAACCCGGCGCACAATGTGCGCTTCGGTGGCGATAATCTGATCATCTCGATGATGGCGTCGGCACCCAATTGCTCCGACGTCGACCGCGGCCGCCGGCCGGGCAACCAGCAGGACTATCGCAACTTTCTCAAGCTTGCGCAGATGCACAACATATTGAATTGCACGGGCGGTTATCCGGTGGAGCCGATCGACATCCATCCGTCCGTGCGCCACCTCGAATGCATCCGTGACCTCGCCACGCTGACCGACAAGATGTTCCACATCTATTCGCTCGGCAAAGAGCGCAACGTCGACGGCATCGAGATCACCAGAATCGCACGTGGCATCAGCCACGAGCAGTTGCTTGCGGAGCCGTCGGTGTTCACCATCATCAACACCAATTCGCCGCTCAAGCTCGACGTGCCGATGATGGAAGGCATCATCCAGATGTCGAGCAAGGGCCAGGTGGTCATCGTGACGCCGTTCACCCTGTCGGGCGCCATGGCGCCGGTGACGATTGCCGGCGCGCTGGTGCAACAGAATGCCGAGGCGCTGTCCGGCATCGCCTTCGCACAGATGGTGCGCAAGGGCGCGCCTGTCGGCTACGGCGGCTTCACCTCGAATGTCGACATGAAGTCCGGCGCGCCGGCCTTCGGCACGCCGGAATATATGAAGGCGCAGCTGGTCGGCGGCCAGCTCGCCCGCCGCTACAACATCCCCTACCGCACCTCCAACACCTGCGCCGCCAACACCGTCGACGCGCAAGCCGCCTATGAAAGCGTGTTCTCGCTGTGGGGTGCCATCCAGGGCGGCGGTAATCTGATGATGCATGCCGCCGGCTGGCTCGAAGGCGGCCTGCGCTGCTCCTATGAGAAGACCATCCTCGACATAGACCTGTTGCAGATGGTCGCCGAGTTCCTGACGCCGCTCGATCTTTCCGACGAGGCGCTCGGTTTCGACGCCATCCAGTCGGTCGGCCCCGGCGGCCATTTCTTCGGCACCCAGCACACGCAGGACCGCTACAAGACCGCCTTCTATGCGCCGATCATTTCGGACTGGCGCAATTTCGAGAGTTGGGCGGAGGCTGGGTCACCGACCGCGCTCGAAAAAGCCAATCGCGTCTGGAAGGAGCGGCTGGCCTCCTATGAAGAGCCTTATATGGACCCGGCGATCCGCGAGGAGCTCAATGCTTTCGTCGACAAGCGCCGGGCCGAAGGCGGCGCCCCGACCGATTTCTGATCATCTGATGAGTAGTCGACCCCCACTCCGTCGAGCTTCGCTCGACACCTCTCCCCCGATCGACGGGGTAGAGGAAGGGCGCGAAACGATTCCAGTTGGCGCCCTTCCTTTCCCCCCGGAGGGGGGAGAGGTGGCGCCGCGAAGCGGCGACGGAGTGGGGGAAGCCGTTCATGAAACGCGCAGCCGCCGCAAAACAGGCACAACCCAGCGAGCGCGTAGCCTGCGGCAAGCAGGCAATCAGGCCGAAGCACTGCTTTGGCCTGAACTAAAGGCGCGCAAGCTTGGCGGCTATCGCTTTACGCGTCAGTTCTCCATCGGCGCCTTTTTTGCAGACTTTGTCTGCCGCGAAAAATGGCTTGTTGTTGAAGTCGACGGACAACAGCACGCCGGCAGTTCATATGACCGCCGCCGCGATGATTTCATGCGCGCCCAAGACTACTCGATCCTGCGTCTTTGGAGCCATGACGTCCTGAAACATCGTACTTCCGTCTGTGAAACCATTCTTGCCGCGCTTGATGGCAGGCTGGCCGAAAACATCGCTGTATTCGATCTCCGCTTTGTTTTCGCGCCCCGCTCACTCGATTCAATCTCTTCAAAAACGGAACTATCTTCATGAAATCTCATGCAAAAGCGGTTGTTATCGGCGGCGGCGTCGTTGGCTGCTCGGTGCTCTATCATCTGGCCAAGGCCGGCTGGACCGACATCATGCTGATCGAGCGTTCGGAGCTCACCTCCGGCTCGTCCTGGCATGCGGCGGGCGGCTTTCATACGCTGAACGGCGATCCCAATGTCGCCAAGCTGCAGGCCTATACGGTGCAGCTTTACAAGGAGATCGAGGAGATTTCCGGCCAATCCTGCTCGCTGCACCTGACCGGCGGCGTCATGATGGCCGACACGCCCGAGCGCATGGACTTCCTTCGCCTCGCCCATGCCAAGGGCCGCTATCTCGGCATGGACACCGAACTGATCACGCCGTCCGAAGCCAAGGCGATGTTCCCGCTGATGGACGAGACGAATTTCGTCGGCGCTATGTGGGACCCAGTCGAGGGCCACCTCGACCCTTCCGGCACCACCCACGCCTATGCCAAAGCCGCCCGGAAGCTCGGCGCCGAGATCGTGCTGCGCAACCGCGTCGTCGAACTGACGCAGGAGGTCGACGGCACCTGGAACGTCGTCACCGAGCAAGGCACGATCAAAGCCGAGCATGTCGTCAACTGCGGCGGCCTGTGGGCGCGCGAGATCGGTCGCATGGTCGGCGTCGAGCTGCCGGTGCTGGCGATGGAGCACATGTATCTCCTGACCGAGCCGATGCCGGAAGTCGAGGAATTCAACAAGTCGACTGGGCGCGAGATGATCGGCGTGCTGGATTTCAAGGGCGAGATCTACACCCGCCAGGAACGCAACGGCATCCTGCTCGGCACCTATGAAAAAGCCTGCAAGCCGTGGTCGCCGGTCAACACGCCATGGGATTTCGGCCACGAGCTGCTGCAGCCCGACATCGACCGCATCGCGCCGTCGCTCGAGATCGGCTTCAAGCATTTTCCCGGCATCGAGAAAGCCGGCATCAAGCAGATCATCAACGGCCCCTTCACCTTCGCGCTCGACGGCAACCCGCTCGTTGGCCCTGTGCAGGGCCTGACCAATTTCTGGTGCGCCTGCGCCGTCATGGCCGGCTTCAGCCAAGGCGGCGGCGTCGGCTTGGCGCTGTCGAACTGGATGGTCCATGGCGACCCCGGCTTCGACGTCTGGGGCATGGACGTTGCGCGCTTCGGCGAATGGGCAACGCTGCGCTATACCAACGCAAAGGTGCGCGAAAATTATTCGCGCCGTTTCTCCATCCGCTTTCCCAACGAGGAATTGCCGGCGGCAAGACCGGCGCAGACGACCCCGCTTTACGACACCATGCTCGCCAACAACGCCGTCATGGGCGACAGCTGGGGTCTCGAAACCCCGCTCTGGTTCGCGCCGAAAGGCTCGGAGCCGAAGGACATCGTGTCCTTCCACCGCTCGAATGATTTCGGCGCGATCGGCGAGGAAGTGTGCGCCACCCGCGAGAGGGTCGGCGTCACCGAGATCGCCAACTTCGCCAAATACGAAGTCTCCGGACCTGGGGCCGAGGATTTCCTCAACCGGCTGATGACCAACCGCATGCCGAAGACCGGCCGCATCGTGCTGACGCCGATGCTGAACGAGTTCGGCAGACTGATCGGCGACTTCACCATCGCCAAGGCGGGCGAAGAACGCTTCATGATCTGGGGTTCTTCGGCCGCGCAAAAATATCACATGCGCTGGTTCGAGAAGCATCTGCCGAAGGACGGTCCAAGGGCGTCGGAGGTGCGCATCCACCGCTTCGACCAGACGCTGGTTGGCCTCTCCATCGCCGGGCCGAAATCGCGCGACCTGCTGCAGAAACTGGTCGACGTCGACATCTCGACCAAGGCCTTCCGCTTCATGGATTTCCGCGAGATGGCGGTCGGCGGCGCGCCCTGCATGGTCAACCGCATCACCTACACCGGCGATCTCGGCTATGAGATCTGGATGGCGCCGGCCTATCAGCGTCTGGCCTACAAGGCGATCAAGGAGGCCGGCGAAGAGTTCGGACTTGTTGATTTCGGCATGCGCGCCCTGCTCTCGATGCGGCTTGAAAAGAACTTTCCGACCTGGTTCCGCGAGCTACGTCCGATCTACGGACCGTTCGAAGGTTCGATGGACCGCTTTATCAAGCTGGAGAAGAACGATTTCATCGGCCGCGAGGCAGCGGCCAAGGAACAGGCGGCAGGGCCGAAGCTGCGCCGCGTTTCCTTTATCGTCGATGCTGCGGATGCCGACGTCATGGGCGACGAGCCGATCTGGGCCAAGGTCGGCGACAAGGATTTCGGCACGGTAGAAAAGCCGCATGGCTATGGCGCGCCGCGCTTCGACGCGGGCGGCAAGGAAGTGCGCGGCTCGAACGCCGCTGAAGGCGCGTCTGCCGTGCGCGGTATTGTCGACGGCAACTGGCGCGTGGTCGGCTGGGTCACCTCCGGCGGCTATGCGCATTATGTCGAGAAGTCGATGGCGCAAGGCTACGTACCGGCAGTGCTTGCCGAAAACGAGAGCGCCGGGCTGTTCGAGATCGAGATCCTTGGACACCGGCGGTCGGCGCGCATCAACGTCGAGCCGCCCTTCGATCCGAGTGGCGAAAAGATGCGAACGTAGGTGCAGCCAGCCGGTCGCATTGTGCGGAGCACGCTCTTCATGCTAGCCCAGCCGGCAACTGTGCCGGCAGGGGCGATGAGACTTCCTTGAAGTACGACATGAAATGGGCCGAGTGGCTGGCCGAGGGACGGATCGGCCCCTTCCCGGCGGCGATCGTCATGGTCGCGGCTTATTTTGCCTTGCAGACCATCATACTGTCCCTGTTGAGCTCTTGGGCGGGAACCGGCGTCGGCATCGACGATGCGGAGCAGCTGATCTATGTACCGTATCTCTGGGCTGGATATGGCGGCTCGCAACCACCTCTCTACACCTGGATCAATTGGCTGGCCGCGCATGTTTTCGGCACCAGTATCTTCACGCTGAAGCTCGTCAAATACTCAGTGCTGTTCCTCGCCGCCTGCAGCGTGTTCGCCGCCATGCGGCGGTTCGGCTACACCAAGGCGACAGCGGCGGCGGCCATGTTCGGCCTGTTTACGATCCCGCAGGTCGTCTGGGAATCGCAGCGCGCTTTGTCGCATTCCGTCGCCGTCGTCGGCTTCTGCTCGCTGCTCCTGCTCACCATGGCCTATCTTCTCGAGCGGCGTAGCATGATTGCCTATGCGGCGTTTGGCCTGGCCACGGCGGCGGCAATTCTTGCCAAGTATAACGATGTCTTCCTCGTGGTGGCCCTTGTTGCGGCAGCGCTGTCGCTGCGCGAATTGCGCAGCGCCATCCTTGATCCAAAGTTCGCAATCAGCATAGCGGTCGCGATATTGGTGCTGGCACCAACCACCTATTGGAGCCTCATGCATCCCGCCGATTTATTGTCGAGAGGCGAGAAGTTCGGAATAGACCCGCAACAAGGGCGCATCGCGGCGGCCTTTGTCGGCGCCGGCAAGTTTGTCATGGGGACCTTCAATTTCGCGGTCTTGCCGGTGCTCGTTTCCGCGCTGGCCTTCGGGGTGGCGAAGTTCCGTTTCTCCGAGCGGCACCCGAAACGTCCGGCCAGGGAAATTCTGTTGTGGCGTAGCTTGGCGCTCGGCTTGGCTATGCTGGCAATACTTGTGCTGGCTACCGGCGTGACGGTTGTCAAGGACCGCTGGCTGCTGCCGGTCCTGTTCATGTTGCCGCTGGCCATCGTCGCCACTATGGAACGGCTGGCGCCGCGCGGCAGGAATGCGCAGCTCCTGGTGATCGCGGCTGGAGCGATCATCGCCGTGTTGCTCGCGCCCGCCACTTGGTACGTCCAGATAAACGGGACCAGTGGCCTCTCCCGCATGATCCGCTTGGATTACCCGGCCCTCTATCGCCAACTGACCGCGGACGGACCGGTGAAAACTGCAATATCCGACGGTGCATGGGTCGGCAACCTGCGGCTGGTCGACGAAAAACTGGTCGCACTTGACCAGGAAGTGCCTAATTTCGAAACGCTGATGCGGGGGCCGGCCGTACTCGTCTGGCTTGATCACGACGATCCGCGGCCGGTCATTTTGGACCAGCTCAAAGCGGCCGGCTATGAGCCGGACGGCCAACCGCGGCAAATCATGGTTCCGCTGTTGCGTGGCACCGACAAGTCCGCCCGGCCCGGCGCATTCGTCCGACTGAAGAGAATGGAAGGAGCCATGGCGCCCAAGGAAGGCGCTGGCGAAGGAGTCGAGGGTGGACAGGAATCCGACTGACCGGCCCCGTCATCATCGCAAGATCATGCCGTTCGAGCCGGAGGACTCGATCGATGCGCTGCGCAAAAAATCGCGCCTGAAGGCCGCTGAACTCAACCAGCATCTGCTGGGCTATGGTGCGCTGGCGGAAGCCGAGTGGCAGGCGGCGGGTATTGACGCTCCTGACTTGCCTGCCATGCGCCGATACCGGCTCGAGCGCATCCGCGCCGAGCTGAAGCGCCGCGACTATGCGGGAGCCCTGCTCTACGATCCGGTCAACATCCGCTACGCGACCGATGCGACCAACATGCAGCTCTGGGTCGCGCACAATCCGACCAGGCATTGTTTCGTCGCCACCGATGGGCCGGTGGTACTGTTCGACTATTTTTCCTGTGAGCACCTTTCCGACCATTCCGGCGTCGTCGACGAGGTGCGGCCGGCGGTGTCGTGGGCGTATCTCTACAGCGGCGAGTTGACCGGGCAAAAAGTCCGCCGCTGGGCAGCCGGCATCGCCGAGCTGGTACTGGAACATGGCGGCGGCAATCGCCGTATCGCGGTCGATCACATCAATCCCGAGGGCATCGAGGAACTCGCCCGTCTCGGCATTTCGACCGGCAATGGCGAGGCGGTGATGGAAAATGCGCGGCTGATCAAATCGCCCGACGAGATCCTTGCCATGCGCCGGGCGATCGTCGCTTGCGAGGCGGCGATGGGCGAGATGGAGCAGGCGCTGAGGCCTGGCATCTCCGAGAACGAATTGTGGGCCGAACTCCATCGCGGCAACATCGCGCGCGGCGGCGAATGGATCGAAACCCGGCTCCTGTCGTCGGGTCCGCGCACCAATCCGTGGTTCCAGGAGTGTTCGTCGCGGACGATCGAAGCCGGCGATCTCGTCGCCTTCGACACCGACCTGATCGGTCCCTACGGCTTCTGCGCCGACCTTTCGCGAACCTGGCTTTGCGGTGACGCGCCGCCGTCGCAGGAGCAGCGCGGCCTGTTCCGGATCGCAGCCGACCAGATCGCCCACAACACCGAGCTGATGCGGCCGGGCATATCGTTCCGCGACCTCGTCGAGGGCTCGTCAGTGCCGCCGGGAGACTGCTTCCCGGCCCGTTACGGGGTGCTCTATCACGGCGTCGGCCTTGCCGACGAATACCCGACTTTGCCGCATGCTGGCGACTGGACCGAGGACACACCCGACGGAGTGCTCGAACCTGGCATGGTGCTGTGCGTCGAGAGCTATATCGGCCGGCTTGGCGGCTACGAAGGCGTCAAGATCGAGGAACAGATCCTGATCACCGACACCGGCAACGAGAAGCTTTCGACCTACCCGCTCGACAATCGGCTGCTTGGCGGCTGAGCGAACCTAATGCATGTCGCGCAAAACTGTGCAGCGGTTTTGCGATAACGACATGCATAAACAAGAATTTTAAGCGCGTCGCCTGAGGCCGACCGAACGCGACGCGCTTTATGTGAGCGCCTCGATCGCCTTGCGCATCGCGGCGACGATCGTTTCCGGCGTCGTCCTGGCCGTGATGAAAGGCAAGCCTTTGCGCCGCCTTGTCCAGCCGACGACCGTCATCTCCTGCGCCGCAGGCTCGAAACGCTGCGCCAGCGCCCAGCTCTCGCAGTCGATCGCCGCGACGTCGGCCCTGCCCTCGGCAACAGCAACAATCGAAGCGCGGTGCCCCCAGCTTTCGCTCAGCGCGGAAAAGATATCCAAACTCTCGCCCAGTGCTTGCAGGTCGCGTGTCGGCGCGATGATGCCCGACATGGAATCGAGGCTGTTGAAGGTGAAACGTTTGCCGCGAAGCTGATCGAGCGGAATGACGGCGCCGCCGTCGGCCGGCGACCTTGCCGGCGGTGCCTCGCCCGCCCTCATGACGATGGCGCTCGAATAGAGTTCGCCCTGTCCGCCCTCAAAGGCGTCGTAGCGCGGCTGGCCGACGAGGTGGACACGCTGCGACAGGCCGAGTTCCATCGGTCCCCAGCAGGTTTGCGCAAAGAGCAGCGCCGGGTGCAGCCAGAGCCGGTGAAAATCCAGTTCGTCCGGCGGCAATGTCGCCGGATCGGGCGCGATGAGTTTTCCCTTATCGTCGCGAATACCGCCAGGCACCGGGGGCAAATCGCCATTGCGGCGGATAATCGTCTCCGGCGCATCGATGCCTTTTTGTCTGAAAGCATCGCGCAGCCGCGCCCATTCTGCGTCGACCTCGTCCCGCGCTTCCGGCCAGTCGTACATCGGCAAAGCCGCAATGAATTCGCTCATGCCGGGATTTGACCGTTATGCAGGGAAATTGACAAGGTCAGGAAAGCGTTGCCCGCGCGGCAGCGCCTGCAATGCCGCGAGGATCATTCCTTCGGCGGCTCGGCGGGTACCGGTGCGCTGCCAAGCCCATTGAGGCTGCGTGCCCTGACGCGCGGCTTGAACGCGCGTCCTGGTTCCGGCATGCGCCGCAGCACGGGATGGACGATCGGTTCCTTCGCCTTGAAGGCATAGGCCTTGAGCAGCGCGAAATAGTTCGGATAGGCGTAGCCATTGTTCATCCGCAGCCACTCGTCGCGGCGGTCGCGAAACAGCTTCGGCAGCCTGTACCAGGCCACCGTCGGGCTCTTGTGATGGACGAAATGCAGATTGTTGTTGAGGAACAGGAAGGACAGCGGCGAGCGCTCGACGATGATCGTGCGGCCTTCCGGATGTTCAGACCATTGATGCTCGGCGTAGGTGCGGATCGAAATCAGCGACTGCCCAAGCCACACCGGCACCAGTATGTAGAGCCACAACGGCATGCCGAAGCCGAACTGCACGACAGGCAACACTACGGCGAGGCCGATCGCATGCAGCAGCCATGCCTTGCGGATGGAATTGTCGCCCGCGGCAACCTGCCTGGCGTCGTCGATGAAGAAGCCGATGCAGGAGAGCCACGGACCGAGCACCAAACGCCCGAGCATCGTGTTGTTGACCTTCAGCAGGAACTTCATAGCCGACGGCAGCTCTTCGTGCTGCCAGAGCGCCTTGTAATAGCTTTCGGGATCGTCGAGCGGATCGGTCAGGCGCTCGTCTGCATGGTGGCGCAGATGAATGGTCTTGAACCGGCGAAACGGCCAGACAAGGCCAATCGGCAGGAACACAACGGCTTCGTTGAGCCGCGCGTTCCGGGTTGGATGGCCGTGCAGGGCCTCGTGCATCAGCGAGGATTGCAGCGCCGCAATCAGGGCCAGAAGGGCGAGCGCCAACAGCGGGTAGGATGGCCAGAGCAGAAAGCCGGTAGCGAGCCAGCCGCCGTAGCAGAAAAGTGCGAGAAACACCGTCGGCCATTCGATGGTCGCCGCGCCATGTCGCCTGTTGCCCATGCTCGTCATGCTATCGACCACTGCCTTCCAGTCGCCGGAACCCGTTTGATTCCTGACAGCATTGTGTCAGGAGCGTTGCATTGCTGCAACGCGATAAAGCGCACAAACTGTTGCGATTGCGCATTTTCAGCTGCATATGTTATGCATTGTAAACAACGCACCGGATTCATTTACGCCTGAAGCTCCGCGTTCGCGGCTTCAGCGCAAATTTTTCCTCCTATCGGGTGGGGTGGCGATTTGGACAAGCGCGACCTGTCGACGATCTTTCGCGAGCGCCTGAAAATGCTCTTGACAAGGTCCGATCTGAACCAGTCGGCCTTCGCCGCCGCGGTTGGCATCGACCGTTCGGCGCTGTCGCAGCTGCTCTCCGGCGCCTCGACCCGCCTTCCCCGCGCCGAAACGCTGCTCAACATCGCCGCCGAATTCAAAGTCTCGCTCGACTGGCTGCTCGGCCTCAGCCAGGACGAGGGCGTCACCGGTGAAATCCGCGAGAGCCTTGAGATCGAGGAGGCGCCGGACGGCTTCGACCGCACGCTGCTGGCTCGCTGGCATGCCGAGGCGGCGGGAACGAAAATCCGCTACGTCCCGGCCGGCATTCCCGATCTTCTGCGCACCGAGGCGCTTGTCGACTATGAAGCCGTCATCGCCAACAAGAGCCGCGAGGCACAGGCCGGCGAAACGCAGTACCGCATCGACTACAACCGACGGCCCGAAACCGACATGGAAGTCTGTATGCCGCGCCACACGCTGGAGATCTTCGCGCGCGGGCTGGGCGTGTGGGACCGCTTTCCGGAGGCCGACCGCCACCAGCAGCTCCTGCACATGGCGACGCTACTCGACGACCTCTATCCCACCTTCCGCCTGTTTCTCTATGACGGGCGGATGCGCTATTCGATCCCGTACACCATCTTCGGGCCCTATCGCGCAGCCATTTACGTCGGCGACATGTATCTGGTGCTGAACGCCACGCAGCCGATCCGCATCCTGACCAGCCATTTCGACAATCTGATCCGTGCCGCGGACGTCAACGCGCATGAAGCGGCCAGCTTCACACGAAAGCTGGCGGAGATGCGATTTTGACCGGTTGCTCTCCGTGTCGACATTGACGGCACATAAAGAATTCTTTATATCCTTATCTCAGTTATTCTTCCGGGAAGGCGTATTTCACATGACCAATCCGATCGACGCTCTGCTTGCCGAAAAGGGCGTCCTGCTCGCCGATGGCGCCACCGGCACCAATCTGTTCGCGATGGGCCTTGAGGCCGGAGAGGCTCCTGAGCTCTTGAACGAGACCGCGCCCGACACCATCACCAGCCTGCACCAGAACTTTGTCGATGCCGGCGCCGACATCATCCTGACCAACTCTTTTGGCGGGACCCGCCATCGGCTCAAGCTGCACCATGCGCAGGACCGCGTCCACGCACTGAACAAGCGCGCCGCCGAGATCGCAAGCGCCGTCGCCGGCAAGGCCGGCCGCAAGGTGATCGTGGCCGGCTCAGTCGGCCCGACCGGCGAATTGCTGGTGCCGCTCGGCGCCATGACCTATGACGAGGCGGTCGAGGCCTTTGCCGAGCAGATCGAGGGCCTGAAGGCCGGCGGCGCCGAAGTCGCCTGGATCGAAACCATGTCGGCGCCGGACGAGATCCGTGCCGCCGCCGAAGCCGCCATCCGCGTCGGCTTGCCCTATACCTATACCGGCTCCTTCGACACCGCCGGCCGCACCATGATGGGGCTGCTGCCGAAGGACATCCACGGTGTCGTCGACGGCCTGTCGCAGACGCCGCTCGGTGTCGGCGCAAATTGCGGTGTCGGCGCCTCCGATATTCTCGCTTCGCTGCTCGACATGACCGAGGCGAAGCCCGAGGCAACGGTGATCGTCAAGGGCAATTGCGGCATCCCCGAATTTCGCGGTGCCGAGATCTACTATTCGGGCACGCCCGAGCTGATGGCCGATTATGTGCGCCTGGCCGTCGATGCCGGCGCCAAGATCGTCGGCGGCTGCTGCGGTACCTCGTTCCAGCACCTTGCCGCCATGCGCAAGGCGCTCGATGCGCACACCAGGTCGGATCGCCCGACCGTCGAGCAGATCGTCGAACGCATCGGCCCGATGCGCAACAAGCAGGCGACGGTCAACGTCGCCGAGACCAGCGAAGCCCGCCGCGAACGGCGCCGCGGACGCGCCTGACGCTTTCGGCTGCGACGCGGTCCGCGAAGCGGTGCAGCCACGAAAAAAGGCCGGCAAGGTTTCCCTCGCCGGCCTGCCTCACCCGCCCGTAGGCCGGTTCCCCCTGTCAGAACGATCCCATCTGAAAGAAACCGGCCATCATTGCCACTACCGGTTACCGCCGAGCGCCGAGGCAAGGCGCACAAGCGAGAGGAACTCGGACCGGTACCCAAACGGGTCGGCTCCTCTGGCGGCGGTGGCAATCTCCATGATCTTGTCGTAGCCGAACTTCGCGGTCGCATCCTCGTCGCGCAGCTTCTGGCCGAAGGCAGCGACGGCAACGGAGAAACGCTGGTCGGTGCTGGCCTGGTCGAACGACGCCACCTCGTTGGCTGACGTCACCGGCGTGGTGATCAGCTTCGAAGTGTCCTCGTTCGGCAGCTTGTAGCGGATTTTGACGAAGGCATATTCGTCGGCATTGGCGACACCGCCATTGTTCACCGAGGCCTGGCCATAGCGCAGCTGATCGATCTGTTCGCCGCCGCTGCCCTTAGGCGTGATCTCGTAGATCGCGGTGACCGAATGGCCTGAGCCGATCTCGCCGGCGTCGACGCGGTCGTTGTTGAAATCCTCGCGGTTCAAGGCGCGGGTCTCGTAGCCGATCAGCCGGTATTCCGAGACCTTGTTCGGGTTGAACTCGACCTGGATCTTCACGTCCTTGGCAATGGTGAACAGTGTCGAGGAGGCATCCTCGACCAGCACCTTCTCGGCCTCCGCCAAAGTGTCGATATAGGCGGCGGTGCCGTTGCCGTTCTGGGCGATGGTCTGCATCATCTGGTCGTTCAGGTTGCCGCGGCCGAAGCCGAACACCGACAGTAACACGCCTGTCTTGCGCTCCTTTTCGATCAGCCGCTTCAGGTCGTCGTCGTCGGTCTGGCCGACATTGAAATCACCATCGGTGGCGAGCATCACCCGGTTGATACCGTCCTTGACGAAGGATTTCTGCGCCAGCCTGTAGGCTTCCTTGATGCCCGCCTCGCCTGCCGTCGAGCCGCCGGATGTCAGGTTGTCGATGGCAGCGAGGATCTTGTCCTTTTCCGAAGCCTTGGTGGGCTCCAGCACGGTACCGGCATCGCCCGCATAGGTGACGATCGAGACGGTATCGTCGGGTCTCAGCTTGTTGACCAGCAGCCGAAAGGCCGACTGCAGGAGCGGCAGCTTGTCCTGCTCGTTCATCGAGCCCGACACATCGATCAGAAAGACCAGATTGGCCTTGGGCTGCTCGGCCGGCTTCACGTCGAAACCCTTGATGGCGACATGCATCAGCCTGGTGTGCTCGTTCCACGGAGTCGGCATGACGCTGACGGTCGAGTTGAACGGCGTCGAGGCGGAGTCCGGGCCTTTCCAGTCATAGGGGAAGTAGTTGACCATCTCCTCGACGCGCACCGTATCGGCCTGCGGGATAAAACCTTCCTTCAGCGAGCGCCGGACGAAGGAATAGGAAGCGGTGTCGACATCGATAGAGAACGTCGAGACCGGGTCTTCGAGTGCGGCATGCACCGGATTGGTCTTGAAATCCTCGACCCGGTCACGGTTTTCCTCTCGCGGCAGCATCTGGTCGGCCGGCGCAGCGGCAGGCTGCTGTGCCATCAGCTTGGACTCGGCAACCGTGCCAGGCATGCGTCCGACCCGCGCGCCACCATCGACTGCCGGAGCCACGGAGTTTGCACCGCCATCCAGCGCAAACTCGCCGCTCTTCGCCGGTTCGGGTGCATTGCGGGTGAGCACATCCTGCTGCGTCAACCCGCCGACCGCGGTCGATTCCGCTTTCGGCGGCGATGTCGGCGCCACAAGCGCCTCGCCGGCGTCGCGGCTTTCGCTGTCGGCGTCCGCCTTCTTCTGCTTATCTGCTTCGGCAACAACCGGCGGTTTGACGGTCGCCGGCTTGTCAGCCAGCGTTTCGGTGATCTTATCGTCGCCGCCGAATTCGGGCCCGCCGAATTTGGATTCCCCAAGCATATAGATGGTGGCGTATCCGGCGATCGGCAGGGCAACGAGCCCGGCAATGGCCGGCGTGGCGAAGAGTTTCTTTTGCATGATTTCGCTCCAGAGCCTTTGTGCTCGCTCTGTGAGACGAAGCCCGCCTGCCGATCCTTGGGCGGCCGGTAAAGTTTTTTCTTCCATGTCATAGGCGCGCAGCGCGGCCTGGAGGGCACGCGCCTTTGCATCCGCGTCAGGCGCCGGTGCTGCGATATCGCGCAGCCTGTTCAGTTGCTTGTCGTCGACCATGGTCACACTTCCCCGGCTGAACGCATCAGCGTCTTCAACCGTTTCTTCGCCTCATGGATGTGCCAGGAAACCGTCGTCTCCGAGATCGCCATCGCCTCGGCGGCGGCTGCGTGGCTCAGCCCTTCGCCATAGACCAGCAGCACAGCGTCGCGCTGCTTGTCCGGCAGCTTGCGCACCGCTGCCCAGAGCGCCTCGACCGGGTCTTCCGCCTCGGACGAGGTTTCCCCCGAAATCAGCGCATAGGCGCCATAGGCCTCGGTCTTGGCCGTATCGCGGGCGGTCTTGCGCATCATGTCGCGCGCCGCATTCAGCGTCATGGTGTAGAGCCACGTCGTGAAGGCACCGCTGCCGTGATAGTCGCGGATCGCCCGGCCGAGCCGGACGCACACTTCCTGGGCGATATCCTCGGCGTCGGCCTTTTTTCCACACCACCGATAGGCGGCGCGATAGACGAAACCGTAGTGCCTTTCGAGCAACTTGCCGAAAGCACCCCTGTCTCCGCCCTTCGCCCGCCCGATCAGTTCGGCGTCGGAGGCTTCGCTTTCGTCCAGCATCATCGCCATCATTTGCCTGTTGGACGAAGGCTAATGGCGATTCCTTGGGTGATGGGAAGAATTTTTTGGCGGGCAGTCACGTCGTAATGGTTGGCGCGCCTTGGCCGAGCGTCTCCGCAAACAGCATCGTCAGCCGCTCCCAGTGGCGTTCGGCGCCGGCTGCATCGAAGGCACTATGTGGAGCCGCCACGTTCACAAATGCGTATCGGGGTTGCTTTACGCTGGCTTTGTGCACAATTTCGCCGACTGCCTGCCATGCTATGGCGGCCTGAAGTGAACGGCGCGCTTCAATTTGCCAAGGGACGGAGCTCATATGTGGCTGACGGCATTCCTTGCTTTTTTCGCGGGTGTTTTTGGCGCCAATGGCGTCCCACATTTCGTGAGTGGGATAACCAAGGGTTCCTACCCGTGCGTCTTCGGTAACTCCGCCGTGCCCAATCTGATAGCCGGCTGGGCGAGCTTCGTGGTGGCCCTCTTCGCGTACGGGGCCAACTTCGCACAGTATCCCATCGTCTCGTTGGTCTCTGGTGCCATCGGGGTGCTGCTGATGGGTCTCTTTCACGCGGCGGGGCTGGCTTTCGGCCAAAAATCCTGAGATCGGAACGGTCGACGTCTTTGCGTGCAGCGGGGTCTTGTCTGGCTAGCGCGCGAATGCTGCCATGTGAAAGGCCTGAACCTCGGCCGGATAGCGATAATCGATGCCGTAAGGACAGGCGTTGCGATCAAGGCAGCCGCCGGTCCGGCAAGGTCCGCCGTTTTGCCCACGCACATGCGCCAGACAGGTTTCATGCACAAAACCATCCGCAGAATAAGCCGCGACCGGACAGGATTTCAGGCAAGGTTTTTCCAAACATGTGTCGCAAAGGTGAATCACGTCGCGACGTTCGTGGAGCGCAATCTCGTTCTCGAACAACAGCGCGCCGCGATAGGCATGCCAGAGCCCGTATTGCGGATGCATGAGGATGCCGAGCGGCGACGGCTTCAGCCCCTCCGCCTGCATCGCCCATTGCTGGAACGGCAGATAAGGCCTGTCGGACGGTGACACCGCGCGTGCCCCGAATTTTTCGGCCACAGCGCCGATCACTCCGCGCGACCATCTGTCGAGCGAATCGTCGATCGGCTGTGACTGTTTCTCCAACCAGCGCAGGAAGTGCGGCCAAGGTGCGGCGCCTGCCTGCCCCACCAGCAGGACGGATCTGGCGGCGGCGCCGGAGAGACCGGAAGGTGTCCCCTCACCGCCCGCAAAATTGAAGCCGCCGCGCAGGATGAGGCCGTGGGCGGAAAGCGCGGCCGCGATGGTTTCGACCATGCCGCGCTCGAGAATCATCCCTTCTTGTCCGGGTCGGAGAAGGCGCTCCGCCAGACTTCCTTGTGGATGATGTTGGCGACTTTAGCCCCGCCTGATTCGGGCTCCTTTCAGGTGAAGGCGTCGGCCATCGACGCCTTCTTCCTGGCGATGAAGTCCTTCAGCCCGTCGTCGATGCCCTGGTCGAGATAAGGCGCCTCGTAGCTCTCCAGCCAGCGGCGGGCGAGCTCGTTGGCGCGCTGCGGCGCGGTTTTTTCGCCTTCGGCCAGCCACTGCTCGTAGGAATTGTTATCGGCGATGTTGGAGCGGTAGAACGCGGTCTGGAAATTGGCCTGGGTGTGATCGCAGCCGAGGTAATGGCTGCCCGGACCCACCTGGCGGATGGCATCCATCGCCTGACCGTTTTCCGACAGGTCGACACCCTCGGAGAACTTCTGCGTCATGCCGAGTTGGTCGATATCCATCATGAACTTTTCGTAGCAGGAGGCGAGCCCGCCCTCGAGCCAGCCGGCCGAATGCAGCACGAAATTGGTGCCGGCGAGGATCGTCGAATTCAGCGTGTTGGCGCTCTCATAGGCCGCCTGCGCATCGGGGATTTTCGAAGCACAAAGCGAGCCGCCGGTGCGGAACGGCAGCCCGAGCCTGCGAGCAAGCTGGGCGGCGCCATAGGAGACCAGCGACGGCTCCGGCGTGCCGAAGGTCGGCGCGCCCGACTGCATTGAGATCGACGAGGCGAAGGTGCCGAACAGTACCGGCGCACCCGGCCGGATCAGCTGTGTGAACGACGCCCCGGCCAGAACCTCGGCCAAAACCTGGGTCAGTGTGCCGGCGACCGTCACCGGGCTCATCGCCCCGGCAAGGATGAACGGCGTGACGATGCACGCCTGGTTATGGCGCGAGTAAACTTTCAGCGCTCCCAGCATGGTCTCGTCGAAGACCATCGGCGAGTTGGCGTTGATCAGGCTGGTCAACACCGTGTTGTTCTCGACGAAATCGTCACCAAACACGATCTTGGCCATCGCCACCGTATCTTCGGCGCGCTCGGGCGCGGTCACCGAGCCCATGAACGGCTTGTCCGAATATTTGATATGGCTGTAGACCATGTCGAGATGGCGCTTGTTGACCGGCACGTCGACCGGCTCGCAAACCGTGCCGCCCGAATGGTGGATCGATGGCGCCATATAGGCAAGTTTTACGAAATTCCGGAAATCCTCGATCGTCGCGTAGCGCCTGACGCCGTCGAGATCGCGCACGAAGGGCGGTCCATAGACCGGCGCGAACACGGTCGCGTTGCCGCCGATCTGCACCGAGCGCTCGCCGTTGCGGGCGTGCTGGGTATAGACGGACGGAGCGGTCTTCAACAGCGAGCGGCAGAGGCCCTTGGGGAAATGCACCCGCTCGCCCTTGACGTCGGCGCCCGCCTCTTTCCAAAGCTGCAGTGCCTCGGCGTCGTCGCGGAAGATGATGCCGATCTCTTCCAGCACCGTGTCGGTGTTCTTTTCGATCAGCGCCAGGCCTTCCTCGTCCAGCACTTCATAGACGTTGATCTTGCGCTTGATATAGGTGAGCTGTGTACCGGGGCCGCCGCCCGAACGTGCAGCCCGGCGCGCTGCGGCGCCACCGCTGGCAGCGCGCCCGCGCCGTGCGTTTGACGCTTCCTGATCGACCGGCGCGTTCTCACTCATAATCGTTCTTCCCTGGCTTTCGTTCTGGCCTGATTTGCTTTGGCCGGGCTCTTGTTCCGGCCTGAAATCCATTTGCAGCCGCATATTGCGGTCTCTGGCCGGATCGTAGCCATGCACCTTATTCGAAACGGCCCGCCAGCGCCAACGCCTGTCGCAAAATCGACAAGAATTCCAGGAGATTTACGGTCGCTTTCGTTTTGCGGGAAGTCGCAAATCAGCTATGGACAACCGGCCCGCGCGGGTTAGGTAATGGCGCGATATTTTTAAGCTGCCGCGATAGTTGTAGCCGGCAAGGAGCCTGAGAAAAAATGGCCGACGACGAGATCATCCTTTCGGAACTCTCCGACGACGAGTTGGTGCAGCAGATGCACGACGACCTTTATGATGGGTTGAAGGAAGAAATCGAGGAAGGCACCAACATCCTTCTCGAGCGCGGCTGGGCGCCTTACAAGGTGCTGACCGAGGCTCTGGTCGAAGGCATGCGCATCGTCGGCGAGGATTTTCGCGACGGCATTCTGTTCGTTCCGGAAGTGCTGCTGTCGGCCAACGCGATGAAGGCCGGCATGTTCATCCTGCGTCCGTTGCTTGTCGCCACCGGCGCGCCGAAGCAGGGCAAGATGGTGATCGGCACCGTTAAGGGCGACATCCACGACATCGGCAAGAACCTCGTCGGCATGATGATGGAAGGCGCCGGCTTCGATGTCATCGACCTCGGCATCAACAATGCGGTCGAAAAATATCTCGATGCCATCGAAAAGCATCAGCCCGACATCATCGGCATGTCGGCCCTGCTGACGACGACCATGCCTTACATGAAGGTCGTCATCGATACGATGAAGGAAAAAGGCATTCGCGATGATTATGTCGTGCTGGTCGGCGGCGCGCCGCTCAACGAGGAATTCGGCAAAGCCGTCGGCGCCGACGCCTATTGCCGCGACGCCGCGGTGGCGGTCGAGACCGCCAAGGACTTCATGAAGCGCAAGCACAACGTCCGCGCTTCGGCCTGAGTCAATAAATTCGGCACCGACGAGAAAAGCCGCGCCTTGCAGTGCGGCTTTTTTATTCCCAAATGTTTGAAATCGTGCAGATCAGGGTTTCTTGACGGTATCGTCAACCGCCTTCGCAGTGGATTTGATATCCTTACCGACGCCGCGCACCGTGTTGGCGCAGGCCGAAACAGCCAGGGCGCAGGCGAGAATAGCGATTGGCGCAACGCGGAACAATTTCATGATTGGTGTCTCCCTCAGAATATAAATTCGCTGGACAGCAACGAAGATGGATTAGACTGGTTCCATGACTACCGCGCGAAAACAACAATCCGATCAAGGCGACAGGCTGCTCGTCATCGCCTGCGGGATGATTGCGCGCGAAGTTCTGGCGGTCAAGGAGCAGCTCGGGCTCGACCATCTCGACCTGACCTGCCTCCCGGCGGAGTTCCATTTCTATCCGGACCGCATTGCGCCGGCCATGGACAAGGCAATCGCCAAGGCCAGGGCTGACGGCTACAAACACATCTTCGTCGGCTATGCCGATTGCGGCACGGGTGGCCTGCTCGACCGGATCTGCGAGAAGCATGGCGTCGAGCGCATGGCCGGGCCGCATTGCTTTGCCTTCTACCAAGGCATGGATGCCTATGCGAAGGTTGCCGATGACGACATGATGTCGTTCTACATGACCGATTTCCTCTGCCGGCAATTCGATGCCTTCTTCATGAAGCCGCTCGGCCTCGACAAGCACCCGGAGCTGATCAAGGACTATTTCGGCAATTACGAGAAGCTGATCTACATCGCCCAGACCGACGATCCGGAACTCGACAAGGTCGCCGAAAAGGCGGCGAAAATGCTCGGCCTCGCCTATGAGCGCCGCTCGACCGGCTACGGCGACCTGACGAAGGAACTGGCTGGGGCCTCAGCCCTGGCCTGACACTTTAGGCACCGTTTTCTTCAGCTTCGAGCCCAGCGAGCACATCGGCAAAGCTCGTCTTGCAGACGAAATCCAGCCGGTCCCTCGCCCGGGACGCATCGTAGACCCGGTTGATCGACGAAAACATCGTCCAGCCTTTCTTCAAGTAGAGTGCCGGATAATCCGGAAAATAGCGCGCGACGATCGACGGTGCGTCGGCGATCAATGCCGCGCAATCGTCGGGCTGGAAAGGTGTCGGTGCCGAGATGATGAAGGTGTCGAAGCCCAATTGCGGCGCTTTCTCCAAGGCAGCGATGTGGGCGTCGGCAGCATCCTCCACCGTCAGCCGGCGAAACAACAGCTCATTGGCCTTGGTGTTGGCGTCCGACTGTTCGATCACATGCGCCATATCGTCTGCTTCGGGAAAGAAGCGGGCGGTGCGCAGTACGATCACCGGCAGGCCGAACTGGATATGGTAGAGCCGACAAAGATGTTCCGCCGCAAGCTTTGTCACGCCGTAGATGTTGCGCGGTTCAGGCGACATGTCTTCCGTTAGCCAAGCCGCCCTGCCGGGCAAGCCGGCGCGGATGGCCTGGGTAATCATCAGCGATGTCGTCGACGTGAAGATGAAGCGCTGAACGCCGAAAGTTGCCGCCGCATCGAGCAGGTTGAGCGTGCCGCGCACATTCGTCTCGACGAAATTCTCGTTGCGATGATGTTCGATGTCAGGCTTGTGCAGCGCGCCACTATGGATGATGGCCTCGATGCGGTTCTCCTCGACCGCCCTCATGACCAGGTCGCGATCGGCGACTGAGCCGACGATTCGCGTTTCCGAGGATGGGACGGGATCGAGGCCAGTGACGTCATGGCCGAGAGTCCGCAGGCGTGGCGCCAAGGCCCTGCCCAGCCAACCCGACGATCCCGTCAGCAAGATCCGCATTCTTTCCACCTCGTTTCTGCTGTCGATGCTCAAGCAAGGATGACAGAGCGCGGCGAAACATTAAGGTATGCGCCAGACAAGAAAACAGGCTGCTCCAGTCATCAAAAGGGAAAACGCCACCAATGATCGCTCGCCTTATGTTTGCCGTAGCAGCTGTCCTCTGCTTGACGTTGCCCGCGTTCGCCGATGGCGAAGTGCAGAAGCTGATCACCGCTGCCGACAAGGCGCGCCTCGACAAATATGGCGAGACGCGCAAGGCAGCGCTTGACGAGGCGAAGGCCGGCGATCCCGCCGAGGTCAAGCAGCTCGACGCCTTGCTGGCAAAGCCGCTGGTTTCCTTCTCCGACGAGGACCTGACCGGCAATTGGCAATGCCGCACCATCAAGGCCGGCGGATTGAGCCCGCTCGTCATTTATGGCTGGTTCAAATGCAAGGTGAGCGACGACGGTTCCGGCTGGAGACTGGAAAAGATCACCGGTTCGCAGCGCACCAAGGGCCGCTTCTTCGACGATGGCGAGAAACGCGCGATCTATCTAGGTTCCTTCTACGTCAACGACGATCCGGCAAAGCCCTACGGCAGCGGCCCGGAAAGCGATCAGGTCGGCTATGCCTTCCGCCACAGCGCCAGCGAATGGCGCATCGAGTTCCCGGCGCCCCACTACGAATCGAAGCTCGACATCCTCGAATTCAAGCGCTGAGCCCGCCCCCGATCACCAAGGGTTAACCCGGTCAACCTAGCATTCGCGCACAAAGAACAGCTCTTTGCGGGGGTCGCGAAGCATGGCACGGTCGAAAACAAACCAACGGCCGATCGTCGTCGTCACCGAAGGCGGCCCGCATATCTGGGCGATCGTCAACGCCATCGCCGACCACCTCGCGCCTGTCAGCGTCATCCTCGAAACCCCTGAATCCAAAAAACAATTGCTTCTCGGGCGGGCGCGGCGGCAAGGCTGGACCTCGGCCATCGGTCAACTCGGCACGATGATGCTGACCCGGCTCGGCAAGCGCTTCTTCGCCGGCCACGCAGCACGGCTCGCCGCCGAGCAAAAGCTGCAAACCGAACCGAAGCCTGGGCAAAAGATCGTCCAGGTCTCGTCGGCCAACGCGCCGGAGTGCCTGCAGGCGATCGAGAAAATCCAGCCGGGTGTCGTGCTGCTCGCCGGCTGCCGCTTGCTGTCGCGGCAGACGCTGGCGAAAATCCCTTGCCCGGTCCTCAACTACCATGCCGGCATCGCCCCGAAATATCGTGGCATGAACGGCGGCTATTGGGCGCTGGCTTCAGGCGATGCGGAAAACTTCGGCACCACCGTGCATCTGGTCGACGCCCGCGTCGACACTGGCGGGGTGCTGCGGCAGGCACGCGGCAAACCCCAACCTGGCGACACTATTTCAAGCTACGCGTTGCGGCAGGCGGCATTCTCGCGCGACATCTGCGTCGAGGCGGTCAGGGATGCGCTGGTCGGCAAGCTCGGCACGGTCGATCCCGGTCTGCCTTCGAGACAATGGTATCATCCGACGGTCTGGTTCTATCTCTGGACCGGGATAAGAAACGGCGTCTGGTGACACGCGCGCCGATTTACCCGACAGCCACCCGCCGCTAACATTGCATCATGAGCGACATCGACCACCGCACCATCATTGCCGGCCTTTCGGTTGAGGAACGTCGCGACCTCACCGCCCGGGTCGACGGGCCAGGCATTGTCCGGCTGGCCGTCCATGGCGGGCTGGTTGTCGTGCTGGGCGCACTGATCGCCGCCCGCATCCCGTTCTGGCCGCTTCTCGTCTTGCCGCAGGGGATCCTGATCGTCTTCTTCTTCACGCTGTTGCACGAGACCATCCATGAAACGGCGTTCAGAACGGCGTGGCTCAATCGCGCTGTTGCCGCCGTGGCCGGCTTCTTGATCCTGCTGCCGCCCGCATGGTTCCGCTATTTCCATTTCGCCCATCACCGCCACACCCACGACCCGGACAACGACCCCGAACTGATGGCCCCGAAGCCGGAGACCATCGGCCAATATCTGCGCTATCTGTCCGGCGGCCCCTATTGGATAGGCATGGCTCGTGTGTTCGCAACCAATGCGGGGGGCCGCAACCGCGACGGCTTTGTGCCGGAAAAGGGCCGCGGCAAGGTGGTTATTGAAGCGCGGCTGTTCCTGATCGGCTATGCGGTGTTGCTGGCCGGATCGCTCGCCGCACAGTCGGCGCTGCTGTTGTGGGTCTGGATCGTGCCGGTGCTGGTCGGACAGCCGTTTTTGCGGGCCTACCTGCTGGCCGAGCACGCATTGTGCCCGCATGTCGCCAACATGCTCGAGAACACCCGTACCACCTTCACCACAAGGCTGGTGCGCTTCGTGGCTTGGAACATGCCGTACCATTCCGAGCACCATTCCTATCCGGCCGTTCCCTTCCATCGCCTGCCGCGCTTCCATGAGATCATCGCGGAGCATTTACGCACGACCGAACGAGGTTACGTGCGCTTCCACAGGAAACTGGTCGGCAGCTTCGATGGCCGCGCCGGCTGACCAGTGCTGGAAGAGACTCCGCTTTCAGCCGCAGCCGTCGATTGCGTCGCTTTTGAAGGCCCCCGCGTCGTCCCATAACAAGCAGCCCAACAGCGCTTCCGGCAATGCTCGAAACCACTGCATCGGCCCAAAGGATCGGAATCGATCTTCGGAGGGCACGATGCAACGGAGTTAGGTGGTAGAGCATCGTTTGTGCGTTCGATTGGACGCGCGGCGCTCTCCAGGAGCAGGAATTCATGGCCGATCTGATCGTCGTCTACTGGCGCGACATCCCCGCCCAGGTCATCATCAAGAAGGGCCGGCAGAACGCCAAGCGCGAACTGCCGCTGCGCTTCACCGAGGCGATCGACATGTGCGCCATGCGCACCGGCGCCGGCGGCACCGACGACTATCTTGCCGAATGGCGCAAGGCAGAGCCCGTCCCAGTCAGTGACGATCTTGAAGTCGAGGCCGAGAAGGCTCTTCAGGAGCTCGATGCGAAATACGACCGTGAGCGGCTGGTCGCTCTGGTCAAGGCGGGCGGCAAAGAAAATGTCTGATCCCCAATCAATGCCGGCGACGACGGCTCAAGCCGGCGTGACCCAGGCGACAATCGTCAAGAAGGCGGCGCCGAAATCCGACTACAAGCCGGCTGACGTGTCGCCGCAGCGGCGCGTGCAGCGCTCGTTTGCGGTGCGGCTTTGGTCGGTGCGGCATTCGCGGCTGCTCGAATGGTTCTACGCCAAATTCGCCGACATGTTCCTGACTCTCCACCCGCTATGGAAGGGCATCGGCTACAGCCGTGTCGAAGGGCCGGTGAAATTCGTCGAGAAGCGCGTCAAGGGCTTCATGTTCGACTGCCGCATGTGCGGTCAGTGCATTCTTTCCTCGACCGGCATGTCGTGCCCGATGAACTGCCCTAAGCAATTGCGCAACGGCCCTTGCGGCGGTGTGCGCGCCAACGGCAATTGCGAGGTCGAGCCTGATATGCCTTGCGTCTGGGTCAAGGCCTGGGAAGGCTCGCAGAACATGGTGCATGGCGACAAGATTTTGGACGTGCAGAAGCCGGTGGATCAGTCCTTGCGCGAAACCTCCGCCTGGCTGCGGGTGACCGCGCAGGCCGCGGCCGCCCGCAATGGGGTCCAGAATACTACCAACACCGGGGCGTCGGCATGATCGGCCGCCAGCCAGACGAGAATCCCGCCGGCATCCATTTGCCGCTCGATCCCCTACCCGGCCACACCTCACGCGGCCGGCTTGAGCGGGTTCTGCGGCGCGGCGAGTTCGCAGTGACGACCGAGCTCAATCCGCCCGACAGCGCCGATCCGGAAGACGTCTACAACCGCGCCAGGATTTTCGACGGCTGGGTCGACGCCATCAATGCCGTCGACGCTTCCGGGGCCAACTGCCACATGTCGTCGGTCGGTATTTGCGCGCTGCTGACCCGCATGGGTTATGCCCCGATCATGCAAATCGCCTGCCGCGACCGGAACCGCATCGCCATCCAGGGCGACGTGCTGGGGGGTGCCGCGATGGGTGTTGCCAACATGCTGTGCCTGACTGGCGACGGCGTGCAGGCCGGCGACCAGCCCGGCGCCAAGCCGGTGTTCGATCTCGACTGCATGTCGCTGCTCGAAACCTGCCGCATCATGCGCGATAACGGCAAATTCCTGTCCGGCCGCAAACTCACCACGCCGCCGCAGCTTTTCCTTGGCGCGGCCATCAACCCGTTCGCGCCGCCGATCGATTTCCGGCCGTATCGGCTGGGCAAGAAGATCGCCGCCGGCGCGCAGTTCGTGCAGAGCCAGTACTGCTTCGACGTACCGATGTTCCGCACCTACATGAAGAAGGTCCGCGACCTCGGCTATACCGAGAAATGCTTCATCCTGTGCGGAGTCGGGCCGCTGGCCTCGGCCAAGACGGCCAGATGGGTCCGCTCCAACGTGCCGGGCATTCACATTCCCGATCAGATCGTCAAGCGCCTGGAAGGCGCTCAGGATCAGAAGAAGGAAGGCAAGCAGCTCTGCATCGACATCATCAATGAGGTGAAGGAAATTCCAGGTGTGTCCGGCGTCCATGTGATGGCCTATCGCCAGGAAGAGTATGTCGCCGAGATCGTCGACGAGTCCGGCGTGCTGAAGGGCCGTCGGCCGTGGAAGCGCGAAATCCGCCGCGACGACCAGCTCGTTGCCGACCGGCTCGACCACATACTGCATGACGACCTCACCGAAACCCAGGTCGACATGGTCAAGACCGCGCATTGACAGCGCGAATCGTCAGCATTCGCTTGATCAGAAACAGATAACGATATAAAGAACTCTTTATATCACGATGGAGAGATTTCATGACCCGGACCATCGTCGCCTCGGCGACACGAGAAATCATCATCGGCTTCGATCAGCCCTTCTGCGTGATCGGCGAGCGCATCAACCCGACCGGCCGCAAAAAGCTGGCCGCCGAAATGATCGCGGGCAATTTTGAGACCGTCATCAGGGATGCGCTGGAACAGGCCGCCTGCGGCGCAACCATGCTCGACGTCAATGCCGGCGTCACCTCGGTCAACCCGAACGAGACCGAACCCGGCCTGCTGGTGCAGACCCTGGAGATCGTGCAGGGCCTGGTCGACCTGCCGCTGTCGATCGACTCCTCGGTGACCGCGGCGATCGAAGCGGCGCTGAAAGTCGCCAAGGGCCGACCGCTGGTCAACTCCGTCACTGGCGAGGAGGAAAAGCTCGAGGCCATCCTGCCTCTGGTCAAGAAATACAACGTTCCGGTCGTCGCCATTTCCAACGACGAGACCGGTATTTCGATGGACCCCGACGTGCGCTTTGCCGTCGCCAAGAAGATCGTTCAGCGCTGCGCAGACTTCGGTATTCCGGCGCATGACGTGGTCGTCGACCCGCTGGTCATGCCGATCGGCGCGTTGGGCGATGCCGGCCGCCAGGTGTTTGCACTGCTACGCCGCCTGCGCGAGGAGCTCAAGGTCAACACCACCTGCGGCCTCTCTAACATCTCGTTCGGCCTGCCGCACCGTCATGGCATCAACGCCGCCTTCATTCCGATGGTGATCGGCGCCGGCATGACCTCGGCGATCATGAACCCGGTGCGGCCGCAGGAAATGGAAGCGGTGCGTGGCGCCAATGTGCTGAACGGCACCGATGAGAACTGCACCAACTGGATCAGGACCTACAAGGATTACAAGCCTGCCGAAGGCGGCCAGGCCGTTGCCGCCCGGACGCAGGTCAACGCGCCGGGCGATGGCAATGGCAATGGCGGACGCAGGCGCGGCGGCCGCGAAGCGCGGATGGCCCGGGGTTGAGCCATGGCTTGGCCGACACGATATGGGGCTTAGGACTGGGGAGGAACCGAAACACTGCGGCATCGCTGCCGCGGCCAAGACCTGAGCAGCGTAGAAAGTAAAGTCTGGAACGTATGAACTCTCCCGTCAACATCACCGATCCGCTCGTGCTGTTCATGCCGTCTGGCAAGCGGGGGCGGTTTCCGGTCGGCACGCCGGTGCTGGATGCCGCGCGCCAGCTCGGTGTCTATGTCGAGAGCGTGTGCGGCGGGCGTGCCACTTGTGGGCGTTGCCAGATTGAGGTGCAGGAAGGCAATTTCGCCAAGCACAAGATCGTTTCCTCCAACGACCACATCTCGCCCAAGGGCGCAAAGGAAGAGCGCTACGAGCGCGTTCGTGGGCTGCCCGAACGCCGCCGCCTGTCCTGCTCGGCGCAGATTCTCGGCGATCTCGTCGTCGACGTGCCGCAGGACACCGTCATCAACGCGCAAACCATCCGCAAAGACGCCGACACCAGGGTCATCGCCCGCGATGCGGCAATCCGCATGTGCTATGTCGAGATCGAAGAACCCGACATGCACAAGCCGCTCGGCGACCTCGACCGCCTGAAAATCGCGCTGATGAAGGACTGGGGCCTCAAGAGCCTCGATTTCGATTTCCATCTGTTGCCGCAGGTGCAAGGCATTTTGCGCAAAGGCAACTGGGCAGCGACCGCCGCCATCCACAAGGACACCGACAGCGAGACCGCACGGGTCATCGCCTTGTGGCCAGGCCTCAAGAACGAGGCGTACGGGCTTGCCTGCGATATCGGCTCGACCACGATCGCCATGCATCTGGTGTCGTTGCTATCGGGCCGCGTCGCCGCCTCGTCGGGTACATCCAATCCGCAGATCCGCTTCGGCGAGGATCTGATGAGCCGCGTCTCTTACGTGATGATGAACCCGGACGGCCGCGAAGGCATGACAGTCGCCGTGCGCGAGGCCATTTCGGGCCTCGTCGACAAGGTCTGCGCCGAAGGCAGCGTCCAGCGCAACGACATACTGGATTCCATTTTCGTCGGTAATCCGATCATGCACCATCTGTTCCTCGGCATCGATCCGACCGAGCTCGGCGGCGCTCCCTTCGCGCTAGCGATCTCCGGCGCCGTCCACATCAAGGCATCGGATATCGGCCTGAAGCTCAACCAGGGCGCCAGGCTTTATATGCTGCCTTGCATTGCCGGCCATGTCGGCGCCGATGCGGCGGCGGTGACGCTGTCGGAGGGGCCGCACCGCCAGGACGAAATGATGCTGATCGTCGATGTCGGCACTAATGCCGAGATCGTGCTCGGCAATCGCCAGCGGGTCGTGGCGGCATCCTCGCCGACCGGCCCGGCCTTTGAGGGCGCGGAAATCTCCGGCGGCCAGCGCGCCGCACCGGGTGCCATCGAGCGCGTCCGTATCGATCCCGAAACGCTGGAGCCCAAATATCGCGTCATCGGCTCGGAACTCTGGTCCGACGAGCCGGGCTTCCTCGACAGCGTGCAGGCGACCGGCGTCACCGGCATCTGCGGCTCCGGCATCATCGAGGTAGTCGCCGAGATGTATCTCGCCGGCGTCATCTCCGAGGACGGTGTCGTCGACGGATCGCTGAGCGCCCGCTCGCCGCGCGTCGTCGCCAACGGCCGCACCTTCTCCTATGTGCTGAAGGAAGGCGGGCCCAAGATCACCATCACCCAGACCGACGTGCGCGCTATCCAGCTTGCCAAGGCCGCCCTTTATGCCGGCACCAAGCTTTTGATGGAAAAGCAGCACACTGATCATGTCGACCGCATCCACTTCGCCGGTGCATTCGGCTCGTTCATCGACCCGAAATACGCAATGGTGCTGGGCCTGATCCCGGATTGCGACCTCGACAAGGTCTCGGCCGTTGGCAATGCGGCCGGCGCCGGTGCCCGCATGGCGCTGTTGAACCGCGGCTATCGCCGCGAGATCGAGGAAACCGTCAGCAGGATCGAGAAGATTGAGACGGCCCTGGAGCCGAAATTCCAGGAGCATTTCGTCTACGCCATGGCGCTGCCGAACAAGATCGACCCGTTCCCCAAGCTTTCGGCGGCGGTCAAACTGCCGCCGCGCAAGACGGTGAGCGAAGACGGCATTGCCGGCGACGCCGCCCCGCGGCGGCGTTCGCGCGAAGGCCACGCCGCGCGGCGCGGGCGGGGATGACTCGCCCCCGCTAGGCCTGTCATACCTTCCATTTTCATTTGTATGCAAATGTTTCCAGATCGCGCCGATCTGGAAACGAAATCGCGTTTTCGTGAAATCCGCCAGATACATAGGCGGTGCATTTAACCGGCATCGAACGGCAGGCAGAACCAGTTTCCGGCCACCGCAACGCTCCAAAGGAGATCAAGATGTCGATGTTCGAAAGCCTCGGCCGCTATGGTGCGGCCTTCAAGAAAGCACGCGAAGCGCGCAAGTCACTGCGCATCCTGAACAGCCTGCCGCCTGAGATCCAGAAGGACATTGGCTGGCCGGTGTCGCCGCGATCGAGCAAAAAGCAGCTTTCGGTCGGCTGGGGCATGCAGCGCGGATGAAATTCACCGACAAATGCAAGCTGCTCGGTATTCGCCGGGGCCGCAATGCGGCTCCGGCTGCACCCAGCAATTGGCTGCGCGCCGCATTACTGCCCCGGCGTTGAGCTGCGCCGCTGGGCCAGGGACTCCATAGGCCGGACGCTTTGTCGCCGGCCGGGATCAAACCACCGTGTTGAGATCGCATAAATCTTGACTTTTTTGGTGGCGACACAATCTTCGAAATAGTCGGGGGTTCTCTTAGTCGGCTCAGCCGAAGTCCGTGTATCTGTATGCCCAGCCTCAAAAGCCACGTCGTGTCGTTCGTCCTCAGGTACAGCCGCAAGAAGGCGTTTTCCAGCCCGGAGAACCTGCAGCGCTGGATCGCCTATGCGCGCAAGACTGAAAACCATCAGCCGCCTGCGTCGCTGCAGTCGCGCCTGGAGATCACAACCCGCACGATCAGCGGCTTCCCCGTCTACGAGATCGCGCCCAAGGCTGGCGAGCGGAGGCGGATTCTCTATCTGCACGGCGGCGCTTACGTCTTTGAAATCACACCCTATCATTGGCGGCTGATCGCGGACATGGCCGACCGTCTCGGGTTCGGCATCACTGTGCCGATCTATCCCATTGCTCCCGAACACGATTTCCACGCCATGTTCGGCATGGTCGGCGCCGTCTACCGCCAGATGTTCGGCGAAACCGGGGCGAATGACATCATCTTCATGGGCGATTCCGCCGGCGGAAACATGGCCGTCGTGCTGACCATGATGGCTGCGCAAGACGGCCTGCCCTTGCCATCACGCCACGTGCTGATTTCGCCCGGCCTCGACGTGTCGCTCGCCAACCCAGAAATGTATGAGGCTGAACGCAACGATCCGTGGCTGGGCATTGCTGGCGGCCGCGAGGCGATCCGGCTTTACAGCGCCGGTATAGATCCCACCGACTGGCGCATCAGCCCGGTTTACGGCGACCTGTCGGTGCTGCCCAAAACGTTGCTGCTGACCGGTTCACGCGATCTGCTCACCCCCGACAATCTGATCTTCGCTGAAAAGGCACGCGCGGCCGGCGTCGAAATTGAGGTCGTCCACGAGCAAGGCATGTTCCATGTCTGGCCGTTGATCGACATGCCGGAGGCGCGACGCGCGCGGGACAGTATAGTGGCCTTCTTGACCAACGAAACTGACAGTTATCATGCCACGGCAGGCGTGTTGTCGCTGCAGAGGACAGACCGCGACGGAACCCCTCGCGATCTGGTTGCGCCGCTCAGGTCGTAGTTTGGGTCAGAACTTCCCAGTTTCCCTGAACATCTCAAACGTCGCGCGGATATGGTCGGCGACTGCCTTCACCGGCGCGCTGGCGTCTGGCGTCACCACCATGGCGAGATTGTAGGTGCCGATGTCAGGCATACCGTCCTTCGGGCACAACTCGACCATGTCACTGCCGAGGAACGATTTCGGCAGCGGCGCGACTGCAAGATCCGCCATGATCGCGGCGCGCTGGCCGGCCGTGTGTGCGCTCATATAGGCGATGCGGTAGTTGCGGCCCTCGCGGCCAAGCGCCTCCAATGCCCCTGCCCGCCAGGCACAGCCCTCTTCCCACAATGAGACCGGCAGCGGCTCGCGCAGATGCGCGCAACCGCCCTTGGCACCGGCCCAGACGATCGGCTCTGTGAGCAGCACTTCGGCGCCGATCGCGCTGGTCTTGTAGGAGTTGGTGAGCAGCGTGATGTCGAGCGCCCGGTCGTCCATGCGCCGGCGCAAATTGACGCTCTGGTCGATGGTGACGTCGACTGCGATCGATGGATGCGATTGTGCGAACCGCTTCAGCACATGCGGCAGCACACGTTCGCCGTAATCGTCCGGCGAGCCGAGCCGCACCACCCCGACAATGTCTGGAATGATGAACTTCGACACCACCTCGCGATTGATCGACAGCAGCCGGCGCGCATAGCCGAGCAGCATCTCGCCATCGGTGGTCAGCGTCACCGAACGGGCGTCGCGCGCGAACACCGAGCGGCCGAGAATGTCCTCCAGCTTCTTGATCTGCATGGAGACGGCCGACGGCGTGCGGAAGACCGCATTGGCCGCAGTGGTGAAACTGCCGGTCTCGGCGATTGCGACGAAAGTGCGCAGAACATCGAGATCGAGCAGCGGCAGTGGATGATTGAGTGGGGCGTTCATGGGAAGCGACCTTCAATTTTTCTGATGCAAACCATCATTCCATTTCGTTTGATTGAACATCAGTTTGGGAGGATAGTCAACTCCATCGAAGGCAAGACACGTAGAAGTGGTCCCGAAACAACCATGACACAGACCTGCAATCGACACGAAATGAAGCTGAAACAAACCCGGTGTACCGCCTGACGCTGCAAGCGCCGGGACAATCCCGGCCCAACGCGAAGGAGAATGAGATGTCTATCCTGTCATCCATCGGTCGGATCGCGACCGAGTTCAGCGAGGCCCGTGCCCGCTACCAGACGGAACGCGCCATCCGCGCGCTGCCGATTGAACTGCAGAAGGATATCGGCTGGCCCGAAGCTGCCGATGCCAAGACTGGCACTCGCCATGGTGTGGGATCTTGGGCCGGAGCAAAGTAACCGTGTGTATCAACAGCTGAAGGCCTGCCGCGCAGATCAGCCCGGCAGGCCTTTTTGTTTGTATTCAAATGATTTCCCCGAGCCATGTCGCCGCCGCATGACGCATATGAGCAAGTCGCATAGCAGCCCGCGCCGGCAATCAACACGTTGTAAATAATCGTAAATCCTGGGCAGAATGCCCCAATTTGTCGCATTCCGTGTCGCTTTTCATATCAAGTGCTTCGCTTTTGCGATTTAGTTTCCCCTCACCTAAGCCTATATCATCATCAACACACGAGCTGCCCCACTCCATCAAGCGAAGGCGACCCGTCTGAGCAACCGAATGGAGATGATCATGAAGCTTTTTGCCCGCCTCTTTGCCCGCCGCGAAATGAACCTGACGACCGCGCTCGAGCGCCAGCGCCTGGCTAACACCATGCCTGGCCAGACCGGTGCCATGGCCGCCGCGCGCCTCGGCTTTGTCGCCTGAAACAGCAAATCTTGGCAGAAGCAGCCTAGCGCTGCTTCGAAGTCGATCCAGCGCCGCTTCGGCTTTGCCGAGGCGGCGTTTTCGTGTGCGCAGACTGTTCGGCTCGTTTGGACAATCCGGCGGCACGTTGTGCCCTTCGCCGCATAGCGATTGCCCATTTGCGACCCATGTCGCAAATAAAGTCTTTCCGTTGCCATCTAGCCAATTGACAGGAAACGTTTTTCCTGATGTCGCTATGCTGATCGCGACATCCTGTTCGCGCCATTGCAGCGTGAGGATCTACCCGTGAACGTCGTAAAGCACCCGATCCGGCGATCGTTTGTATTCTTCCTGATCCCCGATTTCACCATGATCGCCTTCGCGACGGCGCTTGATCCGTTGCGTTCGGCCAACCGCATGCTCGGCTATGAAGCCTATCGCTGGCGGCTCGCCAGCATCGACGGCAAGCCGGTGCGCGCCTCGAATGGCGTCGAATGCGCCGTCAACACCTCGCTGGAGGAAGAGCGCAAGAAAATGTCCGGACCGGACCGGCCGAACATGGCCATCGTCTGCAGCGGCATCAATGTCGAGCGCTACCAGAACAAATCGGCCTTTGCCTGGCTGCGCGAGGAGTACAATCGCGGCGTTGCCGTCGGTGGCCTGTGCACCGGCGCGCATATCCTGGCCGCCGCCGGCCTGCTGTCCAACAAGCGCTGCGCCATCCATTGGGAGAACCTGCCGGGCTTTTCCGAGGCGTTCCCCAAGGCCAATGTCTTCGCCGACCTCTTCGAGATCGACCAGAACATCTACACCTGCGCCGGCGGCACCGCCGCGCTCGACATGATGCTGAAGCTGATCGGCGACGATTTCGACGAGAGCCTCGTCAACCGCGTCTGCGAGCAGGTGCTGACCGATCGCGTGCGCAGCCCGACCGACCGCCAGCGCCTGCCGCTACGCGCCCGTCTCGGCGTGCAGAATTCCAAGGTTCTGACCATTATCGAGCTGATGGAGGCCAATCTCTCCGAGCCGCTCTCGCTGATCGAGATCGCTGACCATGTCGACCTGTCGCGTCGGCAGATCGAGCGCCTGTTCCGCACCGAGATGGGGCGCTCCCCTGCCCGTTACTATCTGGAAATCCGCCTCGACCGCGCCCGGCACCTGCTGATCCAGTCGTCGTTGCCGGTGGTCGAAGTGGCAGTCGCCTGCGGCTTTGTTTCCGCCTCGCATTTCTCCAAATGCTATCGCGAACTCTATGCCCGCTCGCCGCAACAAGAACGCGTCGACCGCAAGCAGCTTCTGGCGGCTTGATCCGAGCCATCAGCTGAAGAAAGTCCACCGAGTTAATGCGCTTCTGCCGTGCGCATCGCCTCGACGCGGATGTCTTCCGTCAGCCGCGCCTTCAGTGCCGAAAACTCCGGGCTGGTCTTCAGCGTATAGTGGCGCGGATGCGGCAGGTCGACGGCAACATCCGACTTGATGCGGCCGGGCCGCGCCGTCATCACCACCACGCGCGACGCCATGAAGATCGCCTCCTCGATGTCGTGGGTGACGAACAGCACCGTCTTTTGCCGGCGCTCCCAGATGCCGAGAAGCAGTTCCTGCATCAGCCCGCGGGTCTGGTTGTCGAGTGCGCCGAACGGCTCGTCGAGCAGCAGGATCTCCGGATCGTTGGCCAGTGCCCGGGCAATCGCCGTGCGTTGCTGCATGCCGCCGGAAAGCTGCTTCGGCCAATGGTTCTCAAAACCTCTCAGCCCGACGAGATCGACATAGGACGCGACGATGTCGCTGCGCTCGCGCTCGGCCATTCCACGTTCGCGCAGGCCGAAGGCGATGTTCTCGGCGACCGTCAGCCACGGGAACAGCGTATAGGACTGGAAAACCATGCCACGGTCTGGACCCGGCCGGTCCACCGCCTTGCCGTCGAGCAACACGCGGCCCTCACTCGGCGCTTCGAGGCCGGCGACGATCCTGAGCAGCGTCGATTTTCCACAGCCGGACGGCCCGAGGATGGTGATGAAGTCGTTGGCGGCGACCGCCAGATCGATCGGCATCAGCGCCTGGACCGGTTGCCCGCCGCCGACACCGGCAAACGTGCGCGAGACGCCTTCAATAAGAAGCTTGCTCACGCCAGGCTCCATGGAAACAGCCAACGGTTGAGCGCCTTGAAGGCGAAATCGGACAACAGCCCAATCAGGCCGATGACGATGATGCCGAAGATGATCTGCCCCGTCGCCAGCCGCGATTGGCTGTTGATGATCATGTAACCGATGCCCGACGACGAGCCGATCAGCTCGGCGACGATGACATAGGTCCAGGCCCAGCCGAGCACCAGGCGCAGGGTCTCGGCAATCTCCGGCGCATTGGCCGGCATGATCACGCGCCGCACGATGCCGTTGTCGGACGAGCCCAGCGTGTAGGCCGCCTCGACCAGGTCGCGCCGTGTGCCGCCGACCTTGACCGCGATGATCAGAATGATCTGGAACACCGAGCCGACGAAGATCACCAGCAGTTTTTCGAGTTCGCCGACGCCCGCCCACAGGATGAGCAGCGGGATGAAGGCCGATGCCGGCAGATAGCGGGCGAAGGAGACGAACGGCTCCAGGAACGCCTCCACGGGCTTCCAGGCGCCCATCACGATGCCGAGCGGGACGGCAACGATGGCTGCCATCAGAAACCCGCCGAAGACGCGCCAGATGGTGATGAGGATGTCGAGCCAGAAGCGGTCCTCGACCAGCAGCCGCCAGCCGTCTCTCAGCATCGAAAGCGGATCGGCAAGGAAGATGCGATTGACGTGGCCGCCAAGCGTGATCCACGCCCAGAACGCCACGAACAGCACGAAGAACGAGATGCCGAGCACGGTTCGAATGCCGGGCGAGACCGGATGCAAGGGGCGCGGCATCGTCAACCGTCCTTTGATCTGAATGAAAAAGCGGCGGCGCAGGGCACCGCCGCCGGGCGACAATCCTGCCGGTCAGTCGGCGACGGCGCTGGTGTCGGCCAATGTCGAGACGTCGGGCGCTTCCTTGATCAGGCCCATCTGCAGCAGAAGCTCGCCGGCGGTCTTGGAAAAGTCCTGGAACTCCTTGGTGAAGAACTGCTTGTTTTCAGCCTTGTCGGCCCATTTCAGGTATTTGGCCGACTCTTCGAACTCCTTGGCCGACTGCTTCACGTCGGCGCCCATCGTCTCATAGGATTTCGCCGGATCGCTCTTGATCAGGTCGAGCGCCTCGAAATAGCTGTCGGCAAGCGCCTGGGCCGCATCCGGATTGGCCTTGAGGAACTCCGGCGTGCAGCCGACGGTGTCGAGCACCATCGGATAGTCGAGAGTGGTCACGAGGATATGCCCCTGCTCGGATTTTTCGCGCACCGCCGAGATGAACGGCTCATAGGTGACTGCCGCATCGTTCTGTCCGGCAAGAAACGCCTGCGCCGCGGCATCCGGCTCCAGATTGACGACCGTCACGTCCTTGGTCGACATGCCATTCTTGTTGAGCACCCAGGCCAGCATGAAATAGGGTGACGTGCCCGGCGCCGAAGACGCGACCGACTTACCCTTGAGATCGGCAACGGTCTTGATGTCGTTGCGGGCGACGATGCCGTCGGCGCCGTAGGATTTGTCGAGCTGGAATATCTGCTTGGTCGTCACGCCGTTGGCGTTCCAGACCAGCCAGGTCTCGACCGTGGTGGCGGCGCATTGCAAGTCGCCGCTGGCGATGGCGAGCGGCCGGCTGGCTTGCGGCACCTTCTTCAAGGTGACGTCGAGGCCATGCTTTTCGAAGATGCCGGCCTGCTTGGCGAGCGTCAGCGGCGCAAAGCCCGTCCATCCGCTGATGCCGATGCTGACCGATGTGGCGGCCATCGCCGGCGCGCACAACCCAGCGACAAGCGTCAAGCCTGTGGCAAGAATTCCGATCCTGTTCATGTCGGTTCCCCTTTTTTGTTCGGATCGGAATTGTGTCACAGACGCCCGCAGGCTTGTCAATGAAGCCGATGCTGCACTGCGGTATCTCACCGCCGGCAGCAAACTTCGCCATTAGCGCGTGTTGTACATCCAGCTGCGGTCGCGCCACATTTTTTCGCCGACCAGGCAGTCGGTGACGGGGCTGTCCTGTGCCAAGACCAATGGCGGATGCGCCGCCTCTTCCGCCGCTCGCTGCGGCGAGGCCGGACCGGCAAGCTCAAGCACCAGCTTGCGGCGGATGGCCTCCGGAAACTGCGTCCAGTCATTGACCGGGATCATGAAGGAACCCGGCCCACCGATGACGCAATCGCTGTAGTAACGGTCGAGATTGTTGACATCGTAAGCGCTGCTGAACCCGCCGCCCTTGGTCATCAGCGGCAGGCCGTTGACAGTGATGCCCTGCTTGATCACGGCGTCGCGGGTGATGTCGACAGGTGCGCCCTGGTTGTTGGGGCCGTCGCCCGAAATGTCGATCACCCGCTTGACGCCCTGGAAGCCGCTTTCGGCGAACAGATCGCTGGCGAATTCCAGCGCGCCGGAGATGGAGGTGCGCCTGGCACTGGCCGGCGGATGAGCGGAAAGCTGCGCTGCCAGCCGCTCGGCGTCGGCACGGTTGGCGATTACCGTCCACGGCACAACGACCTGCTGCCAGGTCGCGCCTGCCCATTCGACGTAGGTGACGGCAATCTTGCCGTGAGCGCCGTCGCCGATTGCCTGCAGCACGTCGTCGTGCGTCAGCGCCGCCGCATAGCCGTGGCGCTGGATTTCGAGCTCGTCGGGCGACATGGACAAGGACACGTCGACTGCCAGCACCAGTTCGACGTCAACCGGCTCGGCGGCGCGGGAGATTGCCGCCGGCCATAGCACCGACGCCAGCGCGGCGGCACCCGAGACGAGATGTCTTGCACAGGCAAAAGCAGACATGCCGCACGGTAAGCTAAAATCGACGACCGACAAAGAGGAAAGCCCGGCCGAGAGCGCGGCTGTTCCAGTCACGTTTTTGCGAGCACGTCTCTAAGTTCAGCTGCGCGGATTGAGGTTCTCCGGGTCGTAGAGCGGCCTGTAGCCGACGGCGGCCACTTCGACCGGGTATTTCTCGCCGAAATATTCGACGCTCAACTTGCGGCTCTCCTGGCAATAAGCCCAGGGCAGGTAGGCGAGCGCGATATTCTTGCCGAGGGTCGGACCATAGGCCACCGAGGTCGTGAACGACCGACGGCCGAGCTCGTCGACCAGCGTCTCACCGGTTTGCGGGTCCATCACCGGCATCGTGCCGACCGGATAGCGGGGAACGCCGTTGGAATCGGTATTGTCCGTCATCACAAGGGTGCAAAGCATGGCCGGCTGATGCGCCCGGGCGCGATATTCCAGATGCTTTGCCTTGCCGCAGAAATCGGCCTCCTTGACCTTCGGCCGGGCAAGATCAGCCTCCAGCAGATTGTACTCGGTCAAGAGATCCGCGTTCTGCAGGCGCAGGCTCTTCTCCATGCGGCGGCTGTTGGCATAGGTCTCGACGCCAAAGGCCATTACGCCGGTCGACCGCAGGGCGTCCCAGACGGCCAGGCCGTCCTCGTAGCGCATATGCAGTTCCCAGCCTTGCTCGCCGACATAGGAGATGCGGAAGGCGGTCACGTCCTTGCCGGCGATCCTGACAGGCTTGATGGCGGCAAAGGGAAAATTCTCCGGCGTCAGTCCGTCGGGATTTTCCACGACCTTGCTCAATGCCGCCCGCGCATTCGGACCCCAGATGCCGACGGTCACGTACTTCTCGGTCACGTCGGTGACGGTAACGTCGAAGCCTTTGTCTTCTGCCGTCCGGCGCATGTACTGGAAGTCGCGCGGTCCGGCATCGGCGCCGTCGATCACGCGGCAGCGGTCGGCCATGCGGATGACGGTCAGGTCGGCGCGCACCATGCCTTCCTCATCGAGGAAATGGGTATAGATGCCCTTGCCGATATTGCCGTCGCCGCCGATCTTTGCCGCGCACAGCCATTCCATCAGCGCGACGTGATCGGGGCCTTCGACGTCGTACATGGCGAAATGCGACAGGTTGACGATGCCGCAATCCTCGCTCATGGCGAGATGCTCGGCATTCGAGACGCGCCAGAAATGGCGGTTGTCCCACTCGTTTTGACGCATCGGCACCCGGTTGCCGTATTTCTCGAGCAAATGCTCGTTGGCGGCGTAGCCATGGGCGCGTTCCCAGCCGCCGAGCTCCATGAAATAGCCGCCGAGTTCCTTCTCGCGCTCCCAGAAGGGCGAGCGGCGGACATTGCGGGCCTTGGAGAAGGGTTCGCGCGGATGCACCGCCGGGTTGTAGACCTTCATCGCCGTTTCGGTGCAGCGGTCCCAGATGAACTGCTCTTTCGTCTGGTGCGGATAGAAGCGCGAATAGTCGATGGCGTGGTGGTCGATCGCCGTGCGGCCGTCCGTCATCCAGTCGGCGATGAGCTTGCCCATGCCCGGGCCATCCTTGACCCAGATGGCAACGGCATACCAGAGGCCCCTGACCTTCTGGCTTTCGCCCATCGACGGGCCGCCGTCCGCCGTCACCTGCAGCAGGCCGTTGAAGGAATGGCTCTCATTGTAGCCCAACTCGCCCAGGATCGGCGTCAGTTCCATGGCGCGCTCGAGCGGCGCCATGATCTGCTCCATGTCGAGATCGCGCTGCGACGGCGAAAGCCGTGCCTCGTTTTTCTCGAGAATGTCGCGCGGATGGCAAAGGCGCGGATTGGTCTCTTCGTAGTAGCCCCACTCGATCTGCCCGCCTTCGGCCGTCTTGGGATCGCCGGTATCGCGCATGTAAGCCGAGTTGCCCTGGTCGCGCAGCAGCGGCCAGCCGATCTCCTTGCCGGTGCCGGCGAACTCGGTGTACGGCCCGAAGAAGGTAAGCGGATGGTCGATCGGCATCACGGGCAGGTCCTCGCCCGCCATTTCCGCAATAAGCCGTCCCCAGATTCCGGTGCAGACCACGACATAGTCGGCTTCGATAGTGCCGCGGTCGGTCACCACGGCCTTGATGCGGCCGTTCTCGATGACGAGCGACTTGGCGGAGGTATTGGCAAACGCCCTGACTTTGCCGGAGGCTTCCGCCTGGTCGACCAGCTTGCCGGCGACCGTCTGCGAGCGCGGGATGACGAGGCCGGCGTCGGGATCCCACAGGCCGCCCTGTACCATCTGTTCTTCGATCAGCGGGAATTTTTCCTTGATCTCGGCGGGATCGATCAGGCGGGCGCGTGTGCCGAAGGCCTTCGCCGAGGCGATCTTGCGCTTGATCTCCGCCATGCGGGCGTCGTCGCCGACGCGGGCGACCTCGAGGCCGCCGATGCGCGCGTAATGGCCCATCTTTTCGTAGAAATCGATGGAATAGAGCGTCGTCCAGCACGACAGGAAATCGTGGCTGGTCGTGTAGCAGAAGTCGGAGGCATGCGCCGTCGAGCCGATATCCGTCGGGATGCCTGATTTGTCGATGCCGACAATATCGTCCCATCCGCGCCCGATCAGGTGATGGGCGACCGATGCGCCGACGATGCCGCCAAGCCCGACGATGACGACCTTCGCCTTTTCCGGAAACCCTGCCATTGCCCGCGACTCCAAGATGCTATTGCGCCAGACTATAGGGCGGCGCCGCGCCGCGCTTGCAGCCTGTTTGCGACATCGCCAAAAAAGCCCGCGCCACCAGCCCGTCGAATGCAGTTAGACCTACGCCTTCGCCCTGCTCAGTACGAAGGCGCTGCTAGAGCCCGTCCTGCGCAGCTTCGAAGAAAAGTGCATACCTTCATCGCCGATTACCGGAAGCAAATAAAAGGCCGGGCGTTTGCCCGGCCTTCAAAAAATCATGGCGTCGACTTTACTTGATGCGCGCGACGCCGCCCGAGATCTCAATGGTCTCCGAACCGGTCAGCGCCTCGAGGTCGCCATTCGGCAAGGTAACAAAACAGCCGCTCGGGCAAAATTCCACGGTTTCGCCGGCGGCCAGCGCCAGCTCGGTCTTGCCGCCGCCTTCGGTCACGATCAGCGTGCGGGTCTCAGCGTCCTTGTTGACCGCGCTGGCGGCATGGGCCGAACCGCCCACGGCCAGAAAAGCGATGGCGGCGACGAGAGACTTCCACATTTTGCAGTATCGGTGTTGCCACCGCCTCTGTTGCATTTTGCAAGGCATTCTCGCCGTTTGCAGGTGAGCTTATATGCAATGCAAGCTGAACGGCAACTGAATGCCGCATTCATGCCGCAATTGGTTTCCGAAGGCTTGAAGGCAAGCTCCAAACAGCTAGTCAGGATCAGGCTTCCGCACCTTGCGTCCCGACTTGGCGAGACGTTTCGCCTCCGCCACTGCCAGTGCTTTTGCTTGCTCTCGCTCGGCGAATTCGACTTCGATCTTGTCGTCGTCGATCGGCCACGCCTCGTGCTTTTTGGTCTCGACGACGGCGCGCGGCGCCGACGGAATTTCGATATGCTGGTCGGCGAACACATCGAAGATTGCAAAGCGGATGTCGTTCTGGACGATATTGCCACTAAGAACGTCTGCCAGGAACACGCGAATCTCGAATTCGAGCGCGGCCGGGCCGAAATTGGAAAACAGCACAAAGGGTTCCGGGTTCTTCAGCACCAGCGGATGGCTGCGTGCGATCTCCAAAAGGACGCCATGCACGTGCTTGACGTCGCTACCATAGGCAACGCCGACCTTGATGTCGACGCGGCCGAGCTTGTTGCGGTGCGTCCAGTTGCCGACCGCATTGTTGATCAGGTTTGAATTGGGCAGGATCACCGATTGCCGTTGGAACGTCTCGATCTCGGTGGCGCGCACGCTGATCTTCTTGACAGTGCCGCTGATGTCGCCGGCGACGATCCAGTCGCCGACCTTGAACGGCCGCTCGGCCAACAGGATCAGGCCCGAGACGAAGTTCGAGACGACATTCTGCAGGCCGAAGCCGATGCCGAGGGACAGCGCACCGGCGACCAGCGCGAGGCTGGAGAGGTCGATGCCGGCGGCCGAGATGCCGACCAGTGCCGCGACGGCGACGCCGGCATAGCCGACCGCCAGCCGGATCGAATTGCGCACGCCGGTGTCGACGCGGCCGCGCGCCATCACCGAGCCGTCCAGCCATCCCTGGAACCAGCGCGTCAGGAAATAGCCGATGATGAAGACAACGACGCCTGAGAGGATGCCGGTGATCGAGATCGTCACCGAGCCGATGGTCAGCCCCGTTGCCAGCTTGTAGGCCCAAGCCTGGATGTCGCCGGGCTGGAAGCCCCACGTCAACAGGATCAGCGGCAGGAACACCAGCACGATCATCACGTTGATGGCGACGCTGACGACCAGGCCGAGCTGGTCGAGCGCGGTCGGCTCATAGCTTGAATTGGCGGATAGCCAACGGCCGATCGAGCTATTGGCGAAGCCGCCTTCCTCGCCGATCGCCCGCGCCGACAGGAAGCCGATATAGGCGGTGACCAGGATGGTGCCGGTGATCACGACCTGCACCGAGACGAACATGGCAAGGCCGATATAGCCGAACAGCGCCGACGCGATGGTGAACAGCCCCAGCGCCACGGCGGTGTAACGCAGCCACGCCGGCCACGGCCGCCAGATCCCGTCGGCGGCCTTGAACGGCTTCAGCAGGCCCATCAGGATCAGGATGACGCCGACGATGATGGTGGCGACAAAGCTTCTGGCGATGGTCAGCGACAGCGGCGAGCCCATCTTGTCGTTCACGACCGACAGGAAATAATTGATGCCGATGGCGACGGCCATGGCCGTCGTCAGCCGCACCAGCCAGCGCGCCGGGCCGGTTTCGACAGGGATCAGACGCCAGTTCGGCAGTCGCGGCTCAAGCGCCGCATTGGTCAGCCGGTTGACGCAGAACACACCCGCGACAACGGCAGCCAGCGCATTCAGGAAGATGCCGATATCGCCGCGCAAGACGTTGTAATAATTGAAAAAGAAAATGGTCGAGGCAAGGAAGACGCCGACTGCCAGCGTCGGCAGCAATGTCGACCAGAACGCCACCGACAGCCGGCTGAGATAGGAGGGATCCTCCACCGAGGGGTCCGCTTCGAACACACGGCCGAACAGGCGCCGCCCGCCGACGAAAAGCACGGCGGCCAAGGCAAGCGCCATCAAGGCCGCGGCAAGAACGGCCTGGAACTTGAACTTGAAGGCAAAGCTCAGCCAGGACGACACCGCCTTGTAGAAACTGGTAAATTCGTTGTTGGCATCGGAAATGACCTCCGGGCTCAATGCATCGGACAGCACGTAGCGCTTGGTGAGCTGGTTGCGGAAAAGCTCGCTGCGCATATTGCCGATCTTCTCGATCAGCCCGCTGATGCGGATCGACAGGTTTTGCGCCGTGGCGATGACGGCATTGATCTCGGCTTTTTCGGAGGCCAGCGCCTGGCGTTCGCCGGTCACGATATCGGGCTCGGCCGGCTGGCCCGCGGCCGGCGGCGGGCCTAGCTGCTCTAGCCGGCTGTTGATCTCGCTCAGCCGCGGCCGGAAAGCGAGCGCGCTGTTGAGCGAGGCACGCGACATTTCTTCCAGCTGCAGCCGAATATCGACAAGGCTGGCGTCATCGTCGCCGTCCTGCTGGAACTTCGTTTCGAGATTGTCGGTCTTCGTCGTCAGGTCCTGGAGGATTTTCTGCTGATCACTGACCAGTCCCGCGGGCGCCTGGCCAAGCCCTTGCGCCACCGCTCGCAACGAAAGCGGCGCCGAGGCGACAAGCATCAGGACCAGAACGAAGCGGAGCAGTCGGAAAAACATGATTGTCTGGCGACTCACGGGCGATAAGGCGTTCTAAAGGCCCGCTCTTGATAAAGACCGACATATCTTGGGGCAAGCCGTCCCTGACGGCCAGCTTTCGAAGTCGGCCATATCCAATCGAAGTCGGGGAGTCGAAAAGCGATGGCGCAATCTTGGCTTTGCGTTGGCCGCCTGCTCTATAGTCTGCCGCCAAGCCTGAAATGGATGACAATAAGAATGGCGGAATATTCGGCCTTTTCGCTTCTCAAGAACGCGCTGACCGGAAACAAGGACTGGAGGCCGGCCTGGCGCAAGCCCGACCCGAAGGCGTCCTACGATGTCATCGTCATCGGCGGCGGCGGCCATGGCCTGTCGACCGCTTACTATCTCGCCAAGGAGCACGGCATCACCAATGTCGCGGTGCTGGAGAAGGGCTGGCTCGGTTCCGGCAATGTCGGCCGCAACACGACGGCCGTCCGCTCCAACTACCTGCTGCCCGCCAACACGCGCTTCTACGAACATTCGATGAAGCTGTGGGAGAACCTGTCGCATGACCTCAACTATAACGTCATGTTCTCGCAGCGCGGCTGCCTGAACCTCGCCCACACACCTGCTCAGCTCGACGACTATGCCCGGCGCGGCAACGCCATGCGCCATCTCGGCGTCCACGCGGAACTGATGACCACGGCGGAGATCGCCCGCCTGGTGCCGGCGCTGGACGTCTCCGCCACGGCGCGTTTCCCGATCGTCGGCGGCCTGATGCAGCGACGCGCCGGCACCGCCCGCCACGATGCGGTCGCCTGGGGATATGCGCGTGGCGCAGATCGCCGCGGCGTCGACATCGTCGAAAACTGCGAGGTCACCGGCTTCCTGCGCGACGGCGACCGCATCACCGGCGTCACGACGACCCGCGGCGAAATCCGCGCTAAAAAGGTAGCGGTCGCGGTGGCCGGCAGCACCGGGCGGGTCATGCGGCTTGCCGGCATCGAGACAATGCCGATCGAGAGCCACGTGCTGCAGGCCTTCGTTACGGAATCGCTGAAACCGTTTATCGATACGGTCCTGACCTTCGGCATGGGCCATTTCTATATGTCGCAATCGGACAAGGGCGGCCTTGTCTATGGCGGCGACCTCGACGGCTACAACAGCTACGCCCAGCGCGGCAGTCTGCCGATCGTCGATGAGGTGATGAGCGAGATGCTGGCGCTGTTCCCGGGGCTCGCCCGCGTCCGCATGCTGCGCTCATGGGGCGGCGTCTGCGACATGTCGATGGACGGCTCGCCAATCATCACCACCGGTCCGCTGCCGGGCATGTATCTCAACTGCGGCTGGTGCTATGGCGGCTTCAAGGCGACGCCGGCTTCCGGCTGGTGCTTTGCCTGGACCATTGCCAAGGACGAGCCGCACGATCTCAACGCGGCCTTCACGCTCGACCGCTTTTACCGTGGCATGGTGATCGACGACAAGGGCCAGGGCGCCACGCCCCGGCTGCATTAGGCCATGATCCCGAACCGCAGGTCCGCGTCAGCGAAAAGTGGAAACCGGTTTTCGGACAAGATCATGGTCAAACGAGAAGTTTAAGAGATCCATGCTCATCACCTGCCCCTATTGCGGCCCGCGCGACGTTATCGAATTCACCTATCAGGGCGACGGCAATCGCCAGCGCCCACAGCCCGCGTCGCAAAACCTCGACGCCTGGAACGCTTATGTCTACGACCGGCTGAACCCCGCCGGCGACCACAATGAGATCTGGCAGCATTCCGGCGGCTGCCGCGCCCATCTCAGGGTGGTGCGCAACACGCTGACGCACGAGATCTCCAGCACTGCCTTCGCGCGCGGCGACCACAACTCGGTTGCGCGGCACAGGGCCGAGGACAAGTCATGAGCCCGCGCCGTACCGAGACCGGCGGCCGCATCGACCGGCTGCGGACCATCCGCTTCACCTTCGACGGCGCGCCTTATACCGGCCATGCCGGCGACACGCTGGCTTCGGCGCTGCTGGCCAACGGCGTCACCCTGTTTGGGCGTTCGTTCAAATATCACCGCCCGCGCGGCGTGCTGACTGCCGGCGTCGAGGAGCCAAACGCGCTCGTGACTGTGTTGAGGGGCGAGGTTCGCGAGCCGAACATTCCCGCCACCATGGTCGAGATCTATGACGGGCTGGCCGCAATGAGCCAGAACCGCTTCCCCTCGCTTGCCTGGGACGTCAATGCCATCAACCAGCTCGGCGGCAAGCTTTTGTCGGCCGGCTTCTACTACAAGACCTTCATGGGACCCGTGGTCGGTCCGCTGAAGGGCACGCGCTTCTGGATGTTCTGCGAGCATTTCATCCGCCGTGCCGCCGGCCTGGGCAAGGCAGGCACGGCTCCCGATACGGCGCGCTACGAACGCATGAACGCGTTTTGCGACGTGCTGGTGGTCGGTTCCGGCCCGGCCGGGCTGATGGCCGCCAGGGCGGCCGCCGATCAGGGTGCACGCGTCATCCTGGCCGAGCTCGAGCCGCATTTCGGCGGCTCGGCCAATTGGTCGGGCGAGACGATCGATGGCATGCCGGCCGCCGACTGGGCGGCGCGCGCCGCCGGCCAGCTCGAAGGCCATGACAATGTTCGCCTGCTGCCGCGCACCACCGTCTGGGGCTATTACGACGGCAACACGCTTGCCGCGATCGAACGCGTCACCGACCATAAGGAAACGCCGGACAAAGGCGAGCCGCGCCATCGCTACTGGACCATCCGCGCCAAATCGGTGGTGCTGGCCACCGGCTCCCTGGAGCGTCCCTTGGTCTTTCCTGGCAATGATCGGCCAGGCGTGATGCTGGCGCATGCGGCCGAGCGCTATGCCAATGAATATGGCGTGCTGCCGGGTCACAGGGTCGCGCTGTTCACCAACAATGACAGCGCCTATCGCGCAGCACTGGCGTTGAAGAAGGCCGGTGCCGCGGTCGTCGCCATCGTCGACGCGCGCCCAGAGCTTTCGAGCGAAATGCGCAAGCTGGCCGGCGAGACCGAAGCCGAGATCTTTTCTGGCCACGCGGTGATAGCCACCGAGGGCGGCAAGGCGCTTTCCGGCTTCAAGGTGCAGCGCTTCGACATGGCCAGTGGTGCGCTTTCCGGCGATGCGCGCAGCATCCACGCCGATTGCCTGCTGATGTCGGGCGGCTGGTCGCCGACCATCCATCTGGCCAGCCAGGCCGGAGCCAAAGCGGAATGGAACGAAGCGTTACAAGCGTTCCTGCCGCCGAAACCGACAACACGGCAATGGATCGGCGCCGGCGCCTTCACCGGCAGTTTCTCCACCGCCGAGGCGATCGCCGAAGGTCGCGCCGCCGGCCTTTCCGCTGCGGGCGCAACAGCCACGCCGGCGGCCTTGCCTGCCGTCGGGGCAGCACCTGGCGATCCCGATCCGGCACCGGTGTTCGAGATCAAGGCCGCAGGAAAAAGCTTCGTCGACTTCCAGCATGACGTGACGGCCGACGACGTGCGTCTGGCACACCGCGAAGGCTTCGTCTCGGTCGAGCATCTGAAGCGCTACACCACGCTCGGCATGGCGACCGACCAGGGCAAGAGCTCCAACATACCAGGCCTCGCCATCATGGCCGAGGCGCTGGGCAAGCCGATCCCGCAGGTCGGCACGACGCGCTTTCGTCCGCCTTTTTCGGCGGTGTCGATCGGCTCGCTTGCCGCCGAACGCTTCGGCGATCTGAAGCCCGAGCGGCTGACGCCGATGCATGACTGGCACGTCGCCAACGGCGCCACCATGTATTCGGCCGGCCTCTGGTACCGGCCGATGATCTACGGCCATCCCGGTGAAACGATCGAGCAGGCCTATGTGCGCGAGGCGAGAGCCACGCGCGAGAGCGCCGGCATTGTCGACGTCTCGACACTGGGCAAGATCGCGGTGCAAGGCCCGGACGCGGCGGAATTCCTCGACCGCGTCTACACCAACATGTTTTCGACGCTGGCCGTCGGCAAGGCGCGTTATGGGCTAATGCTGCGCGAGGACGGCCTCGCCTTCGACGACGGCACCACCTGGCGGCTTGGCGAGCAGGATTTCCTGATGACCACCACCACCGCCAATGCCGGCAAGGTAATGCAGCATCTGGAGTATTTTCTCGACGTGATCTGGCCGGAGCTGAAGGTCCACGTCACCTCGGTCACCGACCAATGGGCCGGTGCCGCCATCGGCGGGCCGAACGCCAGGCAGATATTGGCTGCTTGCGTCAGCGGCACCGCTGTCGACAATGCCGCCCTGCCCTTCATGGGCATCGTCCACGGCGAAATCGCCGGCGTGCCGGTGATGATCTGCCGGCTGTCCTTCTCCGGCGAAATGGCCTTCGAGGTCTATTCCGGCACCGGTTACGGCACCCATGTCTGGGAGGCGCTGATCGAAGCCGGCAAGCCGTTCGGGCTGGTGACCTACGGACTGGAGGCGCTGGGCACCCTGCGCATCGAGAAGGGCCACGTCACCGGCGCCGAGATCGACGGTCGTACCACGGGGCGCGACCTGCATCTCGACTGGATACTGTCGAAGAAGAAGCCGTTTATCGGTTCGGCGATGATGGATCGCGAGGGGCTGATCGCGCCCGACCGCCTGGAACTCGTCGGTATTGTTTCGCTCGACAACCAGCCGCTAAACGGCGGCGCACACATCGTCGAGGAGCTTGACGAAGCCAATCCGCACGGCTCGCTCGGTCACATCACCGCTTGCTGCTATTCGCCGGCGCTCGGCAAATATATAGCGCTTGCCTTGGTCAAGGGCGGCAAGGCGCGGCGCGGCACGCGCGCTTATGTCTCCGACCCGTTGCGCAACCGGTTCGGGCCGGTCGAGATCGTCTCCAACCATTTCTTCGATCCGGACGGGAGCCGCATGCATGGTTGAGCGCCAATCACCGCTTGAGCCGGTGCTGCATCCAGGCTCGCATGGCAATTTCGAGCACGGTGTCGAAATCATCCTCTCCGAAACCAGGCCGGGTTCGATCCTGCAGCTCGCCGCCTGGCCCGGCCAGGAGAAGGCGTTGATGGCCGGCATCCATGCGGTCACCGGCCTGGCTCTGCCCGACGGCGCCGGCGGCGGCGTCACGGACGGCGTCAGATCGGTGTTCGGCTTTGCGCCGGGAAAGTTCACAATGGTCGATGAGGCCGAGGGATTGGCGTCGGCCTTTGCCGACGTCGTCACTCCGGCTATCGGTACGGTGACCGACCTTTCGCACGGCCGCACCGCGATCCGTATCGCCGGGCCGAAGGCCGAGTGGGTCCTGGCAAAATTCTTCGCCATCGACTTCGCGCTGCCGGCCTTCCCGATCGGCGCCGGCCGCTCGACCATGCATCACGACGTCTTCGCGCAGATCCAGCGCACCGGCGCCGATCAATTCGACATTTATGTGTTCCGCTCGTTCGCACGCTCGTTCTGGAAGGCGCTCTGCCACGCCAGCGAGGAAGTCGGTTACGAAGTGCAGTAGCTAGACGGCGCGTCGTCACCCTACTCCGCGAACGTAACCCACTCTTCCAGCGGCGCGCGGTCGGTGCGGAAGGCATTTTCGGGCTTGGACGTATCCTCATGGCCGAGCGCCATGCCGCAGACGACGATCTCCTCGTCGGGGATGTCGAGCACCGGCCTGATCTGCCGGTGATAGGGCGCGAAGGCGGCCTGCGGGCAGGTGTGTAGGCCCCTGCCCCGCGCCGCGACCATGATGTTCTGCAGGAACATGCCGTAATCGATCCACGACCCTTTGTTCAGCCGCCGGTCGACGGTGAAGATCATGCCGACCGGCGCATCGAAGAAGACGAAATTGCGGTCGTGCTGGGCGCGCATCCTGTCGACCTCGCGCCGGCCGATGCCGAGCACGCCGTAGAGGCCGAAGCCGTTGGCCCGCCGTCGCGTCAGATAGGGTTCGAAGAACTGGTCAGGATAGTAGCGGTACTCGTCCCACTCCGCCTTTTCGGCGCGGATGCCCGAACTGAGAATGGCGTCGGTGATGCGCTGCTTGACCTCGCCCTTGGTCACATAGACCTTCCAGGGTTGCATGTTGGTGCCTGAAGGCGCGCGCGCGGCAACGGCGAGAATATCGCGGATGGTGTCGTCATCGACCATGTCAGGCAAGAAGGCGCGTACGGACCGGCGCGAGGTGATCGCGTCATCGACGATCGCCGCCGCAATCCGGGAGTTGTTTTCCAGCATGGGCCGTCCCTTTGCGCATAATCCTGGAACCCGGCTTTTCCGGAAAGGATCATGCGCCGACTAGAAGTGATGGAGCATCCTTGCGAGTTTCTATGAACGCTCGACGCCCTATCCGCCTCGACCGGACGCCCCACTCGCCGCTCGTGTGCCGAGCCTTTGCCTGAACCGTCAAAATGGCGCAAGTAAATCTTGTGGGTTCATGAAAATCATCTTGATTTTTTCACAGACCTGCGGTCACATGAAATTTGCTGGGAATTTTTCATCGAGACAGGGATGGCTTTGCCCTCAACCGCCGCAACACCGGAACAAGATAACGGCGAACGGCTGCTGGCCGGCGACATTCGCGCGTTGCGCAAGGCGCGCGGCCTGACGCTTGCCGAAATCGGGCTGAAGCTCGGCCGTTCCGTCGGCTGGGTCAGTCAGGTCGAGCGCGGCCTGTCGATCCCGTCGCTCGGCGATCTCAGGGCCTTCGCCGAATTGTTCGGCGTGCCGGTCAGCCTGTTCTTCAGCCATGACGTGCCTGTCGAGACCGAACGCGGCGTGGTCGTGCGCGCCGGCAACCGGCGCACCCTTGGCACAAGCGATTCCGGCCTGGTGGAGGAGCTTCTGTCGCCGGATCTCGGCGGTAGCTTCGAGATGCTGCGTTCGGTCTTCGCCCCCGGTGCCGAGCTGAAGACCGAGGCCCGCCGGCCGACCGAGGAAGCCGGCTACGTCGCGTCCGGCAGCTTCGACATCGAAATTGCCGGCGTCTGGCACCGGCTTGGAGCAGGCGACTCCTTCCGCTTTGACGGCAAGCCGTTCCGCTGGCGCAATCCTGGAGCGGAACCGGCTGTGGTGATCTGGGTGGTTTCGCCGCCCGTCTATTGATCTGGAGAAGAACATGGCCAGTTTGCCGACCACGGCACGCGTGGTGATCATCGGAGGCGGTGCCGTCGGCGCCTCCTCGCTCTATCATCTCGCCAAGGCGGGCTGGACCGACTGCGTGCTTCTGGAGAAGAACGAGCTGACTTCCGGCTCGACCTGGCATGCCGCCGGCAACGTGCCGACGTTCTCCTCGTCATGGTCGCTGATGAACATGCAGCGCTATTCGACCGAGCTCTATCGCCGGTTGGCCGACGAGGTCGGCTATCCCATGAACTATCATGTCACCGGCTCGCTCAGGCTCGCCCATACGATCGAGCGTATGCAGGAATTCCAGCGCGCCAAGGGCATGGGCCGCTATCAGGGCATGGACATCAATGTCGTCGGCCCCGACGAGATCAAGCGCCGCTACCCCTTCATCGAAACGCATGAGCTGAAGGGCGCGCTCTACGATCCGAGCGACGGCGACATCGACCCGGCGCAATTGACCCAGGCGCTGGCCAAGGGCGCGCGCGACATGGGTGCGAAGATCATCCGCTTCTGCCCGGTCACCGGCGTGCGCCGCGAGAACGACGAGTGGGTGGTCGAGACGCCGCAAGGCGAGATTCGCTGCGAGATTGTCGTCAACGCCGCCGGCTACCGCGCCGCCGAAGTCGGCAGGATGTTCGGCCGCGAGGTGCCGATGATGGTGATGAGCCATCAATACATCCTGTTTGAGGAAATCCCCGAACTGGCGGCGTGGTCGAAGGAACAAGGCAAGAAGCTGCCGCTGCTGCGCGACGTCGATACGTCCTATTATCTGCGCCAGGAAAAGAACGGCATGAACCTCGGCCCCTATGAGCGCAATTGCCGCGCCCATTGGGTCGGCCACAACGACCCGATGCCGGACGACTTTTCGTTCCAGCTGTTTCCCGACGACCTCGACCGGCTGGAACATTACCTGGCCGATGCCGTCGCCCGCGTGCCGATCCTCGGCACCGCCGGGCTGTCCAAGGTCATCAACGGGCCGATCCCCTATGCGCCGGACGGCAACCCGCTGATCGGCCCGATGCCTGGCGTGCCCAACGCCTTCGAGGCCTGCGTCTTCACCTTCGGCATCGCCCAGGGCGGCGGCGCCGGCAAAGTGCTGGCCGAGTGGGTGACCGAGGGCCAGACCGAATGGGACATGTGGTCCTGCGATCCACGCCGTTTCACCGCCTTTGCGTCGGCGCCGGATTACTGCGTCGCCAAGGGCATGGAGATCTACGGCAACGAGTATGCCATCCAATTCCCGCGCCACGCCTGGCCGGCTGGGCGCGACCGCAAGCTGTCGCCGCTCCACGGCCGCATCAAGGCGCTCGGCGCCCAGTTCGACGCCTATAATGGCTGGGAACGCGCCACCTGGTATGCGAAGCCAGGCGACGACATCTCCGAACAATCCACGCTGACCTTCCGCCGTGACGGCCCCTGGCAGCATCGTGTGCGCGAGGAATGCCTCGCCGTCCGCGATGCCGCCGGCACTCTGGACCTGCCGGGATTTTCCCGGTTCAATCTAGACGGTCCGGGTGCCGCCGAATGGCTGAGCCTCCAGGTGACAGGCCTGGTGCCGAAACCCGGCCGCATCGGCCTCGTCTACTTTGCCGACGACAAGGGCCGCGTCGTCACCGAGATGTCGGTGGTGCGTCACGACGAAGATCACATGACGCTGATCACCGCCGCGGTGGCGCAGTGGCACGATTTCGAATGGCTGAAATCGCGCATGCCGAAGGACGCGACGTTCAAGTTGACTGACCGGACAGAAGAGTATTCGACCCAGATCCTCGCCGGACCCAACTCGCGAAACATCCTCGCCGAACTCTGCGCGGCCGACCTCACCCTGCCCTGGCTGACGCATCAGGAAACATCGATCGCCGGGCGCTGGGCCAAGCTGGTGCGCGTATCCTTCGCTGGCGAGCTCGGCTGGGAAATCCACAGCAAGGTCGACGATACCGCAGTCATCTTCGACGCTGTCTGGGCGGCCGGCCAGAGGCACGGCCTGAAACCATTCGGCATGTACGCGCTGGATTCGCTGCGGCTCGAAAAAGGCTACCGTACGTGGAAGGGCGATCTGTCGACCGACTACTCGATCCTGCAGGGCGGGCTGGAGCGCTTCGTCAGATGGGACAAGCCCGACTTCCGCGGTAAGGCGGCGTTGCAGAGCGAAAAGCAGCAAGGCGTCAAGAAACGCTTCGTCACGCTGGTCGTCGAAAATCCCGGCGACTGCGACACACCTTACATGTCGACGCTTTGGCATGACGGCCGGATCGTCGGCGAGACGACATCCGGCGGCTGGGGTCATCGCATCGACAAGTCGATCGCGCTCGGCATGCTGCGCGCCGACCTCACCGAGCCGGGAACCGCGGTCGAGGTCGAGATCTTCGGCGAACGTTTTCGGGCGATCGTGCAGAAGGATGAGCCGTTATGGGATCCGAAGAACGAGAGGCTCAAAGCATGAAGAAAGTCATCCTCACCGATGGCGGCATGGGCCAGGAGCTGGTCCGCCGCAGCAGCTCCGAGCCGACGCCGCTCTGGTCGGCCAGGGTGCTGATCGACGAACCGGATCTGGTGCGCGACCTGCATGCGGAATTCATCCGCGCCGGAGCCCAAGTCATCACCATCAACACTTATTCCGCAACGCCGGAGCGGCTGGCGCGCGAGGGCGCGGAAGAGCTGTTCAAGCCTTTGCAGAAGCGCAGCATCGAACTGGCAAGGCAAGCACGCGACCAGACCGGCGACGCGGCGATCGCCGGCTGCCTGTCGCCGCTGTTCGGCAGCTATGCGCCGGCGCTGACGATATCCTTCCAGGATACGCTCGACATCTATCGCCGTATAGTTGCCGAGCAGGCGGACGGCGTCGATCTGTTTCTGTGCGAAACCATGGCGTCGGCCGAAGAGGCGCGCGCCGCCGTCACCGCGGCATCGGAAAGCGGCAAGCCTGTCTGGGTGTCGTGGACGCTCGCGGATCACGGCATGCCGCGCCTGCGCAGCGGCGAAGCCATTGCGGCGGCGTCGGGCGCTCTTGACGGCCTACCCGTCGCGGCCCGGCTGATCAATTGCTGTCGGCCCGAAGCGATCGCTGCAGCGCTGCCCGGACTGATGGCTCTCGGCGGTGCGGTCGGCGCCTATGCCAATGGCTTCACCTCGGTCGAGGCGCTCAAGCATGGCGGCACCGTCGAAGTGCTGCACGCCCGCCACGACCTCGATCCGGACGCCTATGCCGGCCAGGCGATCGGCTGGGTCGAGGCCGGCGCCGGCATCGTCGGCGGCTGCTGCGAAGTCGGACCGGCCCACATCGCCGCCTTGCGCGACCGGCTCGAACAGGCCGGCTACGAAATTTCGGGAGTAGCATAATGCCCAGGCCATCATCGCGCATTTCCGGCATCGTGCCTTCGGGCAAGGATGGCTGGGAGGTTCATTCCGCTGCCTGGGCGCGCAAGCAGGCCGGCGAGGACATCATCATGCTGTCGGTCGGCGACCATGATTTCGACACGCCGAGCGAGACGATCGAAGCCTGCGTGACGGCGGTCCGCGCCAGCAATCACCACTACACCCCACTTGCCGGCGTTCCGCGGCTGCGCAAGGCGATGGCGGCGGCCTCGACGCTCTGCACCGGTGTTGCGACCAGCCCCGACCAGGTCATCGCCACGCCGGGCGGGCAGGCCGCGCTTTACGCAGCTATTCAAGCTGTTCTCGACCAGGGCGACCATGCCATCGTCGTCGCGCCCTATTACGCCACCTATCCCAATACCTTCAGCGCGGCGGGCGCCGCGTTCAGCGTCGTCGAGACACCCGCCGAGGATGGCTTTCAGCCGCGCGCCGCCGAGATCCGCGCCGCCCTACGGCCGAACACCCGCGCCATTCTGATCAACACGCCGAACAACCCGACCGGTGCCGTCTATTTGCGCGAGCGCCTGGAAGAGCTGGCGCAGATCTGCCGCGAGCATGACCTATGGCTGCTGTCGGACGAGGTCTACTGGACGCTGGGTGGCGGCGAGCACGTCTCACCACGCTCGCTGCCCGGCATGGCCGAACGTACGCTGGTCATCAATTCGATGTCCAAGAGCCACGGCATGACCGGCTGGCGCATGGGCTGGCTGACCGGGCCCGAACCAATGGTCTCGCTGCTGACCGACCTCAATCTGGTGATGACCTACGGCCTGCCGGCCTTCATCAGCCTCGCCTGCGCCGAGGCGCTCGAAAACGGCTACGGCGTCAAGGAGATCGCCGAGCGCTATGCCGCAAGGCGCGCCGTCGTTCTCGATGCCATGCGCGGCATGAACAACATCACCGTGCGCGGCTCCGAGGGCGGCATGTACGTGATGCTCGACATATCGGCGATCGAGCCGGACGATGAGAAATTCGCCTGGGCGTTCCTCGACCAGGAGAAGGTCGGCGTCATGCCCGGCTCGAGCTTCGGCGAAGCTGCAGCCGGCCACATCCGCTTCAGCCTCTGCCAGCCTGAGCCGGTGCTGATGGAGGCTGCCACGCGCCTGCGCCGCTTCGCCTCCAGCTACCGCCGCGAAGCCGCATGAACTCGCCGCCCGCCAAAACCATACCGACCAAGGCCATTCCTCCCAAAGCAAGGGCGGTCATCATCGGTGGCGGCGTCTCCGGCTGCTCGGTCGCCTATCATCTGGCCAAGCTCGGCTGGACCGACATCGTTCTGCTCGAGCGCAAGCAGCTGACATCGGGCACGACATGGCACGCTGCCGGCCTGATCGGCCAGCTGCGCGGCTCGCAGAACATGACCCGGCTGGCGAAGTATTCGGCCGATCTCTACGTCAAGCTCGAGGCCGAGACCGATGTCGGCACCGGCATGCGCCAGGTTGGCTCGATCACGGTGGCGCTTACCGAGGAGCGCAAGCACGAGATCTATCGGCAGGCGTCTCTCGCCCGCGCCTTCGATGTCGACGTGCGCGAGATTTCGCCAGGTGAAGTCAAGGAGATGTACCCGCATCTCAATGTTTCGGATGTTGTCGGCGCCGTGCATCTGCCGCTCGACGGCCAGTGCGATCCGGCCAACATCGCCATGGCCTTGGCCAAGGGCGCACGTCAGCGCGGTGCGACCATCCTGGAGAACGTGAAGGTCACCAAGGTTCATACCAGGGCCGGCCGCGTCACCGGCGTCTCCTGGGCGCAAGGCGACGAGCAAGGCACGATCGAAGCCGATATCGTCGTCAACTGTGCCGGCATGTGGGCACGCGAACTTGGCGCCCAGAACGGCGTCACCATCCCGCTGCACGCCTGCGAGCATTTCTATCTCGTCACCGAGCCGATCCCGGGGCTCTCCCGCCTGCCGGTGCTGCGCGTGCCGGACGAATGCGCCTACTACAAGGAAGATGCCGGCAAGATGATGCTCGGCGCTTTCGAGCCGGTGGCCAAGCCGTGGGGCATGAACGGCATAAGCGAGGAGTTCTGCTTCGACCAGTTGCCGCAGGACATGGACCATTTCGAGCCGATCCTCGAAATGGGCGTCAACCGCATGCCGATGCTGGCCACCGCCGGCATCCACACCTTCTTCAACGGCCCAGAGAGTTTTACCCCCGACGACCGTTATTATCTCGGCGAGGCGCCGGAGCTTTCCGGCTACTGGATGGCGACCGGCTACAATTCGATCGGCATCGTCTCCTCCGGCGGCGCCGGCATGGCGCTGGCGCAATGGATCAATGACGGCGAGGCGCCGTTCGATCTCTGGGAGGTCGACATCCGCCGCGCCCAGCCGTTCCAGAAGAACCGCCGCTATCTCAAGGAGCGCGTCTCCGAAACGCTCGGCCTGCTCTACGCCGATCATTTTCCTTACCGGCAGATGGCAACCTCGCGGAACGTGAGGCGTTCGCCGCTGCACGAGCACCTGAAGACGCGCGGCGCGGTGTTCGGCGAGGTCGCCGGCTGGGAGCGCGCCAACTGGTTCGCTAGGCCCGGCCAGGAGCGCGAATACCGCTATTCGTGGAAACGGCAGAACTGGTTCGACAACCAGCGCGAGGAGCATCTGGCGGTCCGGAACGGCGTCGGCCTGTTCGACATGACCTCGTTCGGCAAGATCCGCGTCGAAGGCCGCGACGCCTGCGCCTTCCTGCAAAGGCTCTGCGCCAACGACATGGACGTGGCGCCGGGCAAGATCGTCTACACCCAGATGCTCAACCAGCGCGGCGGTATCGAGAGCGATCTGACCGTCTCGCGATTGTCCGAAACAGCCTTCTTCCTCGTCGTGCCGGGCGCCACGCTGCAGCGCGATCTGGCCTGGCTGAAAAAACATCTTGCCGACGAGTTCGTCGTCATTACCGAGGTGACCGCTGCCGAAGCGGTGCTTTGCCTGATGGGCCCGGATTCGAGGAAGCTGATCCAAAAGGTCAGCCCGAATGATTTCTCCAATGACAACAATCCGTTCGGAACGTTTCAGGAGATCGAGATCGGCATGGGCCTGGCCCGCGCCCACCGCGTCACCTATGTCGGCGAGCTCGGCTGGGAGCTTTATGTCTCGACCGATCAGGCCGCCCACGTCTTCGAGGCGATAGAAGAGGCCGGCGCCGATGTCGGTCTGAAGCTATGCGGCCTGCACACGCTGGACTCCTGCCGCATCGAAAAGGCGTTCCGGCATTTCGGCCACGACATCACCGACGAAGACAATGTGCTGGAGGCCGGCCTTGGCTTCGCCGTGAAGACGGCCAAGAGCTATTTCCTCGGCCGCGATGCGGTGCTGAAGAAGAAAGAAACCGGCCTGTCACGCCGGCTGGTGCAGTTCCGCCTGAACGACCCCGAGCCGCTGCTCTTCCACAACGAGGCGATCCTGCGCGACGGCAAGATCGTCGGTCCGATCACCTCGGGCAATTACGGCCATCATCTCGGCGGCGCAATCGGGCTTGGCTACGTGCCTTGCAAGGGTGAGAGCGAGGCGGATGTGCTGTCGTCGTCCTACGAGATCGAGATCGCCGGCGAGCGCTTTGCCGCCGAGGCCTCGCTCAAGCCGATGTACGATCCGAAGGCCGAGCGAGTGCGGATGTAGCTCAGAACGCATCCATCTCGGCCGCGACCTTCGCCACGAACCTCGTCCGCCTCTCGTCGGTCGATAGGTTCATCGAGTACTGCGCGAGGTAGGAAACCGAGCCGCCAGGCTTGATGGTCGCACGCAGCACCCGCTTGACCAGCTTGCGCGGCGGGTCGCCCATCAGCATGGCGCGGAACCGACTGCCGCCATAGGTGGCGACCGCGGCGACCTTGCGAATGTTGTGCAGCGACGGCTGCACCTTGCCGTCAACCAATTTGAACGACACGCCGGGCAGGAAGACGCGATCGAAAAAGCCTTTCAGAATGGCCGGATAGCCGAAGTTCCACACCGGAAATGACAGCACCAGCGCCTCGGCCCACAGCAAGCGCTCGACATAAGGCGACGCCGGATCGCCGTCGCTGCGTTCGTCGTGATAGGACAGCCGTTCGGCCCGCGTCAGCCTGGGATCGAAACCCTCGGCATAGAGATCGCAGTCGTCCACGACATGGCCGGCGGCCTTCAGGCGCTCGACGATGGTCCGGTGCAGGCCGGCATTGAAGCTGGTCTCGACCGGATGAGCGTAGAGGACGAGGACGTTCAACCCGCCTTCTCCAGCCCCTTGAACAGGAACGACTTGCCTGAGCGATAATCATAGTCCGGGTTTTCCCAGGCGATCATCTTGCCCGGATTGAGTAGCCCTTGCGGGTCGGTCTCACGCTTGAAAGCCAGTTGCACTTCATCCGTCCGCTTCATGCCGCCTTCTTCCAGCGTGTAGCGGTGCGGGTTGAAGATCCAGCAGCCATTGTCCTCGTGGATGCGGATGATCTCGTCCAGCCGCTCCGCCGTGGTGAAGCGCACCAGCGGCAGCCCTGCGATGCCGATGGCGCCGTCGAAGCGGATGAATTCGAGATGCGCCGGCACCTCGTCGCCGAAGCGTTCGACCATTGCCTTGACGTGGCCGAGGTGGTCCGGCGACGGGTAGCGGGTCTGCAGATAGGTGATCGTCGGGTCGACCCGGATGGCGCGCAGCGTGGTGTGGTTCCAGGTCAGCTCATAGGCCGGCGGCAGCCCCTTGAGATCGGCCTCCTTATCGGCGCGAAAGACGATCTCGCCCTTACTGCGCGCAGTGAAGGCGAGGAAGGCATCCATCGCATGCGGCGCGATCATCAGGACGACGATGCTTTGGCCGCGCCGGAAAAACCGCTGGTGGCGCTTGAAGTAATCGTAGGGGATGGGTGCTGCTATCGGCGTGATCAGCTTCGCCAGGATGCCGTCCTGGATGGCGAGATCGTTGCCGAAGCCGGCCGCATCCATGAAATCGTCGAAGCCGACGATGACGTCGATCCAGTCATAACTGGCGGTTAGCGGCATCTCGACTTCGGTGATGATGCCGTTGGTGCCGTAGGCGTGCATCACTTTCAGCACGTCCTCGCCGGTGAGCTCCATGACGCGGGGCTGTGCCTCCATCGTCACGGTCCTCAGCCGGATGACGTTGCCGAGGTCGCGCAAGCCGCCCCAGCGGATCGAGCCAATACCGCCGGAGCCGCCGGCGACGAAGCCGCCGATCGATGCCGTGTTGTAGGTCGACGGCGACATGCGGAGCTCCTGGCCGGAATGCGCCCGCGTCGCCTTGTCGATGTCGGCGAGCACGGCGCCGGGACCGGTGACGACACGACCGGGCGCGATCGCCTTGATCGCGTTCATCTCGGCGAGATTGAGCACGACGCCGCCGGACAGAGGCATCGCCTGCCCGTAATTGCCGGTGCCGCTGCCGCGCGGCGTCACCGGCACGCCATGCCGGTGGCAGGCGGCGAGCACGCGGACGACCTCATCTTCCGTTTTCGGCGTCACGATCAGGTCGCCGGTGACATGCTCGAGCTGCTGCTTCAGCACCGGGCTGTACCAGTAGAAGTCGCGGCTCTTCTGCTGGACGATCGCCGGATGGTCGTCGACCTTGAGGCCGTCCAGGTCGCGCTTGAGCGCCGCAATATCCATCATTCCACCATCAGATCATCGAGTTCGGCATAATCGGGCAGCTGGCGTTCGATCGCCTGGCCGTCGCGCACCACGATGCGATCCGATTCGGGCCGTGACAGCAATTCCGTCCAGCTTCGCCCCTTGAAGACGACGAAATCGGCCGGCCCTCCGGCGGCAAGCGTGCCGAAACCATCGAGCCGCATCACCTTGGCCGGCGTCGCTGTCACCGCTTGCGGCCAGTCAGCGACGGGATGGTCGAGATGCAGGATGCGCGTCGCCATGCGATAGACCTCCAGCATGTCGAGATCGCCATAGGCGTAGAACGGGTCGCGCGTATTGTCGGAGGCGATGGCGACGGCAATGCCGCGCGCCTTCATCTCGTGAAGCAGCGTCACCCCGCGCCAGCGCGGCGTGGTGTTGTCGCCGCGCCGGTCCTGCAAATAGAGATTGCACATCGGCAGCGACACCACCGCCAGGCCGGCCTTGGCGACCTTGTCCAGCGTGTCGAGCACCTCGAGATCGGGCTGGCGCGCCAGCGAGCAGCAATGGCCGACCAGGATGTTCCCGTCAAAACCGTTCCAGAGGGCGGCTTCGGCAATCTTCTTGAGCGAGATCGCCGAGACATCGTCGGTCTCGTCGGCATGGAAATCGAGGTCGAGGCCATGCTTGATCGCCTGCGCAAACACCTGGTCAAGCAGTTCCTCGAGGTCCGGCACCATATAGGTGACGACGCCGAGCACGCCCTTGGCGGCAGCCACCCGCTTGGCCAGCCTCTCGAACCATTTCCTGTCGCGCACGCCTTCGATGCCGAGCAGGCAGGCCGCCTGCAGCTCGATGCGGCCGCGCCATTTCTCCCGCATCGTCTCGAACACCGGCCAGGAGATCTCTTCCTGCGGCGCAACGCTGTCGAGATGCGTACGCAGCGCCTTGGTGCCATGCGCATAGGCAGAGCGCAGCGAAAAATCCATGCGGCGGGCAACGTCGTCGGCGCTCCAGCGCGCCGCGCGGTCGGCGCCGGTCGCGTTCAACGCGCCCATGAAAGTGCCGTCGGGATTGGGCTTTCGAGGCCAGATATGGCCCTTGTCGATATGCGTGTGGCAGTCGACGAAGCACGGCAGCACGATCCGGCCGCCGAGGTCGGGGGCATCCGCCGGTGCATTGGATCGGCTATGTCCGACAATATTGGAAATTCTGCCGTCTGCGACGGCGATATCGGCAAGCGCAAAGCCGTCGGCGTCGAAGCCTCCAGCAAGGCCCGGCGTCAGCGACGCGTGAAGCCGGACGTTGGAAAGATGGTAGGAACCAGAAGCTGGTATCAAGGCGGCGCTGCCCACCATCACCGCTCCTGCCTCAGTGCGCTCTCGTGCCAGCGCCGCAAAATGAGATGCGATACGAGCGACAGCACCAGGAAGATCAGGATGCCGGTCAGCGAGATCAGGATCAGCGCCGCGAACAGCCTTGGTGCGTTGAGCCGGTAGCCGGCCTCGATGATGCGCGAGGCTAGGCCGGACGACTGGCCGGTGGCGCCGGCGACGAACTCGGCCACCACCGCGCCGATCAGCGACAGGCCGCCGGCGATCTTCAGCCCGCCGAGGAAATAAGGCATCGCCGCCGGCAGCCGCAGATAGCGCAATTGCTGCCAGCGGGTCGCGCCGTTGAGCTTGAACAAATCGCGCAGATTGCGGTCGACGGAATTGAGGCCGAGCGTGGTGTTGGAGAGGATTGGGAAGAAGGCGACGATCCAGGCGCAAAGCAAAAGCTTTGTCGTCTGGTTGTCGACATAGATGTTGATCAGCGGAAAGATCGCGACGATCGGCGTCACCTGCAGCACGATGGCGAACGGAAAGAACGACATCTCCACCCATTTCGACTGAGCGAACAGCACCGCCAGCCCGACGCCGCCGATGACGGCGAGAAGCAGGCTCAAGAAGGTGATCCTGAGTGTCACCAGCAGCGAGGAGAACAGCAGCCCGGCATCGTCATGCAACGTCTGCAGCACCACGCCGGGACGCGGCAGGATGTATTTCGGGATGTCGTTCCAGACGCAGACACGGTCCCACAGCCAGATCGCCAGGATCATGATGGCCAGCGGCAGCAGCCATCTGCCGATGCGCTCGAAGCGCTCCTGGCGGACGCGGCGCGCCTCCTCCGGGTCGAGCGCCAGGACTGGTTCTTCAATGGCCGTCATGATGCGGTCCGGCAGTTGAGTTGATGGCGCCGATCAGCACGTCGGATGCCTGGCGGCAGAGCGCGGCATAGTCGGGCGAGGTGCGAAACGCCTCGTCGCGCGGATAGGGCGCGTCGACGGCAAGCTCCGCGAACACTCGGCCCGGCCGCGCCGCCATCACGACGACGCGGTTGGAGAGGAAAACGCTTTCGAAGACGCTGTGAGTGACGAAAACGACGGTAAAACGCTCATCCTGCCATAGCTCCAGAAGATCGTTGTTGAGCTTGAAGCGGGTGATCTCGTCGAGTGCGGCGAATGGCTCGTCCATCAACAGAATGCGCGGCTTGGTCACCATGGCGCGGGCAATCGAGACGCGCATCTTCATGCCGCCTGATAATTCGCGCGGCACGGCATTCTCGAATCCGGTCAGGTGAACCCGCGCCAGCATCTCCATCACCGCCGGCGCCGCCTTGGCCCGCGACACACCCTTCAGCCGCAGCGGCAGCCAGACATTGTCGAAGACATCGGCCCAGGGCAGCAGCGTCGGCTCCTGGAAGACGAAGCCGATATTCGAGCGGTCGCCGATATTTGAACGATCGAGGGCGCCGCTGCCGCGCCAGTCGAGCACACCCGAGGTCGGCGTCGACAGGCCGGCAATCAGCCGCAGCGCCGTCGACTTGCCGCAGCCCGACGGTCCGAGCAGGCTGAGGAAATCGCCTTCCCGGATCGTCAGCTCGACATTGCTGAGCGCGGTGACGCCGTTGGAAAACACCTTGCCGACCCCACGCAGCGCCAACAGCGTCGGCCCCGATACGCTTCCTGGCTGTTGCGCCACTTTCTCCAGCTTCACGGCCTACTTCTTCAGGTCGAGCCCGACGCTCTTGTTGACGAAGGCCAGCGTGTAGGCCTTCTTGATGTCGATGCCCGCCGGTGTTACCTTGGCCTTGACCATCTTGTCGTAAAAACTCTGGATGCGCGCATCGGTCATGGCGCCGATGCCGAGCTTTTCGCTGTCGCCGGAATCGACCACGCCGAACTTCTTCAGCTGCTCGATCGAGAAGGCGATCTGCTCATCCGTCATGTCCGGATTTTCCTTCTTGATCATCTCGTTGGCGGCCTTGTTGTCGCCGTAGAGATAATTGTACCAGCCCTTGGCCGAGCCATCGACGAAGCACTGGACCACCTCGGGCCGCTTGTCGACCGTCTCCTGCATGGTTTCGACCGTCGTTGCATATGTGTCCCAGCCATAGTCGGCCAGCAGGAACTGGTTCGGCGTGAAACCGCCCTGCTTCTGGACGGCGAATGGCTCCGAGGTGACGTAGCCCTGCTGGATCGACTTCTTGTTGGCGATGAACGGAGCCGGGTTGAAAGTGTAGGGCACGCGTTTTGCGGCATCGAAGCCGAGGTCGGTGACCATCCACTGGAAGAAGGTCTGCGCACCTTCGTCGCCGAGGATGTACTGGTCGGCGTTCTTCAGGTCTTCCCATTTGTCCAGCCCCTGGCCGGGATGGGACATGATGACCTGCGGGTCCTTCTGGAAGTCGGCGGCCACGACGCGCATCGGTATGCCTTGCTGCACGGCATCGAAGGCCGACAGCAGATTGCCGCCCATGTAGAAATCGATCTTACCTGCGAGCAGCAGCGGCCGGCCGCTGACCTGTGGGCCGCCCTGCATGATCGTCACGTCGATGCCGCATGCGGCATAGGTACCATCCACCACGGCTTGGTAGTAACCGCCATGTTCCGGCTCGGCCAGCCAGTTGGTGCCGAAGGTGACTTTTTCGTTCGCTGCCGCGGCAAGCGTACCTGCGCCAAGCAGCACGATCACGCCCGCCGAAATCTTGAGTCTTCCGTACATCCACACCACCCTTTGTTCGCTCCGGCGCATCACGCGCCGGGCTCGACACCATTGTTTCAAGAAGCAAGACACATGCCACCGGCGCGTTGCGTCGGGACCGCCCGCTTGTGCAATGCCCGCCTGTGCAATGGCGGCGCGAAGGCCGGACGGGTCATGCTGTACGGAAGGCATCGTGCCTATTTTTTGATCGCCTGTCCACAATCGCCCTCGTGACATGCACCGCCATCTTGATGCCCGCCTACATCCAGCTTTACGCTGCCGTGAACGGAGATTGCCATGTTCAAATTTCTCACGCCGAAGTCGATCAAGCCGCCCTTCGCCCGCTACAGCCATGGCGTCGAGCTGCCGCCCGGCAAGCGGCTGGTGCTGTGTTCGGGCCAGGTCGCGATCACAGCGGACGACCAGATCCCCGAGGAGGCCGGCGCACAGGCCGAGCTCTGTTTCCAGAACATAGCGGCGATTCTCGGCGAGGCCGGGCTCGGCCTGTCCGACATCGTCCGCATCAACGCCTACGTCACCGACCGCGCCTTCCTGCGGCCCTATATGGAGGTTCGCGACCGGCTGTTCGCCAGTCCGGCGCCGGCCTCGACGCTGATGATCGTGTCCGGCTTTGCCCGGCCGGAGTTTAAGGTCGAGATCGAGGTCATCGCGTCGGGTTGAGGAGCGCTGGCCAGCGGCTGGAATCGACAGGCCGATGATCTCAAGTTACACGACAAAGGTTGGTGCCGCCCCTCATCAAGCGCGCATCCAGTCTCTTCGAGGTAAAAAATGGCCGGAACAAAAAAACGCGTATGGTGGGGTGACTACCGGACCACCGAATACGCGACCGTCGATCCTGAGGCGACCATTGCCGTTCTGCCGCTGGCGGCGATCGAGCAGCACGGGCCCCATCTGCCGGTTTCGACCGACACCTCGATCATGAACGGCATGCTGGAAACGGTGATCGCGCGCCTGCCCGGCGATCTCGACATCCGCATCCTGCCGGTTCAGGCGGTGGGCAAGTCGAACGAGCATTTGCATGCGCCCGGCACCCTCACTCTGCCGGCGACGACCCTGGTCGAGGCGTGGACCGAACTTGGCCTGTCGGTCGCACGCGCCGGCGTGCGAAAACTGATTGTCGTCAACTCGCATGGCGGCAATGAGGAGATCATGGGCATCGTCACCCGCGAATTGCGCGTGCGGGCAAAGATGCTGGCGGTAAAGACCAGCTGGCAACGGTTTGGCCGGCCGGCCGGCATGTACACCGACCTCGAAGACCGCCACGGCATTCATGGCGGCGACGTCGAGACCTCGCTGATGCTGCACTTCCGGCCCGACCTCGTCGACATGGCCAAGGCCGACAATTTCGTCTCCAAGGTTGCGCGCGCCGAAAAGGAATTTTCGCTGCTGCGCCACACCGGAACGCACGCCTTCGCCTGGATCGCCAGCGACCTCAACCCGAATGGCGTGGTCGGCGACGCCAGCATTGCAACCGCCGAAAAAGGCCGGCTCACCGCCGAGCATCAAGCCGACGGCTTCATCAGCTTGCTGAAGGACGTGCGCAAGGCAAAGCTGGCGGATTGGCTGGCGTAACTAGCCCTCGATCCTCAGCGCAAACGGCGTGCCCTCAAACGCTTCGGCGCCGCGCCCGATCGCCTCGATGGCGCGGCTCATGCGGCCGTCGCGCTCGAGCAGTGCGTCGGCAATTGCGATCAGCCGCGGATTGGGTGTCGCCGTGGGCGACAGCGCGCGCAGCGTCTTGGCCAGTTCGGCTTCGTCGCGCTTCGGCGCCAGCGCTGCCGCGATAATGTAGGCCGAGGCGGTCGACCGGCTGATGCCGGCATAGCAATGCACCACCAGCGGCCGCGAGCGATCCCATTGGCGGGCGAAATCGAGCAGGTTCAAGACATGCTCCTCGCCCGGCATGGTCATGCCCTCCTGCGCTACCGCAATGTCGTGCATGACCAGGTGCAGATGGTTTTCCCTGGTGATCGAGGCCGGCCGCATCACCTCCGTGCCGGCAGCGAGCAGCGAAAGCAGCCGCCCGGCCCCGGTCTTCGTCACCGTTTCCTCGACTTTGGACAGCGAGCAGACATGGATCATTGGATCGTTTCTCCCTTGGCATCATCGTCGCGCCGCGAGGCCCAGCCGGCAAGCGCTGATTCGAGCCGCCGCCATTCTTCGTCGGCTCCCGGCAGGCCGGCGCGCAACACATCCGGCCGGTCGGCGAAATGCCGAAGCAGGATGCCGCGCTGGCCGAGCACCGAAAACAGGCGGGCGGCGTTCGCCAGCCTGATATAGCGGAACAGCGCGGTGCCAGCGGCGACAGGCACGCCGAACCGGCCGAACAGCGCATCGAGCCGTGCGGCATCCTCGGCCAATCGGCGCCGCATCCCGGCCTGCCAGCCGGTATCGGCAAGCGCCCTTATGCCATATTCGAGCGCCGGCCCGGAAATCGCCCATGGCCCGAATTGCGCCTGCAGCCGCTCGACCGTCAGCGCCTCGGTCAATGCAAAGCCAAGCCGCAGGCCGGCCAGGCCGAAGAACTTGCCGAACGAGCGCAGCACGACGATGCCGCCCTGGTCGACGTCGCCAGCGAGACTTTCGCTGCGTGGGCCGACATCCATGAAGGCCTCGTCGACGACCAGCAGCCCGCCTCTGGCGCGCAATTTTGCGGCAAGTCGAAGCAATCTTTCGCGCTCGACGACGCGCCCGTCCGGGTTGTTGGGATTGACGACGACGGCAAGGTCGGCCGCCGCCAAGGCTTCGAAATCATCGACTTCAGCCGCCGCATGGCCGGCGATCGCCGCTGCCCGCCGATGCTCGGCATAAGTCGGCCCGAGCACCAGCGCCCTGCCCGGGCTGACCAGCGAAGCGACGCGCGGCAACAGGATCTGCGTGCCGGGCGCCGCTGCGACATTCGCCGCCGATGGAGCGCCATAGGCGCTTGCCGCGACTTCGGCCAATTCGCGGGCACGCGCTGCTTCCGGCAATCGCGACAGGGCGGTGGCGGGCAAATCGAAAAGCGGGTAGGAGTGCGGATTGATCCCGGTCGAGAGGTCGACGAAAGGCAGCGGCGCGTGAGGGAAAAGCGCCCTCGCCCGGCCAAGGCTTCCGCCGTGGTCCACTGCCGCCGTCACTCCATCAAGAGACTTCATGTCGATCCTGATCACTTTCCTGTCGCTGGCCATCGAACTTGTACTCGGCTACCCGGCCCAGCTCTTCGATACCATTGGCCATCCCGTCACCTGGTTCGGCAGGCTGATATCCTTTCTCGACGGCAGGCTCAACCGCGCCACTGATTCCGACGCCCACCGTCGCCGCTGGGGCGTGCTCGCGCTGCTGGTCATCGTGCTGGTGCCGGCCGCCCTCGCCTTCTGGATCGAAGCCATGCTTTGGAGCATTCCCCTCGGCTTGTTGGTCATCGCAATCCTGGCGACGTCGCTGCTGTCGCAGAAGAGCCTGGCCGAGCATGTCGAAGCGGTGGCCGACGCCCTCGACAGCGGCGGACTGGACATGGGCCGCATTGCCGTCTCGCGGATCGTCGGCCGCGACCCGGAAAAGCTCGACAGGGCCGCTGTCTGCCGCGCCGCGATCGAAAGCCTGGCCGAGAACTTCTCCGACGGCGTCGTCGCGCCGGCGTTCTGGATCGGCGTTGGCGGGCTCGCCGGCGGCGTCGCCTACAAGGCCGCCAACACCGCCGATTCGATGATCGGCCACCGCACCCCGCGCCACGAGGCCTTCGGCTGGGCGGCGGCGCGCTTCGACGATTGGATCAACCTGCCGGCATCACGGCTGACGGCGCTGCTGATCGTGCTTGCCGCTTTCCTGGTCAAGGGCGCCGATGCCAAAGCCGCCTGGCATGCTGTGCGGCGCGATGCGAAAAAACACCGCTCGCCCAATGCCGGCTGGCCGGAAGCAGCGATGGCCGGTGCGCTCGGCCTGGCGCTCGCCGGCCCCCGTTCCTATGACGGCGTCATGGTCGAAGACGCGTTGATGGGCGAAGGCGGCCGCCGCGACGATATCGAGAGCACCGACATCCGACGGGCGCTGAAACTTTACCGGGTCGCCGACTTACTGCTGATCGCGCTGTTCGGGGTGGTCGCAGTGGTTGTTGTCTTGGCGTGACCTGCGCCCGAGATCGAGCGGAAACAAAAAACCCGCCAAGCGGCGGGTCGTTGGAGCCAGTTAGCACCATAGCGAGATTAGTACCATAGCTGCCGGCACAAAGCAAGAACAAAATTGCTGTGCCCAAAGAATAATCGCCCCAGCTTTGCGCTTCTCATTCCCTGCCTTTGACGTTCGAGGTTGGCGAAATCCGAAGCGCCATCCAATCTCCCCCCTCGCGGGGGAGATGTCCGGCAGGACAGAGGGGGGGCGCGAAGGATCGCCAGCCTCTTGACCGTTCACCTGCTAATGACGGTCTGACGACGTAGTTGTCTCCGACTGACAGGCCGAGGGACAGTGCCCCCCTTTGCCCTGCCGGGCATCTCCCCTATAAGGGGGGAGATCGGCAGCTTCGCCGGCGCCGCCTGCTCCGAAACGCCCTTCCCCGATCGCCAAACCCCTCAGAACTCTATCCCTTGCTGCGCCTTCACGCCGGCGGAGAAGTGGTGCTTGGTCACTCCCATCTCGGTGACCAGATCGGCTGCCTCGACCAATACCGGCTTGGCATTGCGGCCGGTGACGACGACATGCAGGCCCTCGCGACGCGCCTTCAGCGCTGCGACCACCTTTTCGAGGTCGAGATAATCGTAGCGCAACGCGATGTTGAGTTCGTCGAGCACCACGAGGCTGATCGACGGCTCGGCCATCAGCTCGAGCGCCTTGGCCCAGGCGGCCTCAGCGGCCGCGATGTCGCGCTTCAGGTCCTGCGTTTCCCAGGTAAAGCCCTCGCCCATGGCGTGCCAGACGACGCGGTCGCCGAAGCAGGCAAAAGCATCCTTCTCGCCGGTGTGCCATTTGCCTTTGATGAACTGGACGACGCCGACGCGCTTGCCGTAGCCGAGCATTCTGAGCGCCAGCCCGAAGGCGGCCGTGGTCTTGCCCTTGCCCGGACCGGTGTTGACGATCAACAGCCCTTTCTCGACCGTCTTGGCTGCAACCTCGGCGTCCTGCACCGCCTTGCGCTTGGCCATCTTCGCGCGGTGGCGTTCCTCGTCCTTGGGATCGATGTGGTCGGTATCAGCCATGTCATTTCACCCTGAGCGGCAGCCCCGCCACCATCAAAAGCACGGTGTCAGCGACGGCGGCAACGTCCTGGTTCAACCGGCCGGCCGCGTCGCGAAACCGTCTTGCCAGCGCATTCTCCGGCACGATGCCCTGGCCGACCTCGTTGGACACCACGAACCAGGGTCCACGCGGCCGCGACAGCACATCTGCCAGCCTTCGGCATTCGGCCTCGACATCATGTTCGGCCAGCATATGGTTGGTCAGCCACAGCGTCAGGCAATCGATCAGCACCGGCTGGCCGTCAGGCAGTGCCTCGATCGCGCCGGCAAGGTCGAGCGGCGCCTCGATGGTCGTCCAGCCGGCGCTGCGGCGCGAGCGGTGCAGCGCGATCCGTTCGCGCATCTCCTCGTCATAGGCTTGCGCCGTCGCGATATAGCTCCATGGCGCCGGACAGGCACTCACCAGCCTCTCGGCATGCACGCTCTTGCCGGAGCGCGCACCGCCGATGATCAGGGTCAGCGCCCCGGCAGCGCGGTCAGGCAAAGCTGTCGCGCAGGCTGGTCGCCGTGCCGGTGAAGCGGCCGCGCACCACGCCGACGACCGCGCCGAGCACCAGCCAGAACACCAGATTGGTCAGCGTCACCGCCACCACGAACTGATGATGCAGGCCTTCCGGGATTGTCGTCTCGAAGCTGTCGGGCTGCGGCGCGCCGACAATATGCGGCGCCACCATCAACGCCACGGCAAGGACCGCCAGCGGCAGCGATCTGCGGAAGGCGAGCAGGCCGAGACCGGCGGCGGTCGCCACCACCGTTGCCCACCACCAGATCTGGCGTTGGACAAGGTCGGCCGCCGGCATTGCCGGCAATTCCGGCGGCAGGCCGAGGCCCGGCGCCAGCGTGAACACGGCAAAGCCGGCAAGCCCCCAGAACAGGCCCTGGCGCCAATTGCCGATGCCGCCGGCGAACTCCGAAACCGCAACCAGGACCAACGCGAAGCCGATGCCGGTGACGATATTGGCAACGACGCTGAAGGCAAAGCGTTCGAAACCGTCGGCCGGCGCCCAGCCTTCGTCCTCCGCCGGAGCCATTGCTTCAGCCGGTGCCGGCGCGGCGCTGCTTATAGCCATCGTGCCCCCGGCGTTTTCGACCGGTGCCGCAGGTGCCGCGGCATGGTCATGGCCGCCGCCGGCCTGTTCGTAGACTTCCGCCTTCAGGATCAGCGGCACCGTGGCATAGGCCTGCATGCAGGCGAGAACGACGCCGGCCACGAGCCCTGCGATCGCCGCGATGAACACGACGTTGCGAAACAGTGTCATGATGTCAGCCCCTTGTCAGTGGCAGGGAAAGCCCATCGAGTGGCGATAGTCGTGGGCGGCATTGTGGACCGCATCGATGTGCGAGAAGCCGACAAAGCCCATGACGAAAATGCCGAGGAATGCAGCAAGCGCCAGCTGCATGAAACGCGACTGCGAGGAGACGGAAGCGCCGAGCGAGACGGAAGCGGTATTCATGTCTTGTCCTTTCGCCCTCCACCCGAGGGCATAGAAGTCAGTTTCCTGTCGCCGGCAGGTCTCCTGGCTCGCGGATCAGCGCCCTTCCCCACCTTCCCGAAGAAAATCTTCAGTGGCATATGGAGAGGACTACCGCACACAGTTGCGGGGGCAGCCACGGCATTGGGCAAGAATTTCGCCCGCACCGCATTCCCTCTTGGTTCCAAACGGAACCGACGACATCAGCGACTATAGGCAGAATCGCCGCGCCCGGCAAACCAAATTCCGCCGGATCGTGTGGCGAATGCGCCGCCTCGCCAAGCTCGCCGGCCGGCGCCGCAATTGACAATTCTCACAGCCGGGTGTCGGCTGGCGGATGGGGAGGAAGCCGGCATGCAACCCAGCCCGAATGAGCGCGGTCCCTATAACGGCCTGACGCGGGCCGAGCCGACGCTGCCGTCATCGGCCTATTGGGACATCGCAGGCTATCAGCGCGATCTCGAGGCCATCTGGTATCGCAACTGGCTGCTGGTCTGCCGCGAGGCCGACCTTGCCCAGCCGCTGGCATTCAGGACGTTTCGCATAGGCACGCAGGAGATCGTCGTGCTGCGCGACGAGACCGGCGAATTGCGCGCCTTCCACAACACCTGCCGGCATCGCGGCTCGCAGCTTTGCCAGCAGAGCGAAGGACGGCTGAAGGCGCGGCTCATCACCTGCCCCTACCACGCCTGGTCCTATTCGCTGCGCGGCGATCTGGTGCGCGTGCCATCGAAATCGCTGCCGGACGGTTTCGACAAGGCCGATCATCCGCTCTACCGCGTAGCACTGTCGGTGTGGAGCGGTTTCGTTTTCGTCAACCTCGCGGAAGACGCTGCCGGTTCGGCTGAAACATCCTTCGATCCGGCATCCGGCAACCTCGCCAACTGGCCGCTGGAAACGCTGCTGAGCGGCCATGTGCTGCGCAAGGTTATGAACTGCAACTGGAAGATATTTTGGGAGAACTTCAACGAGTGCCTGCACTGCCCTGGCGTCCACAAGGACCTGTCGCGGCTGGTGCCGATCTATGGCCGCGGCCTGATGGGCCGGCACGACGACCCCGAATGGGCGCGCCACGCCGACAATGACGCGCCGGAATTTGCCGGCGGCTTGCGGGCCGGGGCCGAAACCTGGTCGCGCGACGGGCGCGTCCACGGCTCGGTCTTTTCGAGCCTGACGCCGGCCGAGCGTGCTGCCGGGCAGACCTATGCCACCAACTTGCCGTCGATGTTCGTCGTCGGCCATGTCGACTATGTCAGGACCGTGCGGCTGGTGCCGCTTGGGCCGGAGCAGACCGAACTCACCGCCGAATGGCTTTTTTCGCCCGAAGCGCTCGTCGATCCGGCTGCGGATATCGACAACATCGTCGCCTTCGGTACCCAGGTGCTGGAGGAAGACGCTGATATCTGCGAGGTCAACCAGAAGGGCCTGCGCTCGATGCGCCATAAGGCCGGCGTGCTGATGCCCGAGGAATATGATTTGCACCGCTTCCACAACTGGGTGCGCGAGCGGCATGCGGCGCTTGAACATCAAAGCGATTTGGGCAGATAGCGCCAAGTGACGAAGCCGCAGACCGCCGCCAGCAGGCCGAGCGTCGCGAAAACCGCGCCCAGGCCGAAGAACGCCAGCACCACTGAATAGACCAGCGGCGGCGTCAGCTCGGAAAAGTCGAGATAGGTGCGGTAGACCGCCGCCATCTGCGCCCGCTCATACGAGCGCACCGAGCGCATGAACGCGGTCGAGCCCAGCGCATCGAGCGCGATGGTGAAGAAGGCACCGCAAAGCAGCAACGCGCCGGTGACGAGCGGCGCGGCCTCGCCGACGGCGCCGGCCGCCAGCAGCGTCGCCGACATGGCGAAATAGGCAAACGTCATGGTGCGCCGGCCGCCGAAACGCTTTCCCGCCCTGCCCCAGAAGATGGCCATGAACAAAAGCGCATTGCCGGCCGAAACCAAGAGGCCACCGGCGAGCTCGCCCTCGCCGGTGATCACCATGAACAGCGGCCCATAGACAAAGAACGTCGTCCAGAAGCAGGAACGGCCGAAGGCGATCAGCCAGGCCAGCCTCAGCCTTGGCTGCGCGACGAAGCGGCCGATATTGGCCAGCGGATTGACCGGCCGCGTCTTGCCCGGGCGGATCGACGGGTTGTCGCCAAGCCGGTAGGTCCAGAACAGCGCCAGCAGGGCCATGGCGAAGACGGCCACCGCGCTATGCGCGGCATAGATGCCGAAACGCGTGTAGAGGAAAATGCCGAGCGTCGGCCCGGCGGTCCAGGCAAGCATCGACCACGCCATGCGCAGCGACTCGGCCTGCATGAAATCGGTCTTGCGGATGTGGTCCATGATGTAGAGGTTGAGCGTGATCGCCAGCGCGCTGGCGCCGATGACGCGGCAGAGCATGCCGACCGTTTGGCCAGCAAGCGTATGAGTGACGAAGAACAGCGAGCCGACGGCCAGCAGGCAGGCACCGGCGGTATAGACCCAGCGCCGGGCAAAGCGCCGGATCAACATCGGCATGAACAGCGTCGCCGAGAGGCCGAGCATTGCCACGACCGTGTAGAGGATCGAGACGATCTGCTCGTTGTGCAGGATCTCATAGGCCTGGATCGGGATGACGCTGGAGACGGTGGCGCGCGCGAACGATTCGACCGCATAAAGCGAGGCGAAGGTGCGTGCATCCGCCGGCCGCAAGGCCGCAAGCCAGATAGGATGGCGCACATGGGTAGCCATTGCTTTCCCCGAAGCAGAATCGCCCAAAGCAGGGTTTGGAGCACAAATCTGCCGCGGCGATTCCTGGCCGGGTAACAGGAAACCGACGCCTTCACGGCAAAAAGCGAAGCCGGCCAAAGGCTTTCCGGCTCTGGCCTAAAGCGAGTTCTAATGCTGACCCGCGCCAACGCGACGCGAGGACTGCTTCTTTTGACGGTGGCAACCGTGATAGTCGTCTTGCCGGGGCTGAACCAAGACAGCGAGACCGATGAGCATCGCCACGCCGACCACCGCCGTTCAGGATCAACCGAAGGCGAAGCGCATCGCCGCCATCGACATCGCACGCGGCATCGCTTTGCTTGCCATGGCGAGCTATCATTTCACCTGGGATCTCGAATTTTTCGGCTACACCGATCCCGGCCTCACCGCCTTCGGCTGGTGGAAAATCTACGCGCGCTGCATCGCCTCGAGCTTCCTGTTCCTGGTCGGCGTCAGCCTCTATCTCGCCCATGGCAAGAAAATCCGCTGGACAGGCTTCTGGAAGCGCTTCGCCATGGTTGCCGGGGCGGCTCTCGCAATATCGCTGGTCACCCGAATCGCCACGCCCGACGGCTTCGTTTTTTTCGGCATATTGCACGAGATCGCGCTCGCCAGCCTGCTCGGCCTGGCGTTCCTGCGGCTGCCGGCGCTGCTGACACTGCTTGTCGCGGCGTTTGTCATCGCGGCGCCCTTCTACCTCAGATCCGAGGCCTTCGATCATCCGGCTTTGTGGTGGGTCGGTCTATCGGCGACCAATCCGCACTCCAACGACTATGTTCCGCTGCTGCCCTGGTTCGGCGCCGTGCTTGCCGGCATCGCGGTTACCAAACTCGCCGCCACCTCCGGCGTGCTGACCCGGCTGTCGGCCATGACGCCAGGCCGCTGGGCAAACCCGCTGGTCTTCATCGGCCGGCACAGCCTTGCCTTTTATCTGATCCATCAGCCGCTGCTGATCGGCTCGGTCTGGCTGTTTTCGCAATTCATGCCGGCGCGGGTCGAAAGCAGGGAGGTGAACTTTCTGAAATCCTGCCAAATATCCTGCGAGCAGGCGCGCGACACCGAGTTCTGCTCCAGCTATTGTGCCTGCATGCTGGACACTCTCCAGGGCGAAGCCTCGCTTGACCGGCTCTACAGCAACGACCAGTCCCCGGAGTGGAAGGCGCATATTGGCGAGCTCGCCGGCACCTGCACCGCCCAAACCGAGACGGCGGAACCGAGAACGCGCTAATCGAGGGAGGACAACAATGACCGACAGTCACCCGAAACCCGTGCAGCAAAATCCTGGGCAGCCGAAGCTGGGGCACATCCCATGGCCGCCGCTGATCTATGTCGCCGCCATCATCGTCAGCGTCGCGCTAGGGTTTTTCTATCCACTGCCGTGGATCGGCGATCTTCTCGGCGACATCCTGTTCGCCGCCGGCCTTGTGGGGTTGGTGGCGGTCGCCGCGCTCTGGTTCACCGCGATCCGCACCATGATCCGCGCCAAAACGACGCTCAACCCCAACGGCGTGCCGGACCATCTGGTGACCACCGGACCCTTCGCCGTCAGCCGCAACCCGATCTACCTCGCCAACACATTGCTGCTGGTCAGCCTCGCCTTTGTCTCGGGGATCGCCTGGTTCCTGCCGCTCGCGGTCATCGCGGCGTTCCTGACGCAGAAGCTGACGATCGAGAGCGAGGAGAAGGTGCTGACGGCCAAATTCGGCAAGAAGTACCGGGACTACGCCAAAAGGGTGCGGCGCTGGATTTGAGCCGGGGCTGACACCGCGCTTACGTGGTGACGCCGAGTTCAACCAGCCGCTCGACGCAGGATTCCTCGGCCTGGTCGAGCTCGGCCAGGGTCTCCTCGAGGTCGCGGCGTTTCTGGCGAAGATCCTCGCGCTTTTCCTCGATGCGCTTGATCATCAGCTTGAGTTGGCCGACCTCGCCGGGCGGCTCCCTGTACATCTGGATGATTTCGCGGATCTCGTTGATCGAGAAGCCGAGCCTCTTGCCGCGCATGATCTGGCGGATGAGATGCCGGTCCGACGGACGGAACAGCCGGGTGCGGCCGCGCCTTACCGGCTGCACCAGCCCTTCGTCCTCGTAGAAGCGCAACGTCCGCGTCGACACGTCGAATTCGCGGGTCAGCTCCGTGATCGAATAATATTCCCGCATCGCCACTCCAATGCCCCGGCCACGCCGCGAGTTCCAACTGGCCGGCGCCGCCGGCATCCAGGCGCGTACCAGAATCGGCGGACAAGGCACCTTCCAAAGCCTCGCACGGCATTTACGTAAAAGTCAATTGAGGTGCCGTTCAGCCTACGCCGAACCACCATGTGGCAAGCCCGAGAAAGGCAAAGAAACCGACGACATCGGTGACCGTAGTGACGAAAACCGCCGAAGCCACAGCCGGATCGATCTTGAAGCGGTCGAGCAGCAGCGGGATCAGGATGCCCGCCAGAGCCGCCACGAACATGTTGATGATCATCGCCGCCGCGATGATGCCGCCGAGATTGCGATCGTGGAACCAGGCAGCCGCGACGATGCCGATCAGGATGGCGAAGATGATGCCGTTGATGAAGCCCACCCCGATTTCGCGGCGGATGATGCGGCCGGCATTGTAGATATCGAGGTCCCTCGTCGCCAGCGCCCGCACGGTGACGGTCATGGTCTGCGAGCCGGCATTGCCGCCCATGCCGGCGACGATCGGCATCAGCACCGCCAGCGCCACGATATGCTCGATGGTGCGGTCGAACAGGCCGATCACCGAAGCCGCGAGGAAGGCCGTCAAAAGGTTGACCAGCAGCCACGGCACACGCGAGCGCGAAGTCGAAAGGATGCTGTCCGAGAGTTCTTCGTCGCCGACGCCGCCCATGCGCAGCAGATCTTCCTCGGCCTCCTGCTGGATGACGTCGACGACGTCGTCGATGGTCAGCACGCCGACCAGCCGCTCGTTCTCGTCGACGACGGCAGCGGACAGAAGATCGTATTGTTCGAATTCGCGTGCCGCCTCCTCCTGGTCCATGGTGGCCGGGATGGCATGCCTGGTCTCATGCATGACCTCTTCGACCTTGACCGAGCGCTTGGTGCGCAGGATCTGGTCGAGGTCGATGGCGCCGAGCAGCTTGAAGCTCGGATCGATGACGAAGATCTGGCTGAAACGGTCGGGAAGGTTGTTGTCCTCGCGCATGTAGTCGATGGTCTGGCCGATCGTCCAGAATGGCGGCACCGCGACGAACTCCGTCTGCATGCGGCGGCCGGCGGTCTCTTCGGGATAGTCGAGCGAGCGCCGCAGCCTGATCCGCTCGGTGAACGGCAGTTGCGACAGGATCTCGTCCTGGTCCTCCTGGTCGAGGTCCTCGAGGATGTAGACGGCATCGTCGGAATCGAGCTCCTGCACGGCCTGGGCGATCTGCGCATTGGGCAGATTGTCGACGATGTCGCGCCTGATCGCCTCGTCGACCTCGGTCAGCGCGGAAAAATCGAAATCCTTGCCCAGCAATTCGACCAGGGCGCGGCGCTGTTCCGGGTGCAGCGCCTCGAGCAGGTGGCCGAGTTCCGACTGGTGCAGATCGTCGACTTCGCGCTTCAGCGTCAGCGTATCGCGATCGGCGATCGCGGCACCGATCTGGGTGAGAAACGACGACAGGATGACGCCGTCCTCGTCATAGATGTCGGCGCGGCGCTCCTCAGCGGCCCTGGCGCCGGTCATGTGTTCGTCCTGGCCTTCCACCAGCGCCTCCCGCCATCGGATTTCCGGATAAGGTGCCTGTCAGGTCTAGACCATGATCCTGAAAAGTGGAAACCGGTTTTCCGAAAAGATCATGGTCAAACACAAAGATGGAGCGGCGGCACGATTGGCTTGAGCATCGGCCTCTCCGTGCGCAACGGACGGATAGCAGACGACCTTGCGAGCTGCCGGTTGCCCAAGATTGATAATTAAAGATTGATAATTAGAGAATTCTAATTTAGCATCTCTATAATTACCGGTAATAAAGGGAGGGTGTTTATGGCGAAGTATCTGTTCACCAGCCTTGCGTTGGTTTGTTCGGGAATACTTTTGAACCCGATTACCGCCGATGCAAAGGCCTTCAAATCTTTTCAGGGCAAGGAATGCAAGCCTGACTACAAACGGCTTTGCCCAATGACACCGATCGGCAAATGCGACCTTCAGAGCATGATCGAGCAGTTGTCACCCGCCTGCAAGGCTTTCGTCGAGAAGCACCGGTAATCCAGCTCTGCCATCGCCGCCGACCAACCGCCGGGTAGTCCGCGACAACGCCAGGTGTGGTGTGCCCCGGTCGGGGAATCGGTCGCCCAACAACATTAGTCCCGGTGGTCGGGCAGAACGGCATATGCTGCACCGGGAATGAGGCGAGGCCGACGCTGCGACGGCCTCGCTGGATATCGGGCTTAGAGGCCTGCCGATCAGGCAGCGTAGCGTTTGGCCTCAGCCGCGTAGGCGCCAAGGACACCACTCCAGCCACGCTCCGATTCGAAGGCCTGGCGCGCTGCTTCTGCGGTCTCGCCCATGTTCTCCAGAAGCCGGTGCTCGAGTTCCACCCGCGTCGAATTCTCGCCGAGCGCGACAAAGCGGATGTCGACCTCGGTCAGCAATGCCGGATCGTAGCGCCAGCCGGCCCCGATACGCCAGGCGAGCGTCAGCCTCGACGGCGGATCCCAGGCGAGAACCTCGCCCCAATCGCATTGTGACCCATCCTCGCCGATCTCGTACCAGCGGCCGCCGGCTTTCGGTTCGATCACCGCGGTCGTCAGGGCGGATTTGCCGATTGAGTGCGAAGCCGGCCACCACCGTCCGAACCCTGTCGTGAACACATCGAATGCCTTGTCGAGCGGCACCTCCACGGTCACCGACTTCCTGACCGGTGCGGGCTTGATCATAGTCGTCATTTCCTCTTCTCCTTGCTGTTGTCGACTTCCCGTTTGAAGGCGTCGAGCGCATCGCCCCACATGCGATCGAGCCAGGCGCGCATCTCGCCGAGCCCATGCGGGTCGAGATGATAGATATTGCTGGCGCCCTTGGGCTCGGCACGGACCAGTCGGGCTTCCTTCAGCACTTTGAGGTGCTGCGATACCGCCGGCTGCGAGACCGGAAGCACCCGCGTCAGATCGATGACCGAGCGCGGCCGATCGGCGATGAGCTCGAACACCTTGCGGCGTGTCGGATCGGCCAAGGCCACCATTCCTGCGTAATCAAAAACCATGACTTATGATAAGCTAAAACTTATGATAGGTCAACCGAGGGAGTGGCGGGCCCGTGTTTAAGCACCGGCCGGTTCGACCCCGAGGCTCCGGGCAATTCCTTCGCGCGGGGCATGGACAGCAATGCGGATGCAAGATTGCTCAGGGAATCAATCCACCGCATGCGAGCCGGCAGGTGTCGACCACCGGGGAAAAGTAAACCTGACGGCAAGGTTTTTACCTTATCGGTGTATATGTCTCTCCGGCGAAACATTAAGAACGGGTAAATTGGCTTGGCCCTAACTACGGAAGCCTCTCGCCACAGGCCCTCAGCCATATGGCAATTGCGCCTCTCCTTGTTTATGGCAATGTACGTGTTAGGTGCATCTGCACTATATCCAGAAGTATTCCGTACATCAGCCCTAATCTATTCTCACAAGTTTCTTATTGGCATGCCGGTCTTGTTTATCGGTGGCGTCTGTTGTGCCGCGCTCATCCATGGCCGACGGCAACCGGTTCGCTACGCCCTGGATTTGGTTCAAGGGCGCTGGCGCGGCTGTCTGTTGGTGCTGCTGTTCTTCTTTGCCAGCTTGACCGCGTTCTCCACCTACAAGATCGCCATCCCGTCCGTCGTCCCATACTATGCCGACCACTGGTTAGCCGACGCTGATGAATGGTTGCACGGGATGCCGCCGTGGGAGATCGCCCATAAGCTCGACAGCAACGGGTGGTCGCTCGTCGTCTTCAACAGCTATGAAGTCATTTGGTTCTACCAGTGGTTCGGCACCATCCTTTTCGTGGCGCTCTGGTCGGACGAGATTGCGCGCATCCGCTATCTCAGCGCGGCAGCGCTGACGTTGTGCATCCTCGGAACTGTCTTGGCTTTGGCGCTGGCATCGGTCGGGCCGGTTTACTACCACCAGTTTGTTGGCGTGGATCGCTTCCACGGATTGAATGCCGCCTTGGACAGACTGGACCATAGTTACATGGTGCGGGAACCCGCAGCATATCTCCTGATGGCTTACCGGAGTGGCCGGCCAAGCCTTGGCGGCGGCATCTCGGCCATGCCAAGCATGCATGTCGCCTTTGCCGCACTGAACGCCTATTTGCTGTCCTCGATCAATCTCTGGCTGGGCGCTCTGGGTTGGGCGTTTGCAGCCCTGATCCTGTACGGATCGGTGTACACTGGATGGCACTATGCCCTGGACGGCTACGTATCGATCGCTGCTGTATCTGTGATCTGGTGGGCAACCGGACGCCTGGTGCGCGAATAATTATCCACGCAAACCGCATATATGGCTACGCGCCGATGGCGTTTTCGCATCGGCCAAACTCGCGATCGCAGGCAAAAAAGCCTCGCGCCTGACAAAGACGCTCTTTGCCGTGCTCGAACTCAACGGGGCGCTTTCGAATTTAATGGTGCGGTCGAGAAGACTCGAACTTCCACGGGTTGCCCCACAGCGACCTCAACGCTGCGCGTCTACCAATTCCGCCACGACCGCACGTGGTAGGAGCCAGAACGAACCGGCCCGCGGCGTGTAGCAAATCGTTTCCGGTGAAACAAGTGCGCGGCCAGCAATAATCGGCCGGATATCGGCTTAACTCTGCAAAGCGCCGAACGTGCCCGGAACTGGACGTTTGTACCGATTGCCGCCATATGAGGGGCGAGACGAGATATCATGACAGAACGCAGCCAGATCGCCACGTCGTTCCTGCCCTCGCCCGGCTCGGCGCCGGTCGAATGGCGCATTGAGCCCGGGCTCACCGCCTATCCCGATGCGCTCGCCGTGATGGAGGCGCGCGCCGAAGCAATCCGCAGCGGCGCGGCTGGCGAGATGGTCTGGCTGGTCGAGCATCCGCCGCTCTATACCGCCGGCACCAGCGCCCGTTTCGAGGACCTGATCGAGCCGGACCGCTTCCCGGTCTTTGCCGCCGGGCGCGGCGGCGAATACACCTATCATGGGCCGGGCCAGCGCGTCGCCTATGTCATGCTCGACCTCAAGCGGCGGCGCGAGGATGTCCGCGCCTTCGTCGCGGCACTCGAACAATGGATCATCGGCACGCTGGCCGCCTTCAACGTACGCGGCGAACGCCGCGAGGACCGCGTCGGCGTCTGGGTGGTGCGGCCGGATCGCCCCGCTTTGCCCGACGGCTCGGTCGCCGAGGACAAGATCGCTGCCATCGGCATCAGGCTGAGGCGCTGGGTGAGCTTTCACGGCATTGCCATCAATGTCGAGCCGGATCTCGGCCATTTCAGCGGCATCGTGCCGTGCGGCGTCCAGGATCACGGCGTCACCAGCCTCATCGATCTCGGCCTTCCCGTAACAATGGCCGATCTCGACCTGGCGCTGAAATCAGCCTTCGAAGATGTCTTCGGCCCGGCAGCGCCTTTGCAGGTCGAGGCGGCCCGCAAAGTCGGCTGACAGAACCTCACTGAAGACCGTAGTCCTACGCTGCGCCCCTCGCCTCCGCGAAGAACGGGTCGTCAGCGTTCGAGCCATGTCTTTCAGCGCATCCTCACATCGCGCCGATCCAGATTGCCATGGAAATGAGGAACGTGCTCATGCACACCAGCGAAACGACATCCTGAACAAGATCGGTCATAACTCTCTCCTGTTGTTAGTATGTTCGTATTTTGTTCTAATTTTGTTCGAATGTCAACGATCGCAATCCCGGCATGGCCGGAATTGCGTGCGGTCAATTTCGGCAGGGTTAAGAAAGGGTTGAGAGGCAGATTGCCGACGGTTTCGGGCCGAGAGCGCGCACGAAAAATAGCGGACGGCGCACGCCAGTTCGCAGGCCGGCATCACCTCGGTCTTAGCACACCCTAAATCGGGACGACCTTGCAGTCGGCAAGCGTCACGCGGCGATCCATGCGCGAGGCAAGCTCGTGATTATGGGTGGCGATCAGCGCCGCCAGGCCGGATTGCCGGACCAGCGCTGCCAGCGCCTCGAACACATAGGAAGCAGTCACCGGGTCGAGGTTGCCGGTCGGCTCGTCGGCCAAAAGCACCAGCGGTGCGTTGGCGACGGCGCGCGCAATGGCGACGCGCTGCTGCTCGCCGCCGGAGAGCTCGGAAGGGCGATGCTGCGCCCGCTTGCCGATCTGCATGTAGTCGAGCAATTGCGCCGCCCGCTCGGCCGCCTCCTTGCGCGCCAGCCCTTTTATCAGCTGCGGCATCATGATGTTTTCCAGCGCCGAGAATTCAGGCAGCAAATGATGGAACTGGTAGACGAAGCCGACATCGTTGCGGCGGATCGCCGTGCGCTCGTCGTCGGAAAGCCGGCCGCAGGCGCGCCCCGCCAGGATCACGTCGCCGGCGTCCGGCCGCTCCAGCAGCCCGGCGGTGTGGAGCAGCGTCGACTTGCCGGTGCCCGACGGCGCCACCAGCGCCACCATCTCGCCACGCTTAAGCGAAAAATCGGCGCCGTTCAGGATGGTCAGCTTGCGCGGCCCCTGCACATAGTGCCGTTCGACGCTCTTCAGCTCGATAATGGCCTCGGCCATCATTCGTACCTCAGCGCTTCGACCGGATCGAGCCTGGCCGCCCGCCACGCCGGAAACAGTGTCGCCAGGAACGACAGCGCCAAAGCCATGAGAACGACCGAGATCGTCTCGCTGGCATCCATGCGGGCCGGCAGCTGGCTTAGGAAATAAAGCTCGGGATTGAACAGCCGCTCGTCGGCCAGCCAGGAGAAGAACTGGCGGATGCGCTCGACGTTGAGGCAGATCAAGATACCGAGCAGCACGCCGGCGATGGTGCCGACAACGCCGATCGCAGCGCCTGTCATCAGGAAGATGCGCAGGATCGCGCCGCGCGTCGCTCCCATGGTGCGCAGGATGGCGATGTCGTGGCCCTTGTCCTTCACCAGCATGATCAGGCCCGAAATGATGTTGAGCGCCGCCACCAGCACGATCAGCGTCAGGATCATGAACATGACGTTGCGCTCGACCTGCAGCGCGTCGAAGAACGTCTTGTTGCGTTGCCGCCAATCGACAAGGCTGATCGGCCGCTGCGCCGCCTCTTCGACCTTCGGCTTCAGCGCGTCGATATTGTCGGGATTGTCGGTGTAGATCTCGATCGTCTGCGCCCGGCCGTCCATGTTGAAATAAAGCTGCGCTTCCGAGAACGGCATGTAAACGATGGAGCTGTCATATTCCGACATGCCGACCTCGAAGATCGCGGTGACCGGATAGCCCTTCATGCGCGGCGTCGTGCCGAGCGGCGTGACGTCGCCCTCGGGCGAGATCAGCGTGATCGTATCGCCAAGCACAAGGCCGAGATTCTCGGCCATGCGGCTGCCGATGGCGACGCCCTCGCCGGTGTCGAAGCCGACGATCGAGCCCTCCTTGATGTTGTTGGCGACGATGGTGATCTTGCCGAGGTCCTCGCCGCGTATGCCGCGCACCAGCGCGCCGGTGCCGCCGCCGACATTGCCTTGCGCCAGCACCTGCCCGTCGATCAGCGGAATGGCGTATTTGACGCCGGGCACGCCGTTGATGCGGCCGGCGACCTGGGCATAGTCCTCCAGCGGCATGTCGAGCGGCTGCACGATCAGGTGCCCGTTGACGCCGAGGATGCGCGTCAGCAGTTCGGCGCGAAAGCCGTTCATGACCGCCATGACGACGATCAGCGTGGCAACGCCCAGCATGATGCCGAGGAAGGAGATCGAGGCGATGACCGAGATCACCGTCTCCTTGCGGCGCGAGCGCAGATAGCGCCACGCAACCATACGCTCAAAGCCGGAAAAGGGTCCTGCCCCCGAAGGTTTGGCTGCTGCCGCTTCGTTCATGCGGCGGCACCGAAACGCTTTTTCACGTCGCCGATCGGCAGCGTCTCGCGCTCGCCGGTCCTGCGGTTCTTGATCTCGACCTCGCCGGCTGCGACGCCGCGCGGCCCCACGATCACCTGCCACGGAAGTCCGATCAGGTCGGCGGTAGCGAACTTGCCTCCCGGCCGCTGGTCGGTGTCATCGTAGAGCACCTCCTTGCCGGCGGCGGCAAAGGCGGCATGCATCTCACCGCAGACGCGGTCGCATTCGGCATCGCCAGCCTTCATGTTGATCAGGCCGATGTCGAACGGCGCCACCGCTTCCGGCCAGATGATGCCGTTATCGTCATGGCTGGCCTCGATAATCGCCGCGACCAGCCGCGACGGACCGATGCCGTAGGAACCGCCAGAGACGAAATGATCCTTGCCGTCCGGCCCGGTCACCTTGGCGCCCATCGGCTTGGAATATTTGTCGCCGAAATGGAAGATATGGCCAACCTCGATGCCGCGCGCCGAGACCTTGTCGGCTTCGGAGAGCTTTTCCCATGCCGCCTCGTCATGCATTTCGTCGGTGGCGGCATAGGGCGTCGTCCATGTCTTGACGATCTCGGCAATCTCGGCGTCATTCGAAAAGTCGGTATTCGCCCCTGGTACATCAAGCGAGAGATAGTCGCGATGGCAAAACACCTGGCTCTCGCCGGTGTCGGCCAGGATGATGAACTCATGGCTGAGGTCGCCGCCGATCGGCCCGGTGTCGGCGCGCATCGGGATCGCCTGCAGCCCCATGCGCGTGAACGTCCTGAGATAGGACACGAACATACGGTTATAAGCGGCCTTGGCGCCTTCATAATCGAGGTCGAAGGAATAGGCGTCCTTCATTAGGAATTCGCGCGAACGCATGACGCCAAAGCGCGGGCGCACCTCGTCGCGAAACTTCCACTGGATATGATAGAGGTTGAGCGGCAGGTCCTTGTAGGACTTGACGTAGGAGCGGAAGATCTCGGTGACCATCTCCTCGTTGGTCGGGCCGTAGAGCATGTCGCGATCTTGCCGGTCCTTGATGCGCAGCATCTCCTTGCCGTAGTCTTCGTAGCGGCCGCTTTCGCGCCACAGCTCGGCCGATTGGATGGTCGGCATCAGGATTTCGAGCGCGCCGGCGCGATTCTGCTCCTCGCGAATGATCCGGCAGACCTTGTCCAGTACCCGCTTGCCGAGCGGCAGCCAGGAGAAGCTGCCTTGCCCCTGCTGGCGGATCATGCCGGCGCGCAGCATCAGCCGATGCGAGACGATCTCGGCCTCGCGCGGATTTTCTTTGAGGATGGGCAGGAAATAGCGCGACAAACGCATGAACTGGTCCGTGAGAGAGGATGGCGGCGCCGGAATCGGCGCAGCGCAGGCTTGCTTGCCCCGGCTTCATAGCCATTTCATGGCGGAATGGAAACCCGGCCCAGGCGCTGCACAGACGCCGCAATTGCCGCACACGGCTTGCTGGGCGTTTCGCAAGCAACGCCTGCCGTACTATTGTGCACTGCAGCACGAGATTGCCTGTTTCCGGGCAAAATTCTTCGTGACATTTTCACCCGCCTTAGGCTAGTGTGCCCCGATAACCGAGAGGGCGGAGAAAAATCTGCCCTCCTACGCGGTCAAAGTCTTGGGAGGATGCGATCTAGGCGCGGTAACTCGCTGCCGCCGGACACCGGAAACAGATCGGACGCGTTTAAATTGCAAGGCCTCGCGCCTTGCATTTTTTTTGTGCAATCATTTGGTAGCAAGACAGATTGCCAAACTACATGACGTTGCGTCAGCCCAAATCCGGCCCACGGCCTTTACTTGGGTTGACCTTGCTGGCTGAGCTTGATTTCAGGGCGTCGGCATAGGTCTTGGATAGCAGGACATTGGGTAGCCGGCTAATGCGCTGGGCTCTGGTTGAAATCCGGCACGATGTGCGGGATGTCGTCGATGCCGAGACCAAGCCCTCTCGTGATGCCGTAGAAGATGCCCATCAGGACCAGTGTGGCGATCGTCGTGCGCAGTGCGGCGCGCACCATATGCGGTCCGCGCGGCGCGCTCGGAACCGTACCCAGCGTCACATCCTGGCCCTCGTCCTGCGTCCGCATGCTGAACGGCAGGACGGCGAACAACACCACCCACCATGTGGCGAAGAACAGGGCGATGAAAGAGACCCAGCTCATGCTTGCTCCAGTTCGACCAGCGTGCCGAAAAAGTCCTTGGGGTGCAGAAACAATACGGGTTTGCCATGCGCGCCGGTCTTCGGATTGCCATCGCCCAGCACGCGCGCGCCGCTGGCCTTGAGACGGTCGCGCGCCGCAACAATGTCGTCAACCTCGTAGCAGACATGGTGCATTCCGCCGGACGGATTCTTCTCGAGGAATGCCGCGATCGGCGAGCCTTCGCCGAGCGGCTCCAGCAACTCGATCCTGGTATTGCCGACGTCGACGAACACCACCGTCACGCCATGCTCCGGCAGCGCCTGCGGCGCGGTCACGCGGGCGCCAAGCGTATCCCGATAGGCCGCCGCCGCCGCAGCCAGATCCGGCACGGCAAGCGCGACATGGTTGAGGCGTCCGAGCATTGACTGCGTCCTTAGGGCAGTAAGGCAATAGGGCAGTATGGGAGTAGGGAAAACTACTTTCTCCCCTACTGCCGTACTGCCCTACTCCCCTATTCCCTTACCGCGTGACGAACACCGTCACCAGCGGCTTCTTGCCCCAGGCTTCGTTGGCCGCGCCGCGCACCGCGCGCCGCACCGCCTCCTGGACCAGGTCGAGGTCTTTTCGGCGCTGGCGGGGGATGGAGTCCACGGCGCCGATTGCCGCATCGATCATCAGGTCTTCCAGGCTCTCGCCGCTGCCATCGGCCTCGGCGACGCCGATGGCGACGAGATCGGGATCGCCGGCGAGTTCGTATTTGTCGTCGAGCACGACATTGACGGCGACGTGGCCGGCGAAGGACAGCTTGCGCCGGTCGCGAATGCCCATCGCCTGGTCGGTGCCGACCAGCCTTCCGTCCTTGTAGATGCGGCCGAACGGCACCTGGTCGATGATCGCAGCCGCACCCGGATAGAGCCTGAGCATGTCGCCGTCGCGCACCTGCGCCACCTGGCCGATGCCGGACGTCGACATCAGCGAGCCCTGCGCCACCAGATGCGCCGCCTCGCCATGCACGGGAACGCCGATCTGCGGCCGCACCCATTCATACATCTTGCGCAATTCGCTGCGGCGCGGATGACCGGAGACATGCACCAGCGCATCGCCGTCCTCAATGATCTTGATGCCGAGATCGATCAGGCGGTTCTTGATCTCGAGGATCGCCTTCTCATTGCCGGGAATGGTGCGCGAGGAAAACACCACCGTGTCACCGGCAGTCAGCGCCACCGACTTCATCTCGTCGCGCGACAGCTTGGCGAGTGCGGCAAGCGGCTCGCCCTGGCTGCCGGTACAGATGATGACGAGGTTTTCGCGCGGGATGAAGCCGTAATCTTCCTCGGCGATGAATTCCGGCAAGCCGTCCATATAGCCGAGTTCATCAGCCACATCGATGACGCGCTTCATCGAGCGGCCAAGCACCAGGCACTGGCGGCCGGCATCCCGCGCTGCCTTGGCGATGGAGACGATGCGCCCGACATTGGAGGAGAAGCTGGTGACGGCGACACGGCCCTTGGCGTTCTGGATGACGCTCTTGATGCCCTCGCCCACCGCCACTTCGGACGGCGATTCCCCTTCCCGCAACGCATTGGTGGAATCGCAGATCAGCGCCAGCACGCCCTTGTCGCCATAGGCGCGGAAGCGTGACTCGTCGGTCATCGGCCCCACCGTCGGCGCCGGATCGATCTTCCAGTCGCCGGTATGGATGACGACGCCGGCCGGAGTGGTGATCGCCAGCGACATCGGCTCGGGAATGGAGTGCGCGACGGGGATGGCCTCGATCTCGAACGGACCGACGGTGAATTTCTCGCCGGCCCGGTAGATCGTCACCGGAATTTTCGGCGCCCCTTGCTCGCCCTGCCGCTTGGCTTCCAGCAGGCCGGCGCTGAACGGCGTCATCCACACCGGCGCCTTGAGCTTCGGCCAGATGTCGTGCAGCGCACCGTAGTGGTCCTCATGCGCATGGGTGATGACGATCCCGCGCAGATTGGCGACATTCTCCTCGATGAAGCGCGTGTCGGGCAGCACCAGGTCGACGCCGGGCAGGGTTGCATCGGGAAAGGTGACGCCGACATCGACGACGATCCATTCGCGCGCATTGGCCGGGCCATAGCCGTAGAGGGCGAAGTTCATGCCGATCTCACCGACACCGCCGAGCGGCACGAAGACAAGTTCGGCGTTTTCCGCTTTCGCCATGATCTTTCCTTCCTTGCCCGTCAAACTCTTGGGCCGGTCAAATTCAAGCTGGTCAAATACAGGCCAGTCAAACGTATTGGCCAGTCAACCGCCGGCCGAGGCAACCGCGCCGAAATGCACGTCGCCGGCGGCGATCGTCAGAACCGAACCTTCATCGTCGCGGATCACGAAACGGCAGTCCTCGTCAATGGTCTCGAAGGTGCCGCGCACCACATTACCGTCAATTCTGACAGCAACCTGCCCGCCAAGCCCCGCCGCACGCGCCAGCCACCGCTGCCTGACGGCGGCAAGCCCACGCCCTTCGTTCCACAGCCGGGCATTCTCGCTCCATGCATCCGACAGCGCCAGAAACAGCGTCTCGGCATCGCAAGCAGACCCCAGCGCGTTGAGCGACGTCGCTGGATAGGGCAAATCCCTGGGATAAGCCACCACATTGACGCCGATGCCGACAGCCACTGCGGAACGGCCCCCCTCCAGCATCGCCGATTCCAGTAGGATGCCGGCGAGCTTGGCGCCCGAGGCAAGCACATCGTTCGGCCATTTCAGCTCGAAACGGTTCTTGCCTTGGCTCGCACCATCGAGGCCGATCGCGATCCTGCCCTTCGGCACGACAGCGTCGAGCGCGTCGGCCAGCGCCAGTCCGGCAACGAAGCCGAGCGTCGCGGCAAGCCGAAGCTCGGTGTTGGTGATCACCAGCAGCGTCGCTGCCAGATTGCCTTCGGGCGTCGCCCAGGCGCGGCCACGGCGGCCACGCCCGGCTTCCTGCTTTTTTGAGACGACCCAGAGCTTGCCCGGATCGCCGGCCCGCGCGTGCTCCAGCGCCAGCGCATTGGTGGAGCCGACCGCGTCGTGCGCCTCGAGCCGGAACCCTTCCGAAGCCGCGGTTGGAGCCAGCCTGAATGTCATTCCGTCAGAAGAAGGTCTTGGCTGCGGCAGCGGCATAGGTTCCGATCGGGCCGCCGATCAGCACATAGAACAGCACGAAGGCGCCGCAGACGCCGAGCACGACGCGCAGTTCGGTCGCCATCGGAACGAAGCCGCCGACCGGTTCGTCGAACCACATGATCTTGATGATGCGCAGATAATAATAGGCGCCCACCACCGAGGCCAGCACGCCGATGATCGCCAGCGCGTAGAGATTGGCATTGATGGCGGCAAGGAACACGTACCATTTTCCCCAGAAGCCGGCGAGCGGCGGGATACCGGCCAGCGAGAACATCAGGATGGTGAGGATCGTCGCCATGATCGGGTTGGTCGCCGACAGGCCGGCGAGATCGCTGATCTGCTCGACATTGCCCTCCTTGCGCCGCATGGCGAGGATGAAGGCGAAGGTGCCGAGCGTCATCACCAGGTAGATCAGCATGTAGATGGCGACGCCGCGCACGCCGTCCTGGCTGTTGGCGGCAAGGCCGACCAGCGCATAGCCCATATGGCCGATGGAGGAATAGGCCATCAGCCGCTTGATGTTGGTCTGGCCGATCGCCGCAAAGGCGCCGAGCGCCATCGACGCGATCGAGATGAAGACGATGATCTGCTGCCAGTCGGCGGCGATCGGCTTGAAGGCGCCCATGGTGACGCGCACCATCAGCGCCATCGCCGCCATTTTGGGTGCCGCCGCCAGAAAAGCCGTCACCGGCGTCGGCGCACCTTCATAGACGTCGGGCGTCCACATATGGAACGGCACCGCCGAGATCTTGAAGGCAAGGCCGGCCAGCACGAAAACCAGGCCGAAGACGAGGCCGAGCTGGCGCTCGCCGCCGCTCAGCGCCGCGGCGATCTCCTGGAAGCCGGTATTGCCGGTGTAGCCGTAGACCAGCGAGATGCCGTAAAGCAGCATGCCCGAAGACAGCGCGCCAAGGACGAAATACTTCAGGCCGGCCTCGGTCGAACGCAGACTGTCGCGGTTGATCGCCGCCAGCACGTAGATCGCCAGCGACTGCAGCTCGAGGCCGAGATAGAGCCCGATCATGCCGTTGGCCGAGATCATCAGCATCATGCCGAGCGTGCAGAGCAGGATCAGCACCGGATATTCGAACTTGTCGAAATGCTCCGCCTGGGCAAAGCGGACCGACATGACCAGCGTCACCGCCGAGCCGATTAGCGCCAACACCTTCATGAAGCGGGCGAACGGATCCTGGATGAAGGCTTCGCCATAGGCGTTGCCCTGCCCCGGGGAAAAGATCAGCCAGGCGCCAGCGATCACCAGCACGGCGACGGCAAGGCCGCTCACTGTGACGGTGGTGTTGGCGCGCGAATAGGCGCCGAGCATCAACAGCGCCAAGGCGCCGATGGCGAGGATCAGCTCTGGCGTCGAGAGCGACAGGCTGGAGAGAAGGTCCGGCGTCATGGTTCGCAAAACCCCCAGTCAGTTCGCCGCCGCGGTCTGCGCGGCGCCGATGGATGCAGTGACATTGGTAACGAGCGCCTTGACCGATTCGGCCGTCGCGTCGAAGATCGGCGCCGGATAGACGCCGAAGAAAATGACCAGCGCGACCAGCGGATAGATGATCACCTTCTCGCGTGTCGACAGGTCGAGCAGTCCTTTCAGGCTTTCCTTGGTCAGTGCGCCGAAGATCACCTTGCGGTAGAGCCAGAGCGCATAGGCCGCCGACAGGATGACGCCGGTGGCGGCGAAGAACGCCACCCAGGTGTTGACCCGGAACACGCCGAGCATGGTCAGGAACTCGCCGACGAAGCCGCTGGTGCCGGGCAGACCGACATTGGCCATGGTGAAGATCATGAACACGGTTGCATATTTCGGCATGTTGTTGACCAACCCGCCATAGGCGTCGATGTCACGCGTGTGCATGCGGTCGTAGACGACGCCGACGCAGAGGAACAGCGCGCCTGAGACCAGGCCGTGCGACAGCATCTGGAAGATCGAGCCCTGCACGCCTTCCTGGTTCATCGCGAAGATGCCCATGGTGACGAAGCCCATGTGAGCGACCGACGAATAGGCGATCAGCTTCTTCATGTCCTCCTGCATCAGCGCCACCAGCGAGGTGTAGATGATGGCGACGACGGAGAGCGTGAAGATCAGCGGCGCGAACATTTCGGAGGCGATCGGAAACATCGGCAGCGAAAAACGCAGGAAGCCGTAGCCGCCCATCTTGAGCAGGATGGCGGCCAGGATCACCGAGCCGGCCGTCGGCGCTTCGACATGGGCGTCCGGCAGCCAGGTATGCACCGGCCACATCGGCATCTTCACCGCAAAGGAAGCGAAGAAGGCAAGCCATAGCCAGGTCTGCATATTGGCCGGGAAGTTGTGGGTCAGAAGCGTCGGGATGTCGGTGGTGCCGGACTGGAAGAACATCGCCATGATGGCGAGCAGCATCAGCACCGAGCCGGCCAGCGTATAGAGGAAGAACTTGAACGAGGCATAGACGCGCCGCTTGCCGCCCCACACGCCGATGATGATGAACATCGGGATCAGGCCGGCTTCGAAGAAGACGTAGAACAAGACGATGTCGAGCGCGCAGAACACGCCGATCATCAGCGTCTCGAGCAACAGGAAGGCGATCATGTAAGCCTTGACGCGCTTCTCGATCGATTCCCACGAAGCGAGGATGCAGAGCGGCATCAGGAAGGTGGTCAGGATGACGAACAGCATGGAGATGCCGTCTACGCCCATATGGTAGGAGATGCCGGAATCCAGCCAGGCAAACTTCTCGACGAACTGGAAGCCGGGCTGCGAATTGTCGAAGCCGGTCCAGATGAACAGCGAAACCACGAAGGTGAAGGCGGTCGTGAACAGCGCAATGGCGCGGATGTTGCGGCGCGCATTGTCGCTGTCGTCACGCACGAAAAGGATGAGCAACACACCAACCAGCGGCAGGAAGGTGACCAGCGATAGGATCGGCCAGGCGGTCATCAGAGCATCATCCAGGTGACGAGTGCGGCAACGCCGATCAGCATGGCGAAGGCATAGTGATAGAGATAGCCGGTCTGCAGCTTGACGACGCGGTTGGTGACGTCGACGACGCGCGCCGAGATGCCGTCCGGCCCGAGCCCGTCGATGATAGTGCCGTCGCCGGTCTTCCACAGGAAGCTGCCGAGGCGCTTTGCCGGCCGCACGAACAGGAAGTCGTAGAGCTCGTCGAAATACCATTTGTTGAGCAGGAAGGCGTAGAGCAGGCGATGGTTGGCCGCGACGCTCCGAGGCATTTCCGGCGCGCGAATGTAGAATTGCCAGGCTATCGCAAAGCCGATCAGCATGGCGATGAACGGCGCGAGCTCGACCCAAAGCGGCAGTTCGTGGATCTCGTGCAGGATGTGGTTGTCAGGCAGCGTGAACAGCGACACCTTCCAGAATTCGGCATAGCCCTCGCCGATGAAGGCGCCGTGGAAGATCACGCCGGCGAACAGGGCGCCTGCCGCCAGGATGAACAGCGGCACCAGCATGACCGGCGGCGATTCATGGACATGGTGCATCACCTCATGGCTGGCCCGCGGCTCGCCATGGAAGGTCATGAAGATCAGCCGCCAGGAATAGAAGGAGGTGAAGCAGGCGGCAACGACCAGCAATATGAAGGCAAACCCGGCGACCGCATTGTGGCTGGCAAAAGCGGCTTCGATGATGGCGTCCTTGGAGAAGAAACCGGCCGTGCCGATGATCGTCACCGGGATGCCGACGCCGGTCAGCGCCAACGTGCCGATCACCATCATCCAGTAGGTCGTCGGGATGAGCGTCCTCAGGCCGCCCATCTTGCGCATGTCCTGCTCGTCGGAGACGGCGTGGATGACCGAACCCGAGCCGAGGAACAGTAGCGCCTTGAAGAAGGCGTGCGTGAACAGATGGAAGATCGCCGCGCCATAGGCGCCGACGCCGAGCGCCACGAACATGTAGCCGAGCTGCGAACAGGTCGAATAGGCGATGACACGCTTGATGTCGTTCTGGACGAGGCCAACTGTCGCCGCGAAGAAGGCGGTGAAGGCGCCGATGAAGGTGACCACGGTCAGCGCCGAATGCGACAGCTCGAACAGCGGCGACAGCCGCGCCAGCATGAACACGCCTGCCGTCACCATGGTAGCGGCATGGATCAGCGCCGAGACCGGCGTCGGGCCTTCCATGGCATCCGGCAGCCAGGTGTGCAGCGGCACCTGCGCCGACTTGCCCATGGCGCCCATGAACAGGAGCAGGCAGACGACTGTCATCGCGGCTTGCTTATCAAGCGCATAGCCGAGGAAGGTCAGTACGGCCGGACCCTGCTGCGCGCCTTCGGCCGGAATGAACGTCGCCGCATTGGCGAAGATGGTGCCGAGATTGACCGAGCCGAAAAGCACGAACACGCCGAATATGCCAAGCGCGAAGCCGAAATCGCCGACGCGGTTGACGACGAAGGCCTTGATCGCAGCCGCATTGGCCGACGGCTTCTTGTACCAGAAGCCGATCAGCAGATAGGAGGCCAGACCGACACCTTCCCAGCCGAAGAACATCTGCACGAGGTTGTCGGCCGTCACCAGCATCAGCATGGCGAAGGTGAACAGCGACAGATAAGCGAAGAAGCGGGGCCGGTCCGGGTCGTGATGCATGTAGCCGATCGAGTAGATATGGACCAGCGCCGACACCGTATTGACGACGACCAGCATCACTACGGTCAGCGTGTCGATCCGCAGCGCCCACGACGCTTCGAGGCCTCCCGACTGGATCCAGCGCATCACCGGCACGGTGAACACCTCGCCGCCGCCGAAGCCGACCGAGAAGAAGGCGACCCACGACAGCACAGCCGCGATCACCAGGAAGCCGGAGGTGATGTATTCGGAAGCCTTGGCGCCGAGCGAGGTGCCGAACAGGCCGACGATCAGGAAGCCGAGCAGCGGAAGGAAGACGATGGCCTGATACATGGTGGTTCCGTCAACCCTTCATCATGTTCACGTCTTCAACCGCGATCGAGCCGCGGTTGCGGAAGAAGACGACGAGAATGGCAAGGCCGATCGCCGCCTCGGCCGCCGCGACGGTCAGCACGAACAGTGCGAACACCTGGCCGACCAGATCGCCGAGCGCCGCCGAAAAGGCGACGAAATTGATGTTGACCGCAAGCAGGATCAGCTCGATCGACATCAGGATGACGATGACGTTCCTACGGTTCAGGAAGATGCCGAACACGCCGAGCGTGAACAGGATCGCCGATACGGTCAGGTAGTGCGCGATGCCGACGACCATCTCAGACTCCTTCGCCCGTCTTGACCTTGCGGATTTCCACTCCGGTTACCGGCGTGCGGCCGACCTGGGCGGCGATCGACTGCCGCTTGACGCCCGGCTTGTGGCGCAGCGTCAGCACGATGGCGCCGATCATGGCGACCAGCAGCACCAGCCCCGCCACCTGGAAGTAATAGAGGTAATCCGTATAGAGGATGTCGCCGAGCGCCGCCGTGTTGGAGCGCGCGGCCAGGTCCGGGATGGGCTTCGAAACCGTCGCCGCCAGTTTCGGCGCAAATGTGTAGCCGCCGAGCACGATGATCAGCTCCGCTGCCAGGATCAGGCCGACCAGCGCGCCGATCGGCGCGTATTGCAGGGCGCCTTCCTTCATCTCGGCGAAATCGACGTCGAGCATCATCACGACGAACAGGAACAGCACCATAACCGCGCCGACATAGACGACGAGCAGGATCATCGCCAGGAACTCGGCGCCGGTCAGCATGAACAGGCCGGCGGCGTTGAAGAAGGTCAGGATCAGGAACAGCACCGAATGCACAGGATTGCGCGCCGAAATGACCATGAACGCCGACGCTACCGCGACAAAGGCGAAGAGGTAGAAAAAGGCCGCCTCTAGTCCACTCAGCATGGGTTCCCCCGGGTTTCCTGTCCGAACAGGACATTCGTCCTGTTTTTTGCCACCGCCTCCGGCCGGCAAGTTGCGTGTTCCTTAAACGAGGCCCCTCGCCCCGTCCATGCGTCAAATATCAGCGGTAAGGCGCATCCAGCGAGATGTTGCGCGCAAGTTCACGCTCCCAGCGGTCGCCATTGGCCAGAAGCCTGTCCTTGTCGTAATAAAGCTCCTCGCGCGTCTCCGTCGCGAATTCGAAATTCGGCCCCTCGACGATAGCGTCGACCGGGCAGGCTTCCTGGCAGAAGCCGCAATAAATGCATTTCACCATGTCGATGTCGTAGCGCACGGTGCGCCGCGTGCCGTCATTGCGGCGCGGGCCGGCTTCGATGGTAATGGCCTGCGCCGGGCAGATCGCCTCGCACAATTTGCAGGCGATGCAACGTTCCTCGCCGTTCGGATAGCGGCGCAGCGCATGTTCGCCACGGAAGCGCGGGCTGACCGGCCCCTTCTCATGCGGATAATTGATCGTCTCCTTCGGCGCGAAGAACTGGCGCATCGACAGGAAGAAAGCACTGACGAAATCCTGCAATAGCAGTGACTTGGCGGCCTGGGACAATGCTGACATCAGGCAAACCCCGTGATCTTGAGGAAGGCGGCGGTGGCGACCACCATGAACAGCGAGATCGGCAGGAAGACCTTCCAGCCGAGCCGCATCAGCTGGTCGTAGCGATAGCGCGGCACGAACGCCTTCACCATCGAGAACATGAAGAACACCAGGCAGACCTTGAGCACGAACCAGATCAGCCCCGGCACCCAGGTGAACGGCGCGAAATTGAAGGGCGGCAGCCAGCCGCCAAGGAACAGGATGGTGGCCAGTGCGCACATCAGGACGACGGCGACATATTCGCCCAGGAAGAACAACAGGAACGGCGTCGAGGAATATTCGACCATATGGCCGGCGACGAGTTCCGATTCGGCTTCCACGAGGTCGAAGGGCGGACGGTTGGTTTCCGCCAGCGCCGAGATGAAGAAGACGATGAACATCGGAAACAGGGACAGCCAATGCCAGTCGAGGAAGGTATTGGGCAGGCCGATCCTCGTGCCCAGCCCATCCTGCTGCGACAAAACGATATCGGTCAGGTTGAGCGAGCCGACGCAAAGCAGCACGGTGACGATGACGAAACCGATGGAGACTTCGTAGGACACCATCTGCGCCGCCGAGCGCAGCGCACCGAGGAACGGGTATTTCGAATTGGACGCCCAGCCGCCCATGATCACGCCATAGACCTCGAGCGAGGAGATGGCGAAGACGTAGAGGATGCCGACATTGACGTTGGCGATGGCCCAGCCCTCATTGACCGGGATCACCGCCCAGGCTGAGATCGCAAGCACCGCCGACACCAGCGGCGCCAGCAGGAAAACGCCCTTGTTGGCGCCGGACGGAATCACCGGCTCCTTGAAGACGAATTTCAAAAGGTCAGCGAAGGCCTGCAGCGTGCCCCATGGGCCGACGACGTTCGGTCCGCGGCGCAATTGCACCGCCGCCCAGATCTTGCGGTCGGCGTAAAGCACATAGGCGACGAAGATCAACAGAACGACGATCAGCACGACCGACTTCAAAAGGATCAGCAGCGCCGGCAGCACGTAGAAGGAGAAGAAGGTGTCCATGTCTACTCCGCCGCCTGCCTGAAGCCGTTCTTCGCCAAAGCCGAGCACTCGGCCATCACCGCGGAAGCCCGCGCGATCGGGTTGGTCAGGTAGAAATCCTTGACCGGCGAGGTGAAGGTGCCCTTGTTCAGCCGCCCGCCGAGCTTGGCCACCCTGGCGATGTCGGCCGGGTCGCCGGCCGCGACATGGTCGATGCGGGCAAGATGCGGGTATTCCGCATAGAGCCTAGCGCGCAATTGCGGCAGCGAATCGAACGGCAGCTTCTTGCCGAGCACATCCGACAGTGCCCGAAGGATCGCCCAGTCCTCGCGCGCCTCGCCGGGCGCGAAGCCGGCCCGGTTGGTCTGCTGCACGCGGCCTTCGGTGTTGACGAAGGTGCCCGACTTCTCGGTATAGGCGGCACCCGGCAGGATGACGTTGGCGCGATGCGCGCCCTTGTCGCCATGCGTGCCGATATAGACGACGAAAGCGCCGCCGGTCTTGGCCATGTCGATTTCGTCGGCGCCGAGCAGGAACAGCACATCGGTCTCGCCCAGCATGCCGGCGACGTTCCTGCCGCCCTCGCCCGGCACAAAGCCGACATCGAGGCCGCCGACCCGCGCCGCCGCGGTGTGCAGTACGGCAAAGCCGTTCCAGTCGGCCCTTGCGGCGTTGACGGCGACGGCGAGCTTCGCCGCCTGGCCGAGCACGGCCGCGCCGTCCGGACGCGCCAGCGCACCCTGGCCGACGATGATCAGCGGATGCGTCGCCTTCTTCAGCAGTTGAAAGAATTTGCCGTTGCCATCGGCAAGATCCTTCAGCGATTCCGGCCCGGCGCCGAGTTGCTCGTAATCATAGCGCGTATCGCCGACATCGCCGATGACGCCGACCGGCAGATTGCCGGCCCGCCAGCGCTTGCGGATGCGGGCGTTGAGCAAGGACGCCTCGAAGCGCGGATTGGCGCCGATGATCAGCACCGCATCGGCCTGTTCGATGCCTTCGATGGTCGGGTTGAAGACATAGCTCGCCCGGCCGAGCGACGGATCGAGTGCGGCACCGTCCTGGCGGCAGTCGGTGTTCTTCGAGCCAAGCGAAGCCATCAGAAGCTTCAGCGCGTAGATCTCCTCGACGGCGGCAAGATCGCCGGCAATGGCACCGATCTTTTCGGGTGCGGCATTCGACACCGCTTCCTTGATCGCGGCAAAAGCCTCGGCCCAGCTTGCGGGGGCCAGTCTGCCGTCCTTGCGCACATAGGGCCGGTCGAGGCGCTGCGTGCGCAAGCCGTCCCAAATGAAGCGGGTCTTGTCGGAAATCCATTCCTCGTTCACCGCCTCGTTGGTACGCGGCAGGATGCGCATCACTTCGCGGCCTCGGCTATCGACGCGGATCGCCGAGCCGACGGCGTCCATGACGTCGATGGATTCGGTCTTGGTCAGTTCCCACGGCCGTGCCTGGAAGGCGTAGGGTTTGGAAGTCAGCGCACCGACCGGGCAAAGGTCGATGACATTGCCCTGCAGTTCCGAAGTCATCGCGCTTTCGAGATAGGTGGTGATCTCGGCATCCTCGCCGCGGCCGATCAGACCGAGTTCCGATATGCCGGCAATCTCGGTGGTGAAGCGGACGCAGCGCGTGCAATGGATGCAGCGGTTCATGATCGTCTTGACCAGCGGCCCGATATACTTGTCTTCGACCGCCCGCTTGTTCTCGTGGTAGCGCGAGGAATCGACGCCGAACGCCATCGCCTGGTCCTGCAGGTCGCACTCGCCGCCCTGATCGCAGATCGGGCAATCCAGCGGATGGTTGATCAGCAGGAATTCCATCACGCCTTCGCGCGCCTTCTTGACCATCGGCGTGTTGGTGAAGATTTCCGGCGGCTCGCCGTTCGGGCCGGGGCGCAGGTCGCGCACGCCCATGGCGCAAGACGCCTGCGGCTTGGGCGGCCCGCCCTTGACCTCGATCAGGCACATGCGGCAATTGCCGGCGATCGACAGCCGCTCGTGGAAGCAAAAGCGCGGAACTTCCGCGCCGGCGTCCTCGGCCGCCTGCAGCAGCGTGTAATGGTCGGGTACAGTGATCTCTTTCCCGTCGACCTTGAGCTTTGCCATTTCGCCTCAAACCCCTGCGGACGTTCCGCAATCTTTCCTTCCGGACGCAGCCGAGACCGCGCACGATATTGAATTCACTTTTTGACCCCGGCCAACGCGGCCGCCTGACCGATCCAGCCGTCACGGCCGATGCGGCCCTTCAACGACAGGTAATCTTCGACCCAGGCGATCTCTTGCGGCGTCCACGCGGCGATCTGGGCGTATGTCCAGATGCCAAGGCCGTTCAGCACCTTTTCCAGTTTCGGCCCGATGCCCGATATCGCCTTGAGGTCGGCCGGCTCAGCTGGCCGGTCCATCGCTTTGGGCTGCTTGAAATCTTCCGGCATCAGCCCGGCCGAGGCATCCGCTGCAACGGTGCTCGCATTCGCCAAGCTCCGCGCCGCGGTGCTCGTCGCAATGTCGGTCACGTCATTGGCGAAGGACTGCGCCTCGGCAATCAGGGTTTTGGTCGCTGCGCGCGCCTTTGTCGAGGAGCTTTTGCCGGTCGCGGAAAAGCGTTCCGTCCTGGCTTCGAAATCCTCGGCGACCGGCTGCCAAAGCCGCTGCGAAGTTTCGGCCGCGCCCGAAAGCACGCCCATCCAGATGCCAAAGGCGTGGTTGGCAAGACCGATGCCGAGTGCCGCCATCGCCGCCGCACTCGCGACAGGATGCGCCAGGAGATTGACGGCATTGGCCATCTCCTTCGGCATCATCCTGGTCAGATCCTGGTTCATCTTCAACAACGGGTCCATATCGGGCGTAAAATCGTCGGGTGTCGAAAACAGCGACATAGGTGGTCTCCTGGTCGTTTCCGTCTGCCCCGCGCTCGTTTCCTCGTCTCGGACATTCGCCCGCATTTTTGAATTCTTCTATTCTGCCGCCGCCAGCACCGGTTCGGCGCGGTGTGCGTTGCGCGAAAACTCGTCGATGCGCCGCTCCACCTCGCCGCGGAAATGTCGCATCAGGCCCTGGATCGGCCATGCCGCCGCGTCGCCAAGCGCACAGATCGTGTGGCCCTCGACCTGCTTGGTCACATCGAGCAGCATGTCGATCTCGCGCTTCTGCGCCTCGCCGCGCACCAGCCGTTCCATCACCCGCCACATCCAGCCGGTGCCCTCACGGCAGGGCGTGCACTGGCCGCAGCTTTCGTGCTTGTAGAAATAGGAAAGCCGCGCGATCGCTTTCACGATATCGGTCGATTTGTCCATGACGATGACAGCTGCCGTGCCGAGGCCCGATTTCAGGTCGCGCAGCGCGTCGAAATCCATCGGCGCGTCGATGATCTGCTCGGCCGGCACCAGCGGCACCGACGCTCCGCCCGGAATGACCGCCAGCAGATTATCCCAGCCGCCACGAATGCCGCCGCAATGCGTCTCGATCAGCTCGCGGAACGGGATCGACATCGCCTCTTCGACGGTGCACGGATTGTTGACGTGGCCGGAGATGCAGAACAGCTTGGTGCCGACATTGTTGGGCCGGCCGAAGGACGAGAACCAGGCGGCACCGCGGCGCAGGATGGTCGGCGCGACAGCGATGGACTCGACATTGTTGACCGTCGTCGGGCAGCCATAGAGGCCGACATTGGCCGGAAATGGCGGCTTAAGCCGTGGCTGGCCCTTCTTGCCCTCGAGGCTTTCGAGCAGCGCCGTTTCCTCGCCGCAGATATAGGCGCCGGCGCCATGATGCATGTAGATGTCGAAATCATAGCCGGAGGTGTTGTTCTTGCCGATCAGCTTGGCCGCATAGGCCTCGTCGATGGCGCGTTGCAGCGCCTCGCGCTCGCGGATGAACTCGCCGCGCACATAGATGTAGGCGGCGACCGCGCCCATGGCGAAGCCCGCAAGCAGGCAGCCTTCGACCAGCGTGTGCGGGTCGTGGCGCAGTATGTCGCGGTCCTTGCAGGTGCCGGGCTCGGACTCGTCGGCATTGACGACGAGATAGCTCGGCCGGCCGTCGCTTTGCTTGGGCATGAACGACCATTTCAGCCCGGTCGGGAAGCCCGCGCCGCCACGTCCGCGCAGGCCGCTGGCCTTCATCTCATTGACGATCCACTCGCGCCCCTTGGCGATGATGCCGGGCGTGTTGTCCCAGGCACCGCGCGCCATGGCGCCGGCCAGCGACTTGTCGAAGCGGCCGTAGATATTGTTGAAGATGCGGTCTCTGTCCTGAAGCATTGCTCGTTCCTCAGACCGGCTTCTTGCCGGTCGGCCGGCTTTTGTTTCCGGGCGACGGCGTGGCCGCCTTGACGGCAGTCTTCGCCGGTTTAACCTTGGCCTCCGGCGCTTTGAAAGCAGACGCCGGCTCGGCCTTGTTCTTGGGGCCTTTGCGCTGTTTCGAGACGTCCTCGACCTGCGGCTCGGCCTTGTTGGCATTGGCGGCCGAATGCAGCGGCGCTGCAACGCTCGCCGCCTTTTCCGCCGCGGGCGCGACTTTTGTCGCCGATGGCGATTTCAGCGCCGGACTGGTCTCGACAGCGTCGGTCTTCGGCTTGCTGGCATTCGAGGGCGCAACCGGCGCCGGCGCGGCAGAAGCGGCTGGCGGGGCCGGCGCCGCGGGTGCTGCGGCGGCAGCCGCCGGCGCCGCTTCCTTGGCGGCCTTGGTCGCCGCCCTGGTTTCCCGGTCGCGGGTCGCCTTCAGGATCGCCTTTTCACTCTTGAGGGTCGTCAGGCCACTGGCCGGCTCTGAGGTGACGCGGCCGTTTTGCGGTCCTGGCGTCACCGAAGCACCCTTGCCGGCGTCATAGAGGTCGATGATCTCGGCAAGCCGCTCCGGCGTCAAATCCTCGTATGTGTCCTTGAAGACCATAACCATCGGTGCGTTGACGCAGGCGCCGAGGCATTCGACCTCCTCCCACGACAGCGTGCCCTTGTCGTTGGTGTGGAACTGGTCGTGATGGATCTTCGAGCGGCACACATCCATCAGCGATTCCGAGCCGCGCAGCATGCAGGGCGTGGTGCCGCAGACCTGGACATGCGCGCGGGTGCCGACCGGATTGAGCTGGTATTGCGTATAGAAGGTGGCGACTTCTAGCCCGCGAATATAGGGCATGCCGAGCATGTCGGAGATCGTCTCGATCGCCGCCTTGGTCACCCAGCCTTCCTGCTCCTGCGCCAGCATCAGCAAGGGGATGATCGCGGATTGCTCGCGCCCCTTCGGATATTGCTTGATCCACTGCTTCGCCGCTGCCGCATTCGCCCGGTTGAAGGCGAAGGAGGCTGGCTGGAGGCTGGCTTCTGCGAGACGGCGGACTGACATTTAGCGATCGACCTCACCAAAGACGTATAGGTTCGTCATCTTGCTGCGGCCTCCTTACAAAGTTTCGCCGTACCGTCGAAACATTGGAAAGTCGGCGAATTTGTCATGACAGGCGGGCAAACGCCGGATTTACCAGCCAAGCGAGCAACAAGCCGCGCGAACCCTGTTTTGCCGGAAGCGGCTGCCGATACCTCCGCCTTAGAGAAACTCGCGCCGTCCGGCGCTGCGACGCTACACTCGCATGTATCTCTCTTGAAATAGAAAGCATCGACATCGGCGGATTCTGCTGTCGCACTTTCTTGCATGCCAAGCGTGACGTAGCTCAGCTTGAAGTGCTGCTTCACAAGATCGGAAGCATCGATAGACGCTCCGCACTCGATTGCATATGCAGGGTGCATTGCGACAGCAATGACGATTAACATGAGGCTCAGAATGCGATTCACCGATCGACCTCACCAAACACGATGTCGAGGGAGCCGAGAACGGCGGTGACGTCGGCCAACATGTGGCCGCGGCACAAAAAGTCCATCGCTTGCAGATGCGCAAAGCCGGGGGCGCGCAGCTTGCAGCGGTAGGGCTTGTTGGTGCCGTCGGAGACGAGATAGACACCGAACTCGCCCTTCGGCGCCTCGACCGCGGCATAGACCTCGCCGGCCGGAACGCGGTAGCCTTCGGTGTAGAGCTTGAAGTGATGGATCAGCGCTTCCATCGAGCGCTTCATCGCCGCGCGCTTCGGCGGCACCACCTTGCCGTCGAGGTTAGACACCGGCCCGCTGCCCTCCTTACCGAGCAACAGGTCGACGCACTGGCGCATGATTTTCGCCGACTGCCGCATCTCTTCCATACGCACCAGATAACGGTCGAAGCAGTCGCCGTTCTTGCCGATCGGAATGTCGAAGTCCAGCTCGGCATAGCATTCGTAGGGCTGCGATTTGCGCAGATCCCACGGCGCACCCGAGCCGCGCACCATGACGCCGGAAAAGCCCCAGGCCCAAGCGTCGGCCAGGGAGACGGTAGCGATGTCGACATTGCGCTGCTTGAAGATGCGGTTGCCGGTCAAAAGCGCGTCGAGGTCGTCGACCGACTTCAGGAACGGGTCGATCCACTTGCCGATGTCCTCGATCAGCTTCTGCGGCAGGTCCTGGTGGACGCCGCCCGGCCGGAAATAGGCCGCGTGCATGCGCGAGCCCGAGGCGCGCTCATAGAACACCATCAGCTTTTCGCGCTCGACAAAACCCCAGAGCGGCGGCGTCAGCGCGCCGACATCCATCGCCTGCGTCGTCACATTGAGGATGTGCGACATAATGCGGCCGATCTCGGAGTAGAGAACTCGAATAAGCTGCCCGCGCTTCGGCACCTCGATACCGAGCAGCCGCTCGGCGGCGAGCGCAAAGGCATGCTCCTGGTTCATCGGCGCGCAATAGTCGAGCCGGTCGAGATAGGGCACGGCCTGCAGATAAGTCTTGTGCTCGATCAGCTTTTCCGTGCCGCGATGCAAAAGCCCGATATGCGGATCGACGCGATCGACGACTTCTCCGTCAAGCTCCAGCACAAGGCGCAAAACGCCATGCGCAGCAGGGTGTTGCGGGCCGAAATTGATATTGAAGTTGCGAACGGAGGTTTCAGCCATTTACTGCTTTGCCTTCTCATCTCCCGGAAGCACGTAATCCGTACCTTCCCACGGAGACAGAAAATCGAAATTGCGGAATTCCTGCTTGAGCTCGACCGGCTCGTAGATGACGCGCTTGGCTTCGTCGTCGTAGCGCACCTCGACGAAGCCGGTCAGCGGAAAGTCCTTGCGCAGCGGATGGCCCTCGAAGCCGTAGTCGGTCAGGATCCGGCGCAGATCGGGATGGCCCGAAAACAGCACGCCATAGAGGTCGTAGGTCTCGCGCTCGAACCAGTCCGCGCCGGGATATATGCCGGTGATCGACGGCACCAGCGTCTCTTCGTCGGCCTGGACCTTGATGCGGATGCGGATATTCTGCCTCGGCGACAGCAGGTGATAGACCACGTCGAAGCGCTTTGCCCGCGACGGATAATCTGCGCCGCAAACGTCGATGATCGAAATGAACTGGCATTTCGGGTCGTCGCGCAGGAAGGTCACCACCTCGATCAGGTCGCGCGGCTCGACCGAGATAGTGAGTTCGCCGTAGGCGAGCACCGCTTCGCCGATCCGGCCGGTCAGCTTCTCGCCAAGATAGGTCGAGAGGTCATTCAACGCCTGGGTCATGCCGCTCACCGTTCGATCGTGCCGGTGCGGCGGATCTTCTTCTGCAACAGAAGGATGCCGTAGAGCAGCGCTTCAGCGCTCGGTGGGCAGCCGGGCACGTAGATGTCGACCGGCACGATGCGGTCGCAGCCGCGCACCACCGAATAGGAATAATGATAATAGCCGCCGCCATTGGCACAGGAGCCCATCGAGATGACGTAGCGCGGCTCCGGCATCTGGTCGTAGACCTTGCGCAGCGCCGGCGCCATCTTGTTGGTCAGCGTGCCGGCGACGATCATGATGTCGGACTGGCGCGGAGACGCGCGCGGCGCGACACCGAAACGCTCGCTGTCGTAGCGTGGCATCGAGGTGTGGATCATCTCGACGGCGCAGCAGGCGAGGCCAAAGGTCATGAACATCAACGAGCCGCTGCGCGCCCAGGTGATCAGCGCCTCGGTCGAAGTGACGAGAAAACCCTTGTCGGCGAGTTCGTTGTTGATCTCCAGGAAGAACGGATCATCCTCCCCCACCGGTCTGCCGGTGTTGGGGTCGATGAGGCCCTTGGGCTTCGGCGCGACGAGCGTGCCGGAACTGTCGTTCAATCCCATTCCAGCGCTCCTTTTTTCCATTCATAGGCAAAGCCGATGGTCAGCACCGCCAAAAACACCATCATCGACCAGAAACCGAGCATGCCGATCTGACTGAACGACACTGCCCAAGGAAACAGGAAGGCCACCTCCAGATCGAAGATGATGAACAGGATCGACACCAGGTAGAAGCGGATGTCGAACTTCATGCGGGCGTCGTCGAACGAGTTGAAGCCGCACTCATAGGCGGAAAGCTTTTCCGGATCGGGGTTGCGGTAAGCCACCAGGAACGGTGCGGCGAGCAGCGCCAGGCCGACGACCAGCGCCACGCCGATGAACAGGACGATGGGCAGGTACGAACCTAAAAGTGCGTTCATGCTGCAGTTTTCCGTTGGCGGCCAATCCACTCTGATTACAGCACCGGACCCACTTGCGGAAGCGTGACAGATTAACCACTGAACCGTTTTAAGGGGGCTCTATGCTGCAACGCGGCGAGGGTTAGCGCAGCGCTTTCGGCGAAGCAAGTCAAACCTTGTTCAAATCGCGGTGCTGGACGGCATATCCGGGAAAACTGGTCCGATCCGCTCCTGTTTGATTTCCTTCACTTTTCACTCCACTTTTCTCTCCTGACATAGATGCCGCCAAAACCTTGCTAGCATGGGGCGGAATCGCAGGTCATTTTCTCTGTCTAACATCGTCCGGATACCGCCTTCATGAAAGAAAAAATCTCGCTTGCCCTGGCCCGTCGCATTGCGCTTGCGGCACAGGGATTCAATGACCCGCGCCCCAGCGGCACGCCTGACCGCCGGCATCTGGCCCGGGTGCTTGCACGTACCGGCCTGCTGCAGATCGATTCCGTCAGCGCCGTGGTTCGCGCCCATTATATGCCGCTCTATTCGCGGCTTGGCCCCTACAAGCTGGCGCTGCTCGACGACGCCGCGGTGACACGCAAGCGCATGGTCTTCGAATATTGGGCGCATGAAGCCTCGTTCCTGCCCGTCGAGACCTATCCGCTGATGCGCTGGCGCATGCGGCGGGCCGAGCGCGGCGAGGAAATGTACAGCGGACTGGCAAAATGGGGCCGCGAGCACGCCGCCTACATTGAGGACATCTATCGCGAGGTCGCTGAACGAGGCCCGATCGCGGCGTCGGCTTTCGAAGGGCAGAAGGGCTCGGGCGGCTGGTGGGGCTGGAGCCATGCCAAGCATGCCTTCGAATGGCTGTTCTGGGCGGGCCGCATCACCACGGCGCACCGGCGTGGTTTCGAGCGGTTCTACGATCTGCCGGAGCGCGTGCTGCCGCCAACGGTACTCGCTTTGCCAGTTCCGTCCCCCGCGGACGCCCACCGCGAACTGCTGCGCATCTCCGCCCGCGCCCATGGCGTCGCCACGGCGGGCGATCTGCGCGACTATTTCCGCCTCTCGCCCGCCGACATCAAGGGCCGCATCGAGGAACTGGTCGAGGCTGGCGACCTGTTGCCGGTGAGCGTCGAAGGCTGGAGCAAAACAGCCTATCTCCACAAGGACGCCCGTTTGCCGCGCAGGATCGAGGCGCGCGCCTTGCTTGCGCCGTTCGATCCCGTCGTCTTCGAGCGGTCGCGCACCGAGCGGTTGTTCGACTTCCACTACCGCATCGAGATCTACACGCCGGCCGAAAAGCGCCAGTATGGTTATTATGTGCTGCCGTTCCTGCTCGGCGACAGCATCGTCGGGCGCGTCGACCTCAGGGCCGACCGCCCGGCCGGCGTATTGCGCGTCCATGCCGCCTATTCGGAGCCCGGCGCCCCGCCGCAAACTGCCGCCGCCCTTTTCGAGGAATTGAAGCAGATGCAGGGTTGGCTCGGGCTCGAGCGCATCGAGGTGACGGCTGCCGGCGACCTCGGCCAGCCGCTCGCAGATATCGCCGCGTCATAGACGTGCGTTGACACGACTGCCTTCACAAGCCTAAATCCGTTCCAGACGGTCCCCTGCCCGCAACGGCAAGGGCCAAGAGGGAATGCGGTGCGAAATCTCGATTTCAAATCCGCGGCTGTCCCCGCAACTGTAAGCGACGAGCCAAGGCCGAAAACCACTGGGATATTCCCGGGAAGGCGGCACCCAGGCGATGACCCGCGAGCCAGGAGACCTGCCGTCTAGGACATAAGAATCCGATCGCCTGGCGGGTTTTCCGGGCAAGGAGCCTGATTTGGAACGCGACAGCAGTTTTCCGGCTGAGACAGCGGATTTATTGTCCGGCCATGGTGATTCCCCGGCCGGCGTTACCGTCATCGTCTGCTCGTCCTGCCGTGACGAGACCGGTTCGGACGCTTATCCCCGCGCCGGCGAACTGCTCGCCGAGCACACGCGCCGCGCCGCTTCCAGCGAAAACATTAAAATCCGCACCGTCGAATGCCTCGGCAATTGCAAGCGCCGGCTCAGCGCCGCGATGCTGCGCGACGGCTGCTGGAGCTATGTCTTCGGCGACCTGACCACGACCAGCGGCACCGATCTGGTGACGGGGGCAAAGCTGTTCGCTACTTCGACGGACGGCCTCATTCCGTGGCGCGGCCGTCCCGATTGCCTGAAGCGCGGCTTGGTTGCCCGCATCCCTCCCCTCGACCTTTTGAAGGACTTGATATGACTTCCCCAGATTCGGCCGCCAACGTTTCGCGCGTCCCCTGCACCGTCGTCACCGGCTTTCTCGGCGCCGGCAAGACGACGCTGATCCGCCATTTGCTCGAAAACGCCAAAGGCAAGCGCCTGGCCATCATCGTCAACGAGTTCGGCGATATCGGCATCGACGGCGAGATCCTGAAGGGCTGCGGCATCGACACTTGCCCCGAGGAAAACATCGTCGAGCTGGCCAATGGCTGCATCTGCTGCACTGTCGCCGACGACTTTGTCCCCGCGCTCGACCAGATCCTGTCGCTGACGCCGAAGGTCGACCACATCCTGATCGAGACGTCCGGGCTGGCCCTGCCCAAGCCGCTGGTCCAGGCCTTCCAGTGGCCGTCGGTGAAAAGCCGCGTCACGGTCGATGGCGTCATCGCCGTCGTCGACGGGCCGGCGCTGGCTGATGGCCGCGTTGCCAACGACATGGACGCCCTGCAGGCGCAGCGCGCGCAGGACGAGACGCTCGACCATGACGATCCTGTCGAGGAGGTGTTCGAAGACCAGCTCGCTTGTGCCGACCTGATCATCCTGTCGAAGAGCGACCTGCTGGACGCAGCCGGCGCGGCGCGCGCCAATGCCGTCATCGGCAAGCATGTTGCGCGGGCGGTGAAGATCGTGCCGACCTCGCAAGGCAAGGTCGATCCGTCGGTGCTGCTCGGCCTTGGTCTCGCCGTCGAGGACGACATCGAGAACCGCAAGACCCATCACGACGACGAGCTCGACCACGAACATGACGACTTTGACTCGTTCGTCATCGACATTGCGTCGGTGTCCGATCCGGACGAGCTGGCACAACGCGTCGCCACGGCGGCGGAGGAAGAAAACGTATTGCGCGTCAAGGGTTTCGTCGACGTCGGCGGCAAGCCGATGCGGCTCTTGCTGCAGGCCGTCGGTCCGCGCGTCAACCACTATTACGACCGCGCCTGGACCGCTGAAGACGATCGCCGCTCGCGCCTCGTCGTCATCGGCCTGAAAGGGCTGAACCGCCCGGCGATCGAGCGTATCCTCGCCGGCTGATCCCAGGTACGAGCCGCGATGCACATCCTCACCACCACATCCGCCTCGCTCGACGATCTCGCCGAGCCTGTCGATCTCAGGCAAACGCCTGCGGATGTCGTGGCGCTGTCCTTCACCGACAGCGACCTCGCCGGGCTGGCGGCGGCGTGGAAGGCAGATGCGGACCGCCTGCCGTCGATGCGGCTCGCCGCCTTGCGCGACCTGCGCCACCCGATGTCCGTCGACCTCTGGATCGACAGCGTCGCCCGCCACGCCAAGGTCGTCCTGGTCCGCATCCTCGGCGGTTACGACTGGTGGCGCTACGGCTGCGACCAGCTTGCCGTTGTCGCGCGAAATCGCGGTATTAAGCTGGCGCTCCTACCGGGCGAGAGCCACGACGAGGATTTGCGGCTGATCGAAGGCTCGACGCTGCCGCGCCAGGAACTTGATGGTCTGCTCGACTATTTCCGCGAAGGTGGCCCGGCGAATATGACGGCGCTGGTGCAGAGGTTGGCAAGTCTCGCCGGATCGGGTGCGGCGGTCGCTGAACCTGTCAGCGTGCCAAAGGCGGGATTTTACGAGCCGGGACGCGGCGTTATAGAAAGAATGGACTTATCAAGCGTCGGCATTCCTTCGCGCCCCCCTCTGTCCTGCCGGACATCTCCCCCACAAGGGGGGAGATCGGCTGTCACTGACCGTCTCGCGACTTCTGCAACATCGAACATTGACGAAGGCGACGATGACCAGGCGATCTCCCCCCTTGTGGGGGAGATGTCCGGCAGGACAGAGGGGGGCGCGACGGAACGCAGCCTAAACCTACCGTCCGCCGAACCCGCCCCCATCATCCCCATCCTGTTCTACCGCTCGATGCTGCTCGCCGCCGATGTCGCGCCCATCGATGCGCTTGTCGAGGCGCTCGGGCAGCGTGGCATAGCGCCGGTCCCCATCTTCGTCTCCAGCCTCAAGGACGCGGCATCGCTCGCCGTTGTCGAAACCGCGTTTGCCGCGCTGAACCCTGCCGCCATCATCACCGCCACAGCTTTCGCCTCGGGCGCCGAACCCGGCGTCGAGACGCTGTTCGACCGCGCCGGAGTGCCGGTGTTCCAGGTCGTCGTCGCGACCACCCGCCGCGACATCTGGCAGAACAACCAGCGCGGCCTGGCGCCCGCCGACCTTGCCATGCATGTCGTCCTGCCCGAGCTCGACGGCCGCATCCTGGCCGGCGCCATTTCCTTCAAGAGCGAAAGCGAGATCGATCCGGCATTGGCCTTCCGCGCCTTCGCCAACCGGCCAGAGCCTGACCGCGTGGCGCAGGTCGCGAACCGTATCGAGGCCTTCGTGCGTCTGCAGCGGACGCCGCGTGCGGAGCGCAAGCTCGCCATCCTGATCCCCGACTATCCGAGCGCGCCCGGCCGCACCGGCTATGCCGTCGGTCTCGACGTGCCGTCCAGCGTGCTGGCGATGCTGCACGACCTGAGCGAACAGGGCTACGCCGTTGAAGGGATTCCGCAAACGCCGCGTCAGTTGCTGGAGGTGCTGGAGCCAGCCGACCAGGGACTGGCTTTGCAGGATTATCTGACCTTCTCGAAGGAATTGCCGCCGGCGGCCATCGCTGCGGTGGAGGCCGCATGGGGGAATACGGATGATGAGACAGGTTCGCGCGAGGCACCCCCCTCTGTGCTGCCGGACATCTCCCCTTCAAGGGGGGAGATTGCGCTGTTGTCTCTGCTTTCGCCAACTACCAAGGGCGTTAAGGGAGAGCCGGCAGCCGAACTGCCAATCTCCCCCCTTGAAGGGGAGATGTCCGGCAGGGCAGAGGGGGGTGTCCAAGCGCCCACCACCGCAAAATTCCCCTTCCGCGCCGCCACCTTCGGCAATATCACCGTAGCCCTCGCCCCTGATCGCGGGCGCTCAGCCGACCGCCGCGCCGACTATCACGACCCGACACTGCCGCCGCGCCATGCACTGATCGCCTTTGGCTTGTGGCTGCGTAAGTCGCTCGGCATCCATGCAATTATCCATGTCGGCGCCCACGGCACGCTGGAGTGGCTGCCCGGCAAGACCGTGGCGCTCAGCGAAAACTGCTTTCCCGAAATCGTCACCGGCCCCCTGCCCGTCATTTATCCTTTCATCGTCTCCAACCCCGGCGAGGCAGCACAAGCCAAGCGACGCATTGCCGCCGTCACGCTTGGCCATCTGCCGCCGCCGCTGACCGGCGCCGGGCTGGACGAAGAGCAGCATAAACTCGAGCGACTGGTTGACGAATATGCCCAGGCCGACGGGCTCGACCGCCGCCGCCGCGACCGCCTGGCGAAGCTGATCGTCGAGACTGCGGAAAAGACCGGCCTCGCCTCAGAGGCCGGCGTCGCCAGGACCGACGCAGCCGACGAAGCCTTGCGCCGCATCGACGCCTGGCTCTGCGATCTCAAGGATTTCGCCATCAAGGACGGCCTGCATATCTACGGTCGCTCGCCTGAGGGCGAAACCGATCCTTTGCGCGAGCAGAGTGCGGCAGCCGAGAAAGTAGCACTCATCGCGGCCCTCGACGGCCGCCATGTCGCCGCCGGTCCGGCCGGTGCACCGGCGCGTGGCCGGCGCGATGTGCTGCCCACCGGCCGCAATTTGTTTACCGCCGACCCACGCACCATGCCGACGCCGACCGCCTATGATCTGGGCAAGGTGGCAGCGGAAGAAGTCGTCCGCAGCTACATGCAATCGCATGGCGACTGGCCGCGCTCGCTGGTCATCGACCTCTGGGGCTCGGCCTCGCTGCGCACCGGCGGTGAGGAGATCGCGCAAGGCCTGGCGCTGATGGGCTGCCGGCCGCAATGGGATTCCGCCACCGGCCGCATCACCGGCATCGAGGTGCTGCCGCCGGCAACGCTCGGCCGCCCGCGCGTCGACGTCACCTGGCGCATATCCGGCCTGTTCCGCGACATGTTCCCAACCCAGATCGCGCTGATCGATGCCGCCGCCAACGCCGTCGCGACCCGCGACGAGGACGATTCGGAAAACCCGCTGGCGGCGAGAACCCGTGCAGACGGCAAGATCAGCCCGCGCATATTCGGCACCTCGCCCGGCACTTACGGCGCCGGCATCGAGGACTTGCTATCAAGCGGCGACTGGGCCGCGCGCGAAGAGATCGGCCGCGCCTATCTCGCCGCCACCTCGCATGCCTATGGCGGCGCCGAGGGCGAAGGCATTTCGGCGCCCGGCGCTTTTGAGGGCCGCATCGCTGAGGCCGACCTTCTGGTTCATACCGGCGACGATCCCGGCCGCGACATCCTCGAAGGCTCGGCCGACGTCGCCTTTATCGGCGGCTTTTCGGCAGCGCTTGCCGCGCTCGGCAAAAACGCTGACGTGATCGTGCTCGACACCACGGATCCGCAAAAGCCCAAGCCACGCTCGGTTGGGGACGCCGTATCCCGCGTCGTACGGGCACGCGCCGTCAATCCGCGCTTCATTGCCGGCCAGATGCGCCACGGGCCGCGCGGCGCCTCGGAATTCGCCGAGACGGTCGACCGGCTTGTCGGCTTTGCCGAGACCACTCATGCCATATCTGGCGCGCTGATCGAGGCCGTGCACGACGCCTATCTCGGCGACCCCGTTGTCCGCGCCTTCATCCTGCGCGAGAACCCGTCGGCGGCGAAGGTCATGGCCGAACGTTTCATGTCGGCACGACGGCGCGGTCTGTGGCATCCGCTGCGCAATTCGATCGATGACGATCTCGCCGCACTGATTGCCGAAGCCCAGGCGCTTGGGGTGGCGGCATGAACGCTTTCTCCCGACGCAGCGCCTGCCCTGCTTTGTCGGCACCGATGCAAACCGGCGACGGGCTGCTGGTGCGGCTCAATCCGGTCGCTGGAGGACTGTTGCCGAAGTCGTTGATCGGACTCTGCGAATCCGCCCTGCGCCACGGCAACGGCATTATGGAAGTGACCGCCCGCGGCAGCTTGCAGATACGCGGCCTGACGCCCGAAAGCGCCCGGCTGCTGGCGATGGAGGTCGATGCGCTGGGTGTTGCCGTTCGCACCGGCGTGCCGGTCGAGACTGGTCCGCTGGCCGGGCTCGACCCGGAGGAAATCGCCGATCCGCGCCCGCTAGCGGAGCGGATTCGGGCGGCAATCGAGGGCGCCGGCGTCACGCAGCGTCTTGGCCCGAAGGTCTCGGTGATTGTCGACGGTGGCGGACAGCTGACCTTGGATGCAGTGACGGCCGATGCCAGGCTGGCTGCGGTGCGGACCGATGCGGGGACGCAATGGCAGGTGGCTATCGCCGGCGACGGTCAGACTGCGATCCTACTCATTATGGCCGAGGAAGATGCGGCCTGCGACATCGCCGTTGCGATCCTAAGGATGGTTGCCGAAAAGGGGCGCGATGCCCATGCGCGGGATTTGACAGAAAGACAGCTGAGATCTCTAGCAAATTGGCGATCCTTCGCGCCCCCCTCTGTCCTGCCGGACATCTCCCCCACTTGGGGGGAGATTGCGCCCTCATCTCAGCTTTCGCCAATCGATAAGGATGCTAAGAGTGAGCCACCGGCGAAGCTGCCGATCTCCCCCCAAGTGGGGGAGATGTCCGGCAGGACAGAGGGGGGCGCGAAGGATCGCCGGCCCATCGGAGTTTTCGACTTGGCTGCAGCCGGAACCGCCCTCGGCATCGGCCTACCCTTCGGCAGCATGCCGGCGAACCAGATCATCGCTCTCGCGCAGAGCGCGCTGGCCCTTGGCGCCACCGAAATCCGCCTAGCGCCGGGCCGCGCGCTGGTTTTCCTCGGCCTCGCGCCAGCGGCCTGCCCGCCGCTCCACCAAGCCGCCGCAACCCTCGGCTTCGTCACCGACGCCGCCGACCCGCGCACGAAAATCGCCGCTTGCCCGGGTGCTCCCGCCTGTGCCTCCGGCCGCATCGCGACGCGCGAAATCGCCGAGATCATCGCCCTCGAAAACCGCGACATCTTCGATTCTTCCTTGACGCTGCACATCTCCGGCTGCGCCAAGGGCTGCGCCCATGCCGGTCCGGCGGCGCTGACATTGGTCGGCGGCGAAAACGGAGCCGGACTTGTCGTGGACGGGACGGCTAAGGCATTGCCCGCCGGATACAGGCCGGGGGACGACGCTGCGCACGGCATCGGCGGCATTGCAGCGGCAATCCGCAGAAAACGACTTCGAGGCGAGACTGCCGCCGCCTGTCTGGCAAGGCTTGGCACGGCCGGCGTCGTCAAAGCTTACCGACAGGAATGAGCATGCCCGCCCAGAACCCCATCACCTACGACTATATTCATGATGGCACGGCGATCTATGAGCGCTCCTTCGCCATCATCCGCGCCGAGGCCGACCTGTCGCGCTTTTCCGAAGCCGAGGCCGATGTCGCCATCCGCATGATCCATGCCTGCGGCCAGGTCGAGGCTGCGCGGCATTTCGTTTTCTCCAGCGATTTCGTCGCCGCCGCGCGCACAGCGTTGAGCGCCGGCGCGCCGATTTTCTGCGACGCACAGATGGTCTCGCATGGCGTCACGCGCGCGCGGCTGCCGGCCGGCAACGAAGTGACCTGCACGCTGCGCGATCCGCGGACCGCCGACATCGCGAGAAAAATCGGCAACACCCGCTCGGCCGCGGCGATCGACCTGTGGGGCGAGCGCATGGCGGGTTCGGTTGTCGCGATCGGCAATGCGCCGACCGCCCTGTTTTATCTGCTGGAAAAGCTGCGCGATGGTGCGCCGAAGCCGGCGGCGATCATCGGTATGCCGGTCGGGTTTGTCGGTGCCGCCGAATCGAAGGATGCGCTGGCCGAAAATTCCTATGGCGTGCCCTTCGCCATCGTGCGCGGCCGGCTGGGCGGCAGCGCCATGACCGCCGCCGCGCTCAACGCTTTGGCGAGGCCGGGCCTATGAATGCGATCGTAAGAGGTCGGCTGGTCGGCGTTGGCACCGGTCCTGGCGACCCAGAACTTTTGACGCTGAAGGCAGTGCGCGCGCTGGCGGAGGCCGATGTCGTTGCGCATTTCGCCAAGCGCGGCAACAACAGCAACGCGCGCGCCATCGTCGGAGCCCATTTTCGCGCTGATTTGATAGAGTTGCCGCTGCTCTATCCGGTGAGCACCGAGATCGACAAGGACGACGGCGACTAGCGCTCGCAGTTCACCGATTTCTACGAGCAGTCGGCCGAAAAGGTTGCCGAGCACCTCAGCGCCGGCAGGATGGTTGCGGTGCTCTCGGAAGGCGACCCGCTTTTCTACGGCTCCTACATGCATCTGCATGTCAGGCTGGCGCATCGCTTTCCGACCGAAGTCATTCCCGGCGTCACCGCCATGTCCGGCTGCTGGTCGGCGACCGGCCTACCGATCGTCCAGGGCGACGACGTGCTGACTGTGTTGCCGGGCACGATGAGCGAATTCGAGCTGACGCGCCGCCTCGCCGACACCGATGCCGCCGTAATCATGAAGGTCGGCCGCAACTTGCCCAAGATCAGGCGTGCGCTGGAGGCGACCGACAAGCTGGCACGGGCCATCTATGTCGAGCGCGGCACCATGCCGGGCGGCGTCTCGATGCGGCTCGCCGACAAAAAGGACGACCAGGCGCCTTATTTCGCCATCGTGCTGGTCGCCGGCTGGTCGGGGCGGCCAAGCGCATTGGGAGCCGAAGCATGAGCGGCCGCCTAACCGTCATCGGCCTGGGGCCTGGCAACGCCGACCAGGTGACGCCGGAAGCGAGCCGGGCCGTCGCCGAGGCGAAATTCTTCTACGGCTACAAGCCTTATCTTGACCGGCTTGATCTGCGTCCCGACCAGATTCGCGTCGCTTCCGACAATCGCGAGGAGCTAGCGCGCTCCAGGGACGCGCTGCTGAAGGCTGCGGAAGGCCACGATGTCGCGGTCGTATCGGGCGGCGATCCCGGCGTCTTCGCCATGGCGGCGGCCGTCTGCGAGGCGATCGAGGCGGGGCCGGTCGAGTGGCGCGCGGTCGACATCGCCATCGTGCCTGGCATCACCGCCATGCTCGCCGTCGCCGCCCGCATCGGCGCGCCGCTCGGCCATGATTTCTGCGCCATCTCGCTGTCAGACAATCTGAAGCCGTGGGATTTGATCGAGCTGCGCCTGCTGGCGGCAGCGGGCGCCGGCTTCGTCATCGCACTCTACAATCCGATCAGCAAGCCACGCCCCTGGCAGCTTGGCCGCGCCTTCGAGTGCCTTGCCGCGATCCTGCCCGGCACCACGCCGGTGATCTTCGGTCGCGCCGCCGGCCGTCCCGACGAGCGCATCGAAGTTTTCTTGCTGGCGGAAGCCGACGCGCAAAAGGCCGATATGGCCACCTGCATCATCATCGGCTCGCCGGAAACCCGGATCATCAAGCGCGGTGAAAAGCCAGCGCTGGTCTATACGCCACGGTCGGCAGCGGGCCCAAGAACATGACCGACCAGAAAATGATCGACCATCGCGGCAAGAGATTCGACCGTCTCAGCCGACGTGACGTCCGGCAACGCCGGCCTGCGGATCATGACCACCTCGATGCCGAGCGCCCGCGCTGCGGCGATCTTGCCGTAGGTCGCTTCGCCGCCGCTGTTTTTGGAAACGACGACATCGATGCGGTGCTCTTGAAGCAGCGAGTGTTCGTCCGGCTCCTGGAACGGCCCGCGCGCCAAGAGATAGGTCGCGTCGGGCACAGTAAGTCTTGGTTCGACCGGATCGACGCTACGGATGAGATAGTGGTGCTGGGGTGCAGCCTCGAAGGCAGTGATCTCCTGCCGTCCGAGCGCCAGGAACACGCGGCGCTGCGCCGATCCCAGCGCCGTCACCGAGCTGGTAACACCGTCGACCAGCGTCCACTGGTCACCTTCGGCAGGCTCCCAGCCTGGGCGCTTGAGCGCAACGATCGGCACGCCGGATCGGCGCGCTGCTTCCGCCGCATTGGCGGAGATCTGCGCCGCATAGGGATGCGTGGCGTCGATCAGCAGGTCGACGTCCGTCTCGTGGAGATACAACGCCAGCCCGTCGACGCCACCAAAGCCGCCAACCCGCACCGGCACGCCTTGCGCGGCCGGGTTTTCAGTGCGGCCGGCCAGCGACAGCGTAATCGCGAGATCCGAGCGCACCGAGAGTATTCCGGCCACCTGCCGGGCTTCGGTGGTTCCGCCGAGGATCAGAATGCGGTGGGTCATCATGCCTGCTGAAGGTCCGCGCGCCGCCGTGCTCACTCCAAAATGGCTCACGATCATCGGCATCGGCGAGGACGGTGTAGCGGGTCTCGGCGACGAGGCCAAGCAGTTGATCGCGGGTGCCGAATTCGTTTTCGGCGGCAAGCGCCACCTGGCCCTCGTCGCATCGCTCGCCAAAGGTGAAGCGCGCGCCTGGCCGACGCCTTTCGATGCCGAAATGCGCGACGTGCTGGCGCTCTCCGGCAGACGCGTCTGCGTGCTGGCCTCCGGCGATCCCTTCTACCACGGTGTCGGCGTCACCCTCGCCCGCAAGGTCGCGGCGGAGGATATGCGGGTGATCCCCGCGCCCTCGGCCTTCTCGCTGGCCGCCTCACGCTTGGGCTGGGCGCTACAGGACGTCGAGACCATTTCGCTGCATGGCCGCCCGCTCGACCTGATCCGGCCGTTGCTGCATCCTTGCACCCGCATTCTGGCGCTGACCTCGGATAGCGATGCACCGGAAGCGATTGCCCGTCTCATGACCGAACTCGGCTTCGGCGCCTCGCGGTTGACGGTTCTGGAGGCGCTGGGTGGGCAGAACGAAAGGCTGCGCTCGGCGAACGCCGGCGCTTTCGACCTCGAAAAGATCAACCCACTCAACGTGCTCGCAATCGAAGTTGATTCGACCCCGCAAGCACGCGTCCTGCCACTGACATCGGGCCTTGCCGATCATTTGTTCGAGCACGACGGCCAGATCACCAAGCGCGAAGTGCGCGCCGTCACCCTGTCCGCTCTCGCGCCAAGGCGCGGCGAACTGCTGTGGGACATTGGCGCCGGCTCCGGCTCCATCGGCGTCGAATGGATGCTCGCGCATCCCTCCATGCGCGCCATCGCCGTCGAAGCCGATCCGGCCCGCGCCGCGCGCATCCGACACAACGCCGCGGCCTGCGGCGTTCCCGGTCTCGCCGTCGTTGAAGGTTCGGCACCGCAAGCTCTTGCCGGACTGGAAACGCCGGCGGCGATCTTCATCGGCGGCGGCGGCAGCGATGCCGGCGTGCTGGAAAGAGCCATCGATGCCTTACCCGCCGGCGGCCGCCTCGTCGCCAACGCGGTGACGCTGGAGATGGAGGCACTGCTGCTTTCCCGTCACGCTGCGCTCGGCGGCGAGCTCACCCGCATCGCCATATCCCGTGCTTCGCCGGTCGGTTCGATGCAGGCTTGGCGGCCGGCTATGCCGGTCACCCAATGGAGCTGGGTGAAGCCATGATGGTCGCGGGCATCGGCAGCCGCAAAGGCGTCAGCGCACGCGACGTGCTTGCTGCGGTAGAAACCGCGCTGGAGGCGCACGGGCTTGCCCTGCCCGCGCTTTCGGCGCTCGCGACCGCGTCTCTCAAGCAGGATGAAGCGGCAATCTTCGCCGCCGGACGCGAACTCCGCCTTCCGGTGATCGTTGTCGAGCAGGACGAACTCAAAGCTGCATCTACAACCAGCCACTCCAACCTATCACAGGAGCACGCCGGCACGCCGTCGGTTTCCGAAGCCTCCGCGCTTGCCGCCGCCGGCAAAGGCGCAAAACTGCTCGGACCACGCACCGTGCTCGGTGCTGTCACCTGCGCCATCGCCATCAGCGGAGATGCGGTATGACCGTCCATTTCATCGGCGCCGGCCCGGGTGCCGCCGATCTGATCACCTTGCGCGGGAGCCGTCTGCTCGGCAGTTGTCCCGTCTGCCTCTATGCCGGATCGATCGTCGCGCCGGAGCTGTTGCAGCACTGCGCGCCCGGAACGATGTTGATCGACACCGCGCCGATGTCACTCGACGAGATCGAGGTCGAATATCTGGCAGCCCACGCGGCCGGCCATGATGTCACCCGCCTCCATTCAGGCGACCTTTCCGTGTGGAGCGCCGTTGCCGAGCAGATCCGCCGGCTGGAAAAGCACGGCATCCCTTACACGCTGACGCCGGGCGTGCCGTCTTTTGCCGCCGCGGCCGCCGCGCTGCGCCGCGAGCTGACCATTCCGGAAGTCGCGCAAAGCCTGGTGCTGACCCGCATCTCCGGCCGCGCCTCGAAAATGCCGCCCGGAGAAACACTGGCCGGCTTCGGCCGCACCGGCGCCACGCTCGCCATCCACCTCGCCATCCACGCTGTCGACCGCGTCGTCGCCGAGCTGACGCCCTACTACGGCGCCGACTGCCCAGTCGCGGTCGTCTTCCGCGCCTCCTGGCCGGACGAGCGGGTGTTGACCGGCACGCTGGCGACCATTGAGGCGCAGCTAGGCGCGGATCCTATGGAACGCACGGCGATCATCTTCGTCGGCCGCTCGCTGGCGGCGGAAGATTTTAGTGAAAGTTCACTTTACGACGCCCACTACCAGCGGCGTTTTCGCGGACGAGACGGATCGTGAGCGGCAGCAATAGAAACACTACTGTCGAGCAGGCGCTCACCCGGCTGAACTTCAAGCCGCGCCAGCTGGAGCCCGGACATGTCTGGCTGGCCGGCGCCGGCCCTGGCGATCCCGGCTGCCTGACGCTGGAAGTGCTGGCCGCCCTCGGACAGTGCGACGCGCTGGTTTATGACGCGCTGGTCTCGCCCGAAGTCGTCGCCGTCGCCGAGGGCGCGGAACTGTTCTATGCCGGCAAGCGCGGTGGCAAACCATCGATGAAGCAGGACGACATCACCGCTCTGCTGGTCCGGCTGGCGCGCGAGGGCCGGCGCGTCGTCAGGCTGAAGGGCGGCGACCCCTATATTTTCGGGCGTGGCGGCGAAGAGGCGCTGGCGCTGGCCGGGGAAACCATCCCGTTCCACATCCTGCCTGGCCTGACGTCCGGCCTCAGCGCGCTGGCCGCCACCGGCATTCCCGGCACCATGCGCGGCATCAACAAGGCGCTGATCCTGGCGACCGGTCACGCCGCCGGCACCGATGACGATCTCGACTGGGCGGCCATCGCCCGTACCGGCCAGCCGGTGGTCATCTATATGGGCATGGCCAATCTGCCGCTGATCGCCGCCTCGCTGCTTGAGGGCGCGCTGGCGCCTTCGACGCCCGCCGCGGTAATTGTCGCTGCGACGACACCGCAGGAACGGATCGTCGTCGCCACGCTCGCCACCATTGCGGAAGAGGCAGCGGCCGCCGGTCTGACCTCGCCGGCGCTGATCGTCGTTGGCGGCATCGTCGCGATGCGCGCGGCATTGGCGGGTGAGTCATGACCCGCGCGATCATCATCGGCGCGCCGCGCTCGGGCTCGGGCAAAACCAGCGTCACCATCGGCATTCTGCGCGCGCTCGCCCGGCGCGGCCTGAAGGTGCGCGGCGCCAAATCCGGCCCGGACTATATCGATCCCGGCTTCCACGCCGCAGCCACCGGCCTGTCCGGCGTCAATCTCGACAGTTGGGCAATGCCGCCTGCCCTGCTCAACGCGCTGGCTGGTGAAGCGAACGAGGATGCCGAATTTATCTTTCTCGAAAGCGCCATGGGCCTGTTCGACGGGATTCCGGCTGCTCCAGGACGGTCCGGCTCGGCTGCCGACCTTGCCCGGCTCTACGGCCTGCCGGTGCTGCTGGTGCTCGACGTTTCCGGCCAGTCGACCACGGCAGCGGCCGTCGCCAAGGGTTTTGCCACCTACGATCCGGATGTGCGCATGGCGGGGGTCGTGCTCAACCGGCTCGGCAGCGAGCGCCACGGCCGGCTATGCGGCGATGCCATCGAGGCACTCGGGCTGCCTGTCGTCGGCGCTATCTTGCGCGATCCCTCGCTCAACCTGCCCGAACGCCATCTCGGCCTCGTCCAGGCCGGCGAATATGAGAATCTGATGGCGCACCTCGACCGGCTGGCCGACATGGTCGAGCGCTCGCTCGACCTCGACGCCATCATGGCGCTGGCGGCGCCATTCACGCCCGCGCCGGGCAATTTCGGCGACGCGCTGCCGCCCCCCGGCCAGCGCATTGCACTTGCCGAGGACGCCGCCTTCAGCTTCCTCTATCCGCATGTCGCCATGCATTGGCGCAAGGCCGGCGCCGAGATTATTCCCTTCTCGCCACTCGCCGACGAAGCACCAGGCGACAATTGCGATGTCTGTTGGCTGCCCGGCGGCTATCCCGAGCTTCACGCCGGTCGCCTCGCCGCCGCGGCGAATTTCAGAGCCGGCATGGCGCGGTTCGCCGCTACGCGGCCGGTGCATGGTGAGTGCGGCGGCTTCATGGTGCTCGGCGAGGCGCTCGAGGACGCGTCGGGCGAGACGCATCGAATGCTTGGCCTGCTCGGTCATTCGACCAGCTTCGCCAAGCGCAAGATGAATCTCGGCTACCGCGAGGCGCGGCTGCGTTCCGGGTGCCCGCTCGGCAGCCACGGCACGCTGATCCGCGGCCATGAATTCCACTACGCGCAGATGGTTGCGACCGGCAATGACGAACCGTTGGCCGACCTTGCCGACGGACAAGGCAATCCGCTTGGTGCGTCGGGCTACCAGCGCGGCAATGTCAGCGGCACCTTCTTCCACGCCATTGCGAGGGGCGAGAGCATGATCCCGAAAAGTGGTAGCCGGTTTTCGGAATAGATCATGCTCAAACTCCAGATCCCCTCGCAACGGCAGCTGCTCGACGACATCGCGCTTTGCCTCGTCTTCTTTACCCGGCTGCCGCTGCCGAGAGCCGACTTCCGTGGCCGCAGCCTTGCCGCTGCGATCTGGGCTGCACCCGTTGCCGGTCTCGCCGTCGCTCTGGCCGGTGCCCTGGTCTACGCCGTCGGCACGAGGCTAGGCCTAGCCGAGAGCCCTGCTGCAGCGTTGACCCTTGCCGCGATCCTGCTCGCCACCGGCTGCCTGCATGAAGACGGGCTTTCGGATGTCGCCGACGGCTTTGGCGGCGGCAAGACGCGCGACAGGAAACTGGAGATCATGCGCGACAGCCGCATCGGTGCCTACGGCGCCTGCGCACTCAGCATCTCGCTGCTGATCCGCTGGAGCGTGCTCTCTGGATTCGCCGGCCCGGCCCCTGTCTTCTGGGCTCTCATTGCCGCGCATGCCGCCTCGCGCGGCCTGCTCGGCGCCTTCATGCACCTTTTGCCGCCGGCTCGCAGCGACGGCCTCTCGGCCGAAGCAGGCTTGGTTACGACTGAGACCGCTGGCATCGGTGCCGTACTCGGTGCGGTCGCGCTGCTGGCGCTTGGGTTCGGCGCTGCTATCTTCGCGCTCATCCTGCTTGCGCTTTTGTTTGCCGCCTTCCGCGCGCTGTGCATCAGCCAGATCGGCGGCCAGACCGGCGACACTGTCGGTGCCCTCCAGCAGCTCGGCGAGATCGCAATCCTGATCGTCGCTTCCGTTTCCCTTTCCTGACTCTGTTTCGGAGATTTTGTCCCCATGCCTTTCAAATCGCTCGATGAACTGCGCGCCGCCTGCCTTGACCTGCCCAACGGCAGCGACACCGCGGCCAATGCCGTCGCCCGCCGTCAGGACACGCTGACCAAGCCGCAAGGCAGCCTCGGCCGACTGGAGACGATAGCCGCCTGGCTGGCGCGCTGGCAGGGCCGCGACATGCCAAAGCTCGACCGCGTCAAGGTCTTCGTCTTCGCCGGCAACCACGGCGTCACCACGCAAGGCGTGTCGGCCTTCCCGTCGGAAGTCACCGTGCAGATGGTGGCGAATTTCGCCGGCGGCGGCGCCGCCATCAACCAGCTTGCCCGCATCGCCGGCGCCGATCTCGATGTTATCCCGCTCGACCTCGACCGTCCGACCGGCGATTTCACGCAAGACGCGGCGATGGACGACGAGGCCTTCCTCGCCGCCGTCTCGGCAGGCTACGACGCGATCAGCAGGGAACTCGACCTTGTCTGCTTCGGCGAAATGGGTATCGGCAACACCACGCCGGCGGCGGCCATCTCGACCGCTCTGTTCGGCGGCGGAGCGGAAAGATGGACCGGGCGTGGCACCGGCGTCGATGATGCCGGCCTTGTGCGCAAGATCGTCGCCATCGAGGCCGGCCTCAAGCGCCACGCCGAGGCTCTCACTGATCCCCTGCAGATCGCAGCCACGCTTGGCGGGCGCGAACTCGCCGCCATCTTCGGCGCAACGCTCGCCGCTCGCCGTCTTGGTGTGCCGGTGCTGCTCGACGGCTTCGTCTGCACCGCCGCCGCCGCACCCCTGGCGAAACTGCACCCGGCAGGCCTCGCCCACACACTCGCTGCCCACGTCTCCGCCGAATCCGGCCATCGCCGCCTGCTCGAAGCGCTCGGCCTGCCGCCGCTGCTTGATCTCGGCATGCGGCTCGGCGAAGGCTCCGGCGCCTGCCTCGCCGTCAACATTGTTCGTTCAGCGCTCGAATGCCACGCCCGCATGGCAAGCTTTGCTGAGGCTGGTGTTTCGGAGAAGTAAACGCTCGCAAAGTTTGGGCTGCGTCGATGAACGAACCCTCGCAACATTTCGGAAACCCCAAACAGGGGCTTCGCGATATTCTTGCTCGGATTATCGAAGATTTCGACAGCAAGAGCGGAGCTTTTGCTGGGTTGAAATACAATTCGCCGTGGATACTGGCCACGGAGGATTGGGCAGAGCGATCCGGCCATACGGTCGAAGAACTGTGCGAGATGATTTCTCAATGGCGAATTTCAATTTTTTCCGGCGAGCAGACAAATCCGAAAATCGTTCAGATTTTCGAAGATCTTCGCAGCGCTGCGGAGGAGTGGAGAACCGAGACGGACTATGTCGATCCGCCTACTCCCTATAACCCTGAAGAGGCAAAATTCCCTAATCGCAAGGAGCTGAAAGCCCATACCCTTAAGGCTTGGAGTTCTTTGGGGCTATCGACGCAATGGCATCAATACGATGCCCGAGACCTTAGTTTTAGCGGAATCTTCGAAGACAAATTTGGTCATGATATTAGATTCTCGATGACTTTCAAGCTAGCATACGGTGGCCCCGTAAGATTGTTCTTCCAATTTCCTTACTATTCGGAAGGCGATCCGAGACATCTAGACCTCTTTATGCTTTCAGGCTGGTTTGTCTGTCAGGACCTCCGTTTGCCCGAAGCACCCGACCTTAAATGGACCGTCGGTAAAAGCAGGACAAACTTCGATGCCGTCGACGGCGTCTTGGCCATAGTGCGGGCGATCCTCAGCTGTCTGCGGCCAACTATCCAATAGCGGTTGCATAAATGCGGCCACCCGACAGCGGCGAAACATCCCGCTTTCTAGGTCTTTCCACCAATTTTCTGAAAAATTTGGTGGGTGCGCACAGGATTGAACTGTGGACCCGCTGATTAAGAGTCAGCTGCTCTACCAACTGAGCTACGCACCCACTCGGCCGGCAAAACCGGCGTTGGCGGGCATATAGCCGCCGACATCCGCCATGTCCAGCCCTGCCGGATTCATTTCCCGACAAATCGCACCGGGGGTCTCGTCATCCCTGGGCGGAGCGAACGCGAAGCGGAGCGCAGACCCTGGGACCCGTGCCGTGACAGTCGTCGAAGAACGCAGCGACGCGGATTAGCATCCGTCCGCAAATGAGCAGAAAGACGGCGGCTAGTTGAAGTCCAGCTTGCACCGTCGGCGCGTTGCCGTCCGGTCACGGCATGGATCCCAGAGTCTTCGCGAGTCGCTTCGCTCCTGCTCCGCCCTAGGAAGACGAAGCGTAAGGTAGGATCAGACAAACAGCTTGCCTTCCGCCACCTTGACCGCATGGCCGCCGATGCGGGCGGCTGCCAGTTTGCCGCCTTCGACATTCAGTTCGAGGCGAATGCGCGACGGCCGGCCCATCTCCAGCCCTTGCTCGATCCACAGCTGCGACGCACCATCCGTCGGCCGGTCGAAATGCATGATCGCGCCGGCGAAGGCGGCGGCCGCCGAGCCGGTCGCCGGGTCTTCGTAGGAAGGGTTGCCGGGTACGACCATGCGGACATGGAAGGCGCTGTCGTGGTGCACCGTCTCGCGGCAATACACATAGGGGCTGGCGAAGGCCCATTCGCTCTTGCGCGGCGCCAGTTCCGTCCACGCCTGGTTGTCCAGCCTGATCCGGGCAGCCGCCTCTAGATTGGCGACGGGGATGGTCACGTAAGGCACTCCAGCCGACCAAAATGAAACGCGGTGGTTCTCGAAGCCGATCTCGTGCGGCCCAAGGCCAAGGGCCGCACCGATCGCCTCGGGATCGGCCGACAATTCCAGCTGCGCCGGCAGTTTCGCCAAGTCGAACTCGGCAAAGGTCGAACTATCGTGCTTGCTGACAGCGCAGCGCACCGGGCCGATATTCTCCTCGAGCACAAAGATGCCAGCGCCATTCTCGGCCCTTTCGGCCCCTGCCATTTCGGCGAGCGCTATCGCCGAGCCGACGGTTGGATGGCCGGCAAACGGCATTTCATAGTCGGGCGTGAAGATACGGATACGAGCCCGGTGTTTAGGATTATCAGGCGGCAGCACGAAGACGGTTTCGGACAGGTTGAATTCGCGCGCCATGGCCTGCATCGCCGCAAGGTCCAGCCCGTCACAGTCCAGCACGACGGCCAGCGGATTGCCGGCCAGCCGGGTAGTGGTGAATACGTCGTAAAGCAAGTAATTCCGCGGCTGCATTTCAGTAAGTCCTCTGCCTCATTCCCAACATGAGCGAAATTTAATTTGAATTTTGAACCATAAAGCCTGATTTGTGCACTGATGGGATATCACTGAACATAGGGGTCCGGCGTGGACCAGATTGTCAATCTGCCAAAGACGGAATCCGCTTCCGCCATCGAGACGGCGCTCGGGCTTGACCACCAGGGCCTGAAGACAAAACGCCGTCGCGGTTGGCTTTACGCGCTGCTTGCGCTGCTCGCCGTCGCCGCGGCGGTTGTCGGCTACCAGTGGTATTCCGGCTCGCCCGCCAAGATCGAATATACCACGACACTGGCCGCCATGGCCGATCTCACCGTCGCGGTTTCGGCTACCGGCACGCTGCAGCCCCTCACCCAGGTCGATATTTCCAGCGAACTCTCCGGCGTCGTCCGCTCGGTCTCGGTCAACGAGAACCAGCTGGTGAAGAAAGGCGATGTGCTGGCCGCTCTCGACACTGCCAAGCTGGAGGTACAGATCGAGCGCGCCCAGGCTTCCGCAAAGGCAGCAGCGGCGAGCGTCGAGGACGCCACCGTAACCCTCGCCGAAAACGAAATGGGTCTGGTGCGCGCGGTACAACTGACCAAGCGCGGCATGGCGACGGACCAGTCGCTTGAAGCGGCGACCGCCACGCGCGACCGCTCGAAGGCGGCGCTCGACATCGCCAGAGCCAACCTCGCCATGGCCAATGCCGATCTCAAGGCGCAGCAGACGGATCTTGCCAAGAGCACCATCTACGCTCCGATCGACGGCATCATATTGACGCGCTCGGTCGATCCCGGCCAGACGGTCGCCTCCTCGCTGCAGGCGCCGGTGCTGTTCGTCATCGCCGCGGATTTGAAGAACATGGAACTGAAAGCCGCAGTCGACGAGGCCGATATCGGCGCCGTCAGGCCCGGCCAGCATGCGCGCTTCACCGTCGATGCCTTCCCTGAACGGCCGTTCGACGCCGAAATCCGCGACATTTCCTATGCTTCGGTCACCACCGACGGGGTCGTCACCTACGATGCAAGGCTGGATGTCGATAACAGCGAGCTTCTGTTGCGGCCCGGCATGACCGCCACCGTCTCGGTCGTCACCAAGCAGGCCAAGAACGTGCTCACCGTGCCATCCATCGCCTTCCGCTACCGGCCGGCGCAGACGGCGGAGCGCGGCTGGAGCCTCACCGACCTGTTTACCGGCCGCATGGGACGCCCCGGCGGCAACCGCCAGCGCCAGGTGGCGACGAAGCCCACCGACGGCTCGCGCACGCTCTACGTGCTGGAGAACGGCCTGCCGCATCCGGTCAACGTCAGGGTCGGCTCGACCGACGGCGAACTGACCGAGATCGTCTCCGGCCTTGAGGAAGGCGCACAAGTCATTACCGCCTCGCAGCAGCGGAGCTGAGACTGTGGCGTCGGGCGCGGCCCTCATCGGCTTCGACAAGGTCTGGAAAAGCTATGGCCAGGGCGAGGCCCGGGTGAACGCGCTGGCCGGCGTCGACCTCGCCATCAGAAGCGGCGAATTCGTCGCCATCATGGGGCCGTCTGGCTCAGGCAAATCGACGGCGATGAACATCATAGGCTGCCTCGACACGCCGACGGCCGGGACTTACAGCTTCGAAGGCATCGACGCCGGCCGTCTCGACCGCAACCGCCGCGCCGTGCTGCGCAACCTCTATGTCGGCTTCGTCTTCCAAGGCTACAACCTCTTGCCGCGCACCACGGCCGCCGAGAATGTCGAACTGCCGCTGATCTATCGCGGCGTTGGTGCCCGCGAGCGCCGCGATCTTGCAATGCAGGCACTTGCCGAGGTCGGCCTTGTCGACCGCGAGCATCATACGCCGACCGAACTCTCCGGCGGCCAGCAGCAGCGCGTGGCGATCGCCCGCGCCATCGTCACCAGGCCGACGCTGCTCGTCGCCGACGAGCCGACGGGCAATCTCGACACCGCCCGCACACACGAGATCATGGAGCTCCTGACGCAGCTGAACACCGAGCTCGGCCTGACCATCGCCATGGTCACGCACGAAGCCGATGTTGCCGGCTACGCCCAGCGCACGATCCGCTTCCTCGACGGCCACGTCGCCTCGGATACAGCCAATCTCGAGATGGCCTAGCCATGATCTGGGAAACCGTTCGCCTCTCGCTCCGCTCCATCCGCCGCAACGTGCTGCGCTCGTTCCTGACGTTGCTCGGCATCGTCATCGGCGTCGCCGCCGTTATCGCCATGCTGACCATCGGCTCGGGCACCACCGAGAAGGTCAAGTCCGACATTTCCAAGCTCGGCAGCAACCTGCTCGTCATTCGTTCCGGCCGGCCGGCCGGACCCGGCGGCCCGGGAGGGCTCGACCAGGTGGTCCGGCCTCTTGCCTACAAGGACCTTGCATCGCTTGTCGCGCATCTGGACGGCGCGCGTGCCATCTCGCCGGCGTCGCAAAAGCAGGTGCGCGTCATTTTCGGCACCGAAAGCCTGACCTCGGGCGTCACCGGCACCGACAGCGCCTATCTCGATGCCCGCGACTGGAAGCTGGTCTCGGGCCGCCCCTTCAGCGATTCGGAAACCCGCTCCGGCACCGGCGTCTGCCTCGTCGGCGAGACGGTGCGCCAGCAGTTCTTCGGCGCCGGCGATCCCGAAGGCGAGATCATCCGCGTCAACCGCACCTCCTGCAAGATCATCGGCCTGCTCGAACCGAAGGGCTATACCGGCTTCGGCCAGGACCAGGACAATGTCGTGCTGATGCCGCTTGCCGCCTATCAGCGTCGCATTGCCGGTAATCGCGACATCGACTCGATCTATGTCGCCGCCGACGACCGTACGCTGACCACGGTGCTGCAGCAGCGCGTCGAGGACATCTTGCGCGACACACGCCGCATCACGCCCGACCGTGACGATGATTTCTCGATCCGCGACATGACCCAGATCGCCGATGCCATGGCCAGCGCGACCACCACCATGACTGGCATGCTCGGCGCCGTCGCCGGCGTCAGCCTGCTCGTCGGCGGCATCGGCATCATGAACATCATGCTGGTGTCGGTAACCGAGCGCACGCGCGAGATCGGCATCAGGCTCGCCATCGGCGCCCACGAAAAGCATATCCTCATCCAGTTCCTGGTCGAGGCAACCGTGCTGTCGCTGCTTGGCGGCATCATCGGCATCCTGATCGGCCTGGCGCTTGCCGGCCTTGCCTCGCTGACGCTGACGATCCCGTTTGCGCCAAGCCCGGCGGTCATCCTGCTTGCGGTCGGCTTCTCCGCGCTGATCGGAATGGTGTTCGGCTTCTTCCCGGCGCTGCGCGGCGCGCGGCTTAACCCGATCGACGCGCTGAGACATGAGTAGGCGTTGCAGCAAGTGTCGCCTCCAGACGCTGCCGATTTTTTATGCAACCTGCCCTTGTCGCAGCACATTCTGCAATGATAACAATGCTGTTGGGGACTAAGGGGGAACAATGGATGAGCAAGAAAGCGCGACTGGCTCTGGCGATTGTGATCGTCGAAGCCGCCTTGGCAGGGCTTTGGTGGAATTTGATCCTTTATGGGATGGAGAATCCCGATCGCGTCACCGCTGACTTCCAGCAGGTAATTGGGCAGACGATGGGAACGGCGATGGGGGCGCTCCTGGGTCTCGGCGTGCTGTTGTATTTTGTCGCCGCCCGCAACGACCGCAAGGCTATTGAAGGCAGGCTACGACGTTAGAGTCGGAAGCCTTGCTCGCTCGCAAAGTGCCATTCGATCAGCGGTCTCATATGCGGCATCAGCCCGTCCGGCAGATCGGCGGCATTGCGGATGATGACGGGGCCTTCGATTTCAGGCTCTGACTCGGCGGCGACGAAAGCGCTGATCCGCTGTGCCAGGTCGTCGGCGGAGGCCGTCTCGCGGTAGCGGCGAAAGATCACCGTGCCGCTTGCCGTCGACAGGGCGTAATGGTGCCTGCCGCGTGCCGCGCCTGATAGGTCGAGGCCGGTCTCTTCCCGCACCTCGCGGATCATGTTGAAGTCGACGTCGACAAGGCCGTCGTGGAAATCGGTTGGTTCGAACGAACCGGCGGCGAAGTAGACGCGCCCGGCATTGACCGTATGCGGCGCCATGCGGATCGCCACCAACGCGTTGTCGCCGGCGACCAGCATGGCGTGCGCGTAGGCATGTTCGGCGCCAGGCACCTGCCTATTGCTGCGCCAAAGCATGAAGGTCGAATAACGCACCGCATGGCAGCGGCCGACGAGGCGATTGTCGCGATAGCTGAGAGCGGAAAGCAGCACCACGGTGCCGTCAAAAAGCGCCGGCTTGGCTGCGGTCTCACGCCGCCAGTTTGCGGCGATCGCCTCGGCATTATCGCGCTCGAACGGATGTGGGCCGGGATCGAGCCTGACGTCGATGGCATCGACCGGCAGGATGACGTTGCGCGGCAGGTCGAAACTCACGCGTGTCTCACGCCATGTCGAGGGCAATTGCTACCGGGCAATGGTCGGATGCCTTAGGCCGGTCCCACCCGGCGCGTGGAAAGCGCTCGACCTCCTGGCCCGCCGGAAATATGGTCCGCCAGGGCTGGCCGTTGCGGATGATATCGGGAACGGCGGTGGCGTTCTGCCTGGCTAGCGCCCTCGACAAAAGGATGTAGTCGAGCTGGCAGAGATGCCGCTCTTCCGGTCCGCGCGTGTGATAGAAAGTCCAGCGATCCATTTCCGGCCGCCGCTCGACCGCGTTTTCGCAAAAACCGCCGGCAGTGAGCACGTCGATGCAGGACCGGGTCTCGTCGATGACCTCGAAGCGATAGCCGTCGACGGCATCGCCGGTAATCTTCACGCGCTGCCGGTAGTCGTTCATGTCGCCGCAGATTGCCCAGCGTTTGTCGGCGGCATGGTCCTTGCCGAAGCGCTCCTCAATGATCCGCCGCACCGCTTGCGCCTCGGCGATGCGCAGCGGCATTGTTGCTTCACGGCCGTCGAGGCCGTTGCGGGGAGAGCCCATCGACTTGAAATGCACGAGATAGAGTGTCAACGGCGCGCCAGCCACCGTCAGATCGATTTCCAGGCAGTCGCGCCGGAAGATGCGTTCATTGGCCTGATGTCCAAGCGCTGCCAATTCCGCCGTGTGCAGCCCGAATTGCTCGAACGTGACATAGGCGTAGCTGGTCATACGCACGAATTCGATCGGCTGGCCCTGCGCGGTCTCGTTGCGCATCATCACGGCGACGTCAATGCCGCGCGAATCATTGCCGGCGGTGGTGTATTTCTGCCGGTAGCCTTGCCCCACCATCTTGAACAGATAGCCATATTCGAAGGCCCTCAGCGCCTCGATATTGTCGACCTCCTGCATGCAGATGATGTCGGCGCGGGTGGCCGCGATCGCCAGTGCCGTCAACTGCCGCGTGTCGTCAGACTGCGCGATCGCCCGCGCCTGCTCGAGCATCTTGTATTCGGCCTCGCTCTGGATGTCGAAAAGCGCCAGCGTGCGATCTTCGTTGAGCTGATTGCGGTATCCGGAATAATCAAACCTGTTCATCAGGTTTTCGACGTTGAATGTGGCAAGGCGCAGCGACATGGCTTTGACCTTTGCCCGCAAGCGCGCTCGAAAACAAGGGCGTAGAACCCAGGCGGCCCCGATTGATCGCGCGCTCGTCATGGTTGATGGAACCTTTTTTGTTCATCCTCCGTTCAGATGGAAAGTTCCATGAATGGGCTCTTCCCTGGGTATTCTGGGCGTGGGGCCTGAATCTTAGGAGAGTGCGATGAAACCGCTCTTTTTATCTTCCGTCAGATCCGGGCTGATGGCCCTCGGTCTGATAGCCGGCCTCTCGGCCCCCTCGCTTGCCGGGCCGATGCCCAAACCCCTGCTGCCGGTGGCGGGCAATGCCGCCGACATCGTGCAAATTCGTGAAGATTGGGCAGGCGGCAACGACAGGCAGATCTGGCGTTGGCGCCATCGCGGCTTTCGGCAATGGCACGGCGACAATGATTGGAGATGGCGGTCCAACAATTTCCGCGGCCGTCATTTTTCGAGACACTGGGACAATGGCGGCTGGGACGACAGCTGGCGTAGGCGCCATCATCGCCGCCATTACCGTGGCGGCTACTATGATGATGGTGGTGCGGGCGCCGCGATTCTTGGCTTGGGCCTGGGGCTCGGCCTTGGCAGCCTGTACAACAACTACAACTACTACGACGCGCCGCCACCGCGGCGCTATTACCGGACACAGCGGCTGTCCAGCGCGCATGTCCAATGGTGTTACAATCGCTACCGGTCGTACCGCGCCTGGGACAACACGTTCCAGCCCTACAACGGCCCGCGCCAGCAATGCTATTCGCCCTATAGCTGAGCAGGCCGACAACAAGCATCATTCGGCGCCGTGCTTCGCGGCGCCTTTTTCTTTCAGCCAGGAATCGCGAAAATCGTCCAGCCTCCACCAGCGATAACGCTATTTTTATCAGCCAGGTCTAATAATCCTCCCGATCAGAACGCCCGAGACGCGAAAGATCGCTGGATTGCGTACGATGGCCGAGGACGAACAGAGGGACAAACGCCGGCAGCGCGTCTTGAAGGGCGCGGCGATCCTGACCGGCATGACCAACTCCGAGGTCACATGCACGCTGCGCAACATGCATGCCGGCGGTGCCGAATTGAAGGTCTCGATCGACGCGCGCGTGCCCGATGAGTTCCTGCTCTACGTTCCAACCGACGGCATTGCCTACAAGGCGGAGGTCCGCTGGCGCCGCGAGGACCGAATTGGGGTGATGTTCACCGGCACCGAACCAAAGCCCAGCTGGCACTACGGTTGAGGTTCCCCGCCCTATCCGGGTGGCAGGACTTGCAGTGTCTGCTGGTCAAACAGCGGCTCCTCCTGGCCAACGCGAATGAACAGAAGCTTTCGCAGCTCGGGTGATTGTACCTCGAAATACTGAATGCCGTCCGGGGCTTCGCCCCATTCGCCGCATGGCGGTTCGCCGACCTCGTCAGGGTCTGCAACGGCTTTCAATTCACTGAGATAAACGGCATCGGGACTGAAGACATACCGCAGGGTGCCCGTGGGCGTGACCCCTTCGGTGTAAGGCATGAGCACGCAACGTGTGCTGACAGCCTTCTCGGTCTTCTGCGAGTATATTCGCTGCAACGCGGCGCCAGCGGCCTCGCCCGGCAGCATATCGAAGACTTCGACGACGGGATCGGCCGGCCCGCCATCGCTGTATTTGATGGCAAGAGCATTGCCGCCAAGCTCGAAATGGATCTGGCGGAATCCGAAATCGCAGCGCTGTACCCAGGCAGCCAGCCCGACATCTCTGTCCGCCAGCCGTTCCCAGGTGCATTTGTCGACAGGCGGACGCGACGGCTTGCTTTGGTCGGCACGCGCCCCGATGGCCATGGCCAGAAGGACCGGCAGGGCGCAGATGCAGGCCGGCAGTCTCTTGCTATTCATCGCTGCAACCCGGCAAGGTAAAGGCATCCCAGGCTGAACCATCGGGGTTGGCTTTGGCGAAATCGGGCCATTCGGTAAAAATCGCGCCAAAGTCAGGCGGCAGCAACCCTGTTGGTGCCGGCGAGGCTTCGAGGGAGCTCAACTGCTCGGCACCGCCTGCGTTGAACGCATAGACCTGCCCATCCCACACTCTGCACAGCCCGGTGCCGTCCTCGAGACCCGCCTCACGATCGTCGTCGTTGCAGGTGTGCCGAATCGTCCCCACAGGAAACGAGTACTTGCCATTGGTCCAGGTGATGTCCGATGGCAGGCGAATGGGGGTATTGGGCACGATCAGCGAAAAGACCTCTGTCGTCAGCGCGGCCGGTTCGCGGTCGATGGGCCGGAACTGTATCGTCGCTCCCGAACGCGGCTCGCGATAGGTCGCGTGGCTGAGCGAACATTCTGTCGCGTTCGCTGCTTGCAACAGGCTCAGCATGCTCAGAAAAATAGCTGCTGCTTTGCGGATGATCATTTGAGTCCCTGGAGCAGCAGCATTGTGAAGTTTAAGCATCGATGCTTTAGCATGGCCCGAGGCCCGGTCGAAAGAAAGAAATCGATGATGCGAAATCTCTTGATGCTCATTTCGATCTTAACATTTTCGTGCGGCAGCGCCTTTGCCACGGAACCCTATGTGGGCACATGGTCCCGGGACAGATCGAACTGTACCGCCGTCGCGGATGTTCAACGCCAGACTGTTTACACATTGTACCCTGAGGCACTGTCGGTTCCTGCTTTCGGCTGCGAACACGCAACGTTTCGCAAGATATCCACGGGCTGGGTGGCGCGGGCCAGCCAATGCTACGGTTCTGATCCCACGATCGAAGAGCCGTTCTCGCGTCTCGTCCATATCGTTGGCAATGGCACGACGGTGAGATTGACCTGGCCTGGCTTCGACAGCGGAGTTCTTGTCAGATGCTGACGACAGGTGCCTTCTTCCGCTGGATATGCAGCATCTAGAACAGCAGCTTCAGATTACGCCTACCAGAAGCGCGGCTCCACCAAGGAAGCCAGCGGCGCAGATCCACAGTAGCCAAAGCCCACGCACCCTGCATTCGAGAACGGCTGCAGCCGGATTGGCGGGATCGTAGTAGACCTCGACCTTGTCGCCCTCGAGGTAGCGCTGCGATTGACCGCTGACGAGGCTCGGCAGCGACGCCGTCACGTTTGCGCCGAAAGCGATGCGATCGGCGGCGTAGCGCTGGCCGGCAACGCTATAGCTGTAGACGATGCGGGATTTGAAAACTGTGTGCCAAGGCCGATAGCCGCCTCCGGACCTGTCGCGGGTCTCGACTTTCTGCAGGCCCGAGGCGTCGATGCGTCCTGCCGTGATGGGCCACTTGGCCGCCTGTTCCGCAAGTGACTTCTGGGCAAAGCCCATGCGCAGGACAAACAATCCCATGAAAAGCAGCAGGGCCGCGGCGCCGAGGTTCTGCGGCTTGGGCAAAAACGGCCGGATCGCTTCCAGGACGCCGCCAACGGAGAAGACCAATACCAGCGCGCCGACCACCAACCCGGCCGAAAGCTGGACCATGAATTTGAAGGAACCGTCGGGCATGGTGCGTTCGATCACGGCCTTGGCTGGATCGGCCGGATTGTAGAAGACGGTTACGCCGGCCCCGTTTGGAAATTTCGCAAGGGTTTCCGCCACCGCAAAGTTTCCAAGGTTCTCCTGCACGCTGTAGTGCGAACTGCGAAACTTCTTGCCGTTCACCTTGTATTCGAAGGTGATCGCCGGGAAGTTGCGCATCTCGGTCGACCCTCTGCTGTCCGAACCGGATCCCGAACTGGTCACCTCGCGAGCCTCGACCCGCGACGAGATGATCTTTCCCTGCGTCGGAGACCAGCGGCTGACCGCCCTCACCTCCCACCACTTCAGCAAGGTGACGAGGGACAGCATGCCGGCAACCGCGCCGGCAAACCCGACCAACAGAAATTTGAGTTCCAACGCTCACCCCCTTGGCCATTTTGTGCCATGCCCTGCACACGCATACCACGACAGCGGGAATAGCGCGCCTGCTGAGAAATCAACGCAAAAAGGCCGGCGGATCGCTCCGCCGGCTTTCTTGATCGACAATGAAATTGCGATCAGTTCTTGGCCTTGTCGACCAGCTTGTTCTTGGAAATTCCCACGCGCCCGCAGGGCGAAGCCCGAGGACGCGTAACGAAACGAACGTGGATTTCCTTCAGTTCTTGGCCTTGTCGACCAGCTTGTTCTTGGAAATCCACGGCATCATCGCGCGCAGCTTGGCGCCGACTTCCTCGATCTGGTGGCTGTCGTTGTTGCGGCGGATGCCCTTGAAGCGCGACATGCCGGCGCGGTATTCCTGCATCCATTCCGAGGTGAACTTGCCAGTCTGGATGTCCTTGAGCACGCGCTTCATCTCGGCCTTGGTCTCGGCGGTGATGATGCGCGGACCCGAGACGTATTCGCCCCATTCGGCGGTGTTCGAGATCGAATAGTTCATGTTGGCGATGCCGCCTTCATAGATCAGGTCGACGATTAGCTTGACCTCGTGCAGGCACTCGAAATAGGCCATTTCCGGCGCATAGCCCGCTTCCACCAGTGTCTCGAAACCGGCGCGGATCAACTCGACCAGACCGCCGCACAACACCACCTGCTCGCCGAACAGGTCGGTCTCGCACTCCTCGCGGAAATTGGTCTCGATGATGCCCGAACGGCCACCGCCGACGCCGCAGGCGTAGGAGAGCGCCAAATCGAGCGCATTGCCCGAAGCGTCCTGGTTGACCGCGACCAGGCACGGCACGCCGCCGCCCTTCTGGTATTCGCCGCGCACCGTGTGGCCCGGGCCCTTTGGCGCGATCATGACGACGTCGACCGAGGCTTTTGGCTCGATCAGGCCAAAATGCACGTTGAGGCCGTGGGCGAAGGCGATCGCCGCGCCGTCGCGGATGTTCGGCGCGATCTCTGATCTGTAGATGTCGGCCTGCAGCTCGTCGGGCGTCGCCATCATCATCAGGTCGGCCCATTTGGCGGCATCGGCCACACTCATCACCTTGAGCCCGTCGGCCTCGACCTTCTTCGCGGTCGCCGAGCCGGCCTTGAGGCCAATGGCGATATCCTTGACGCCGGAATCCTTGAGGTTGAGCGCATGCGCCCTGCCCTGGCTGCCATAGCCGATGATGGCAACCTTCTTGCCTTTGATCAGGTTGAGATCGGCGTCGCGATCGTAATAGACACGCATTTTTCTTCCTTCCCGTTTTGAATTCAGAGGCCCTGCGGCCCGGTTTTTGCCCCGTAAAGAGCGAGAAACTGCTGCGTCGCCCGGACGGCATCGCCGCCGATCGCCGCATCAGTCAATTCCAGCCGGTCGCCGAGCAGCAGGCGGATCTGCACGTCGCGGGCGACCAGCCCGAAAAAGGTGCGGAAAGCCATCTCAGCGTCGGAAAACTCGAGGAAACCAGCTTCCTTGCCTGCCTCCAGCACCGGCTTCAGCCGCCTGGCCAGCGCGAAGCGGCCGTTCTCCAGCACGATGGCGCCGAGATCGTCCTTCCCCGAACTAGCATGGCCGACCGCCACCCGGTTCAGCGCGATCGAGGTGTCGCTCGAAATTACCCTGAGCCAGTCCGAAGCGAAGCGTTCGAGGCTCGCCGTCAGCGAGGCAAGATCGAGTCCCTTGCGGTCGACCGGCACTACCCGCACCTTGGACGCCTGCCATTGCACCGTTGCCGTCAACAGCCCGTCGCGATCGCCGAACCATTTGTAGAGCGTCTCCTTCGAGCAGCTCGCCCGCCGCGCCACGGCGGTCATGGTCAACTGATCGCCCTCTTCGACCAGCAGGCGAAGGGCGGCGTCGAGCACGGCCTTCTGCCGCTCCGTCAGCGTCTCGCTGGTGTCGATGTCGGTCACAGCGTGCAACACAGTCTTTCCTCAGGAGGCGAACTCACCCGCAGTTCAGATACGAACTCGACCGCGTACCGTACGTTACGGTTCGGCTTTATGGCGTATTGCCCGACCCGGCGCAAGCCTTATTTCTGTAGCTTGCTCCATGCGGGGCATTACGGGAGACACGGATCATGCTCGCCGGATTGCTTGCCTTGACCGTTGCCGCTGTGTTTGCAGGCGCGGCTATCTACGTCAGCGTCGCCGAACAGCCGGCGCGGCTTCGCCTCGATGACAAAGCATTGCTGCAGGAATGGCAGCCTTCCTACAAGCGCGGCGCCGCCATGCAGGCCTCGATCGCCGTCATCGCCTGTATTCTGGGCCTCGTCGCGTGGTGGCAGACCGGCAATCTCGCTTATCTGGCCGGCGCCGTGCTGATCATCCTGCCTTGGCCATGGACGCTGCTGGTGATGATGCCGGCAAATCGGCTGCTGGAGGTGATGGACGCTAACACCGTCAATCCTGAGGCTCGGACAATGATCGTCAAATGGGGCAATCTGCATCTGGTCCGCGTCGGGCTTGGGGTTCTGGCGACATTGGCATTCCTTTGGGGCAGTGCCTGACCTCGCAGATCCGCGCCATCTTCGGCACGAAGGCGTGTCACGCCAGGGCGGGCGGATCTCGCAGGCGCCCAAGCAGAGCCGACAGCGTGTCCAGATCATCGTTGGAAAGCTGGGAGCCGACCAACTCCGATATCGAGCGGCCGTAGACGACCCACATGCGGCGGCGCGTCTCGCGCCCCTTGCCGGTGATGCGGATGGTTTGCCCGCGGCCGTCATCGGCAACTGGAAGCTTCTCGACCTGCCCGTCGGCTTCGAGCCGCGCCAGCAGCCGCGAGATGTTGTATTGCGCAAACAGGGTGCGCTCGGTGAGTTGGAACGGCCGCAATCCGCCCTCGCCCGCCTCGGCAAGCTCATGCAGCACGTCGTACCAGGCAAGCGGCGGCAGGCCACTGTCCTTCAGCGCGTCCTCGGCTCGTTCCAACAACTGGCGCGAAACCCGCATCAGGCGGGCCCAGGCTTTGATTGCTGGAGGTGAAGGAATCCCGGTCATGATTACATCGTAGGCGATAGATGCAACTGCATCAAGCTTGACGATCGATGCAAATGCATCTATATAGATGCAATCGCATCAATCATGAGAGGCAATTCCGATGAAGCATGAAATCTGCAGGATCGCCGACATTCCGGAAACAGGCAGCCTGATCGCTCCGTTTTTCGGCCGCGAGGTCCATGTCTACGGCAGCGGCGAGCGTATCCGCGCCGCCGCCAACGTCTGCCTGCACTTCGGTGGCCCGCTCGACTGCAAGGACGGCAAGCTCGTCTGCCAATGGCACGGCGCCTCGTTCGACATGGCGAACGGTGATCGCCTCGAAGGCCCAGCGCCGAAGGGCTCCCGCCTGATGTTCCTCTCCACCCGCGTCGAGAACGGCGCCTTGAACTATGTCTGGGGAGAGTGAGATGACCGACAAGCTCATCCTCGTCAGCCACCATGTTTGTCCCTATGTGCAGCGCGCGGCGATTTCGCTTCGCGAAAAGGGCGTGCCGTTCGAGCGCATCGCCGTCGATCTCGCCAACAAGCCTGCCTGGTTCAAGGCGATATCGCCGCTCGGCAAGGTGCCGCTGCTTCGCGTTGAGCATGACGGCCAGGAAACGGTGATCTTCGAATCGCTCGTCATCCTCGAATTCCTCGAGGAAACCCAGCCCAATCCGCTGCATCCCACCGATCCCTATGCCCGTGCCCGACATCGCGCCTGGATCGAGTTTGGCTCGGCAATCCTCAATGCCATCGGCCGCTTCTATTCAGCGCCTACGGAAGCCGCGTTGCTCGCCGAAAGCGAGGCGCTATCGGCGGTGTTCGATCGCCTGGAAGTGGAACTGGCGAATGGCGCGGTTGGGCCGTGGTTCGCCGGTGAGCGCTTTTCACTGGTCGACGCGGTCTACGGGCCGATTTTCCGCTATTTCGACGTCTTCGACCGGATCGGCGATTTCGGCATCCTGGACGGAAAGCCGCATGTCCAGGTGTGGCGCGAGGCGTTGCGCAAACGCCCATCCGTGAAGGACGCGGTCGCTCCCGATTATCCGCAACGCCTCCATACATTCCTACAGGCGAAGGGCTCGCACCTTTCGGAAATCATCCGCCGAAACGATCCGGCCACCGGGCTTCCGCAAGCCCGATCGGCTTGAATGGATTGATCACAGTGCCGGTAATCATCGAGGCAAGGATATTCGTTTCCGGCGGAATGCTTGCCACTGGCCACCAGCCTGTCGCGGACGCAAGCCTCCAGCGCAGTATCGATACGTCCGTTCCGATGAGCGCGTAACTGATCGCCGCGCCGGCAATCGCGATGTCCAGAGAATTGCCCATTTGCCCGACCCGACCCAGGCCGGACAATCCTTCAGCGTTGTCGCTAAATCAAGCCGCTGTCTCGGCCTTGAGACTCAGCCTTCGGCAGCATCGAAAACCTTCCGCGCCTCGCGTACAGCGCCGTGATTGAGCTCGGCCCATTGGATCAGCTGGTGCAAGGGTCCAAACATCGAGCGCCCGAGATCGGTGAGGCTGTATTCAACGCTCGGCGGTTTGGTCGGAAAAACCTCGCGATGCACATAGCCGTCGCGCTGCAGATCGTGCAGCGTCTGGGTGAGCATGCGCTGTGAAATATCGGGCACGAGGCGCCGCAACTCGCCAAAGCGGTACGGCTTCTCGGCCAAGGCCTCCATCAGCAGCGAACTCCATTTGTTGCTTATGCCCTGGATCACGTCGCGAACCGGGCAATCCGCAAGGTTTCCGCCACCGCTGCCTGCTTTGTAGATCTCGAGCTTCGATCTCAGATTGACGATCTTGCCGTCCATGGCTGGTTCCCTGGCTGTGCCTACCTCCCGCAAAACTGCCTTCTTTACGAGGATGGGTCAATTCCTATTTTAGTGCTGGTCTCTTTTTGAGACTAACATATGCACCCGCCGCTCCGGCGCAACGTCAGGACCTTTCATGACCGACACCCTTCTCGTCACCGGCGCCTCCGGCCAGCTTGGCCGCGGCGTCATCAATCATCTGCTTGACACGCTCAAGGTCTCCCCTCAGCGCATCATCGCCGCTACCCGCAATCCGGAAAATCTGGCCGATCTGGCAGCCCGAGGCGTCACCATCAGGACGGTCGACTTCGACGACACCGCATCGTTGGCCAGTGCATTTACCGGCGCCGACAGGGTTCTGATCATTTCGACAAACGAGCTCGCCATTCCGGGCAAGCGCCTGAAGCAACATGAGACCGCGGTCGCCGCCGCAAAAAGCGCGGGTGTTTCGCATCTGCTCTACACATCGATGCCCAATCCGGAGCCAGGATCGCCGGTGCTGTTTGCGCCCGATCACCACGGCACCGAGCAGGCGATCAAGGCGAGCGGTATCCCCTCCACCATCTTCCGCAACGGCTGGTATCAGGAGAACCTGTTCCTGGCGCTGCCGCACGCCATCGCCTCTGGGCAGTGGTACACGTCCGCTGGAGACGGCCGCATTGCCCACGGCGCGCGCGACGATATGGCTGCCGCGATTGCCGCCGGCCTCGCTTCGAGCGCAACCGAAAGCACGACATACACGCTGACCGGCCCCAAGGCCCACACGATGGCCGAAATTGCAGCCCTCGTCACCGAGATCACCGGCAAGCCGATCGAAGTTGTCCAGCTTTCGGATGAAGCGCTGACCGAGGGATTGAAGGCAGCCGGCGTTCCCGAGGCTTTCGCCCCCGTTATCGTTTCCTTCGATACCAACACCCGCTCCGGTCGCATCAGCATGGTGACCGACGCGGTCGAGACGCTGTCCGGCAGGAAGCCGCAGCCGCTGAAGCAATTTCTTGAAGCAAACAAGGCGGCTCTGGTGAGCTGAGCCTCACAATGGCCGTGCCCTCAAGGGGCACGGCCGTTTGTTTAGATAGCCACCTGCGTCCCGATCTCGACGACGCGTCCGGTCGGGATCTGGAAATATTCCGTCGCATCGGCCGCCGAGCGCGCCAGCCCGATGAACAGCTTGTCCTGCCAGACCGGCATGCCGGAATTGGGCGATGCCTTGAGCGAGCGCCGCGACAGGAAGAAGGATGTCGTCATGATGTCGAACTTCCAGCCCTGCTTGCGGCAGATCGCCAGCGCGCGCGGGATATTGGGCTGCTCCATGTAGCCGAAGGTCAGCGTCACCCGCATGAACAGCTCGTTGACCGTCTCCATCTTGACGCGCTCGCTGTCGGGCACGACAGGCTGCGGCGCCGTCACCACCGAAAGGATGACGTTCTGTTCGTGCAGCACCTTGTAGTGCTTGAGGCTGTGCATCAGCGCCGTCGGCGCACTCAGCGGATCGCTGGTCAGGAACACTGCGGTGCCCGACACCAGATGCGGCTTCTTCTTCAGCAGATTGCCGGCGAGGAAATCCAGCGGGATCTCGTTCCGGCGGGTCTTTTCGAACAAATAGCGGGTGCCGCGGATCCAGGTCCACATGGTCAGCACAATAACTGCGGCAATGGCAAGCGAGGACCAGCCCCCTTCAAACACCTTGACTATGTTGGCTGCAAAGAAGCCGGTATCGACGAAGGCGAACACCGCCATCAAGGCGACCGCGACGCCGAGCGGCCATTTCCAGATGCGCGTCATTACAACAAAAAGCAGTATGTTCGTCACCAGCATGTTGCCGGTCACCGAAATACCGTAGGCCGAGGCCAGGCGGCTGGATTCGCCGAAGCCGACCACCAGCAACATCACCACCAGCGCCAGCATCAGGTTGATGCGCGGCAGATAGATCTGGCCCGACTGTTTTTCCGACGTGTGCTGGATGACGAAACGCGGCAGCATGTTGAGCTGCACCGCCTGCCTGGTCAGCGAGAAAGCGCCGGAGATCACCGCCTGGCTGGCGATGACGGTCGCCGCCGTCGCCAGCACGACCATCGGAATAAGCGTCCAGCCCTGGTTCATCTCAAAGAAGGGATGGCCGACAACACCGCCATTTGCGAGCACGAAGGCACCTTGCCCGACATAGTTGAGCAACAGACAAGGGAACACAATTGCCAGCCAGGCGAGCACGATCGGCTTGCGGCCGAAATGGCCGAGATCGGCATAGAGCGCCTCAGCGCCGGTGACGGCGAGGAAGACCGCACCAACAGTGACGAAGGCGACGTCGGGCGAGTTGACCAGGAACGACACGATGTAATGCGGGCTGATCGCCAGCAGGATTTCCGGATCGGCGATGATGTGGTTAATGCCGGAAAGGCCGATGGCCAGGAACCACAGCGCCGTGACTGGCCCGAACACCAATCCTACGCCGCCGGTGCCGAACCGCTGTACCGCAAACACGATCGCCAGGATGGCCAGCGTCAGCGGCACCACATAGGGCTGGAATGTCGGCGTGACGACATTCATGCCTTCGACCGCCGATAGTACCGAGATCGCCGGCGTAATGACTGCGTCGCCGAAAAAAAGCGCCGCGCCGACAATGCCGATGCCGAGGATCACCGCCGAGCGCGTCGGGAAACTGTTGCGCGCCAGCGCCATCAGCGACAGCACCCCGCCCTCGCCGCGATTGTCGGCACGAAGCACGAACATGATGTATTTGATGGTGACGGTGATCGTCAGCGACCAGATGATCAGCGAGAGTACGCCCAGGATGTCGCCACGGTTGGCGACGTTGCCGCCGGCTGATGCATGCAACGCCTCTCGGAATGCATAGATCGGGCTGGTGCCTATATCGCCGTAAACCACACCGAGTGCGCCCAGCATCAGCACCTTGGTGCTGTGCTGCTCGACCTCAGAATGGCTTGATTGTTCGACAGGTTCTGCCTCGTTACCAGCATTGGCAAGGGCCATGGACGACACTCCGATAAGCGGGCGGTGCTCTACGCTTGCTGCGCTGCAATATCAAGTGCCGTCACGTAATGGCTCCGTCCCGATATTGCGAGTCGTCCACGACTTGGCAGACTCAGTCCCATCGGCAGACTACCTGGAATGTCGCAACGGACACGTTTTTAAATAGCCACCTGCGTCCCGATCTCGACGACGCGTCCGGTCGGGATCTGGAAATATTCCGTCGCATCGGCCGCCGTGCGCGCCAGCCCGATGAACAGCTTGTCCTGCCAGACCGGCATGCCGGAATTGGGCGAGGCCTTGAGCGAGCGCCGCGACAGGAAGAAGGATGTCGTCATGATGTCGAACTTCCAGCCCTGCTTGCGGCAGATCGCCAGCGCACGCGGGATGTTGGGCTGCTCCATATAGCCGAAGGTCAGCGTCACCCGCATGAACAGTTCGTTGACCGTCTCCATCTTGACGCGCTCGCTGTCGGGCACAACCGGCTGCGGTGCCGTCACCACCGAAAGGATGACATTCTGCTCGTGCAGCACCTTGTAGTGCTTGAGGCTGTGCATCAGCGCGGTCGGCGCGCTCAGCGGATCGCTGGTCAGGAACACTGCGGTGCCCGACACCAGATGCGGCTTCTTCTTCAGCAGATTGCCGGCAAGGAAATCGAGCGGAATCTCGTTCCGGCGGGTCTTTTCGAACAAATAGCGGGTGCCGCGGATCCACGTGGACATGATCAGCCCCATGGCGCAAGCGACTGTTATCGAGACCCACCCGCCTTCGAGGATCTTGACGATGTTTGCGAGGAAAAATCCGGTATCGATCGTGCCAAACAGCAGTGTGAGCGCCGCCGCCAGTGCAAGCTGCCATTTCCACCGGAACCGCATCACGACAAACAGCAGGATGGTTGTCATCAGCATTTCGCCAGTCACCGAAATGCCATAGGCGGAAGCCAGCGAACTCGAACCGCCAAAGCCGACCACCAGCAACATCACGCCCAGCGCAACCACCAGATTGACGCGCGGCATGTAGATCTGGCCGGATTGCATTTCGGACGTATGCTGCACCTCGATGCGCGGAAGCAGATTGAGCTGCACCGCCTGGCGGGTCAGCGAGAAAGCGCCGGAGATCACCGCCTGACTGGCGATCACGGTCGCTGCCGTGGCCAGCCCAACCATGGGCATCAGCGCCCAATCAGGCAGCATCTGGAAGAATGGATTGGTGGGTTTGCCGCCGTTGGCCAGAACGAACGCGCCTTGTCCGAAATAGTTGAGGAGCAGACAAGGGAACACCACGGAAAACCATGCCAGCACGATCGGCCTGCGCCCGAAATGACCGAGGTCGACATAGAGGGCTTCGGCCCCGGTGACCGCCAGGAACACCGCCCCGACCGTGACGAAGGCACCGGTGGGCGTATTGGCCAGATAAGCGACCGCGTAATAGGGATTGATCGCCAGCAGGACCGACGGGTCGTCCAGCAGATGGTACACCCCGGCGGCGCCGATCGCCAGGAACCACACTGCCGTCACCGGTCCGAACACGGCCGCCACCCTGCCGGTGCCAAAGCGTTGCACGGCAAAAAGCATTGCCAGGATGACCAGCGTGATCGGAACCACATAGGTTTCCAGCGTCGGGGTCACCACTTCCAGGCCTTCGACCGCCGAAAGCACGGAGATGGCCGGCGTTATAATGGCGTCGCCGAAAAACAGCGCCGCGCCGCACAGCCCGATCCCCAGGATGAGCTTGGCTCCATTGGGATAAGCGCTGCGCGCAAGCGACATCAGCGACAGCGTGCCGCCCTCGCCCTTGTTGTCGGCTCTGAGAACGAAAGCGACGTACTTTATCGTGACGATGATCGTCAGCGCCCAGACGATAAGCGACAGCACGCCAAGGACGTCGTTGCGGGCTACCGGTCCCGACGATGCGTGCAGCGCTTCCCGAAATGCATAGATTGGGCTGGTGCCGATATCGCCGTAAACCACGCCCAGCGCGCCCAGCATCAGCACCTTGGTGCTGTGCTGCTCGACGGTGGAGTGGCTGGATTGCTCGATGGGTTCTGCCTCGCTACCGGCGTGAGCAAGGGCCATGGACGACACTCCCATAGACGTGCGGTGCTCTATGCTGCGGGGTGGAAAGGACGCGCTGCCATGCCGGGAACGCACGGCCTATCGGCTCGCCTCTCTCTACCAGCCACAAGCCTTCAGAAACCGCCTGACCGTTGCGGCCATGCCATACTCCAACGCATCGGCTGTCAACCCATGTCCGATCGACACTTCGGCCAATGCCGGGATGCGCCTGGCCAGTGCCGGCAAATTGCTCACCACAAGGTCGTGCCCGGCATTGACCTGGAGCCCTGCAGCAAGTGCGGCATCCGCCGTCTTTCCCAATTTCTCCAATTCCTTCGCCGCTTTTGCCGAATCGGAATGATAGCTGCCATATGGACCCGTGTAGAGTTCGATCCGGTCGGCGCCGGTGTCGCGAGCGGCTTTCACGCCATCGGGATCCGGATCGGAAAAGAGCGATACGCGAAAGCCTCCCTTCTTAAGGCGCTTGACGACCGGTGTCAGGAACGCAGCCCCGGCGGCGAAGTTCCAGCCATGGTCGGAAGTCGCCTGCACCGGGTCGTCGGGCACCAGCGTCACCTGTTCCGGCTGATGCTTTTCCACAAGCGCCAGGAACTCCTCGGTCGGATAGCCCTCGATGTTGAATTCCGCACTCGGGAACTCGTCGTCGATCAGCGCCCTGATCTCAGGCAGATCGGAATGCCTGGTGTGCCGCTCGTCGGGTCGCGGGTGCACCGTCAGCCCATGCGCACCGGCGGCAAGGGCGATGCGTCCGAGCCCCGTCACGCTTGGCCACGGCAGGTCGCGCCGGTTGCGCAGCATGGCGATGGCATTGAGGTTGACGGAAAGCTTTGCAGGCATTTGCACGGTTCCAGGCTGATCTCGGCGCGCATCTATAGCGCCTTTAAGGGGAACAGACAGAGGGTTTCAGGTGTTCCAGGGGAACGAAGAAAATCGAGCGCAAGGAGTTTCCTGTTGAATTTTCTCGATGCCGTGCCGGCGATCCGCCGCATCGATACCGATCGCGAAGACCTCTTCGCCATCGATGTCGTCGGCCATGTCGCAGCGGCTGATGCCGAAAACCTGTTCGGATTGCTGGAGGCAGCCTACGCGCTGCACACGAAAATCGACGTGCTGGTGCGCCTGATCGATCATGAGGGTGTCGACTGGACCGACGTATCGGACGAGACGATCGAACAGGGCATAGCTCACGCGGTGGAGCATATCGGCCGCTGCGCGGCGGTCGGTGAGCCGAACTGGATAGCGGAGGCAAGAGCCTTCTTGCCAGCCTCTTTGCCTATCGAACTCCGGCATTTCGAGGCTAAGGACGAAACCGCCGCCTGGGAATGGCTTGGCGCCAGACCGATCGCCCAGCGCTGATACGGCCGCCCTATCGGACGATCGTCAGCCGTTCGGCCGCGCGCGTGATGGCGGTGTAGAGCCAACGCTGCCGGGTTTCCTTGAATGCCCAGCTTTCGTCGAAAAGCACGATCTCGTTCCACTGCGACCCCTGCGCCTTGTGCACGGTCAGCGCGTAGCCATAATCGAAATCGTCGAAGCGCTTCTTCTGCTGCCAGGGAATGTCGGCGTCCGGATCTTCGAACGCCGCCTTGAGCAGTTTGATCTTGGCGACGCCGCGATCCGGATCGTCTTCCTCCGGCGAGACCAGCAGATTGATGCCGGGCTTGACCGTCTCGCGCGACGAGGTCATCACCTTCCACAGCGAGCCGTTGAGCAACCCCTTGGCTGGATCGTTGCGCAGGCAGACCAGCTTGTCGCCGGCTTGCGGATAATCGGCGTTGAACCCCTTCAGCTCGCGCAGCCGCTGATTATAGCGACGGCGCGTGCGGTTGGTGCCGACCAGCACCTGGTCCGCCTTCAGCACCAATTCCTGGGTGACGTCTTCCTTGCCGATCACTTGCGCCGCGCCATAGTCGCCGCGCATGAACTCGCGGCCCTCGCGCACATCGAGCGCAAGCCGGATGATCGGGTTGTCGCGCGCCTGGCGATGGATTTCGGTGAGCAGAATGTCCGGCTCATGGTCGGTGAAGAAGCCGCCGCCGGAGATCGGCGGCAACTGGCCGGGATCGCCAAGCACCAGGATCGGCGTGCCGAAGCTCATCAGGTCACGGCCAAGCTGCTCGTCGACCATCGAGCATTCGTCGATGACGACGAGCTTGGCCCGCGAGATCGGGCTCTGCCGGTTGAGCGAAAAGGTCGGCGACATCGAGGTTTTGCCGGTCACCTCGTCCGCTACCGATTCCTCGCCTTTCGGCCGGTAGATCAGCGAATGGATTGTGCGGGCATTGACCGCGCCCTTGGAACGCAGCACCTGCGCCGCCTTGCCGGTAAAGGCGGCGAACTGCACCTGGCCGTCGACATGCTCGGCGAAATAGCGCGCCAGCGTCGTCTTGCCGGTGCCGGCATAGCCGAACAGCCGGAACAGCTGCGGCTTGCCGGCTTTCAACCAGCCGGCCACCGCCTTCAGCGCCTCGTCTTGTTGAGGGGAGAATTCCATCAGCGCGACAGACCGGATTCGCGAGGGAAAGACAAGGTGACTGCCGTCACCATCAACTTCATCGCCTGCAATTACGCTGCTGCGACAGGGCCAGGCTATCAGCGACGAAGAGGAACGTAAAGAGAACAACGCCGGGCGACGACAGCTTACCCAGCCCGCTGTGGATCGTTCTCCAGCAGGATCGGCTTGCCATGCGGCGTAGCATGCGCGGCCCGTTCCCAGGCAGCAGCAAGGCTGTCGACGTCGCTCCTACCGGCAACGCCTTTGGCCGAAAGCAGCTTTTCTAGCGCGGCCAGCCAGTGCTTGTAATAGTCATGACCGTCGCGCGCGGCGCCCGGCCGCTTCACCTCGGCCGACAAGGCGTCCGCCCATTCGCTCCACGAAAACAGCCCGTTGTCGTGTAGCGCCACCGTCATGGCGAAGGCCTCTGCTTGCCACGGCTGGGCGAAGACTGGCGCCTCGACACCGGCGGGCAGCGCGATGGCGACTGAGCCCGTCTCACGCCGCTTCAAGATAGCTCTCCCAGGCATCGATCGACACGACAAGTGTCGGGTCGGCGCCCTCGCCCCAGATTTCGCTGCCGGTGAAGGCCACCGTATAGACCCATTGCGGGTTTTCGCCCTGGCCGTGCGCATTGGTGTCGGGAAAAACGAAGCCGTCACGCATGGCCTCGATGACGCCTCGCTTGCCACGCGCGTAACGCGGCAGCCTGGTGTGGCCGGTCGGATGAAAGTTCTTGGTTCGCACGAGGTCGCCTGCCTTGAATCGCGGCGGGACGGCGACCGGCCGGTCGCAAGGCCCGCCCTTGGCCAGCACCGCCGAAACGTCTTGCGCCTTCAGGACCCGCTTGGGTGTCGCTACCGGGTCGACCGCATCGCCCCTGGCCAGATCGCGGTCGCTGACGAAACCATGGCGTTTGAGTAACACCTCCAGCGCCTTGATCCAGATTTCGTAATAACTCGACGCATAGTAGTCGGCCGGGTGCAGCGATTCCCGCGCGTGCCGGCTCTCGTCGATGTTCCAGGCGCCCATGGCGCCGGCGCACAACGTCACGCCCAGCGCCCGCCTCTCCCAATCGGCATGGAAATAGGGTTCGTCCTGTTCAGGCGCGACCGGCCCGAAACCCATCTGGCCGCCGAGATCCTGCGGCCCGTTCATGCCGGTTCCCGCGCCAGCGCCGTGCCGATCATGGCATCGCGCGTCACCAGATCGGCGAGCCGCGCCTCATCCCAGCCCTCTGTGTCCCTGGGCCGCATCGGCACCACCAGATAGCGCAGCTCGGCGGTCGAATCCCACACCCGGATTGCCGTCGTCGCCGGCAAGGTCAGCCCGAATTCGTCGAGCACGCCGCGCGGATCGATCACCGCGCGCGAACGGTAGGGCGGCGCCTTGTACCAGACCGGCGGCAGGCCGAGCACCGACCATGGATAGCAGGAGCATAGCGTGCAGACGACGAGGTTGTGCGTGTCGGCCGTGTTGAACACCGCCTGCATGTGTTCGCCTTGCCGGCCGGTGTGGCCGAGCGATTCGATGGCCGCCGTCGCATCACGCTTCAGCCATGCGGCAAACCCGGGATCAACCCAGGCCTTCGCCACCACCTTTGCGCCGTTGCGCGGCCCGACCTTGGTTTCGTAGGTATCGACGATGACGTCGATCGCCGCTGGATCGATCAGCCCCTTGCGGGTGAGAATCGTCTCCAGTGCGCGCACACGCGCCGCAAAAGCATCAAGCTCGTTGTCGTGGTCGTGATTGTGCAGCATGGCATCAAATTACGATCGCGGACCTCCGGCCGCAAGCACCACGGCTTGGGCCAGTGCTATTCGGCTGCCGCCTTCTGCGGCACCGGTTCTTCCTCGTCGTCGAACAGTGACGGCTGGTCGACCGCCTCGACCGGGCTCGGCTCGCCCCGGTGCCCCGCCCATACGCTGACGAGCCAGCCGGAAAAATGCTCCATGTAGACGTAGATGACGGGCGTGACGAACAGCGTCAGTGCCTGCGAGGCGACAAGGCCGCCGACCACCGCCACGCCGAGAGGCTGGCGCAATTCCGCGCTGGCGCCGGTGCCGAGCGCGATCGGGATGGTACCCATCAGCGCGGCAAGCGTAGTCATCATGATCGGCCGGAAGCGCATCAGGCAGGCCTTGTGGATGGATTCGACAGGCGACATCCCCTCGCGCCTGAGTTCCAGCGCCACGTCGATCATCATGATGCCGTTCTTCTTGACGATGCCGATCAGCATCAGGATGCCGATCACCGCGATCACCGACAGATCCATCCCCGCCAGCCGCAACGCCACCAGCGCGCCGAGCACCGCCGATGGAAGCCCGGTCAGGATGGTGAGCGGATGGATGAAGCTCTCATAGAGCATGCCGAGCACGATATAGATGGTCAGGATCGCGCCGCCGATCAGCAGCCCCTGGTTGGAAAGCGAATCCTGGAACGTCTTCGCCGTGCCCGAGAAGGCGGTCGAGATCGTCGGCGGCATGCCGATCTTGTCCTTCAGCGCGTTGATGTGGCTCACGCTGTCGCCGAGGGCCACGCCCTGCGGCAGATTGTAGGAGATGGTCACAGCCGGAAGCTGGCCGAGCTGGTTGACGGTCAAAGCACCGGCGGTCCGATCGACGCGAGCGAACGCACCGAGCGGCACCAGGCTGCCGCTCGCCGTTCTCACCTTGATGGCCAGCATCCGCTCGGGCGACCACTCGATCTTCGGGTCGAGCTCCATGATCACGTCGTAGCTGTCGGCCGAGCCGAAGATGGTCGACACCTGCTGGGTGCCGAAACCGCCATAGAGACTGGAGCGCAGCGTGTCGGTATCGACGCCGAGGTTCGCCGCCTTGTCGCGGTCGATCACCAGCGTCGCCTGTAGCGCGTTGTTCTGCAGGTCATTGGTCACGTCGGTGAAGGCGGCATGATCGGCGGCCATTGCGTCCGTCAGCCTTTGCGCCCAGACGTTCGTCAGGCCGGTATCGAGGCCCTGCACGGCAAGCTGGTAGGCACTCGCCGAAGAACGCGCGCCGAGCCGCAGGTTCTGCACCGGCTGCATGTAGGTTTCGATGCCGGGCACATTGGCAAGCTGGCGCCGCAGATCCGAAAGCACCTTGTCGATGTTGGGGCGCTGGTCCTTGTCCTTCAGCTGCACAAAGAGCTGGCCCTGGTTGAGCGCATTGTTTCCGCTGCCCGCCGACCAGCCGACATGCGCGACATAGGGCGAATGGGTGAAGACATCAGCCACTTGCCCCTGCAGCTTCACCATGGCGTCGAACGAAATGTCCTGGCGCGCGATGGTCGTCACCGAGACCTGGCCGATATCCTCCTGCGGGAAGAAGCCCTTCGGCGATATCTGGATCAGCCACACCGACAGCCCGGCGGTTACCAGGAAGACAAGGAAAACCAGGAAATTGTGGCGCAGGCAGAATGTCAGCAGCCGGTCATAGCCCCGCATGAAGACGTTTTGTCTATGGCCTTCACCGTGCGCTGCTTTCTGCTCGGCTTTCGATAACGACAATAGCCGCGAGCACAGCATCGGCGTCAGCGTCAGCGAGACGAACATCGATGCCAGGATGGCGACCGTCACCACCACCGCGAACTCGTTGAAGATGCGCCCGATCACGCCGCCCATCAAAAGCACGGGAATGAACACGGCGACCAGCGAGATCGAGATCGAGATGATGGTGAAGCCGATTTCGCGGGCGCCCTTGAGCGACGCCTCCATTGCCGAGAGCCCATCCTCCTCCATATGCCGGAAGATATTTTCCAGCATGACAATGGCGTCGTCGACGACAAGGCCGACCGCCAGCGTCAGTCCCATCAGCGAGATGTTGTCGATGGAAAAGCCGAACAGGTACATCACGCCCAGAGTGGCGATGAGCGAAATCGGCACCGCCACGGCCGGGATCACCGTCGCCGTCACCCGGCGCAGGAACAGGAAGATCACCATCACCACCAGCGCGATAGTGAGCAGGAGCGTGAACTGCACGTCGTCGACCGCCTCGCGGATCGATGTCGAGCGATCGTTGAGCAACTGGATGCTCGCAGCTGCCGGCATCTGACCCTCGAAGGAAGGCAGCATCGCCTTGACGCGGTCGACGACATCGACGGTATTGGCATCCGGCTGACGCTGCACCGCCATGATGATGGCGCGGGTGCCGTCATACCAGCTTGCCGTCGTCGTGGTCTCGACCGAATCGATGACGCGGGTCACCTCGCCGAGCCGCACCGGATGGCCGTTCTTGGTGGCGATGATGATGTTGGAGAATCCCGCCGCGTTGGTCAGCTGCGTGTTCGCCGTGATGGTCAGCTGCTGTTTGTTGTTCTTGAGCACACCGAGCGGCGTGTTGCTGTTGGCCGAGGCAATGGCCGTCTGCAGCTGGTCGATCGAGATGCCGCGTGCGGCGAGCGCCGTCGGATCGATCTGGACGCGGACGGCATATTTCTGTTGGCCGTAGATCGAAACCTGCGCAACGCCGTCGATCGTCGACAGCGACGGCGAAATCACATTCTCGGCAAAGGCATCGAGATCGGTCAGCGGAATGGTGTCGCTGACCAGCGACATCAGCAGGATCGGCGCGTCGGCTGGATTGACCTTGCGATAGCTCGGCGGGCTGGTCATCTCCGGCGGCAATTGTCGTTGCGTGCGTGCGATCGCCGCCTGCACATCGGCGGCGGCTGCATCGATGTCGCGGTTGAGCACGAACTGAATGGCGATCGAGGTCGTGCCGAGCGAATTGGTCGTCGAGATCGAATCGATGCCGGCGATAGTGGCAAACTGCTTGATCAGCGGCGTTGCCACCGAGGTCGCCATGGTTTCCGGCGAGGCCCCAGGCAGCGAGGCCGAGACGTTGACAACCGGAAATTCCGCGCTTGGCAGCGCCGCGACCGGCAGGAATTTGTAAGCAAATAGCCCGCCCAGAACCAAGGCGAACGACATGAGCAGCGTGGCGACGGGCCTGCGGATGCAGAATTCGGAAATCATGGCTGTGTTCCGCCCGTCCTGTCGGCCTCCGCGACCTTCGGAGTCGCCTGGTCGTCGGTACCGGTCGAGGCCTTGCCTTCGCGGACCGCCGCGCCGTTTTTCAGCTTGGTCTGGCCTTCGACGACGACACGCTCGCCGCTTTCCAATCCTTGGCTGATCGCGGTGTTGGCGCCTTCTGTCAGCGCGACCTGCACGGGCCGCATTTCAACGGTGTTGTCCGGCTTGATCACATAGACGAACGGCCCCTTCTGGCTGGGCTGGACGGCGACCGTCGGAACGGACGTCATTTGCGGCATGATGCCGGCATCGAGCACAACATTTACATATTGGCCCGGCCACAGCGAAAGATCGGCGTTGGGCACGCTGGCCCGCGTTGCGATGGTGCCGGATGCCGTGTCCACGCTGGAATCGACGAAATCCAGCGTTCCCTTGCCGATCGGCTTCGGGTCGCCGTCCTTGGTCAGCGTCACCGCGCCTTGCTGCGGCGCCGCCAGCGCCTTGTGCAGTAAGGCAAGATCGCTTTCCGGAAGATTGAAGTTCACCTGCAGCGGGTCGACCTGCGTGATCGTCACCAGCGGCGTCGACGTGCTGCTGCCGTTGCTGGTGGTGACGAGGTCGCCGACCGCGACGCTGACCGCGCCAAGCCTGCCGGAAATCGGCGCTTTGATCGTGGCAAAGCCAAGCTGGACCTCGTCCGCATCGATCGTCGCCTTATCGGCGTCGACAGTGGCCGCGGCGGATTTCTGCGCCGCGACGGCCTGATCATAGGTCTGCTGTGTTCCGGCCTGCCTGGCGACGAGATTTTTGGCGCGCTGAAGATCGGCCGTGGCGCTGGCAAGCAGCGCCTGGTCTTTTGCGAGCGTCGCCTGATCGCGTGCCAATTGGGCCTTCAATGAGCGATCGTCCAGCGAGAACAGAAGGTCGCCGGCCTTCACCATCTGTCCGTCCTTGACCGCGATTGCGACGATCTGGCTTGAGACCCGTGCGTTGATGCTGACCACGGCGGGAGAGGACACAAAGCCGATGGCATAGCGCCGGACCGGGAAATCGGCCGTCGAGGCGGTGGCGGCAACCACCGAAGTCGAACGCGCGGCATTTGCCGCTGCAGCGGGCTTGTCCGCCGCCGCCGTCGTCTGCTTCGCCGACAGCATCTGCTGAAGACCGCTCATTGCGGTGGGCGAATGATAAAGCCACGCCGCCGCGGCAACGCAGGCTGCAGCAATCACCGCAAATACGATCTTTCCGCGCATCGACAAAAGGCCTCTCGATCCGACACGCCGCTATCCGGTGGCCGCAGTCTAGCTCAACTCGCAGCCTCTTGCCGCGCTTTTGCCAGATAATAGAGAATGCCGAAGGCGAAAAAGGGCCAAAAGCCGTCATTACGAAGATTTAATGTGCAGTGCACAATAAAACGGCAGCTAACGCAGCATCGGCCACAGCGTCGCCGCAAGCATCACGCCCATGGCGATGTTGAACCATTTGAGCCGCACCGCATCAGCCAGAAAACCGCGCAGCGCCATGCCGAAACCGGCCCAAGTCGAAATGCTCGGCAGCATGACGACGGCGAAAGCGGCCGCGATCAGCACCACGGACACAAACGGGCGTTCCGGATTGGTATAGACGGCCATGGCCGTAATCGCCATCACCCAGGCCTTAGGATTGACCCACTGGAAAGCCGCAGCCTCGATGAAGCGCATCGGCTGGCCCTTCGCCTCGCCTTCGCCGCCGAGCGAGCGCGACATGGCGATCTTCCAGGCCAGATAAAGCAGGTAGAGGCCGCCGGCGATCTTCAACCCGGTATGCAGCACCGGAAAGGCCGTCAACACGGCCCCAAGCCCGAAGCCTACGGCAAGCAACAGCACGAGGAAGCCGAAGCCGATGCCGAGCATGTGTGGCACGGTCTTGACCAAGCCGAAGTTCACACCCGAGGCCAAAAGCATGAAATTGTTCGGACCCGGCGTGATCGAGGTCACGAAGGCATAAACCAGCAGGGCGAAGAATGCGTCGAAGGTCATGCCGTTCCCCTAATCAATGCGAGCAGGACGATTACATCCCCTGCGGGCCGCGGTTCATCGCCGCCACTCCGGTACGGCAGATTTCGACCAACCCGAGCGGCTTCATGATGGCGATAAACTGATCGAGCTTCGAACCCTTACCGGTGATCTCGAAGATGAAATGCTCGGTGTTGGCGTCGATGACGCTGGCGCGGAATGCATCGGCGAGCCTGAGCGCCTCGACGCGGGATTCGCCGGTGCCGGCGACCTTGACCAGCGCGAGCTCCCGCTCCAGTGGCCGCTCCTGTCCGAATTCCTGCGATCGCACAGTGAGATCGACGACACGATGCACCGGCACGATGCGCTCGAGCTGGTGCTTGATCTGCTCCAGCACGTGCGGCGTGCCGCGCGTCACGATGGTGATGCGCGACAGGTGCTTTTCGTGCTCGGTTTCCGAGACCGTCAGGCTCTCGATGTTGTAGCCACGTCCGGAGAACAGGCCGATGACCCGGGCAAGCACGCCCGGCTCGTTGTCGACGAGGACCGAAAGCGTGTGGTTCTCTGGTTTTTCCGTCTCCTTGGCGATGAAATAGGCGGAGCCGGTCGGTTGCAACTGTGCGTTCATGACATGAATCTCGATTTCAAACTTTTGTGCTAATCTGCTGTTTCCGCACAGCTTCCTTGAACCAGGCTACACCAGTTCCCTGCCCTTGGCGTCGATCGCGTTGGCGACAGCTTCGTCGGTCGCCTCGTCAGGCAACAGCATCTCGTTATGCGCCTTGCCGGACGGGATCATCGGGAAGCAGTTGGCGAGCGTCGCCACGCGGCAATCGAACAGGACGGGCTTCTTGACCGCGATCATCTCCTTGATGGCGTCATCGAGCTCGTCCGGCTTGTCGCAGCGAATACCGTGGCCGCCATAGGCTTCGGCGAGCTTGACGAAATCCGGCATCGCCTCGGTATAGGAATGCGACAGCCGGTTGCCGTGCAGCAGCTGCTGCCATTGCCGCACCATGCCCATATACTGGTTGTTGAGGATGAAGATCTTGATCGGCGCCTCGTGCTGCACCGCCGCGCTCATCTCCTGCATCGTCATCTGCACCGAGGCGTCGCCGGCGATATCGATGACCAGCGCATCCGGGTGCGCGATCTGCACGCCGAGCGCGGCCGGCAGGCCGTAGCCCATCGTGCCCAGCCCGCCGGAGGTCATCCAGCGGTTCGGCTTCTCGAAATGATAGTGCTGCGCCGCCCACATCTGGTGCTGGCCGACCTCGGTGGTGATGTAGGTGTCGAGGTCTTTGGTCAGCGCATAAAGCCGCTGGACGGCATATTGCGGCATGATCACCTCATGGTTCATCTTGTAGGCGAGTGAATCGCGCGCGCGCCATTTGGCGATCTGCTCCCACCACGGGTGAAGCGCCTTCTTGTCGGCCTTGGCGGTTGCCCGCCACAGTCGCACAAGATCCTCCAGCACACGGCCGACATCGCCGATGATCGGCACGTCGGTATGGACGTTCTTGTTGATCGAAGACGGGTCGATGTCGATGTGGATCTTCTTCGAATTCGGCGAAAACGCTGTCAGCCGCCCGGTGATGCGGTCGTCGAAGCGCGCGCCGATGCAGAGCATGACGTCGCAATCGTGCATCGCCATGTTCGCTTCGTAGGTGCCGTGCATGCCGAGCATGCCCATCCAGTTCTTGCCCGACGCCGGATAGGCGCCAAGGCCCATCAGCGTCGAGGTGATCGGGAAGCCGGTCAGGTCGACCAGCTCGCGCAGCAGGTGGCTCGCCTCCGGGCCGGAATTGATGACGCCGCCGCCCGAATAGATGATCGGCCTCCTGGCGCCGGCCATCAGCTCGACCGCCGCCTTGATCCTCTCCAGGTCGCCCTGGACCTTCGGCTGGTAGCTGGTGCGCGGCGCCGTCTGCGGCGGGACATAGATGCCCTTGGCGAACTGAACGTCCTTAGGGATGTCGACGACGACCGGACCGGGGCGCCCTGTCGTTGCCACATGGAAGGCCTCGTGGATCGTTGCCGCGAGCTGGTTGACGTCCTTCACCAGCCAGTTGTGCTTGGTGCAGGGCCGCGTGATGCCGACCGTGTCGCACTCCTGGAACGCATCCGAGCCGATCAGAGAGGTCGGCACCTGGCCGGTCAGGCAGACCAGCGGGATCGAATCCATCAGCGCATCCTGCAATGGCGTCACCGCATTTGTCGCGCCCGGCCCGGAGGTCACCAGCATGACGCCGGCCTTGCCGGTCGAGCGCGCATAGCCTTCCGCCGCGTGGCCAGCGCCCTGCTCGTGGCGAACGAGGATGTGCTCGACCTCGTCCTGCTGGAAGATTTCATCGTAGATTGGCAGAACCGCGCCGCCCGGATAGCCGAAAACATGCTTGACGCCATTGTCCTTCAGCGCCTGCACCACCATTTCGGCGCCAGTCATCTCGGTTCTTGGCGTTTCGCGCCGCTCATTCTGTCCACTGCTCATCGGTCTGGTCCCGTACTGTTCGCCATCGGGCGATTGCTGGTCGTTTAGTCCTGTTTCGGGCAATAAAAAAGGCCCCCGAGGGAGCCTGTGTCTTGCGCATGGGAGGTCACCGCTTGGCGGTTACACCGCCCTGCCCACGCGCTTTCCTACGAGAATGAGTGCCGTTTTCATGGTCGCGGACAATAGAATTGGTTTGATGGTGCTGTCAACGGCGAATGTGCGCGGGCCGGGACTGTACCAATGCGCTTCCAGTAGATGAGGGTGCCTGTCAGCCCGCCATGCGGCTTCAGCGCATAATCCGGTATTTCGCCGCCCAGCGTGAAGCCGAGCTTTTCATAGAGGCCGGAAGCCCCCTCCTCTTTTGCCGTGTCCAGCACCAACAGCGTGCGGCCTTTCTCCATGGCAACGGCTTCCGCCGCCTCCATCAGGCGGGTTGCGACGCCCTTGCCGCGATAATTGAGGCGGGTCATCAGCTTGGCGATCTCGGCCCGGTGCGGCTGGTTGGGAGGGCAGTCGAGCAGCACGGTGACGGTGCCGATCAGAGCCTCGCCGTTCCAGGCCCCGAGCACCGCCCTTTCGCCTCTGGCGACCGCCTGAAGCGACTTGTTCCAGAAGGCTGCAGCCATCTCCGGCGCCAAGGGATGCATGAAGCTGACCGAGCCGCCCGCGGCAACCGTTCCGATCAGCAAATCGACCAGCATTTTTTTCGTTCCGGCAGTATTGCTGAGCAGGTTGATTTCTATTGAATCCATGTGGTCTCCTCTGTGTGCAACGGGAACGGCAGTGCATCGAGCGGCAGCTTGGCCTGCACCGTCAGCCGAAATGACTGGTCCGCTTCCGCTTCCCGGCTCGGCGGATTTCCCCGATGCGCTCGGCGTCTTCCTCTTGCAGATGCCGCCCGCGTTCCAGCAGTTCGAGCGTGTACTCCTCATAAGTCAGGCCCAGCCGCTCGGCCTTGTCCAGCCGCATCAGCATGATCTCGCGGCTCGGCACTTTCCATGCCTGGGCATGGTCGGTCCGCCAGGCAAGAAAGATATAGGGGTCTCCCTTGCCCCAAGGCGGACGGTCGTGGTCGTCGAGCGGCGGACCGCCATTGTCGGAACGTTTCGGACGGCGCGCCATCGTCTCAGCTCCTGGCCAATGCAACCAGATAGTCGGCGGCGTCCGGCCCCGGAGCGTGGAAGACGCAATCGGATGGCGCGCCGAGCGCCAGGCAGTCGCCGGGCTCGAGCCTGTGAATGACGTCGCCCTCGACGAATTCCAGCTGCCCGGAGATCAGCCAGATCTGTTGTCTGATGAAGGCATAGGAGGCCGCCGGGAAGCTCACCTTGGCGCCCGCCGGCAGTTGGACCCGGATCAGTTCGAGCGGCATGTCCGAAACCGGCGAAAGGTGCCGCCGCACATAACCCGTAGCCGGATCGCGCCAGACCGGCTGGTCACGTTCGCGAAGCAGGCCACCGCCTTGCAACTCCGCCCTTGCGATCAAAGTGGAAAGCGTCATGCCGAACGCGGCCGCAATGCGCACGAGGAGTGCCGCCGTCGGGCTCGTCATGCCGCGCTCGATCGTGCTCAGCATGGCTTTCGAGACATCGGACTGCTCCGCCAAATCCGCCAGGGACCAGCTGCGAGCCACCCTTTCGGCGTGTATCCTTCTGCCGATAGTCGATGAGATATCGTTCGCTATATTATCCATTCATCCACTATAGCGAAATCCCGCGCTCGGGCAACGGCCGTTTCGTCCAGTTTTCGCAAACCCCTTAACGTCCGCTAAACCATCCGGCCTCACCCCACCTTAACCCCGTCCGCCTAGGCTCATTGTTTGGGAAAAGGGGATCGGCCTGTCCATGCTCGTCGAACGCGAAACCTCCATTGGAGAACCGACTTTGCTGGAGCGCCGCAGGGCGGAGCAGAACGACAAGCGGATTCTGGGCAATGTCGTGCAATGCGATGGCGCGCGCGCCACCATCAGCGCCTATGCCGACGATATCGAAGGCACGGTCACCGGCCTATGGAGCGTCGGCAAGATGATCTCGATCAATCTCGGTACATCACGAACCGTCGGACTGGTCTACGAAATCGGCAAGTCGGATCGTGCCTGGAGCAGCGAGGGCCAGAATCCGATCGAGGTCAGCATCGAATTGATTGGCGAGGTGCGCGACGGCGCCGAACCCGGCGCCAAGCCGGTATTCGACCGCGGCATCACGACCTATCCGCATATCGGCGCCATTGCCCATCGTATCCGCAGCCGCGACCTGCAGGCCGTCTACGATCTCGCCGGGCGTCATTCGATTACCATCGGCACGCTGTCGCAGGACGAGGCCATCGACGCCAATATTGCCATCGACGATACGCTGGCGCGCCATTTCGCCATTGTCGGCACGACCGGGGTCGGCAAATCGACCGCCGTCTCGCTGCTCTTGCGCAAGTCGATCGCCGCCCGGCCCGACCTGCGCGTGCTCATCCTGGATCCACACAACGAGTTCGCCGCGTCCTTGCCCGAATATTGCTTTAGGGTCGATTCGACGACGCTCGACCTGCCTTTCTGGATGTTCAAACTCGAGGAATTCGCCGAGGTGCTGTTTCGCGGCCGCGAGACGGTGCCGGAAGAGGTCGACGCCTTGCGCGATCTCATTCCCGCGGCCAAGAACCTCTATCGCAATCCGAACACCGGCAACTACCTGCGGCGCAGCACCGACGCGCTGACCGCCGACGCGCCGGTACCCTATCGCATTGCCGACCTCATCAAGCTGGTCGACGAACGCATGGGATTGCTGGAAAGCAAGAACGATCGTCCAACCCTCAGGTCACTGAAGACACGTATCGAATCGGCGGCATCCGATCCGCGCTACCGTTTCATGTTCAACTCGCGCCTGATCGAGGACACCATTCACGAGACGATCGGCAACATTTTCCGCGTGCCGCATCACGGCCGCCCGGTGACCTGCTTCGAAATGGCCGGTATGCCGTCCGAGGTGGTCAATTCCGTATGCTCGGTGCTGGCGCGGCTGGCGTTCGACCTGGCGTTGTGGAGCGAAGGCCGCTTGCGGCTGCTCTTCCTGTGCGAGGAAGCGCATCGCTATATGCCGGCCGATCCGCGCCTCGGTTTCGCGCCGACCCGGCACGCGCTGTCGCGCATCGCCAAGGAAGGCCGCAAATATGGCTGTTATCTCGGCGTCGTCACCCAGCGCCCGGGCGAGCTTGATCCGACCATCCTGTCGCAGTGCTCGACGTTCTTCGCCATGCGGCTCGCCAATGAGCAGGACCAGGCGATCATCCGCTCGGCGATCGCCGATTCCTCGGCTTCGACGCTGGCGTTCCTGTCTTCCATGGGGCAGCGCGAGGCCATTGCCTTCGGAGAAGGCGTGGCGACGACGATGCGGATGAAATTCGAAAAACTCTCCGAGGATTTGATCCCCGGCACGGCTAAGCGCGAGGACGCCTTGCCCTCCGAAACCGGCGACGAGGTCGACCTCGTGGCGATCGTCGAACGGCTGCGCAACGTGCCGAAATCACAACAGGCAATGCCTTTCGCGGAAGTCGTCGATCCGGGCCGGCAGGCCGGCGACTCGGACTATCGAAAACCGCCGGCCGCACGCACCCAGCGGAGCGACGATTTCGACTTGCGCTACGGCCTCAAGCCGGCGACCTTCGGCCTGCGTCCCCAGAACGATTGAGCCGAGCGACTTTTAGGCAGACCTCATCGGTGCGTCGGCAACCATCAAAGCTGAGCTTCGATGGCTGCCCTGTCTATAACTGACCACACCTGGCGAATTTTCCCTCTCTGAAACTCATAGAATACGTTCTCGGCAAACGAAATTCTCTTCCCGCTTACATCGAGCCCAAGGAACGTTCCCCTTGGCGCGCAGTCGAAGCTTAGCCGGCTCGCTATATAAGGCGGATCGGCAACCAATAGCCGAATGTCGAAATAAAGGTCCGGAATTTCATCGAAGTCTCTCTCCAACATTTCGAGGTACCCGGATAATCCGAGCGGCCGACCGTTGTGGATCGCTTCATCATGAACAAACTGCCCCAGAATTGGCCAATCCTGCTTGTTCAGACATGCAATATAGCCTCGGTAAAGATCGGAGAGGTCGGATTTGATCACGGCAACACCTCTATCTCCCACAAGCCTTGCAAGGCGCCGTCTCAGCCTACTTGGCGACGTCGGTCTGCGAGCGCCGGAAGCGCAGAAAACGGCACCAGACGGCCAGCATCCCGAATTTCCAGCATCACGAATTTAATGACGGGATTCAGGCGCAGACGCGGTTGCGGCCTTGCCTCTTTGCCTCATAGAGCTGGCGGTCGGCGCGGCGATAGAACTCCTCGGCGGTTTCCTTGCGGTCCCAGACGGCAAGCCCGACGCTGGTGGTGATTTTCAGTCGGACATTGCCTGTCAGCACCGACATGCTGGCGATCGCCTTGCGGATGCGCTCGGCGAATTTGGATAGCAGCTCGGCGTCCATATTGGGCGTGACCACCGCGAACTCCTCGCCGCCCAGGCGCGCCACCACGTCGTGATAGCGTGTCATGTCCTTGAGACAGTTGGCGACGGCCCGCAACACCTCGTCGCCGACATCGTGGCCGTGGCTGTCGTTGACCTGCTTGAAGTGGTCGAGATCGAGGATCATCAGCCCGACTGGTTTTTCGATGCGGCGAAACTCCTCGAGATATTCTTTCAGCGCATCGTCGAAATAGCGCCGATTCTGCATGCCGGTGAGGCTGTCGGTCAGCGCCGCATGCTCCAGCGTCTCCGAGCGCGCACTGAGTGAAACTGTCATCGCGCGCAGCTTGCCTTCTTCCGTCGCCTGCTTTCGGATCAGCGGATAGATGAAGAAAATGCCGAAGAACAGCGCAGTCGCCAGCAGCACGCCGATCGCAAACAGCAGCTTGTTGAGATAGACGATTTCATCGAGTTCCGAAGGCGTATTGCTAATGTCGGCCGCCAGGGTTTGCAGGAGTCCATAGGCGTAAAGCGTCACCAGGCCGGCGGCCAGGATCACAAAAATAAAGACGAAAAACGCTGATTCCGCCTTGTGGAAATGCATCTGCTCCCCGTTGAAAAGTTCCTATCGATCTTATGGCATGCGGGAGCTTACGGACAGTTAACCTGGACAACTTCAACGCGAAATGTCCCTTCGATGTCGACTTTTCAGGTTGCGCTCGAAGGAGGGGGTGAGATCACCCAGTTGATCCCCTCACCGGGACGCAACCTGTGCCATTCCGGACCCAATTGGTGCCTGAACCAGGTCGCCTGCCGCTTTGCATATTGCCGCGTCGCGATCTTCGCACGCTCGATAGCCTCGGGAAAACTGATGGCGCCGGCCAGCGCGGCCTGAAGCTCGCGAACACCGATCGCCTTCATCGCCGGCAGGTCGGGATCGAGGCCGAGCGCCGAAAGCTGCTTCACCTCGTCCAATGCCCCTTTGTCCAGCATGCGGTCGAAGCGGGCATCGATCCGCTCCACCAGCGCCGCCCGCTCCGGCTCGATGACGAAAAAGCGCGCGCTGCTCCTGTCGATCAACGGCTGGCCACGCGCGGCCTGCCAGTCCAGGATGGAGCGGCCCGACGCGTCGAGCACCTCCAGTGCCCGCACGATGCGCTGGCCATCCGTCGGCCTCAGCATCATGCCGGCCGCAGAATCCTCGCGCAACAGGATGCGGTGCAATCTCACAGCGCCCTGTTCTTGCAGCTCGTAGCGCCAGCGCTCGCGGATCGACTGCGGAATGTCGGGCATCTCCGAAATACCTTCCGTGAGCGCCCGGAAATAAAGCCCGGTACCGCCGACGAAAATCACTTGCCGCGCCGAAAGCGTGCCGTCGTCGATCAGCTTCATGACATCACGCAACCAGGCGCCGGTGGAATAGGCGGTGGACGGATCGACGTGTCCATAAAGAAAGTGGGGGACGCGGGCGAGTTCGGCAGGACCAGGCCGCGCCGTCAGCACGTCCAGCACCGAATAGCCTTGCATGGAATCGGTGTTGACGATGACACCGCCATTGCGCTCGGCGAGGTCGAGTGCGAGTGCCGACTTGCCGCTGGCGGTCGGCCCGGCTATCAGGATCGCGTTCTTCGCGCGACCTTCGCCCGCCTGTCTGCTGGAATTTTCGATGCCGCTGATCGCCACGCTTCTATCCCATCCCGCCGGCCGCGCATTGACGCCGACGCTAGCGAATATGGCCTCGCGGTCGGTCGGCGCAAGCGCTGTTCGCTGGCTGGCCGAAGGCATCGCCTGCGAGCTCGATTTGCCGGAGACCGCCGAAGCTTCCGAAATGGCGGCGCGCCTGCATGCCGCGCTTGCTTCCGAACCCATCGACGTGGCCGTCCAGCCGGCTGAGAACAGGCGCAAGAAGGTCCTGATCGCCGACATGGATTCGACGATGATCGAGCAGGAATGCATCGACGAGCTTGCCGACGAGATCGGCGTCAAGGATCGCGTCGCCGCCATCACGGCGCGATCGATGAACGGTGAGATCGCGTTCGAGCCGGCCTTGCGCGAGCGCGTGGCGCTGCTCAAGGGTCTCGATGCCGCAATCATCGACCGCATCGTCGACAATCGCCTGACGCTTGCCTCCGGCGGTCGCACGCTCGTCCAGACAATGGCGGCCAACGGCGCCTGGACGGCGCTGATCTCCGGTGGTTTCGACATCTTCACCACCCGCATCGCAGCATTGCTCGGTTTTCACGAAAATCGCGCCAACCGGCTGATCGAGCAGGATCGCCGCTTCACCGGCTTGGTCGCCGAGCCGATCCTCGGCCGCGCCGCCAAGGCCGAAGCCCTTATCGAGATTTCCGCCCGCCTCGGCCTGACGCCTGCCGATGCCATTGCCGTGGGTGATGGCGCCAACGATCTCGACATGATCCGTCTTGCCGGCATCGGCGTCGCCTTGCACGCCAAGCCGGCCGTGGCAGCCGAGGCAAAGATCCGCATCGACCACGGCGACCTCACCGCCTTGCTTTATCTGCAGGGTTATCGCCGGAAAGAATTTATCGAATGACGCCGATCCGCACCGAGCGCCTGATCCTGCGCAACTGGGAAGATCGTGACCGCGAGCTCTTCCATCGCATCAATTCCGACGAGCGCGTCATGGAATTCTTTCCGTTTCGCCGCGACCGCGCCCAGGCTGACGCCAAGATGGAGGAGTTGCGCGCCGCTATCGATCGCAACGGCTTCGGCTTCGCGGCCGCTGAGATCACAGCCACAGGTGAATGCATCGGCTTCGTCGGCATAACCCGAACCGATCATTTGCCCTTCCTGCCGCCCGGCACGATCGAGATCGGCTGGCGGCTGGCACCCGAATTCTGGGGCCGCGGCTATGTCACCGAAGCAGCCGAAGCCTGGCTCACCTATGGCTTTGAAAGACTTGGCCTCGACGAAATCGTGTCCTTCGCCGGCAAGGATAACAGCCGGTCCACTGCCGTCATGGAGCGCCTGAACATGATCGCCAACCCGGCCTCCGACTTCGACCATCCCGGTGTTCCGGACAGCCACACCGCACTCAGGCGACATGTCTTCTACAGGCTGTCACGCACAGACTGGCAAGCAAGAAAAAGGGCGGCCCGCTAGCCGCCCTTTTTCTTTTCAAGATCAGAGTGTTACAGGCTCTTCCGGACTCAATCCATCCGGATTGTCACAAACCTCAGCTCGCCGGTCTTCGACGCCAGCATCAAAAGCGCGTTCTTGCGCCCTTGCTCCTTCAGCGCGCCGATCCGGTCCATGACGTCCTTGGGCGTGGCGACCGATTCCTGCGCGATCTCGGTGATCACCTCGCCCGGCTGGATGCCGCGTTCGGCAGCGGCTGAATCCTTGGTGACGTCGGTCACGACGACGCCGGAGACGTCGGCGGCGATGCCGAATTTCGTGCGCGTCTCGTCGTTGAGCTCGCCGATCGTCATGCCAAGCACGGCAGCCGTCGAAACGGCAGGCGCCTTGTCGGCATCGTCCTGGTCGGTGTTGCCGTTTTCACCGCCGCTGGCAAGCTTTTCGCCGTCCTCGAGTCGGCCGAGCGTCACCTTCACGGTCTGCTCGACCCCCTTGCGCACGATGATCACGTCGACCGCCTTGCCGACCGGGCTTTCCGCCACGACGCGCGGCAGGTCGCGCATTTCATGGATGTCCTTGCCGTCGAACTTGATGATGACGTCGCCGGCCTGGATGGTGCCGTTGTCGACCGGTCCGCCCTTGATGACGCCGGCAACCAGCGCGCCCTTGGCGGTCGCCATGCCCAGGCTTTCGGCAATGTCGTCGGTCACCGGCTGGATGCGCACACCGAGCCAGCCGCGCCGCGTCTCGCCGAACTGGCGAAGCTGGTCGACGACGCCCGAGGCGAGCTGCGACGGAATGGAGAAGCCGATGCCGATCGAGCCTCCCGACGGCGAGATGATTGCCGTGTTGATGCCGATGACCTCGCCGCTGCTGTTGAACAGCGGTCCACCGGAATTGCCGCGGTTGATCGCGGCATCGGTCTGGATGAAGTCGTCATACGGGCCGGAATTGATGTCGCGATTGCGCGCCGAGACGATGCCGACCGTCACCGTGCCGCCGAGACCGAACGGATTGCCGATCGCCATCACCCAGTCGCCGACACGCATCGTGTTGGAATCGCCGAACTTCACCGCTGTCAGCTTGTGCCCTTTCGGATCGACCTTCAGCACCGCGACGTCGGTCTTGGTGTCGGTGCCGACCAGCGTCGCCTTGAGCGTCACCCCGTCGGAGAAATTCACCTCGATGTCGTCGGCATCGGCAATGACGTGGTTGTTGGTCACCACGATGCCCTGCTCGGCGTCGACCACAAAGCCGGAGCCCAGCGACTGCACCTTTTGCCCGCCGCCGCCCTTGTCGCCGCCACGGTTCTTGAAGAAATCGTCGAAGAAGTCCTGGAAGGGTGAGCCTTCCGGGAGCTGCGGCATCGGCACGGCGCCCGGACCCTCCGTGCCCTTCACCGTCTGCGAAGTCGAGATGTTGACCACCGCGCCGAGCAGGCCGGCGGCGAGATCGGCAACCGAGGGTGGCCCGTCGGCTGCCACTGTCGGCGTCACGAACGACGGAACGGCAACTGCGCCGACCAGAAGCGCAGCGGCCCCGGCGATGAACGTCCGCCTCGCTGCACGCAGAAGGGTGGTGGATGTCATCGAAAGGCCTCCGGGTGTTCTAAAAAAGCGCTTCGGCAAAAACGCCGCGTCGCGTCATGTTGGCAAGAAATAAGGCACGTTTGCGGCTACGGCTACCGCCAGAGGATAAATCCTCCGTTACGCCGGCTTCCCCTGCACCGGCCCTACTGGCCGGTGCCTGGCTGTGCCGCTGGCGCGGCGGGAGCGGGCGGCGCTGGCGGTGGTGCCGCCGGTGCCGCGAGCGTTTCCTTGCTGTTCGGGTCGCGGAAAAAGCGGAAGAACTCGGAATTCGGCGACAGCACCATCGTCGTTCCGGTGCTGTTCAGCGCCGTGCCATAGGCATTCATCGATCGATAGAAATCGAAGAAGGCCGGATCGCGCTGATAGGCCCCGGCAAACGTCGCGCTGCGCTGGGCTTCACCTTCACCACGCAGGATTTCAGACTCTTTTTGCGCTTCGGCGACGATTTCCACCACTTCGCGGTCGGCGCGGGCCCTGATCCGCTGCGCTGCCTCATTGCCTCGCGCCCTCAGCCGCTCGGCTTCGGCGAGACGTTCGGCCTTCATGCGGTCGAAGGTCTGCTGCGAGACCTCAGCCGTGAGATCGGTGCGGCGGATGCGGACATCCTCGATCTGCAGGCCAAGCGAGGTGGCGTCGGGCCTCAGTTGATCGCGTACCTCGCGCATCATCACGGCGCGCTCTTCCGAGAGTGCCGCCTCGAAGTCGCGCAGGCCGTAGACGCGGCGCAAGGCGGCGTCGAGACGCGTCCTCAGCCGGGCCTCGGCCAGTTCGATCTGGCCGGAGACCGCGGCGCGAAACACGCGCGGATCCGAGATACGATAGGCGATAAAGGCATCGACCTCATAGAACTTGCCGCCCGAAACCTGGACGCGGATGTTGTCGAGGTCGAAGCGCAGGACCCTGTTTTCGATCAGCTGCACGGTGTCGGCATCGAAGAAGGAGAACGGCGCCTTGAAATAGATGCCTGGCTGGTTCTTGACGTCGACGATTTCGCCGAACCTGAGCACCAGCGCCTGCTGGCGCGCATTGACGACGAAGACAGACGAATAGAGCAGGAACAGGATGACCGCGGCGATGACCGCAATGACGGGAAGACGGTTGGCCATCACTGGTTTCCTCCGGCGGCCGGTGCCGGCGCCTTCTGCTGCAATGCGGGCAGCGGCAGGTAGGGAACGACCCCTTGCCCATTGCCTTGCTCGACGATGACCTTGCTCGAATCCTTCAGCACCCTCTCCATTGTTTCCAGGTAAAGCCGCTTGCGCGTCACCTCCGGCGCCTTTGCATATTCGTCATAGACCGAGATGAAGCGCTGCGCCTCGCCTTCGGCCTCCTGCACGACCCGGTTCTTGTAGGCGGCCGCGTCTTCGCGGATCTGCGCGGCAGCGCCGCGCGCCTGGCCGAGCTTCTGGTTGGAATACTGATTGGCCTGCTCGACGAACTTGTCCTCGTCCTGTTCGGCCCGCTGCACCTCGTCGAACGCGTCCGCCACCTCGCGCGGCGGCGCGGCATCCTCGATCGAAATGGCGTTGACGTTGAGGCCGGCCTTGTAGCCGTCCAGCGTCGTCTGGATGATCTCACGCACCGACGCCGCAATTCCTTGCCGGTCGTCGCGGAAAATGTCCTGCGCCGGGCGCCGGCCGACCGCTTCACGCATCGCGCTTTCGGCGACCTGCTGCAGCATGCCGCCTGGGTCGGACACGTCGAACAGATAGGCCTTCGGGTCGGAAACCTGATAGGCCACAGAGAATTGCACGTTGACGATGTTCTGATCGCCGGAAAGCATCAGACCATTGCCGCTGGTGCTGCCGCCACCGATGCTGACAAGCTGCTCGGCGATGTTGGCGGTCTCGACCGTTTCAATGGGCCACCAATGGAAATGCAGGCCAGGCTGCGAGAGTTCCGCCTTCGGCTTGCCGAACCTGAGCTCCACCGCAACTTCGTCGGGCTGCACGGTGTAGACCGCCTTGAACGCCCACAGCACCACCAGCGCCGCAGCAATCAGCCCGAACACCGCCGGGCTCGCGCCACCGCCGCCCGGCAGTGCGCGCCGCAACCTATCCTGCCCACGCCGGATGATATCCTCGAGATCAGGAGGCGAGCCCTGCGGGCCGCTGGGTCCCTTGGGTCCCTGTCCCCAAGGTCCCTGATTGTTGCCGCCGCCCCACGGGCCGCCGCCGCCGCTCTTGTCGTTCCAGGGCATGAATGTCCTTTCGCTTGGAATTCCCTCAAGCGCCGGCTCACCGGCGCAAAATCCAATATTATTCTTCTATAGGGATGCAACGGCACGCTTTCAACGCGATCGGCTGCCGTCACAGTCCGCCTTTGGGTCCATTTAGACCTGTCGCGACGCTTTGTCGTCTTCAATTCACATCGCGGCGCCGCTCGTAAACCGAATAGCGTGTCGCATGGCTGTCCTTCTCACCGGCCTCAACCTCCTGTGAGTAGACTATCCGCCACAGTGCCGGGTCGATCGGCGGGAAATGAGCGTCGCCGTCGACCGCGGCCAGCACATGGGTGACGTGCAGCCGATCGGCCAGCGGCAGCGCCTGAGCATAGATCTCGCCGCCGCCGATGACGCAGATCTCGTCGGCGCCTGCCATGCAGCGCCCGCGCACCGTCGCCAGCGCGATTGCGTCCTCGATCGAGTGCGCGACTTCTACGCCCTCGGCGCGCCATGCCCTGTCCCGCGTCACCACGATGTTGAGCCTGCCCGGCAACGGCCGGCCGATGCCTTCATAGGTCTTGCGGCCCATGATGATAGGCTTGCCCATCGTATCGGCCTTGAACCGCTTGAGATCGGTGGAAAGCCGCCACGGCAACCCACCCTCGCGCCCGATCACGCCGTTCTCGGCGATGGCGACGTAGATCGCGAGGTCCATCAGCCGCCGTTCCCGCCATCGGATGGCTCCAGCAGCAATATGTCAACGTCGCGCTCGGGGTAGAAGTTCTGCGCCTTCATCTCGAACGTCGTCGGTCCGATCTTCCTGACGTTTTCGCCGCAAAACGAGACCAGGTTCTTCGGATCGCCCTTGTCGACGGTCAGCTTGAACGTGCCGATGTTTCCCGACGCCCAGTTGCCGCCCGTGGTCAGGATATAGGCGATGCGGTTCTCGAAATATTTGGGGTAGCCGTCGGGATCGTCCTTGGCTGCCTTGCGCACGGCGTTCTCGAACGTGTCATCCATGCAGTAGCGGGTCTTGTAGGGGGCATACTGGCCCTGGAACTGGCCGTCATAGAAGAAACTGACCGAGGAGGTGCCGCCGACGCTCGGCTTGTAGCGATGCGAGACATGCACCGCCTTGTTGGCCGGAAAGGTCGAGCGCCACCAATAGGTCGAGCGCAATTGCCAGAACGGCGTATAGACGGTCTTCATGCCCGAACCGTCATCGGCAGTGTCTTCGATGATGATGCCGCGGTTGACCCAGTCGTCGGTGACCGCTTGCGGCAGCTTTGCCAGCGCTGCCTTGGCCGCATCGCCGAATGGATAGAAAGGCACGCCCTGCGCCTCCAGGTCGGCGCCGATGTCGATGGCGAGCGCGAACACCTTCTGCTCGAGCTGCGGCTTTGCCGGCACCCCGTCGATCGTCACTTCGAAGCCGAGGAAATTGTCGCTCTGCGCCTCGGGAATCGCCGGTATTTCTTCGGGGTCGCCTTCGATGTCGGGCATCGGAAAGGCGACGATCGCATCGACATCCTTGTCGGTGTTGTTGCGGAAGACGTAATCGACCGTCACCCTTTCCGGCGAGATGTAGAGATCCTCGCTTTCCATCGCCACCGCATCGCTGCGCGACAGGATCAGCCCACCGGTGCCGAGTTCGGCGACCGAATCATTGGCGAGCGCAGGCGTAGCCGAGAGCGCCAACGCGGTCAGGACGTAACGGAACATGAAAACTCCCCCGGCGAGAATGCCAACATGACTCTAGCCGTTCAATGTGGCGTTTCAAAGCCTTTCGGCAAATGCGCCGGCGCCTGCCGGCATGTCGTGTCGGTCTAGACACGCCGGTCTCGATCGGGCAGGAGTTCCCTCATGCGCAAGCTTCTTGTCATCGGCATCGGCGCCGGCAATCCGGAGCACATGACGGTCCAGGCCATCAACGGCCTCAATCGGGCCGACGTGCTGTTCATTCCCGACAAGGGCGCCAAGAAGAACGATCTCGCCGAATTGCGCCGCCAGATCTGCGACCGCTTCGTCACCAATCCGAACTCGCGCCGCGTCGAATTCGATGTGCCGGTGCGCGCCGAGCCGGCGCCTTCTTACCGCTCGACCGTCGACGACTGGCACGAGGCGATCGCCGCGATCTATGAAGGCCTGATTCGCGGCGAACTCCCCGAAGATGGCTGCGGCGCCTTCCTGATCTGGGGCGATCCTTCGCTCTATGACAGCGCGCTGCGTATCCTGGAGCGCGTGCGCCTCAGAGGCAATGTCGCGTTCGAACTGGAGGTCATCCCTGGCATCACCGCCATCCAGGCACTCGCAGCCAGTCACAAAATGGCATTGAACCGCATCGGCGACGCCATTTTGATCACCACCGGCCGCCGGCTCGCCGAGGAAGGTCTGCCCGAAAACGCCGGCAGCACCATCGTCATGCTGGACGGCAAATGCGTCTTCAACACGCTGGCCGACAAGGACGTTAGCGTCCACTGGGGCGCCTATCTCGGCACACCCGACGAGATCATCATCTCGGGCCGGATTGGCGACGTCAGCGACGAGATCGTCGGCACTCGTGAGGAGGCCCGCCGGAAAAAGGGCTGGATCATGGACACCTATCTGCTGCGCAAGCCGGGCGAGCCTGAGGAGTGACAGGGATTGAGCGCGGCATGAATTCCGCCGAGTTCACGCAGCATCGATCTCGGCCTGCAGCGCCTCCATATGCGCCGCCGCTGCTGAAGACGCAGCCCGCTCGATCGCGCGGAAGCGGCTGACCACCGCAAGCCCGACCGACGTCAATTGGGCGCCACCGCCTTTCTTGCCGCCCGTCTGTGCCGCAACCAGCGGCTTGCCGAACACGCGGTTCATGTCCTCGACCAGATCCCAAGCGTGCTTGTAGGACATCTCCATGCCGCGCGCCGCGGCCGAAATCGAGCCGAAGGCAGCGATCTGTTCCAGAAGCTCGATCTTGCCCGGCCCGATGCGGCCATCTGGATCGAGATTTATCCGCAAGCTCAGCGACGGCATTTGCTCCTCCGCGGTCACGCCATTCTACAAGTTCTCCAGCGATACCGCTATTCCAAAACGATATAGCGAATCATCGGCCGTTCACCCATCCGCCTCGGCGGGGAGGCCGGCGCCGGTATTTGCCCGGTCGAAGCTCACCGTCTTGACCACCGCGAAGACCTTTCGACCAAGCTGGAGCCCTAGCGTCTGCCGCGACTGTTCAGTGATGCGGGCAAGCACGGTTGCGCCATTGCAGTCGATGCCGATCTCGACCGTAGGCCCTTCGCCCGGCTTTATCGCCATGATCGCGCCCGGGAATATGTTGAGCGCGCTGAGGCCAACCGGCTGCTCGGTGGCGATCATCACGTCGCGGGCGCGGATGCGGACGCGCACCGGCGCACCGACCGGCGTTGCCAGAAGCGGCACACGGATCTCGCCCGCCGCCGAGCCAAGCACGGTCATGCCAAACGCCTCGTCGTGGCGCAGAACCGCGGTATCCAGCACGGCACCGCCCTCGCCGCGCTCTTCGGCCGGCAATAGATCCAGACGCTGCATGATCACTCCGGTTGGACCGGAAGCAGCGACCTTGCCCTGCATCAGTACCACGACGTCGCTCGCCAACCGCGCCACTTCGGCGATCGAGTGGCTGACATAGACGATCGGGATTTTCGTCTCGTCGCGCAGCCGCTCGATATAAGGCAAGATCTCGGCCTTGCGCGCCTCGTCGAGCGACGCCAGCGGCTCGTCCATCAGCAGCAATTTCGGACTGGCAAGCAGCGCCCGGCCGATTGCCACGCGCTGCTTCTCGCCACCGGAGAGTTTTGCCGGCCGCCGGTCGAGCAGATGACCGATGCCGAGCAGTTCGACCACGCCATTGATATCCGCGTAGCGCTCAGCAGCCGGTGTGAACCAGCGGCCATAGCGCAGATTGCTCGCCACGCTCATATGCGGAAACAGCCGCGCGTCCTGGAACACCATGCCGATCCGCCGCTTGTGCTTCGGCATGAACAAGCCGGCATCGCTATCGACCAGCACACGGCCGTCGGCCGCGATACGGCCTTTGTCGGGGCGGATCAGCCCGGCAATCAGGTTGATCAGCGTCGTCTTTCCGGAGCCGGAAGGCCCGAACAGCGCAGTCAGCCGCCCGGCGCTTTCGAAGCGGGCATTGACGGCGAAATCGCCAAGCCGGTGGCTGATGTCGACCTGAACCGTCATTCGATGTCCATCCGCCGGCCGACGCGTCGCGCCAGCACTTCCGAGGCGACCAGTGCCGCCATCGAGATGACGATCGAGATCAGCGTCAGCCTGAGCGCGCCGGCGTCGCCGCCGGGAACCTGCGTGAAAGTGTAGATCGCCGACGGCAGCGTCTGCGTCTCGTTCGGAATGTTGGAGACGAAGGTAATCGTCGCGCCGAATTCGCCCATCGCCTTGGCGAAGGAGAGGATCGCACCGGCGATCAGGCCGGGCAGGATCAGCGGCAGCGTGATCGTGCCGAACACCCATAATGGATTGGCGCCGAGCGTGCCGGCGGCCGCCTCGATCTTACGGTCGACCGCCTCGATCGACAGCCGGATCGCCCGCACCATCAGCGGAAAACCCATTACGCCGCAGGCGAGCGCGGCGCCGGTCCAGCGGAAGGAAAAAACGATGCCGAAATGCTCGGCCAGGAAAGCGCCGGCCGGACCGCGCTTGCCGAAACTCAAAAGCAGCAAATAGCCGGTCACCACCGGCGGCAGGATCAGCGGCAGATGCACCAGCCCGTTGAGCAGTGTCTTGCCCCAGAACTGGCCGCGGGCGAGCACAAGGGCGATTGCTACGCCCGGCGGCAGGCTGGCAATCATCGCTACGGTCGCCACCTTGATGGACAGCCGGACCGCATTCCATTCGTCGGGAGCGAGATCCAGCAGCCAGCTCATGGTCAGGGCCGTTCGTCAGTTGCTCGGCGCGAGGATTGTAAAACCTTGCGCCTTGAAGAGTTCGCCAGCCTTGGCGGATTGCAGGCATTTCAGGAATGCCGGAGTATCCTTGCCCTTCGAATCCGCAAGCTGGGCAACCGGATAGATGATCGGCGGATGTGTATTGTCCGGGAAAGTGCCGACCACCTTCACGCCAGGCTCGGCATGCGCGTCGGTGGCATAGACGATGCCGAGTGCTGCCTCGCCGGTCGACACCAGCTTTAGGGCGGCACGCACATTCTCGGCCTGCGCCACGTTGCCTTCGACGGAAGACCAGACACCGAGCGATTCGAGCGCCGCCTTGCCGTATTTGCCTGCCGGCACCGCCTTGAAATCGCCCATGGCAAGTTTGCCGTCACCCACGAGCCCGGCAAGATCGAAACCCTTTTCAATCCTGGTTTCAACTTTGGAATCCTGCGGCGCGATCAGCACGATCTGGTTGCCGAGCAATTTCACTTCGGTGTCGGGGTTGGTCAGCTCCTTGTCGGAAAGATATTTCATCCAGTCGAGATCGGCCGAGATGAACACGTCCGCCGGCGCGCCGCTTTCAATCTGCTTGGCCAGCGCCGAGCTCGCCGCGTAGGAAATGGTTGCCGCCTCGCCGACACTGGCCTCGCAGGCCTTGTTGACGGCATCGAGCCCGTCCTTCAGGCTCGCCGCGGCAAACACGACCACCTTGTCATCGGCATGGGCCGCCGGCACCGCGGCCATCAGCATGGCAGCGAGACCCGCGATGGCAATCGTCGTCGAACCTTTGCGCGCCAGCATGAACTCTCCTCGTCTCGGATCGCCCGAAGCCGTCCATCGATATATCCATGTGAACATAACAAGGAAAGGCTCTTTACCAGGCGACGGCATTCTGAGCTGCGGTTTTCTCCGCCTGCGATAACCTCCTTTAGATACAGCGGTATCGAGGTCGAAGAAAATATCGCATGGACTCTGTTGCGCGCACCGCAGACGTCGGTCGATCAAGATGGATGCTGACAACGTCCGAGGGCGTAGCCGCAGTAGGCAATTTCGATATGCACAGTCAGGTAGGGTGCTAAACCGCGATCGGCGCCTTGATCGTCGCGTCGGCGAAATAGTTGTCGAGCCGGAAATCCTCGAAGCCGAAGGCAAAGAGATCCTTCACCTCGGGATTGATCCATAGCGTCGGCAACGCCTTGGGCGTACGCCGCAATTGTTCGCGCGCCTGCTCGAAATGGTTCGAGTAAAGATGCGCGTCGCCGAGCGTGTGGATGAAATCGCCGGGTTTCAATCCGGTCACCTGCGCCACCATCAGCGTCAGCAACGCATAGGAAGCGATGTTGAAGGGCACACCGAGAAAGATGTCGGCGGAGCGCTGATAGAGCTGGCAGGAAAGCTTGCCTTCCGAAACATAGAACTGGAACAGGCAGTGGCAGGGCGGCAACGCCATGGCCTCTACCTCGGCAGGGTTCCACGCCGAAACGATCAGCCGCCGCGAGTTAGGATTTTTGCGTATCTCCTTCAGAAGATTCGCAATCTGGTCGATGGCGCCGCCATGGCCGTCCGGCCACGAACGCCATTGCTTGCCATAGACCGGGCCGAGATCGCCATTCTCGTCGGCCCACTCATCCCAGATCGAGACGCCGTGATCGTTGAGATATTTGATGTTGGTGTCGCCGGCCAGGAACCACAAAAGCTCATGGATGATCGACTTGAGGTGCAGCTTCTTGGTGGTGGTGACCGGAAAGCCGCGGGCCAGGTCGAAGCGCATCTGGTAGCCGAATATCGAGCGTGTTCCGGTGCCGGTACGGTCGCCGCGATCTGCGCCGTTTTCCAGCACATGCTTCAGAAGGTCGAGATACTGGCGCATCGGCTCCGGTCCGATTCGGGTTGTCAGCCATCATAGCCGAATGACCGTCGGCCGAACACAGCAAAGCGAGACAATTCCAGCAGAAGCCTCGCCAGCATCAGCGGCGAGTTTGTTCAGAGCGAGCCGAGCATGCCCAGATCCTTGGCGACAAGATAATAGAACGTCACCCGGCTCTTGCTGTTGTCGGCCGCCATCGCCATGCAGGTCTTTTCGATAGCCGCATCCGCCTTGGCGCCGTCGGTGACACCGAGCTTGCCAGCGACCCAGCTGTTCCTGACGCGCTTCAGTTCCTCCGGGTCGGTGCAGGACACCAGCGAGGAATCGCGGTTCCTGAGCGCGATGCCCAGATGCTTGACGATCTTGGCGACCGCGTCGGCATCCGCCGCCGCATCATATTTTTTTACGTCTGCGAGATAATCGGCCATCGAATTTCCCCTCGTCGGCGCCACGGGATCCGGTCGATGAGGATTGTGGCGCGCTGCCGCAACTGTGCGCTGGGTCTCCTCACCGCCACAAAGCTTCGATTGAGACCGGCTGCAAGTCAACCCGTTGATGATCCACTTTGACACGGACGAAAGTGGCATTCCGGCCTTTCATTTTCCACCGCCAGTCCCTATATTCGCCTCGTCGGCTCGACCGACTATGGTGATAAACAGACGATGAAATAAGCCGTTCGGACCCGGGGGCGGTACCCGGCGCCTCCACCAAAAACCGCTGCTCAAGAGCGGCTTTTGCTGGGGGCGAAATAGGATCGACGAAGGTGTAAAGATCGTACTTTTGCCCGGCATTGTACCACCGTTATCGGGCTAAACTTATAGTTGCCAACGACAACTATGCGGAAGCACGTCTCGCCGCGTAAGCGGTGCGATAGCTTCAATTCAAGCCCTAGTGGTTCGCACTTCTAGGCGGGGTTCGGAGGTACCTGGCAACAGAAACCTCCATTTCTTCTTTTTTGATATGTGCAGCTGCAGGCCTCGCCGGCTGGGCTTTTTATGCGCCCTGATACGCTCAAGACGCCGCGGCGTTTATACCAGCCCCTGGCTGACCGCGTCGATCGCACCGGCGAATGTTTCACCAGTAGCCTCATCGGGCAACAGCATCTCATTGTGCCCTCTGCCCGTCCGGATCATCGGAAAACAATTGGCGAGCTTGGCAACACGACAGTCGAGGAGCACCGGCCGGTCCACGTCGATCATTTCCTGTATCGCATCGTCAAGGTCGGCTGGTTTGTCACAGCGCAGGCCGACCGCTCCGAACGCCTCGGCCAATTTGACAAAATCGGGCAAGGCCTCGGAATAGGAATGCGCGAGGCGGTTGCCATGAAGGATTTGCTGCCACTGGCGAACCATGCCCATATATCCGTTGTTCAGGATGAATATCTTGATCGGCGCGTCGTACTGGACTGCCGTCGACAGCTCTTTCATGGTCATCTGAACCGACGCGTCGCCGGCGATATCGATGACGAGGCTGTCCGGATGAGCGATCTGTACGCCGAGCGCCGCCGGCAGGCCGTAACCCATCGTCCCCAGGCCGCCCGAACTCATCCAGCGGTTCGGCTTTTCGAAGCCGTAGAATTGGGCCGCCCACATCTGATGCTGGCCGACTTCAGTGGTGATGTATGTGTCGCGATCCTTCGTCAGCTCGTAAAGGCGCTGCACCGCATATTGCGGCATGATCACGCCGTTGTTCATCTCATAGGAGAACGAATTGCATGCGCGCCAGGCGGCGATCTTTCTCCACCAGTCCTGAAGGCGGCTTCCATCCGGTTTCTGAGATAATGCGCGCCATAGACGAACCATGTCACCCAGAACATTGCCGACATCGCCTTGTATGCCGATATCGGCGTGGACGTTCTTGTTGATCGAGGACGGATCTATATCGATATGTATCTTCCTGGAGTTGGGCGAAAAAGCATCCACACGCGAGGTCACGCGGTCATCGAAGCGCGCGCCGATACAGATCATGACGTCGCAATCGTGCATCGCCATGTTCGCCTCATAGGAACCATGCAGACCGACCATCTTGAGCCAGTTCTTGCCGGAGGCGGGGTAAGCTCCAAGGCCCATAAGCGTCGAGGTGACCGGAAAGTCGCTCAGTTGAACCAGCTCCCGGAGCAATGTCGATGCTTTCGGGCCGGAATTGACGATGCCGCCGCCGGCATAAATAACGGGACGGCTGGCATTGGCCATCAGCGCTATCGCCTGGCCGATCTTGTTGATGTCGCCCTGCAGCTTCGGTTGATAATTTTTCAGCGCAGCAACGTCCGAACGCGGCGTGTACATGCCGGACGCAAACAGAACGTCCTTTGGCATGTCGACGAGAACAGGCCCCGGTCGCCCCGACTGGGCGATGTGGAACGCCCTATGGATCGCTGACGCTAAGTCATCGACGTCTTTGACCAAAGAGTTGTGCTTGGTGCAGGATCGCGTGATGCCGATCGTGTCACATTCCTGAAAGGCATCGGAGCCGATCAATGTTGTCGGCACTTGTCCGGACAGACAGACGATCGGCACTGAATCCATCAGTGCGTCCTGCAGGGGCGTCACGGCATTCGTCGTGCCTGGGCCTGACGTGACCAGCATCACGCCGACCTTGCCCGTGGACCGGGCATAACCCTCGGCGGCATGGCCGGCGCCCTGTTCGTGGCGCACAAGGATATGCTTGAGATCGTCCTGCTGGAATATCTCGTCATAGATCGGCAAAATAGCCGCGCCGGGATAGCCGAAAATATGCTCCACACCATTGTCTTTGAGTGCGCGGAGAACGATCTCCGCTCCTGTCATGCGGTTGCTCGTATCCTGAATGGAATTATCGCTTGTCATGGTTCTGTCCCGTAGCGTGATGAGGATGGGTTGACGGGGCATCGCCGAAATCGGGCGTAAGAAGAATTTCGGGCATAAAAAAAGGCCCCGTCAGGAGCCTGTTTGTCGCGCACGGGTGGCTGTCGCCGGATGGTTACACCATCCTGCCCATGCGCTTTCCTACCACTGCAAGAACCATAGCGATCTTCATGATCATCGCTGCTAACACAGAAAATCGCGCATCGTCAACGTCTCAGGCTAAGGCGTCTCAGGCCAAGGCGAAAACCCAAGGGCTTCCCTTCATCGGAATTTCCGATGGCAGCATTCGTATCTTCCCGTTTCCCTTCTCCCCTGCCTTTGTCGAACAAGGCTTCAGTTTCTCGCCGCGTGTCGGTCACGCCCCGCGAGCTACCTGATGGAGAAAAGATGAACCAGGAAACCACACCAACACCCGAACGCATCCTGATCGTTGGCGGCAGTTCCGGCATGGGACTGTCGCTTGCCGAACAGCAGCTTGCTGCCGGCGCCGAGGTTACGATCGTCGGCCGCTCCGAGGACCGGTTGTCGGCCGCACGGCAGCACTTGCCTCACCCGGAAAGGCTGAGGACGATCGCAGCCGACGTCACAAGCGAGGACGAGGTCCAGCGCCTGTTCGAGGACGTCGGTACGCTCGACCACATCGTCTCGACCGCCGCAGACATCATCGGCGTCTATGTGTTGCTTCCCGAGATGGACGTCTCGATAGCGCGGAAAGTGATGGATTCCAAAGTCGTCGCGCCGCTTCTTCTCGCCAAACACGGCGCGCCTCATCTGACGCCCAGGGGGTCGATCACGCTGACCTCGGGCATCGCCGCCTATCGTCCGGCGGCGAAAGGCTCGGTGGTGGCAGCCGTTAATGGGGCCCTTGGCTCACTCGCCTACGCGCTTGCCGTCGAACTGGCGCCGATCCGCGTCAATGTCGTCTCGCCGGGCTGGGTCGACACGCCGATTTGGGATGCCGTCGTCGGCAGCGGAAAGACGGCTGCGCTGGACGCCATGGCAAAGCGTCTGCTCGTCGGCCGGATCGGCCGGGCAGCCGACGTTGCCCAAGCTATCACGTCCCTGATGCATAACGGCTTCATCACCGGAACCGTGCTTCATGTCGATGGTGGCCAGCGATTGGTCTAGTGATGGCCAGACCTCGCGAACCATTGCGAGGAACAGTTGCAAGACCGGCGCTTGAATGCGCCGGTGGCGCCATACCATGGTGACCGGCGTCACCGGGCTGCTTCCGACCCAAGGCAGCACGACGATATTGGCGTCAGCCGCAGAACCCACGAGACGCGGGACCAGCGCGCATCCAAGACCGGCTGCAACAAGGCCCCGTATCGCGCCCATGCTGGCGAACTCGCCGACCAGTTTTGGACGGTCAGGCAACGTTGCGGCAAACGTTTCGTCGAACATCCGCCTGTAGACGCAACCGGGCTGGGTGACGAGGAAGGCCTCGTCAGCCAGATCGTCGGGCGTTATGGCAGAATATCCGGCCAACCGGTGATTTGCCGGCATTATGATGACGAGCTCTTCTTCTGCCACCTGCTCGCTTCGCAGCTCCGGCGCCGCCGCCGGGGCGGCCCCGAAATGCAAAGACACGTCCAGCGCCCCGCTGGCCACGCCGGCACGCAACCGGCTGCTATCGCCCGCCTGGAGGTTCAGTTCCACGTCTGGATAGCGCCGGTGGAATTCGCTCAGCAAGGCTGGCAAGCGCGTAACGCAAAGCGTCTCCAGGCCGCCGACCGTCAGGCGACCGGCAACCGTACCGCTCGCGTCGGCGACAGCGGAACGGGCTTCGTCCGCAAGGTCGAGGAGATCGTTTGCGTAGTCCAGCAGGCGCTGTCCTGCCGCCGTCAGCTTCAAGCCACGCCGTGACCTGTCGAACAGCGACGTGCCCAGATCGGCTTCCAGCGCCTGGATCTGTTCGGTCACGCTCGATTGGGCAAGATGAACCCGCTCGGAGGCGCGTGTGATGTTCAAGGTGGTGGCGACCGCCACGAAGGTCTTGAGATGTCGAAGCTGCATGTCCTGAACCCGTCATATAGGCATAGGCTGCTTTGAACCGGGATCGCAAACGTGAAAGGCCGGGAACATCGCCCGGCCTTTTTTGTCTCGCTAGGAGAAGCTTACTCCGCCGGCGCTTCCGCAGCTTCGCGGCTGCGGCCGAGCGTTACCTTGGCCAGCGTGAAGGAGATCGCCGCGCAGAGCGTGATGCCCGCCACCATTGGCAGCGGCGTGCCGTCAAAGAACACGCCGGCGACACCCATGGCGACCGCGCCGATGGCGAAGTGCAGCGTGCCCATCAGCGCCGACGCCGTGCCGGCGATCTCACCATGCTCTTCCATGGCCAGCACCGACGTGGTCGGGATAACCAGGCCGAGGAAACCGTAGCCGACGAACAGCAGGGCCGCCATCACGTCGAGCCGGTCGACACCCGAGGCCATCACCGCGAACAACACCACCATCGTCGTCGCATAGCCGGTCACCGCGACGCGTACCACGCGCTGCAGCCCGAACCGCTCCGACAGCAACCCGGTCAGCTGCGACATGCCGATGAAGGCAACCGCATTGATCGAGAAGAACACGCTGTAGACCGAAGGCGACAGGCCGTAATGGTCGATCAGGATGAAGGACGAGCTCGACAGATAGACGAAGAAGCTCGCAATGCCGAAGCCGGCGATGGCCGTCAGGCCAAGGAAGTTGCGGTCGCCCATCAGGAAGCGGTAGCCGGAAAGTGCCGTCCCGAAGGACGACCCGGCGCGCTCCTCGACCGGCCGCGTCTCCTTGAGCGAGGTCGCCAGCAGGATGGTGGCGAGCACGGCCGCGCCCGTCACCGTCCAGAACACGGCGCGCCAGCCGAAATTCTCGATGATCTGGCTACCGGTCAGTGGCGCCAGGATCGGCGACACCGAAAACACCAGCATCAACAGCGACATCAACTTGGCGGCCTCGGTGCCGGTATGCAGATCGCGCACGATCGCGCGCGGCACGGCCATGCCGGCGCTGGCGCCGAGCCCTTGCAGGAAGCGGAAGGCGATCAGCCATTCGATCGAGGGAGCCAGCGCCGAGCCGACGCCGCCGACCATGAACAGCGCCAGGCCGCCGTAGAGCGGCAGCTTGCGGCCGACCATGTCGGAGATCGGTCCGACGACGATCTGGCCGAAGCCCATGGAAAGAAAGAAGATCAGCAGGCTCATCTGCACCGCGGCGGTGCCGGCATGCAGATCCTCGCCGATCGACGGCAAGGCCGGAAGATACATATCGATGGCAAACGGGCCGATGGCGGACAATAGGCCGAGCACGACCGCAATGCGGAGGAATTTGGCGTTCATGATAGCAGGCTCTTTCGAATTCTGGTTGCCGCCGCGGGCCGGCGTGTAACCCTAGGACGTTCCATCCCGTGGAGTTCCGACTCTTCTGCGGAACGAAACCCCCTCGTGTTAGTCCACAAATTTAGACAGGCTTGTCTAATTCGTCAACCACCTCTATATAGTTTTGCATGAAGGCCAACGTTTCTCCTGACATTTTCCCGCCGCGGGGCCATGAGGCCAAGCGGATGTCAATTGTCGACGCCGCCGCCTCGGTCTTCTGCCGCGAAAGCTTCGCCGGTGCCAATATCGACATGATTGCCGCCGAAGCCGGCGTCTCCCGCCAGACCATCTACAATCATCATGGCGACAAGGAAAAACTCTTCGTTGCTATCGTTCGCGAACTCACCGAACGTTGCAATGCCGGCATCTTTGCCACGATCTCCACTTTTCCCGATCGGCCGAAGGATCTCGAGGCCGACCTCATCGCCTTTGCTGTGCGGATGAATCACAACTGCATCTGCAACCGCGACGGAAAATTCCTGCGCAAGCTGATCCAGAGCGAGGGCGAGCGCTACCCCGAGTTGTTCGCCGAATGGCGCGAAGAAGGACCGGGCAGGACATGGCCGGCGATCGCCGCCCGTTTCGCCCGCCTCGCTCATGCCGGCTTCCTTGATATCGACGATCCCGATGTCGCAGCGCGCCAGTTCATGGCGCTTGCCAATGCCGAGTTGCAGACGACGTTCATGCTCCGCGGTACACCGACCGAGGACGAGGTGGTGCAATCGGCGACAAATGGCGTGCGCACCTTCCTGCGCGCCTTCGGCAAGCGGCAGCCTGTGGCCCGAGCAAGCAAACAGGGCGTGCTCGCCAGCGCTTGACGATCAAAGCCGTTTGGCGATCAAATCGTCGCCAACAGGCTTCGCTTCCGCACCCCGGCGATCTATATCCGGTTTACGCCGCGCTCAAGCTTGATTACAGCTATCAGGACGATTCAACGGAAGCCGACAGCCACATGGCCGACGACCACATCCGCTACGACATTCTGGCCCAGGAGGCGTTGCGCGGCGTCATGCGCAAGGTCCTGGCCGAGGTCGCGCGCACCGGTCTCCCAGGCAACCATCACTTCTTCATCACATTTCTCACCGGCGCGCCGGGCGTGCGCGTATCTTCGCGGCTGCGCGAACGCTATCCCGAACAGATGACCATCGTTATTCAGTTCCAATATTGGGACCTGAAGGTGAGCGACACCGGCTTCGAGGTCGGGCTGTCGTTTTCCGACGTGCCGGAGAAACTGGAAATCCCGTTCTCGGCCGTACGCGGCTTTTACGATCCGTCCGTCAACTTCGAGCTCGAATTCGACGTCAAGACGGATACCCCGGCTGAACAGGAGACAAAGGCCAAGCCTGCTCCCGAGCCGCTGGCCATCGTCGCCGAGAAAAAGCCTGAGACGAAGAAGAAAACCGCTGAGGCGGAAAAGAAGCCTGCCGCGGCCGACGCCGGCGCCAAGGGGGCCGACGTGGTGTCGCTCGACGCCTTCCGCAAGAAGTGACCCAACGGGCGGCGTGACATGGCCGAGATCGTCAATCTCCGTCAGGCACGCAAGCAGAAGGCGCGAGCCGAGAAGGAGCGCCTGGCCGAACAGAACCGGGCGCTGCATGGCCGTTCCAAAACCAGCCGGGATCGCGACCGCCTGATCGCCGACAAGGCCGACAAATTCGTCGCCAGTCATCGCCGGGAAAAATCGGGCGATTCGGACAAATCCGATGCTTGAAGTGTGAGGGCGGTCGCGTGAGCCCGGTCGAAAAGCGCTCGGTCACCATTCGCGGCCACCGCACCAGCTATTCGCTCGAAAAGCCTTTTTACGACGACCTGGTCGCCATCGCGGCCGCGCGAAAATTGACGCTCGCCGCGCTTGTCGCCGAAATCGACGAGAGCCGCCCGCGCGATGCGAACCTCTCCTCGGCGCTCAGGCTCTATGTGCTGGACTGGGCCAAGCGCCGCAAGTTGTAGCCTTCAGGCAACGCTATCTTGTTTCCTGCGCCGGATACGGAAGCCCAGCAAAGCCGAGCGGTCGCGTTCTTCGGCCTGCTTCTTCGATCTGACACGCATCAGGTCCTTCCAGCCGACATAGCCCACCAGCCGCGCATTTTCTCGCGTGACGACGGGCAAATGGGACACGTTCGCCATCAGCAGCTTGTCGGAGAGGCCCTCGAGATACTCATCCGGATGGTCAACCGTCTGTGCGAAGCCGGGCTCGTCGCGAGGGACCACGACGAGGAGGACCACCGCCGCGTGCTGCTGCGGCTGACCGACCGCGCCGACGACAGTCTCGCCGATCTGTCAGCCGCTCATCTCGACGAACTCGGGCGGATCGAGCCGATGCTGAAGCGCTTGCTTGCTGGATGCGGCGCATAAAGGATGCGCCGTCACCCGCCACTCAGTGATTTTAGCAGATCGTCGATCGACGAGGGGTCGAACTTGAGCTTTGGCGGCGGCGGCACTGGCGGTGGCACGTTATTTGCGGCCGGTGGCGCCCGTTCCGCTTTCTGCGCCTGCTCCGCCGCGGCCTTGCGTTCGGCGTCGAGCTTTGCCTTCTCTTCCGAGGCTATCCGCAACGCCTCTTCCGCCCTCTGGCGTTGCTGTTCTTCGGCCTGCGCTGCTTCCTCGGCAGCCTGTTGCGCCGCCTTGGCTTTGGCTTCGGCATCCGCTTTGGCCTTTGCAGCCGCCTCGGCTTTCGCCCTGGCCTCGGCTTCGGCCTTCGCCGCTGCATCCGCTTTCGCCTTGGCTACAGCCTGCGCCCTGGCCTCCGCTTCGGCTTGGGCCTGCGCCTCAGCTTCGGCCTTTGCCTTGGCGTCCGCTTCAGCCTTCGCCTTGGCTTCAGCCTGCGCCCTCGCCTCCGCTTCGGCTTGGGCCTGCGCCTCAGCTTCGGCCTTTGCCTTGGCGTCGGCCTCGGCCTTCAGCCGCGCTGCTTCCTGTTGCCTGCGCAGTTCCTCCGCCGCTCTTTGACGCTCCGTTTGCAGGGCAGCGTAGTAGCGCACCTCACGCCGCAGCCTTTGTTTCTCGAGCAGTGCGGCTTGCATGGCTTCGACCCGCTGCTGCTCCTTTTCCAGCGCACGCTGGGTCAGGAACTGTGTCAGCGGCTCGCTGTCGAACTGCCGTTTGGTGGCGCCGAACGGCCCGTCGACGCTGAAATTCAAAATCGGTTCGGAGCCGACCAGCGCCTCGTCGCCGGGCCGGTAGGCGATCTCGCCCTTAGCATCGACGGTGCTGGTATTCAGATCGGCGGTGATGTCGGCGGACAGCGTCGCGCCCGGGCTTTCGAATTTGACCGGCGGCGCCCTCAGCGTGCCGCCGGCGATGGTGAAGGCAATATCGGTGTCCTGCGCCGGAAAACTGCCCGCCGCGGCGATCTGCGGCACAAAGCCGGCAGTCTTCGACGCGTCGATATCGCGCCCTATCGCGTCGGCCTTGGCAATGAATGCGCCAAAGGCATCGGGATTGAAGCCGGCAATGGTCATGCCCTTCAGCGTCGCCGTGCCGGAACCGGACAGCGCCGCCACCATCGCGTCGACCGATTTGCCGCTGGTCGACAGCGCCGTCGTGAACTCGCCGTTTCCGCTGATGCCGGCCTCCGGCAGCACGGCTGCCAGATCGCCGCCGGCGAGCTTCATCTGGCCGGAGAAAAGCCCGGTGCCGTCATTGTTCTTGAGCTCGAACAGACCACTCAGCACACCGCCGAGGAACTTTGCCTTGAGATCGGAAACGCGGATACCCTCCTGGTCGAGCTGCAGCGACAGCGCGGCGTCATAGGCGGTGGCAAGCGGGCCGGTGGCGAGCGACGCCGCCGTCAGATCGAGATCGGCGGTAAATGGCAGACTGGATTTCTGGCTGAACGGTGCCGTCGGCCAGGCCCCATCATTGACAAGGAAGGCCTGGTCGCCGAACAGCATCATCGCCATCGGATCGAGGTCCAGCTCGTCCAGCGACAGCGCGCCGGCAAGATGCGGCAGCCCCTCTTTGACGTCGATATTTACGTCACCGGAAACCGCCGCTTCATTGACGGCGCCACTGAGGCCGCTCAGCACCAAGAGACCATTGCCGTAGTCGGCATCGGCCGCAAGCGACGTCGACATGCCGGTCCCCATGCCAGGCAGGCCGACGCCGGTCGTCATCAGCCATGGCTCGATATCGGCCGTTTCAAGGCTGACCTTGCCCTTTGCGGCGGCGCCCTGAGGCGTGTCGGCAACTGTCCCGTCGAAACTAGCTTTGAAGTCGTTGCCGGCGAGGCTGAAGCGTGTCGCCAGGCCGCCGCCAAGCGTGCCTTTGGCCGAGACGTCGGTGGTCGCCTCGCCGAGCATGCCGAGTGGCAGTGCCGGCAACCCGTAAAGCGCCAGAAGTGCGGTGGCGTCGGCGTTCCTTGCATTGAAGGTCAACGTCACCGGCGCTTCGAGAGGCCGGTCGAGCGCCCCTTTGCCGGACAACGACGCCGAAAAGGCCGAGCCACCGGCCCTGCCCTGTGCGCTCATTGCCAGTCCAGTCGTACCGTCGCCATTGTCTGCGGCACTCGTGACGGCGTCGATACGCGCATCCTGGAACAGCTCCGGATAGGCAGCGGCGCGCGCCGCCAGCCCCTTCAGCACCGCATTGTCCGGATAATGCCGGACGGCGACGTCGATCAGCGGCTTGAGGTCGACGGCGACCACCGAGGCGTCGAGCTTGCCGGTCGGGCTCGCCGGGAAGTCCTTGATCCGGCCGGTGGCGCTGATAGAGGCGCCGGCAAGTCCGCCGACCGACAGGCGGTCGATCTCAAGCAGCCCGTCGCGCAATCTAAGCGCGGTGTCGACGCTATCGGCGGTCAACCCACCTGCGCTGACCGGCCCGGCCTTGATCTGGAAATCGAGGTCGCGGTCGGAAAAGCGGTTGGCTCCCTTGTCGCTGACGAAGATCGAGGCGAAGGCGGCGAGTCCATCGACGTCGAGTTCGCCACCTTCCAGTTGCATCAGCACCGATGGCCTTGTGTCTTCGGGCTGGGTGGAATCGATGCGGCCGGAGAACTTCGCCTTGCCGAGGATGAGTTCGAGATCGCTGAAGGCCTGGTGCTTTTCACTCAAATCTACTTTTGCCTTGAAGCCGGCGGCCGGCAAGCGGCGGATCGCCTCGTCGACGTCCTTCGACAGCCAGGCGGCAAAGCCGGAGGGCTGCGCCACAGCCAGAAGCAGCGATCCGGTGAATCCAAAATGATCCTCGACGCTGACCATGCCATTGGCTTCCAGCTTGGCGCGGCCGGGCAGCGTGGCGGCCAGCGATTTCACCGCCCAGCCGCCCTCGGCCGGTTCGGCGGATAGATGCACGTCGCGAACCGTCGTGTCGCCTGCCACCACCGCCGGCAGTCTCACCTCGACCGTGCCCGGTATGGTCGGCTTCGGCAGATCGAGCAGCGCCTGCTCCAGCGCCGCCACCCGCTCGGACAGCGTCAATCCGGCACCGGCCGCCGCCCCCACGGCCTCGTCGAACTGCACCTGTGCGCCATTGGCCTCGATCGAGAAATGCGGCTTCAGCCCAAGGTCGACCGCAGCCTTGCCGTCGGCGGTGTAAGGATTGCCGAGCGGTCCGGTCTCGAAGCGGAACTCGTCGACGCCGAGCTCCTGGTGGTCGAGCGAAAACTTGCCGTTCAGCCTGAACCCCGGATCCGGCTTGCCGGCGCTGACTTTCACTGCCTCGCCGTCGGTGCCGCGCAACTGCGCTACAGTCTGGTCTGCGCCCGATATCTTGAACTGGCCCGAATAGACCGCGGCGCCCTCGACGAGGCCCACATTGCCGTCGGTCTCGATGACCAGCGGATAGTCATCCGGATCGGCTTTGAGCCTGAGCCGCATTTGCCCGTCCGCTTCAGCCTTGCCGGTGGAAGCGGCGATCGTGGTCCGCAACCCGTCCAGCAACAGGGAGCCGTCCATCCGCCAGGGGCCGCCCAGCGACTTGGCCGAGATCGTCGAGTTGATCTCGGAAATAAGATGGCTGCGCCCGCCTGCGGCGTGGCTGAGCGCGATCTGTCCTTCCGTCACCGTCAGCTTCTCGATGGAGATCTGGCCAGGATCGAAGGGCGAGGACGGTCGTATCGTCCAGTCGACCGTGCCGTCGGCGGCGATGTCGATCATCGCCTTCGGCCGCACCAGACGCATGTCGAAGATCAGCACCTCGCCGCGCAGGAATGGCGCGAGTTCTGCATCCATCGAAAAGGTTTCGACGGTCATCGCCGGCTGGCCGTTGGGGCCGCCGGCAACGGCGACGTTGGAAAAGGTCACCGAGGGGAATGGCAGCAGCCTTGCCGTTGCATCGCCTCGCACGGTCACCTTGCGGCCTAGGACGGCGCTCGCCTCGCGCTCGAAATCGGCACGGTAACCCGTCCAATCGACAAAGTAAGGCACCACCAGCGCCGCACACAGCACCAGCACGAGAAGCCCACCGAAGATCACGAACAGGCGTGCGAGCATGAACTCCGAAGCGGTTGATTGAAAATCAGCCGCACTCTACCCGCATCAGCGTGTCGATAAAGAGGCAATTCCGCCAGACAGGTTTCCAGAGCAAAAGAAGGCGGCCAAGAAAACTCAGCGCGCGTCGCGCTTTGCCTGCGCCACCTTTGCCGCCTGCCGCTGCCGGCCGAGTTCCATCGGCCGGATCAGATTCTCGGGCCGCCGGCTCACGATCGCGCGCATGCCTTTGTGCGCGGTGCGCGTGTTGAACTCGGGACCGTCTGCCGCAGCGCCCTGCTTCATGGACAGCGCCTTGCGTGCATTCTCGACCAGCGAAACACGCGCTGCCAACTGGCGGCGGCGTTCGGCCTCGCCATTGAGCCGCCGCATGGTCATCGCCAGAACCGCCAGCTTCAACTGCGAACCTTCATCGGCCTTCGAGGCGCCGGCGCCCTTTGGCGCACCCTTGCCGCGCATTTCGCGGCGGCGGCGATGCGCCTCGGTCTGGGCCTTGTCGCGCCGCTCCCTTAGGAGCTTGACCAGGCTGGCGAGTTCGGCGTCGGCAAGATGCTGCACTGCTGGATGGTGCGACTTCTCGACGAGAGCATGTTCGTCGGCGCTCAGCGCCCGAGCCTCTTCCTTGCGTGAAATCGCCATGACACCATTCCTCCGTCTGTGACGCCTGCCTGCCTCTCAGGTCCTTGGAGTCTCGATCCAAATGGTGGTGCGGTCAAGCCAGGGACCATCTGGATCTTCTTCCACTATTCGGCCGGCAATATCTTGCCCGGGTTCATGATATTCAGCGGGTCGAGCGCCTGCTTGATCGTGCGCATGATGTCGACGCCATGACCGAGCTCATGCCGCAGGAAGCCGATCTTGCCCTGCCCTATGCCATGCTCACCAGTGCAGGTGCCGTCCATGGCGATGGCGCGCATATTGAGCCGCGCCACGAATTTTTCCGCCAATGCGATCTCCTTCGGGTCGTCCACGTCCATCAGCACCAATACATGGAAATTGCCGTCGCCGGCATGGCCGACGATCGGTGCGACCAGGCCCATCTCGGCGATATCCGCCTCGGTCTCGGTGACACATTCGGCAAAGCGCGAGATCGGCACGCAGACATCGGTCGACAGGCCCTTGGCGCCCGGCCGCAGCGTCAGCGATGACCAGTAGGCATCGTGCCTGGCTTTCCACAATTTTGTCCGCTCTTCGGCGATGCTGGTCCACAGGAACGGGCCGCCGCCATTTTCCTCGGCGATCATGCCGAAAGTCTCGGCCTGTTCGGCGACGCTGGCATCGCTGCCGTGGAACTCGACGAACAGGCAGGGGCTCTCCGGATAGTCGAGCTTCGAATAGGTCTTCATCGCTCGCATCTGCAGCGCATTGACCAATTCGATGCGCGCCACCGGAATGCCCATCTGGATGGTCGCGATCACCGCGTTGCAGGCCGCCTCGACGCTGGGAAACGGGCAGACGCCGCCCGAAATCGCCTGCGGAATGCCCTGCAGCTTCAAGGTCAGCTGGGTGATGATGCCAAGCGTACCTTCCGAGCCGATCAGCAGCCGCGTCAGATCATAGCCGGCCGAGCTTTTCTTGGCGCGCTTTCCGGTCGTAACCGCTTCGCCGTCGGCCATCACCGCCGTCAGTGACAGGACGTTGTCGCGCATCGTGCCGTAGCGCACGGCGTTGGTGCCCGACGCCCGTGTCGCCGCCATGCCGCCGAGCGAAGCGTTGGCGCCCGGGTCGATCGGAAAGAACAGGCCGGTGTCGCGCAGATGCCGGTTGAGGTCCTCGCGCGTCACGCCGGGCTCGACGATGCAATCGAGGTCCTGCGGATTGACCGCGATGATGCGGTTCATGCGTGACGTATCGAGCGAGATGCCGCCGCCCGGCGCATTGGTGTGACCTTCGAGCGAAGAGCCGACGCCAAAGGCGATCACCGGCACGCGATGTGCCGCGCACGCACGCACGATCTCCTGGACCTCCTCCGTCGTCTCGGCAAAGGCGACACCATCCGGCGCTTGCGTCGGGATATAGGTCGTGGTGTGCGCGTGCTGGGCGCGGATCGCCTGGCCGGTCTGGAATCGCTCGCCGAGCCGCTGCTTGAGGATGCCGAGCACGGCGGCAATGCCTTCCTCGTTGCGTTCGACCGGGTTGAGGTCGCTTAGAGCCATCGATTCCTCCGCGAATGGACCAGCGTCCACCCTTGTTCTGCATCTAGGGATGCGTAGTCTCACCGACCACGCTCTGTCCAGTCCACGCTCATCCCGGCATGACGAGAAGGAAGTTTCCGATGCCCATCCCCGCCCCTTTCGTCTCTCGCGCCATGGACATCGAGAAGGCCTGGATCGACTACAACGGCCATCTCAACATGGCCTATTACAACGTGCTGTTCGACCGTTGCTCCGACGAAGCCTTCGAGATGATGGGAATGGGGATGGACTATGTAAGGGAACGGCGGCTGACCATCTACACCGCGGAAGTCCATGTCTGCTACGTCCAGGAGCTGCATCTCGACCACAAGGTCACGGTCTCGTTCCAACTCCTCGACCATGACGACAAGCGGCTGAGGGCCTATCAGGAAATCCGCCATGTCGACGGCTGGCTTGCCGCCACGTCTGAAACGCTGTCGCTGCATGTCGACATGGCTGGCCCGAAGGTGGCGCCCTTCCCCGCCGACGTCCTTGCCAATGTCGAAGCGATGCGCGCCGCCCATGCCGCCCTGCCGATGCCGGAGCGCGCCGGCCGCTCGATCGGTATTCGTCGTAAGCCGGCTTGAACCGCAACCCAACCGCCGTTAACCTTACCGAGGTTTTAACGTGAACAAGCCGAATTGAGACGTTGAACGACTCAGCGCGGCGTTGGAAAACCATCCGCATCGAATTGCGATACGGGCGGCGGAGCAGCAGCGGTTCGGGGAACGTGCATGAAAACCGACATCAAGGTCGAGGCGGACAGGCTGGCGGCTGACCCACGCATCACCGACTATGATTTCTGGCGCTCGCTGAAGAACCTCAACAACGAGATCTTCCACATTGCCAACAACAACGAGCCTATTCCCTTCGCCATGATCCGCTGGCGCGCCATCCTTAAGCAGGCGCGGATGAAACGTGGCCACGCCTGAAACTGTTATGATAACACCGAGCTTGCGGCACAAGAAGACAGCGTTGCTTACGACAACGAATGGTCGCCAGGCAGCAAGCCACCGAATTCCGGCATCTATCGTTGCAAGAATTGCGGTGACGAAATTGCGGCGAACAAAGAAAACGGCCAAACAAGGCGATGGATTGGAAGCTGTTTCAGCAGCCAACTACAAACAGACAATCCCTGATCCTCTAAGATTTTAGTCTTCAGGCCCGGTAAATCCACTGTTCTGGCACGCGCACCGAAATCTCCTCGCCGGCCGTGATCGTGCCGGGCTTCTCGACCCAGGCGACGAGGCCGCGCAAACGCTTCGACGCTTTCGCGAACAGCAGCGCGCCGGCCTCGTGATCGGCCATCCCGGCACTTTCGGCGACCGATCGCCCGGCGATGCGGCAAGGCCCGTTCTGCGCGTCGATCTTGACAGTCGCGCCGCCTTTGAAGAACAGCAGCGCGCCGGACGGCAGCATCGAGAGGTGCGGCAGGCCTTCGATTAGGAGATTGGCGCCGATCCATTCCGGCTTGATCTCGGCGATGCCCATCCGTTCGGCGACGGTGGTCAGTTCGTCCGCCGCCACGATCGACAATTGCCGTTCGTTGCGCATTTCGGTGCCGCGCGGATACCAGGGTTCCCGTCCGCCGGAGCGCCGTGTCGTGCCAGCGTGGAAATCGCCTTCAATGCCGTCGAAGCCAAGCTGCAAGGTGTCGATGGCTCGTGTCTCGAAATGATCGAACAGCGCGAGATAGAGCGAGGCCACCCTGGCGGTGAGCTTTCGCGCCGGGACGATCTCGACCGGAGTTTCGGCTTCGGGAAAAAGATCCAGCATGGGTTCGTTCCTCGCGTGATACGCGCAATTAGCCGCGGTCAGCTCATCGGGTCCAGTCGAAAGCGCTGATGCTCCGATCAAGCGGACTGATGCGACTCTGCTCGGCGCGTTCCGATGCTGGTTCCGTTCGCGCCGAAATGGTCAAAGCATGCGCAATAGCGCGCCGCCGATCGAGTAGCCGGCGCCGAAGGCGCAGAGCAGGCCGTAGTCGCCGGCCTTCATGTCGGCATGGTTCTCCGACAGGGCGATGATGGCACCGGCGGCGGCAGTATTACCGAGGCGCTCCAGCACCATCGGCGCGCGGTCATGGTCGACGTCATGGCCGAACGACAATTTCAGGATCATGGCATTCATCCGCGCATTCGCCTGATGCAGCCAGAAGCGCCGGATCGCTTGCGGTGTCAGCCCGTGTTCGGCCAGGAATTCGACGATGAACTTGTGGCCGGCGACGGTGACTTCCTTGAACACCTTGTTGCCGATCTGCTTGATCAGATTGCCTTCCAGATCGATCATGTACGGATCGTCCTGGGTGGCGCGGGTATAGTAACCGAGATTGGTGCGGATGCTGTTCGACATCTGCGTCCAGGCACGCGTGTCGAGCACCTCGAAACGCCCCGACCGCTTCTCGCCCTGGGCGAGCCCTTCGACGATCATCGACACGGACGCGTCGCCGAAGATGAAATGCGTCTGCCGGTCGCGAAAATTGAGTTGGCCCGTGATGATCTCCGGCGTCGTCACCAGTACGCGTTTATGCGCCCCTGCCCGCACCAGATTGACCGCAATGTGCAATGCGACCGCCGCCGAAGAGCAGCCAAGCCCCATGTCGAAGCCGGCGCCTCTCGTGCCCAGCGCCTGCTGCATTTCGATGGCGATAGCCGGATAGGGCCGCTGATGGTGCGAGGCCGAGCAGATCACCAGGTCGATATCCCCAGGCTTCAGCCCGGCATGATCGAGCGCCTTGCTGGCCGAGGCGATGCCGAACTCGGCCTCCAGCGACAGCGCATCGTCGGGCCGCGCCGGGAAGCGCGGCGCCATGCGGGTCGGGTCGAGGATGCCTTCCCGTTCGATGACATGGCGGGTCTGGACGCCCGAGGCGTGGACGATGAAGGCACTGTCCGATTTCTGCAGCAGCGGCTCGCCCGAGACCTCGCGCCGGACGTTCTCCATGTCCACCCAAGTGTTGAAGCTGGCGACGAGCTCCTCATTGGTGATCGACGCTTCGGGGATTTCAACGCCGATGCCGCTGATGATGACGCGATGCATTTCCAGTTCGTCCCGTGCGCAGGCGTTGCGGCTTCATGTCGACGCCGCAAAAGCTCGGCGCAACCTCTTTTTGCACCTAGCCAGTTTATGCCGGCTTAAATCAAGTCCCTGGAACGGGTCTTTACCAGGCGCAGAGCTTGGTATTGGTCTGCGGGTTGTTCCAGCAGGCACCGTCATCATTGCTGCGCACGAATTGTCCGGGCAGCGGCACGTTGCGCTGGCCGAGATTGACATAGCCGTAGGCAAAACCCGGGTCGTCGATCTCCAGGACGTAAGTCGGATAGCCCGGCGCCGAGATGCGAAAGCTGCCGGCATCATCCAGCGCCCGATAGCTGCAGGAGAAATACCCGTCATCGCTGGTGAAGCAGCGCGCTCGCTTGGCCTGCGCCGATATCGAAAGGCAAGCACAGCGGCCGCACAAATGCTGCCGCCGAAAATGAGCGTTTTCAGTGTCATCATCCACCCCCCATGGCCCATGAGGGCCGCCATCCCTGCCCCAGCGAGATGCGCATGACGGCGAAAGCCGGTCAAGCATCCGCTGCTGGCTGTTTTTGGGTGTAGCTAAGAGTTTCTAAGCAGAACGCCGCGCCACGATGAAGACACGGGGAAAGCGCAGCAACACCTTGCCGCTTGCCGTTTTCGGATAGGCTTCGGCGATCCTGGCCGTGTAGCGCTTCAGGAAAAGCTGCCGCTCGCCTTCGTCGAGCGGATCGAGGAACGGCTTCAGCCCCGTCGACTTCACCCATTCGACGATCGCCTCGGCATCGGCCAGCGGATGGTTGTAGATCGTGTGCCAGATATCGAGCCGATCCGAGAATGGCGACAAAAGGTCGTAATAGAACGCGACAGGCGGCAGCGGCGCGCGGGCCGCACGCTCGAACTTTTCAGTGAACGGCATCTCGGCCGCGGTCTCCCGCATCAGCCGGTGCGAAGGCTCGCCCATATTGTCCGGCATCTGCACGGCAAGCGCGCCGCCGGGCGCCAAAAATCCTATCAGCCGCTGGAAGACAGCCGGATGCTCCGGTAGCCACTGAAACACTGCATTGGCGAAGATCACGTCGACCGGTTCGGCCGGCTGCCACGTCGCCGCGTCCGCCAAGGCAAAGGTGACGCCGGGCAGGCGCGCCTTCGCCTTCTCGATCATGTCGGGCGAGGTATCGAAGCCGCTGATCTGTGCCTGCGGCCAGCGCTCGACCAGCAATTCGGTCGAATTGCCCGGCCCACAGCCAATGTCCACCACCCGGCGCGGTTCCGGCACTGGCACCTGCGCTAGGAGGTCGCGCGCCGGCCGCGTGCGCTCATCCTCGAATTTCAGGTAGAGTGCGGCGGACCAGTCGGGTTTTGCCTTTACCGCTATGCTGTTATTCATCGATAGATCTCGCGACGGTTGCCTATCTCCCGATCAGCACGACGAGCCGGCTGTCCTGAAACTGGGCAATGATTCTGTAGTCGCCGACGCGAAACCGCCAAGCTTCCTTGGTCCCAGTCAGCCGTTTGGCGAGTGCTCTTGGATTGGGGTGCACAGAAACTCTTTGATACAGGAATTCTAGGACACGGCGCTAGTCCTTCGGTGAAAGCCCTTCAATGTCTTTTTCGGCTCGCGTAAACTCGACCTGCCAACTCATTCAGCGGCAGGTTTCTTGTGCCGCTCCTCGACTTCGCGAAGTTCAAGCTTCCGGATCACCTCTTCCAACGGAATGCGTACGCCGTCGTCATCCCTCAGGCGTTCCTCCGCAATCCTGGCATCCTGCCAATCCTCAATGGTTTCGAGGATCGTTTCAACTGCGACCTGATCGATCGTACGGCCGCTGGCCTTGGCAATATCGGCCAGCAGCTTCTCGGCTTTTTGCGGCAATTTGACCGTGATCATGGGCAACTCCATCCGATCAATTTAGGCCAAACGACGATCGCCCGCAACGGATCGAGACCCTACCTCGTCAGCCGCTTATACGTCATGCGGTGCGGATTGACGGCATCGGGCCCGAGTCTACGGATCTTGTCCTGCTCGTAATCCTCGAAATTGCCTTCGAACCATTCGACATGGCTGTCGCCCTCGAAGGCGAGGATGTGCGTCGCCAGACGATCGAGGAACATGCGATCGTGCGAGATGATGACGGCGCAGCCGGCGAAGCTCTCGAGCGCGTCTTCAAGTGCGGCCAGCGTTTCGGTATCGAGATCGTTGGTCGGCTCGTCGAGCAGCAGCACATTGCCGCCGGTCTTCAGCATCTTTGCCAGATGCACGCGGTTGCGCTGTCCGCCGGACAGGTTGCCGACCTTCTGCTGCTGATCGCCGCCGCGGAAATTGAACGACGCGCAATAGGCGCGGGTGTTGGCTTCGAACTTGCCGAGCTTGACCACTTCGGCGCCGCCCGAGATCTCTTCCCAGACGGTCTTGGTCGGGTCGAGTGCGTCGCGGCTCTGGTCGACATAACCGAGCTTGACCGTCTCGCCGACGCGGATGGTGCCGGCATCGGGCTTTTCCTGGCCGGTGATCATGCGGAACAGCGTCGTCTTGCCGGCGCCGTTCGGGCCAATGACGCCGACGATGCCGCCGGGCGGCAGCTTGAATTCGAGATCGTCGATCAAAAGCGTGTCGCCAAAGCCCTTCGACAGGTCCTCGACCTCGATCACCACATTGCCGAGCCGCTCGCCATGCGGAATGACGATCTGCGTATCGCTCGGACGCCGCTTGTCGGCCGCATCCAGCAGATCCTGGAACGCCTGGATACGGGCCTTCGACTTGGTCTGCCGGGCTTTCGGGCTGGACTGGATCCACTCGCGCTCGCGGCCGATCGCCCGCTGGCGCGCATCGTCCTCGCGGCCTTCCTGCTTGAGCCGCTTGGCCTTGGCTTCGAGATATTTGGTGTAGTTGCCTTCGTACGGGATACCGCGGCCGCGATCGAGCTCGAGGATCCAGCCGGTGACATTGTCGAGGAAGTAGCGGTCGTGGGTGATGATCATCACCGCGCCCGGATAGGCGCGCAGATGCTTTTCCAGCCACGCCGTCGTCTCGGCGTCGAGATGGTTGGTCGGCTCGTCGAGCAGCAGAAGGTCGGGCTGGCGCAGCAAGAGCTGGCAGAGCGCGACGCGACGGCGTTCGCCGCCCGACAGCTTGGTGACATCGGCCTCCTTGGGCGGGCAGCCGAGTGCCTCCATCGCCATCTCGACCTGCTGCTCGAGATCCCACAGATTGAGCCGGTCCATCTCGTCTTGCAGCTTGGCCGACTCGTCCGCCGTCTCGTCGGAATAGTTCATCATCAATTCGTTGTAGCGCTCGATGATCGCGGTCTTGGCGGCAACGCCTTCCATGACGTTTTCGAACACATTCTTGTTCGGATCGAGCGCCGGCTCCTGCGCCAGGTAACCGACGGTAGCACCCTCGGCCAGCCAGGCCTCGCCGCTCCACTCCTTGTCGATGCCGGCCATGATCTTGAGAATCGTCGACTTGCCGGCGCCGTTGGGACCGAGGATGCCGATCTTGGCGTCCGGGTAGAAGGACAGATGGATGTTCTCGAGCACCTTCTTGGTGCCGTAGGCCTTGTTGAGGCCGGCCATGTGATAGATGAACTGGCGTGCCACGCGCGCTTTCCCTGAAAAGTCGACTGATGTCGGATTGAATGGAAGTTGGGGGCTATGTAAGCGATGCGGCCCCGAACGGCAAACAGTTTTGGTCCCAGGCGGAGTTGGTCGCACCGCGAACGCTTAGCCGCTTCATTTCGTGCCGGCGCCCGGGCGAAAGCTCCGGTTAACCATTCCGCGTCAAAACAGTGTTTGGATGGGAAATCGCTGGCAGCCGCGATTTCGGGGAGAGAGATCGGGCCGTGTTGAACAGTTTCCTGCTTTTTGCCGAAGCGGTTCTCTATTTCGGCATCATGGTCACGCTTTTCCGGTTCAGGGGCCGCATCGGCCTCGGTGTCTTTGTTTGCGCCATTGGCGTCATGCATTTCCTGGAAACCTATCTCGCCAGCGTCTTCTACGTCGCGCTGCCGTTCGGCATGGTATCGCCGGGTTCGGCCGTGCTGTTTTCCGGCAAGCTGGTCATGCTGCTCCTGCTCTACATCAAGGAGGACGCGGCAACTGTCCGGCAGCCGATTTACGGCCTGCTGCTCGGCAATGCCCTGATGATCGGGCTCGTGCTGATCCTGCGCCTGCATGACATCGCACCGCTGCCCGACGGCAAGCTTCCCGACATCGGCTTCATCGACGAGATGGGCTGGCTGATGGTGTGGGGCACGACGCTGCTGTTCGTCGACGCCATCCTGATCATCCTGCTCTATGAAAAGCTCGGCAAATATCTGCGCAAGGCGCTTTTCACCCGCATCCTGGTCTCCGTCGCCTGCGTGCTCACCTTCGACCAGGCAGGCTTTTTCACGGCGCTGCATTTCGTCACCGGTGCGCCGGTCGCGGTGTTCTTCGGCGGCTGGTTCGCCAAGATGGCAGCGGCCCTGGTCTACAGCACCATGCTGGTCGCCTATATCAGGTGGTTCGAGGCGCGGCAGGTGCCGGCGCCGCGCGGGCTTTCCGACATTTTCGACACGCTGACCTATCGCGAGCGCTATGAGGCGCTGGTCGAGCATGTCGGTCGCGACGGCCTCACCGGCCTCCTGCACAGGGGGCGCTTCGACAGCGATGGCGAGGCCGCCGTCGCCGCCAGCCTGCGGACTGCCAGGCCGCTCAGCCTGCTGATCATCGATGTCGACCACTTCAAATCGATCAATGACCGCTTCGGCCACGCCGAGGGAGACAAGGTGCTGAAAGCCCTGGCGATTTTGCTTGGCGAACTTGTCGGGACCGAAGATCAATTGTTCAGGATCGGCGGTGAGGAATTCGCCATCCTCTGCTGGCGTCCACAGCCGCTCGCCAGACTGCTGGGCGAAACCGTCAGGCAAGCGGTCAAGACGTCTGCGAGCACCAGCCGGTTCGACATCACCGTCAGCGCCGGCATCTCGACGGTCAGCGAGACGACGCGTTGCCTTGCCGATCTCTTTGCGCTGGCCGACCAGCGTCTCTACAAGGCCAAATCGACCGGACGCGATCGCGTTGTCGGCGAACCGGGTGGCAACGAAGCAGACGGGCGCAACACATGGAACAGGCCGGAGCGCAGCGCCGGCGCGTAACTCTCACTCTGGTCTCGGATTGGCGCAATCAGGATTGTTTGCGCCGCTGCCATGCGCCGATCGCAACCGAAACCGCCATCAACCCGATCGCCAGCCATTTCATTGCCGCGATGACCGGGCCGGCATCGATGTCGTAGGCGATGAACAGAAGAATGCCCGGCACCAGCAGGCCGCAAAGCACGAGCGTGATCCGGTTGATCTGCCATGACACTTTTGCCGCAAGCATCTGGTCGCCGGGCACGGCGACAAGCGCGGCCCGCATTGCCTTCGGCGCGACCAGCGCGGTCGAGAGACGCAGCGAAATCGGCAAGCCGATGCCGATGATCAGCAAGGCGCATGCCGCCAGGAGCAGCGAAAACTTGAGCGCACTGGTTTCGGGTGGTACCGGGAACAGCAGCGTCGCCAGCGGCAGGAAGACACAGAAGATCCCGAGCGCGGCGATGGCGATGAAGATCGCCGCGTTGACCAGCGTGAACAATTGGTAGGTGCCGCCGCCGATCGGTTTGGCCAGCGTGGTCATGCGCGCCCACTCCACTTCGGTGTAGGAAAAGCCCGGCCATTCCATATGGCCGTCTCGGATCGCCGTCATGCCCCTGGCCCAGAACGCCAGCCGCGCCAGCGCCCCGTTCGTCATGCCACTCATCGCCACCCCCTACGAATGTGTGCCTTCAAGACCATACCACCCCCGGCGCAAGGCGACAGTCGCGTTCGGCCTGTCTACTGGAACCCGACGGCGTCGACGGTACCCTTCGGACAACCCACCTTGGCTGTCGGTGCCGAGGCAAGCAGCAGCGCACCGAGCGAAGAGTTCGAAGCGATCGGGCCGGCCAGGCCGAGCGTCAGCTCGTCGATCAGCCGCCTGCCGCTCGAGGGATCGACCACGCAGGATACGCGGACCCGGTCGCCCGCGCCTTTGCCGAAGGCGCTGTCGAAGGTGCTGCGGATCTGATCGGATGTCAGCTGCTTGCCGACGTTCCTGGTGAAGAGATCGCGCACCGGCGACGCGTTCACCGCTTGCATCAGGTTCAAAGCGTCGGAGAAATACTCCTGCTGGCTCTTGCCGTAGCAGGTGCCGTGCTTGATCCATTCATGCCTTTCGAGGGCGGATGCGGTGCCCGGCATCACCTGGTCGAGTTCCGATCGCGTATTCGGGTCCAGCGTGACCGGCGGCAAATCCCGCCAATGTGCCGGATCGTCGTTCGCCTTGTCGCTTGCCGCGACCTGGCAATAGAAATTTCCATTCGGTTGCGGCCACAACCCATGCAAGGTGAAGTGGGTCGCATCGAAACCGGCGGCGGTCTGCGCCCGGCATTCGGTCTTGCTGGATTTGGTCTCACAGAAAGCCGGCTGCCAGCTCAGCGCGAAGACATATTCCGGCTTTCCGGACGCCGATGGCTTGTTCGGCTCGGCAGGCGCCGGTGCAGCCGGTATCGTCGACGCGCTGCCGCCCGAAACGTGACCGCAGCTGATCTTAACCCAGCGGCGCTCCGGATCGGCGCCCGGAACGCGGATGAGATAGTGCGTGGGCGCGTCCTTGTTGCCGGCCAGCAGATCGTAACTCTGGCCAGCCGCGGTCGAGACGTTGCGGGGATTCTTGCCGCTCTTGATCGCCTGCGTTGCCGGACAGGCGGCATCGGCGACGAAAGAGCCGGTCATCTTCACATCGGCCCGCGCCGCGCTTGCGCCAGCAAACGCAAGAAACACCGCCCCCCATATCGCCCAAATCCGCATTCCGGCACTCCTCGTATTCACGCCGCAAGCTAGAACTTGCGACATGTCAGAATTACGATTTCTTTCGTCGGCCGTAAAAACAATCGCCAGCGCATTGAGACGGTTCCCGTGTGGTCGATCAGGATCCGCCCGCCTCCACGCGTTCTGTCAAGGTGCGCAGCAGATCAAGCGAGGCTTTTAGCGCGTCGGCGTCCATACCCTCCGAAACGCGGTTCGCCCAAACATGCTGGCGTGTGCCGATATTCTTGACCACTGCCCGGCCGGCATCGGTTATCGACAACAGCTTGGCGCGGCGATGCGCTGGGTTGTCGGCATAGGCGGCAAGCCCCTCCGCAGCCAGTATGTCGGCCAGCCGCTGTACGCTCTGACGGGCGAGACCCATGTCGCGGGCGACGTCGGCCACGGATTTCGGCTCCTTCAAAACCGCACCCAAAACCTGCCAGCGCGCTGCCGTCAGCCCGGTTGGAGCGGCCAGCCGGTCGGCCGCATCCAGAAAACTGCCGTTCATCCTGAACACGGCAAGCACGAGTTCCGTGAACACATTTGCCGCTTCGGTCCTGGTCGTCATTTCTGGCCGGCCTCGATGGTCGCGACGAAATTATTAACGGCTTCGGCTACGACCTCGGGCTTGTCAAGCATCACCCAATGGCCGCTGCCCGCCACGATCTGGCGCGGAATGTCCGTGCGCAGCCGGTAGAGCGCGGCTGGAGTGTCACTGGCCTCGGTAGCCAATACGAACATAGGCCCGCGATACGCATTGAGTGCCGGCTCCGGGTTCCATTCGGCCAGTGCCTTGCCGACACCTGCCCTCGCCGCCGGATCGACCACTGCCACATCGGCCAGAACACGCTGGCGAACAGCCGCGTTAGGGCCGGCAATCGACGTGTAATAGGCGTTCAGGACATCGCGGCCTTGCGGACCGGCCAGATCGCGGACAAAGCCGTCGCGAATCGCCTGCGGCAGCGCACGAGGATTGGTCGCCGGGTCGACGAGCAAGACACCTGCGACCCGGTCGGCATGGCTGGCGGCATAAGCGAGCGCCACACCACCGCCGCCGCTGTGCGCGACAATGAGAAACCGCTTCAGGCCAAACGCGTCGGCCACGGCACCGACATCCATTGCACGGCCGTCATAGCCATAGTCACCGTCCTGCGCCGGCGCGGAGGCGCCATGGCCGCGAAAATCGAAGGCTACCGCCTCGCGGCCTTCGACGGAGAGCTGCATCACCCGGTCCCAGTGGGAAGCGCGGCTGCAATCTCCATGCAGGAACAGGATCGGCAGGCCATTGCCGGCGTTGATCCTATAAGTGGCAAGCTGGCCTTGCGGGCCTGGAACGGTGGACGTCATCATGGGTCATCTCCCTGGTTTCCTGACTGAACGCAGCAATCCCTGGCAACAGGGTGGCCGTCGTGAAGGCGAAGCCCGCCAGCAAGATTGCACGCCGCGAAATGGCCCCGGTGGTTTTCATAGTCATACCCCCAATCTGCTGGCCAATTGACAGTATGCTGTCATGTAATCATATTGACAGCATACTGTCAACTAGCGTCGAATGGGTACCCTACGTCTCTTGACGTCGATCGCTGCGTCGCCCAACAGTCGCCGACGGGAGCGAGACATGCCATTTGACAAGCAGAGGATGCTGGCATCGCCGACCGGCGCCGAGCTCAACCTTTATGTGAAACACGCCACAGGCCAGCCGCGCGCCATTGTCCAGATCAATCACGGGTTGGCCGAGCACGCGGCGCGCTATGCCCGCTTCGCCGATTTCCTCGGCGCGCGCGGCTACCAGGTCTACGCGCACGACCACCGTGGCCACGGCGTCACCAAGGCGCCCGACGCGCCACCTGGCAGGTTCGCCGATGCGGATGGAGGTGCCAAGGTCATCGCCGATGTCGCTGCCGTCCATGATCTGATCGCCAGGGAACAGCCCGGCCTGCCGGTCATCGCCTTCGGTCACTCCTTGGGCGCGTCGGTCGCTCTGAACTTTGTCCTCCGCAACTCGGCGCGCATCCATGCCGCCGCGATCTGGAACGGCAATTTCTCTGCCGGACTGCTCGGCCAAATCGCGCTGGGCATGCTTGCCTGGGAAAAGTTCCGGCTTGGCTCAGACGTGCCGTCGCGCATGCTGCCCCGGCTGACGTTCCGGGCTTGGGGCAAGGCAGTGCCCGATCGCCGGACGCCCTTCGACTGGCTGTCGCGCGATGCCGCCGAAGTCGAGAAATACATCGCCGACCCGCTCTGCGGCTGGGACGCATCGGTGTCGATGTGGCAGGACATCGTCAAGATGACGCTGCATTGCGGCCGCGACCGCAATTTTTCCGGCGTGCGGCGCGACCTGTTCGTCAATCTGGTCGGAGGCGGGCAGGATCCGGCCTCGGACGGCGGCAAGGCGGTCAGCCATCTCGCCGGCCGGATGCACATGCTGGGCTTTTCGAATCTCGTTTCAAAGGTTTACGCCGAAACCCGCCACGAGAGCCTGAACGAGGTCAATCGAGACATCATCATGGAGGATTTTGCCGCTTGGGCCGATCGCGTGCTGAGGGCGCCTTGATACTTGGCCCATTGCAAGGGCCGTGACAGCGGCACCCGGGATTGATAGTGGGATGTCGCCCAAAGCATGCCCTTGGGCTCGACCCGAGGGTGCGCAGCGGTTTTGGGATAACGACATGCACAAAAAACATCTAAGCCTGCGCTTTCGGCCAACCACGGTGATCCATGACTGAGCCTCCGCTCAAAGGCATCCGCGTCATCGAACTCGCACGCATCCTCGCCGGGCCATGGGCCGGGCAGCTGCTTGCTGACCTCGGCGCCGACGTGATCAAGGTCGAGAGCCCGGACAGCGGCGACGACACCCGCAAATGGGGACCGCCCTTCGTCATCGGCCATGATGGCGAGAACCTTTCGGCCGCTTATTACCATTCCTGCAACCGCGGCAAGCGCTCCATCGCCATCGACTTCTCGACGCCCGAGGGCGCCGAGACGGTGCGCCGGCTGGTCGCGACCTCGGAAGTGCTGATCGAAAACTTCAAGGTCGGCGGACTTAAGAAATACGGCCTCGACTATGACAGCCTGAGGAAAATCAACCCACGGCTGATCTATTGCTCGATCACCGGTTTTGGCCAGTCGGGACCGTATGCGCCGCGCGCCGGTTATGATTTCATCATCCAGGGCATGGCCGGCATGATGTCGATCACCGGCGAAGCCGGCCGCGAACCGCAGAAGGCGGGCGTGGCTATTTCAGATGTCTTCACCGGGCTTTATTCGGTCGTTGCCATCCAGGCGGCACTTCGCCACGCCGAGAAGACCGGCGAAGGCCAGCATATCGACATGGCGCTCTACGACACCCAGATCTCAACGCTCGGCAACCAGAACCTCAACTATCTCGTCTCCGGACAATCGCCGGTGCAGATGGGCAATGCGCATATGAACATCGCGCCCTACGAGGTGGTGCCGGTGAAAGATGGCCACATCATCCTGGCGGTCGGCAATGACGGCCAATTCGCAAAGTTTTGCGCTGCCGTCGGCCTCGATGAGCTGGCTTCGAACCCTGACTTCGCCACCAATCCCGCCCGCGTCGCCAACCGGGCAAAGCTGCGCGAGCACATGGTCGAGGCGCTGAAGGTCTTCGATCGCGACCCGCTGCTGGCCAGGCTGGAGACAGCCGGCGTGCCGGCCAGCCCGATCAACAATATCGGCCAGATGTTTGCCGACCCGCAGACCATCGCGCGCGGCATGCGGCTCGACCTCGATGACGGCCATGGCAATCTCTTGCCCTCGGTGCGCGCGCCGATGGTCATGTCCGGCACGCCGCTGGTCTATGAACGGCCGTCGCCGCGTCTCGGCGAACACACCGAAGAAATCCTTGCCGAACTGGAGAGGTCAGGAAAATGAAGACCGGCGGACAACTCATCGTCGATGCGCTCGAAGCCAACGGAACGGACCGTATCTATTGCGTGCCCGGCGAATCCTATCTGGCGGTGCTCGACGCGCTGCATGATTCGCCAATCCGCACCATCGTCTGCCGCCAGGAGGGCGGTGCCGCAATGATGGCCGACTGCCATGGCCGCCTGACCGGCAGGCCCGGCATCTGCTTCGTCACCCGCGGCCCAGGCGCCACCAATGCCTCGGCCGGCATCCACATCGCCATGCAGGATTCGGTCCCCCTCATCCTGTTCATCGGCCAGGTCGCCAGCCACGCCAAGGGGCGCGAGGCCTTCCAGGAGGTCGACTATGTCAGGTTCTTCGGCGATATCGCCAAATGGGTGGTCGAGATCGACGACGCCGCGCGCATCCCCGAATTCGTTACACGGGCATTTGCAGTGGCGACGTCCGGCCGCCCGGGCCCGGTCGTCATCTCGCTGCCCGAGGACATGCTGACCAGCCTTGCCGAGGCACCGGAAGCCCGGCATTACACCCCTGTCGAGACGCGGCCTGGCGAAGCCGAGCTCGACGCGCTGGACGAGCTGCTCAACAAGGCAAAGCGGCCGTTCGTCATCCTTGGCGGTACGCGCTGGGATGCGCAGGCCGTTGCACGGATGCGGACGATAGCCGAAGCCTGGTCGCTGCCGGTCGGCTGCTCCTTCCGCCGCCAGATGCTGTTCGACCATCTCCACGCGAACTATGCCGGCGATGTCGGCATCGGCATCAATCCCAAAGTGGCAACCGCCATCAAGCAGGCCGACCTTGTGCTGCTGATCGGCGGCCGCATGGGCGAGATGCCGTCATCCGACTACACGCTGCTGAAGAGCCCCTACCCCGACCAGACGCTGGTCCATATCCATGCCGACGCCGGCGAGCTCGGCCGCGTCTACCGGCCGGCGCTGGCGATCAATACCTCGCCTGCCGCTTTCGTCGAAGCCTTTGCCAAACGCAAGCCGGCCGCAACGCCGGTGTGGGCGGCGGAGGCAGCGAAGCTGCACACCGCCTATCTCGACTGGTCGACGCCTCCGGAGAGCGGCCCCGGCGCCGTGCAGATGGGGCCGATCATGAATTATCTCGAAACGATGCTGCCGGACGACGCCATCCTCACCAATGGCGCCGGCAACTACGCCACCTGGGTGCATCGCTACCATCGCTTCCGGCGTTTCGGCACGCAGGCAGCACCCACATCCGGCTCGATGGGCTACGGCACGCCGGCGGCGGTCGCCGCCAAACAGCTTTTCCCCGACCGCGACGTGATCGCCTTCGCCGGCGACGGCTGTTTCCTGATGAACGGGCAGGAATTCGCCACCGCCGTACAATACGGATTGCCGATCATCGTCATCGTAGTCAACAACGGCATTTATGGCACCATCCGCATGCATCAGGAGCGCGAATATCCCGGCCGTGTCGTCGCCACCGATCTGAAAAACCCCGACTTTGCTGCTTTGGCCCGTGCCTATGGCGGCCATGGCGAGACGGTGGAAAAGACCGCCGACTTCGCGGCGGCCTTCGAGCGCGCGCGTGCTAGCGGCAAGCCGTCGATCGTCGAGATCAGGCTCGACCCCGAAGCCATCACGCCGACCCGCACGATGACCCAGATTCGCGACAAGGCCTGACAAACAGGGTGGTTGCCCTGTTTTGTCGTCTTGATCTGCCTATTTGACCTTTTCGATCTGGCCGCGGATCTCGCCGTCGGCGTGGGCCGCGGTGTGGATGTTGACGTAATATTTGCCCGCCTCAAGATCGGTCGCCTGGGCATCGGTCAATGTCGCCGAACCCTTGATCGGGCTCTTCAGCTTGCCTTCGAACGGCACCACTGGATCGGCGTTTTGACCCTCTGCCGCCGGGCCGTGAATGTGCCCGGCCTTCGCCGGCCCGCTGAGGCCGGAATATCTCACCGTCCAGCTGAGTTTCTTGGTGGCGGTGTTGAACCTGAGCGTGGCGGTGCCCTTGCCCTTCGTGGTGACGGGCGGGTTCTGCTGAGCACCATCGAGCGTCGCCGTCATCTTTATAGTTTCGGCCAGGGCCGGTGAAGCAGAGAAGATGGCTGCAGAAATGGCCAGCGCCGAAAGCATCGGCGTGAAGGACTGGATGCGCATGGAAACCTCCGTTGTGACACCCTTGAGGCGGATGCACCGGCACAACGATTTTGCGAGCGGATGTTTCCACCGGTAACGTTCATTTTACATCCACTAAAAAGGGGCGGTCGCCCGCCCCTTTTCGTCTTCCAACAGAGCCTGCTTGATAGCTCTATTTGATCGCCTTGTCGGTGATCGCGGTCGTGTAGGCGCCGGTCGGCTCCTTGGTGATGATCTTCTGGTCGAGCAGCGCCTTGGCGGTGCGCTCGTAGGTCGCCGGATCGAGCTTGCCGTCGGCATTGTCGATCAGCTTGGCGACTTCGCCCATCATCCGCTTCTGGTGGTTCTCGTCCTGGCCGCCATTGTCCATGACGATGCCGGCCGCCTCGTCGGAATTGTCGACAGCGTATTTCCAACCCTTCATCGAAGCGCGCACAAAACGCACCATCTTGTCCTCGAAGGCCGGATCCTTGAGCTTGTCCTCCAACGCATAGAGCCCGTCTTCGAGCAGATCGTTGCCCATGGCGGAATAGTTGAAGACGGTCAGCTCTTCCGGCTTGTAGCCGGCGTCGATGAGCTGCCAGTATTCGTTATAGGTCATCACCGAGATACAATCCGCCTGCTTCTGGATCAGCGGCTGCACGTCAAAGCTCTGCTTGAGCACAGTGACGCCGTCCGGCCCGCCGTCGGTCTTGAGGCCAAGCTTGTTCATCCAGGCATAGAACGGATACTCGTTGCCGAAGAACCAGACGCCGAGCGTATGGCCCTTGAAGTCGGCTTCCGTCTTGATCGGGCCGTCCTTCGGGCAGACCAGCTCCATGCCGGCCTTCTTGAACGGCTGGGCGATGTTGACCAGCGGCACGCCCTTTTCGCGTGCAGCCAGCGCGCCGCCCATCCAGTCGACGATGACGTCGGCACCGCCGCCGGCAATGACCTGCTCGGGTGCGATGTCCGGGCCGCCGGGCTTGATGTCGACGTCGAGGCCTTCGGCGTCATAGAAGCCCTTGGCCTTGGCGACATAATAGCCGGCGAACTGTGCCTGGGTGACCCATTTCAGCTGCAGCGTCACCTTGTCTGCGGCCATCGCCTGGAAGGCGGCAAGCGACATCGCGCCGGCCAGCATCGAAACAACAAGTCTTTTCATGTTTTTACCCTCTGAAGTTAGCGCCCTAAACCCACCGCCCCTATCCACCACGGACAGAGGGATGCCAAAACGTGATTGCTCTCTCGAAAAGAGCGACCACGCCATAAAAGACCGAACCCGCAAGTGCTGCAACTGCGATTTCGGCCCACACCATGTCGATGTTCATCCGGCCGACTTCCGTCGAAATGCGGAATCCCATGCCGACCACCGGCGTGCCGAAGAACTCGGCGACGATGGCGCCGATCAGCGCCAGCGTCGAATTGATCTTCAACGCATTGAAGATGAACGGTGCCGCCGCCGGCAGCCGCAGCTTGAACAGCGTCTGCCAGTAGCTCGAGGCATAGGTGCGCATCAGGTCGCGCTCCATATGGCCGGAGGCGGTAAGCCCGGCGACGGTGTTCACCAGCATCGGGAAGAAGGTCATGATTATGACCACGGCTGCCTTGGATTGCCAGTCGAAGCCGAACCACATGACCATGATCGGCGCGACGCCGATGATCGGCAGCGCCGACACCATATTGCCGATCGGCAAAAGCCCGCGCCGCAGGAACGGCACACGGTCGGCGGCGATGGCAACGAGGAAGCCGGCGCTGCTGCCCACGACATAGCCGAAGATCACCGCCTTGAAGATGGTCTGCCTGACATCGGCCCCCAGCACCGGCAGCGAGCCGACGATGCGTGCACCGATGGCGCTTGGCGGCGGCAACAGGATGAAGGGAATGCCGGCGCCACGCGTCACCGCCTCCCAGATGATCAGGATCCAAGCGCCGAAGATGGCTGGAATGATCAGGCGCAAGGCGGTTGACGCCCAGCGCGACGTCGGGCGAACCGACGACAAGACCGTTACGCAGCGCCAGGCCAAAAACCACGCCGCGACGAGCAGCAGATAGAAGGAGCCACGAGCGCTGCCCTCATTGCCGGTTATGCCGGCGAGCAACATCCACGCCGCGCCGTGCGCGCCAAGGAACAGCAACACCACCCCGATCATCGGTGGAAAGTTGTCGGCCTCGATTGCCATGAGCAGCAAAATGAAAATCAAAACCGTAGTCGCCATGCCGTAACCGGGCGTAGCACTGACGAGCGGCCAAAGAAGCAGCGCGCCGACAAGCAGGATAAGCGCGGCATATCCTTGCCAGGATCGGGGGGTGATTGAGGAAAGGCTCAGGAGCGAGCTCATGCCGGCCTCCCGCCCATGGCGCGGTCGACAAGGCGCCCAGCAATGCCGACCAGCATAACCAGCAGCGCCGCCACCACCGAGCCGGCGACCAGCGCCGACCAGATGTCGATCGTCTGGCTGTAGTAGGCGCCGGCGAGCAATTTGGCCCCGATGCCGGCGACGGCGCCGGTCGGCAGCTCGCCGACAATGGCGCCGACCAGGCTGGCGGCCACCGCCACCTTCATCGAGGTGAACAGGAACGGCACCGAGGCCGGCACCCGCAATTTCCAGAAGGTCTGCGAGGGACTGGCATTATAGGTATGCATCAGGTCGAGATGGGTGAGCTCGGGCGAGCGCAGCCCCTTCACCATGCCAACCGCCACCGGGAAGAACGACAGATAGGTCGAGATCAGCGCTTTCGGGATCAGCCCGGTGATGCCGACCGCCGCCAGCACGACAATGATCATCGGCGCCACCGCCAGGATCGGAATGGTCTGCGAGGCGATGATCCACGGCATCATGCTGCGGTCGAGCGTCGCCACATGCACGATGCCGACGGCGATGACGATGCCGAGCGCCGTGCCGAAGGCAAAGCCGAGCAGCGTCGACGACAGCGTCACCCAGGCATTGTAGACAAGGCTGCGGTTCGAGGTGATGCTGCGCAAAAAGGTGTTTTCGAAAAAATTCACCGCCACCTGGTGTGGCGCCGGTAGCGTCGGCTTCGGTTGTGCCAGCGTCTTGCCGATGAATTCCACAATGCCCGGTGTCAAATTGGCGCGGCGGTCGAGATCGCGCTGGAACGGCGCGTTGAGGACAACGGCCATGACGTACCAGACGACGACCACGCCCAGGAGGATCGAGGTCACGGGAACGATCTTGTCGCGAAACGAGTCCATCTAGCGATCCTCGGGCGCTTGGCGCCCTCCTCTCCCCAACGGGGAGAGGGTGGCCGGAGCGAAGCGGAGGCCGGGTGAGGGGGTAGAAATCTTTCCGTCGAGGCAAGCCAATATCGTATCAAGGACCGCTCGACGTTCGGCCAGAACTTCATGGTTCCAGAACCGAAGAACGGAATAGCCATAGCCATTCAGCCAAGCAGTTCTCGCCGTATCGGTTGGAGAATCCGCATGCTGACTGCCGTCGACTTCAACAATCAGACCCTTCTCGCGACAAACGAAGTCCGCGATGAAAAGGCCAAGGGGCACCTGCCTCACAAATTTGTAGCCGTTGAGATGACGTCCTCTCAGTTCCCCCCAAAGCCGGTACTCAGCCTCGGTCTCGTCAAACCGGAGCTTTCGGGCACGAGCGGTTGCCCCAACATTTCTTTTAGTTGGATCTGTTAGCGCCGCCCCCTCACCCGACCTCCGCTTCGCTCCGGCCACCCTCTCCCCGTCGGGGAGAGGAGGACCCTCATCCCGCTCAATCATCATAGCTGTGCCCTGCCCTCAGCCCGTCGCGCACCCGTGCCGCGATGGCCAGGAACTCCGGCGTCTCGCGGATATCGAGCGGCCGCTTCTTCGGCAGCGTCGATTCTATGACATCGCTGACACGCCCCGGGCGCGGCGACATGACGATGATGCGCGTCGACAGATAGACCGCCTCGGGGATCGAATGGGTGACGAAGCAGATGGTCTTGTTGGTCCGCTCCCAAAGCTCCAGCAGTTGTTCGTTGAGGTGGTCGCGCACGATCTCGTCCAGCGCGCCGAACGGTTCGTCCATCAACAAAAGGTCGGCATCGAAGGCGAGCGCCCGTGCGATCGAGGCGCGCTGCTGCATGCCGCCCGAAAGCTGCCAAGGGTATTTCTTCTCGAAGCCGCTGAGGTTGACGAGGTCGAGGGTTCGCTTGATGCGCGCCGCCTGCTCCGCCCTGGACAGGCCCATGATCTCCAGCGGCAGCGCCACATTGCGCTCGATCGTGCGCCACGGATAAAGTGCGGCCGCCTGGAAGACATAGCCATAGGCGCGGCGCTGGCGCGCCTGCTCGGGCGTCATGCCGTTGACGGAAATGGCTCCCGATGTCGGCTTCTCCAGATCGGCGATGACGCGCAGCAAGGTCGTCTTGCCGCAGCCGGAGGGCCCGATGAAGGACACGAATTCGCCCTTGCCGATGGTCAGGTCGACATTCGACAGCGCCTGCACCGGACCGTCATTGGTCTGGAAGGTCAGGCCAAGCTTGCTTGCCGAAACAACGGCTGGCGATGCTCCCGTCATCGGCCGTAGCCTGTCGCTTCCGGCCACTGCGGCGCCGGCCGGAATCCGATTGATTTTACCCCGATGTTGCTTTCCACTCGCCCAGTCCTACTCGCCCCAGTTCTACGTGCCGCAGTTCTACGTGCCCTTGTCCCATCAGATAGACGCCCGGAGTTGCCCCGATGTCGCCCAAACCGACGTGCCATCTTATCCGCCCTGAAAGCTCTTATGAAGGCAAGCAGGGCCTGAGCTATTTCGCCGGTATCGCCGCCGAAAGCGTCGGCTCTTCCGGCATCTGCATGCATCTGCTGACCATGCCTCCGGGCGCCCGCGCCAAGGCGCATATGCACGAAAACCATGAAACCGCGATCTATGTGCTCTCCGGCGAAGTCCATACCTGGTATGGCGACCGGCTCGAACAGCATATCGTGGTCAAGGCCGGCGATCTTTTCTATATTCCCCCCGGTGTGCCGCATCTGCCGGCCAATCTGAGCGACAGCCCCGCCTCGGCGGTTATTGCCCGCACCGATCCCAACGAACAGGAAAGCGTCGTCCTGCTGCCGGAACTGGACGGGTTGGTCGCCTGAGGACTGGGTCGAGGCGGCGGCCGTCATCGGCACCGTCACGAACATGATTTCAGCGGCCCCATCTCCTCAAGGCCGGGAATGGTCACGAAGAAACCGTCCCCTCCTTTGTTGATGACCTTGACGACATCCGTGGTCGTCCCCTTCTCGCCCTCGGCGAAACAGGTGGAGCTCAACAACTGGGTGCCAGGCGTCGTCGTCAATGGCTGTGCGAACTCGCAGCCGCTGCCATAGGTTTCGACGCCCTCGGCGGTCAGCACGACATAATCGTCGCTGTCCTGATAACCGAGCCGTACACCAGCGCAGCCGACCTCATTGCCAAAGGAGCCGGCAAGGACGTCCGCCGCCGGCCCGGCGGCAAGGATCACCGCGGCCATTGAGATGATCGCTCCGTGGCTCGCCAAGCTCAAACGCCCGTCGCCGGGATGCCTGTACGCTCCACCTTGCGCGGCGCGGAAATTTCCTTCCAGGTCGACAGTGCCCGGTTGACCGCCGCGTTCGGCTCGCGAGCGACGAATTCGCCATGGCCGGGCTTTGCCTTAACCTCGTTTTCCTCGATCGACAGTTCGCCGCGCGAGAAGACGAAGCGCGGCAGGCCGGTTACCTCAAAACCTTCGAAGACGTTGTAGTCGATCACCGACTGCTGCTTCTTGGCCGTGATTTTCTTCTTGCGCTTCGGGTCCCAGACAAGGATGTCGGCGTCCGCGCCTTCGACGATGGCGCCCTTCTTCGGGTACATGTTGAGGATCTTGGCGATGTTGGTCGAGGTCACCGCGACGAACTCGTTCATCGTCAGCCGGCCGGTGTTGACGCCGGTCGTCCACAGCACCGGCAAACGATCCTCGAGCCCGCCCGTGCCATTCGGGATCTTGGTGAAGTCGCCGACGCCGTTGCGCTTCTGCTTGGTGGTGAAGGCACAATGGTCGGTCGCCACCACTTGCAGTGACCCAGCCTGCAGGCCGGCCCACAGCGAATCCTGATGCCATTTGTTGCGGAAGGGCGGGCTCATAACGCGCCGCGCCGCATGGTCCCAGTCCTTGTTGAAATATTCGCTCTCGTCCAGCGTCAGGTGCTGGACCAGCGGCTCGCCGAATACCCGCATGCCTTTCTGGCGCGCCCGGCGGATGGCCTCGTGGGCCTGCTCGCAGGAGACATGCACGACATAGAGCGGCACGCCGGCCATGTCGGCGATCATGATGGCACGATTGGTCGCCTCGCCTTCGACTTCCGGCGGGCGCGAATAGGCGTGTCCCTCCGGACCACTATTGCCCGCCGCCAGCAGCTTCTGCGATAGTGCCGCCACCACGTCGCCATTCTCGGCATGGACCAGCGGCAGCGCGCCGAGATCGGCACAGCGCTGGAACGACGAATACAGCTCGTCGTCATCGACCATCAGCGCACCCTTGTAGGCCATGAAATGCTTGAACGAGGTGATGCCCCTGTCGACGACGGTGGCCATCTCGTCGAACACCTGCTTGCCCCACCAGGTGATCGCCATGTGGAAGGAATAATCGCAGGAAGCCTTCGAAGTCTTGTTGTCCCACATCTGCAAGGCCTCGAGCAGCGACTGCTGCGGCGCCGGCAGGCAGAAATCGACGACCATCGTCGTGCCGCCGGCGAGCGCGGCGCGGGTGCCGCTCTCGAAATCATCGGCCGAATAGGTGCCCATGAACGGCATTTCGAGGTGGGTATGCGGGTCGATGCCGCCCGGCATGACATAGCAGCCGCTGGCGTCGAACTCATGGTCGCCATGCAGATCCGGCCCGATGCCGACGATCTTGCCGTGCCTGAACAGCACATCGGCCTTCCATGTCCGGTCCGCGGTGACGATGGTGCCATTCTTGATGACTTTGGACATTTTCTTGTTCCCTTATTCTTTTCGCGCTTCTTGCGAGCGGCGTTGCGAGGTGGCAGCTATCCCATCATTCGACAATCACCGCCGTATCGACCACCGCGTGGAACAGCACGTCGGCGCCGGCCGTTGCCCATTCCTTGGTGATCTCCTCGGCCTCGTTGTGGCTGAGCCCGTCGACGCAGGGACACATCACCATCGCCGTCGGTGCGACGCGGTTGATCCAGCAGGCGTCGTGGCCGGCGCCGGAGACGATGTTGCGATGCGTATATCCCAGGCGCTCCGCCGCATCCCGCACAGCCTTGACGCAGCCCGCGTCGAAGGTGACCGGATCGAAATGACCGACCTGATCGATTTGATATTTGATGTCGAGCGCCTCGCAGATCGTGTCGATGCCTTCGCGGATGCGGCCGTCCATGGCGTCCAGCACCTCCTTTTCCGGCGAGCGGATGTCGATGGTGAAGACGGTGCGTCCGGCGATGATGTTGCGCGAGTTCGGATAGACCTCCATATGGCCGACCGCGCCGACGGCGTCCGGCTGGTAGTCCATGGCGATCTCGTGCACCAATTCGATCACCCGCGCCATGCCGAGCCCGGCATTGCGCCGCTTCGGCATCGGCGTAGAGCCGGTATGCGCCTCCCTGCCGGTCAGCGTCACCTGCAGCCATTTCAGTCCCTGGCCATGGGTGACGACGCCAATGTCGATGCCCTCGTCCTCGAGGATCGGGCCCTGCTCGATATGCAATTCGAAGAAGGCGTGGATCTTGCGCTCGCCGACCTTTTCGGTGCCCTTCCAGCCGATCCGTTCGAGCTCCTCGCCGAATTTCTTGCCGTCCTTGTCGACATGCGAATAGATTTCGGCCTGATCGAGCACGCCGGCGAATACCCCGGACGCCATCATCGCCGGCGCAAAGCGCGCGCCTTCCTCGTTGGTCCAGTTGGTGACGACGATCGGGTGCTTGGTCTTGATGCCGAGATCGTCGAGCGAGCGCACAACCTCCAGGCCGCCGAGCACGCCGAGCACGCCGTCGTACTTGCCGCCGGTCGGCTGCGTATCGAGATGGCTGCCGACATACACCGGCGGCAGGCTGGGGTCGGTGCCTTCGCGACGGGCAAACATCGTACCCATCTCGTCGACGCCCATTTCGAGCCCCGCCTCATCGCACCAGCGCTTGAACAGGTGCCGCCCTTCGCCATCCTCGTTGGTAACGGTCTGGCGATTATTGCCGCCGGCAATGCCGGGGCCGATCTTCGCCATCTCCATTATCGAATCCCACAAACGGTCTGAATTGATTCGCAGATTCTCGCCGGGGGCGGCCATTCAAGTTCCTCTCATTTACTCACATTAGGACGACGGTTCCCGTCGTCGCCCTACATGTTGGGGAGCTAGTCCACCGCCCTCAGCACTTCGCGCACATGGTCGATCAATTCGTTGATCTGGCCCTTGGTAATGATGAGCGGTGGCGACAGAGCGATGATGTCGCCGGTGGTGCGGATCAGCGCACCGCGCTCGAACGCCTTGACGAAAGCCGAGAAGGCGCGCTTCGTCGGCTGGCCTGCGATCGGCGCCAGCTCGATCGCGCCGATCAGGCCGATGTTGCGGATGTCGATGACGTTCGGTTCGCCCTTCAGCGAGTGCAGCGCGTCCTCCCAGTACGGCGCCAGTTCCTCGCCGCGCGTCAGCAGCCCCTCTTCCTTGTAGGTGTCGAGTGTGCCCAGCGCCGCCGCGCAGGCGATCGGATTGCCCGAATAGGTGTAGCCGTGGAAGAACTCAATCATATGCTCGGGCCCGGTCATGAAGGCGTCGTGGATTTCCTTCTTGACGAACACCGCGCCCATCGGGATGACGCCATTGGAGACGCCCTTGGCCGTCGTCATGATATCCGGGGTGACACCGAAATAGTCGGCGGCAAACGGCGTGCCGAGGCGGCCAAAACCGGTGATGACCTCGTCGAAGATCAGCAAGATGCCGTGCTTGGTGCAGATCTCGCGCAGCTTCTGCAGATAGCCCTTCGGCGGCAGGATGACGCCGGTGGAACCGGCAACCGGTTCGACGATGACTGCGGCGATGGTCGACGCGTCGTGCAAGGCGACGATGCGTTCCAGCTCGTTGGCCAGTTCCGCGCCATGCTCGGGCACGCCTTTCGTGAAGGAGTTCCTTTCCGGCAAATGCGTGTGTGGCATGTGATCTACGCCGCCGAGCAGCGTGCCAAACATCTTGCGGTTGGTGACGATGCCGCCGACCGAGATGCCGCCGAAATTGACGCCGTGATAGCCGCGCTCGCGGCCGATCAGCCGGGTGCGCGAGCCCTCGCCTTTTACGCGGTGATAGGCGATCGCCATCTTCAGCGCCGTCTCGACTGATTCCGAGCCGGAATTGGTGAAGAACACATGGTCCATGCCCTTCGGGGCGATGTCGACCAGGCGATTGGCCAGCTCGAACACGATCGGGTGGCCCATCTGGAAGGCCGGCGCATAGTCGAGCTCTGCCGCTTGGCTCTGGATCGCCTCGGTGATCTTCGGGCGGCAGTGGCCGGCATTGACGCACCACAGGCCGGCGGTGCCGTCGAGAACCTTGCGCCCGTCGCTGGTCGTGTAATGCATGTCCTTGGCCGACACCATCATGCGCGGCGCCTGCTTGAACTGCCGGTTTGCCGTGAACGGCATCCAGAATGCGCTGAGATCGTTCGGCGTGACTTTCAGCCGGTTGGACATGACCAAGACTTCCCCTTGTAACCTGTTTCGGTGCGGCTAACGCTTGGTCTTTCCAACACTTGGTCTTTGCTGCGTTTTCGTGCTACGCAAATTTTTGACCGGTTGGACAAACGTTAGCACCGCCTTATCAGCGGTCAAGGGATTACTAGCGGAAATGCGGCTTTCGAAGTGCGCTCCACAGGGCGGGGAAAAACTGGTCCAGAGAATTGGTCCAGACGCTCCTCACAGCGAAGGTTGTTCGAGGTGACGGGGGCGGTCGAAAGCTCCGCTCCACGCCGCACCCGCATCCAGCTGGAAAAGCGCGAGCTCATTCTGGAGGCGGCGCTCGAAGTCTTCTCCACCAACGGTTTTCGCGGTTCGACCATCGACCAGATCGCCGAAGCCGCCGGCATGTCGAAGCCGAACCTGCTCTATTATTTCCGCCGCAAGGAGGACATCCACGAGACGCTGATGCAACGCCTTCTCGACACCTGGCTGGCGCCGCTGCGCGAACTCGACGACATTGGCGATCCGCTGACTGAACTGCGCAACTACATCAGGCGCAAGCTCGAAATGGCGCGCGATTTCCCGCGCGAGAGCCGGCTATTCGCTAATGAGATCCTGCAGGGCGCGCCGCGCATCATGCCGATGCTGGAAGGTGAGTTGAAGACGCTGGTCGACGAGAAAGCCAACGTCATCAAGGGCTGGATGCGCGCCGGCAAGATTGCCCGCACCGACCCCTGGCACCTGATCTTCTCGATCTGGGCGACGACGCAGCATTATGCCGATTTCGACGTCCAGGTCCGCGCCGTGCTCGGCCCCGACCGCGGCGGCGACGGCCGCTTCGAGGATGCCGCAAGGTTTCTCGAGCAACTGTTCATCGACGGGCTGAAGCCGAAAGACTAACCTTGATGGTTCACGCGCTGCGCCGCGCGGCCGGCAGCGCATCGAGCAGCTTCTGCAGCTTGGCGATCGAGTTCTGCTCGGCGAGCGGCGTGTAGACGATCAGCTTCATGTCCGAGCCGTCGTCGATCGACAGGCTCATATGTTCGAACGCCATGGCGCCCGCTATCGGATGCCTGACATGCTTCACACCCGATAGGTTGCGGGCCACATCGCGCAGCGGCCACCAGGCGCGGAACTCCGGGCTTGAACGCGTCATCAGCGCAATCAACCGCTCGAAATCCGGATCGCCGACATACTTCGCGCTTTCCGCCCGGAATGACGCCAGCACGGCGCGCGCCAGTTCCTCCCAGTCGACGAGCAGGCGCCGATGCTGCGGGCTGGTGAAAACCATATGGACGATGTTGCGGGCATCGCCCTCCAGCAGGCCATAATCGCCGAACACGGCTGCCGCCGCCGGGTTCCAGGCCAGCACATCCCAGCGCCGCCCGACGACATAGGCCGGCTGCAGGACCAGGCTCTGCAGCATGTGCAGCAAGGGGCCGTCGATCTTTTCCGGCGCGTCGACGCGACGCTCCGGCTGCGGCCGGCCGGCGAGAATAAACAGATGCCGTTGCTCAGCCGCGTCCAGGCGCAGCGCCTGGCTGAGTGCGGTCAGCACTTCCACCGACGGCCGAACGTCGCGGCCCTGCTCCAGCCAGGTGTACCAGGTCGTGCCGACGCCGGCGATCATCGCCACCTCCTCGCGCCGCAGCCCGGGCGTGCGCCGGCGTAAGCCGGTCGAGATGCCGGTGGCCGAAGGCGTCAGCCTTTCGCGCCGCGAACGCAGGAAGGCGCCGAGCTCGCGGCGGCGGCTGTCTTCGGCGGAATGCGCGGTGGAATCCATGGCCGCTATTATAGCAGTACCGATACCAGGATAAAGTTTGAACTGTTTGGCAAGTGGCTGGTGCCCCATCTTTCCGCTCAAAGCGATGAGATGGAGGCTCTGAACATGGAACTGAAAGACAAGACAATCCTCATCACCGGGTCGACCGACGGCGTCGGCCGTGTCGTCGCGCAAAGGCTCGGCGCCGGCGGCGCCCGCATCCTGGTGCATGGCCGCGACGCGACCAGGGGCAAGGCGATCGTGGCCGAGATCGAAGCCGCCGGCGGCAAAGCCGAGTTGCTCGTGGCCGATCTCTCCTCCCTGGCCGAGGTCCGCCGCCTCGCCGAGGCTGTTCGCGCCCGCACGGGCCGACTCGATGTCCTCATCAACAATGCCGGCGTCGGCACCGCCGGCCCCAACGCCAAACGACAGGTCAGCGCCGACAGCTACGAACTGCGCTTTGCCGTCAACTATCTCGCCGGCTTCCTGCTCACCACGGAGCTGCTGCCGCTGCTCAAGGCCAGCGCGCCGGCGCGCATCGTCAACGTCGCCTCGGCAGGCCAGCAGGCGATCGATTTCGACGATGTCATGCTGACCCGCTCCTATGACGGCATCCGTGCCTACTGCCAGAGCAAGCTGGCGCAGATCATGTTCACCATCGATCTGGCGGAGCAGCTGAACGGCACCGGCGTCACGGTCAACAGCCTGCATCCGGCAAGCTACATGAACACCACGATGGTGCGGCAGGCGGGCGTCACACCCTGGAGCTCGGTCCAAACCGGCGCCGAAGCCATCATCAATCTCGCCACATCGCCGGCGCTCGAAGGGCGGAGCGGCCTCTATTTCGACGGCCAGAGGGAATCCCGCGCCGATGCGCAAGCCTATGACGCTAAGGCACGACGTCGATTGCGGGAATTGAGCCTCGGTCTTGTCGGGCTCGCACCGGCTTCCGCAACATCGAAGAGAGAAAATTCATGATCGAGAAAGCGCAGCACACTGTGGTCGTCGGCGGCTCCTCCGGCATCGGCCTCGCCACCGCGAAAAAGCTGCTTGGTCCGGGCATGAAGGTGACGATCACCGGGCGCAACCGGGAAAGGCTCGACAACGCAGGGCAAAGCCTTGGCGGCGCGGTCGGAAAAGCTGCCTTCGATGCCGCGAAGCCGGACGAGGTTCGCCGGTTTTTCAGCGATCTCGGCCCTTTCGATCACCTGGTGCTGGCCGCCAGCGGCGGCAAGGGGCTCGGCCCGTTCGAAACGCTTGACCTGACCGACATCGGCGGCGGCGTCGACGAGAAGGTCCGGCCGCAGCTCTCCTGCCTGCAGGCCGCCTTGCCGACGCTGAACAAGAGCGGCTCGGTGACTTTCATCTCGGCGGTGTCGGCGCAATTGTCGGCGCCGGGTGTCGCCGGCATCGCCGCCGTCAACGGCATGCTGCTGACCGTGGTGCCGATCCTGGCAATGGAGCTGAAGCCGTTACGCGTCAATGTCGTGGCGCCGGGCGTCATTGACACGCCCTGGTGGGATTTTTTGCCTGATGAACAGCGCCATGCGGTGTTTGCCGATTATGCAGGCAAGACGCCGGTCGGCCGCATCGGCCGCGCCGAGGACGTTGCTGAGGCGATCGCGTTCCTGGTTTCGAACAGCTTCGTCACCGGCCAGATCCTGACCTGCGACGGCGGCTTGCGGTATGCGGCGTAACGCGGCTACATCTACGCGGTAATCGCTTTCAAAGCGACTGCGCGATCAGCGCCAGAAATCCTCCGGTCAGCGCGACGTTGCCGACAAAGCCATTGATGCGGGACGCGCGCTCGGGACCCTGATGATCCCAGAAATTATGGAACATCTGCGTAGCAACGACAAGGAACAACACCAGGCACAGAGCGGCGGCAGCGGTCCAGATGCCCGCGATCACCAGTGCTCCGGTGACGGTCTGCAGGACGATCCCCAGCCAGAGCACCAGCCGCGCCTGCGGCACGCCGCGCGTCGTCATCAATTGGGTCAGGAACGCCGCGTTCTGGATGTTGCGCAGGCCGGCAAAGACAAAGGCGCCGCCGAGCAGCAGGCGGGCCGCGAATAGAATCTCACTATCAAAGCTTGAAAACATGCTGTTGGTCCTTGGGCAGAAAAGAGGCGCGCGACGCAGGCCGCGCGCCTGGTCCATGCTCAAGCGGCCATGACCGCCGGCATCGGATGGATTGCATGGAACGGAACGCAAAGTCGGTTCCAGGTGTTGATCATGCCGAGTGCAACCGACAGCTTGACCAACTCCTGCTCCGAAAAATGCTCGAGCGTCCTTGCGTAGAGTTCGTCCGAAACACCGTTGTCGGCGATCCTGGTCAGCGCGTCGGTCCAGGCAAAGGCTGCGCGTTCGCGCTCTGAAAATAGCGGCGATTCCTTCCAGGCGGAGACGAGATAGAGCCGCTGCTCGCTCTCGCCGTCGTGGCGCGCCTCGCGGCTGTGCATCTCGACGCAATACGAGCAGCCGTTGATCTGCGACGACCTGAGCTTGATCAGATGCAACAGGCTTTTTTCGAGCCCGCATTCGTCGACTGCCTTGTTGAGCGCCGACACCGCCTTCATGATCTCCGGCGCCGCGCCGAAAAATTGCAGCCTCTCTTTCATCGTTTTTAGCCTTTCATGCTTGCTTGGTTGAACTTGATTTCTGCGGACGCTGATGGCGCTCGACGAAGGCGCAGTTGGCGGCGACCGAACGGGGATCGGCATCGGCCGTGTATTCTGCAACGATGTCGGACAGCCGGGCGTCGGCGAGCGCTGCGCGGTAGGCACGCTCGGCCTTCAGCATCGCCACCTTGATGCCGCAGGGTTTGACATAAACCGAGGCATCGAGCCTGGCGGGGCCGCGCTGGCGGATTTCGGCGCAGCGAAAGGCCGGTTCTCGCCCTTCGACGGCCAACACGATATCGAGCAGCGTAATGCGTTCCGCCGGCCGCGCCAGCCGGTAGCCGCCGGACGGCCCCGGAACCGATTCCAGAATGCCCGACACCGTCAGCATGTTGAGATGCTTGAGGAGATAGCTCGGCGACAGCCCGAACGCTTCCGCCATGGCAGCACCCGGCATGGTCGCGGCGCCATCAACGCCAGCAAGCATCGCGGCGCAGTGGATGGCCGCTTCGACGCCCTCACCCAGCTTCATTTCGCTCTCCTAGTCATGGATATAGATTATCGTGGATAATCTTTGTCCGCAATAGGGAAATTAAAAAAGCGGCGCCCGTGAACGCCGCTTTTTTTTCGCAATGCTATTCCGCCGCCACCTTGGCCATCGGGTTGTTCGGATGCGTCGTCCAGTTGGCGTAGATCGGTGACACCGGCTTGCCGGTGCGCTGGTCCATCACGCCGACCGCCAGCGGCTCCATGGTGATGCAGTTCTCGACCGGGCAGACATTGACGCAGAGATTGCAGCCGACGCATTCGGCCTCGATCACCTCGAAATGCCTGACGCCGTCCACCATGCTGGTGATCGCCTGGTGCGAGGTGTCCTCGCAGGCGATGTGGCAGCGGCCGCATTTGATACAGGCGTCCTGGTCGATATGCGCCTTGGCGATATAGTTAAGGTTGAGATACTGCCAGTCGGTGACGTTGGGCGTGGCGCGGCCGACGATGTCGTCGAGCGAGGCATGGCCCTTCTCGTCCATCCAGTTTTCCAGGCCGGCGATCATCTCCTGCACGATCTTGAAGCCATAGGTCATTGCCGCCGTGCACACCTGCACATTGCCGGCGCCGAGCGCCATGAACTCGGCGGCGTCGCGCCAGGTGGTGATGCCGCCGATACCGGAGATCGGCAGGCCATGCGTTTCCGGGTCGCGCGCGATCTCGGCCACCATGTTCATCGCGATCGGCTTCACCGCCGGACCGCAATAGCCGCCATGCGAACCCTTGCCGTCGATGGTCGGCTCCGGTGCGAAATTGTCGAGATTGACGCCGGTGATCGAATTGATGGTGTTGATCAGCGACACCGCATCGGTGCCGCCGGACAGCGCAGCGCGTGCCGGCTTGCGTATGTCGGTGATGTTGGGCGTCAGCTTGGTGATGACCGGCATGCGGGTGTTGGCCTTGCACCAGCGCACCACCATTTCGATGTATTCCGGCACCTGACCGACCGCCGCACCCATGCCGCGTTCCGACATGCCGTGCGGGCAGCCGAAATTGAGCTCGATACCATCGGCGCCGGTCTCCTCGACCACCGGCAGGATCGCCTTCCAGGCATGCTCCTCGCACGGCACCATCAGCGAGACGACGATCGCCCGGTCGGGCCAGTCCATCTTGACCTGCTTGATCTCGCGCAAATTGACCTGCAGGTCGCGATCGGTGATCAGCTCGATATTGTTCAGGCCAAGCAGGCGACGATCGGCGCCCCAGATCGCGCCGTAGCGCGGGCCATTAACGTTGACCACCGGCGGACCCTCTTCGCCGAGCGTCTTCCAGACAACGCCGCCCCAGCCCGCCTTGAAGGCGCGGATGACGTTGTAGGCCTTGTCGGTCGGCGGCGCCGAGGCCAGCCAGAACGGGTTCGGCGATTTGATGCCGACGAAATTATTGCGGATGTCTGCCATGCTCATGCCCTCCCGTTCGAGGCAAGTGCCCGATGAATGCTTTCCGCCGCGTCGCGGCCTTGCGCGACGGCCGAGACGGTCAGGTCGTCGCCGCCAAAGATGCAGTCGCCGCCGGCCCAGACGTTTGGCAGCGAGGTGCGGCCTTCGGTGTCGACCTTGATGCGGCCGGCTTCCAGGTCAAGCAAAGCCCCGCTGCCGTTGAGCGCAGCCGGGACAAAACTCTGGCCGATCGCCTTGAACACCTGGTCGGCGGTCAGTGTCAGCCGCTCGCCGGTGCCGACGAGCCGGTCGCCGTCCATCGCGGTGTATTCGAGCTCGATCGCCGACACCTTGCCGCCATCGGCAATGACCCGCTTCGGCTGCAGCCAGTGCCGGATGATGACGCCGTTGGCAGCGGCCAGGTCCTGCTCGAATTCGGAGGCGTTCATGTGCTCCGGCCCGCGCCGGTAGCAGATCGTCACCTCTTCGGCCCCGAGCAGCTTCGATTGCACCGCCGCGTCGATCGCCGTCATGCCGCCGCCGATGACGACAACACGCCGGCCGACCGGCAGGCTGGCCAGATCGCTGGCCTGGCGAAGCTCCGAGATGAATTCCACGGCATTGGTGACACCCGGCGCCTCCTCGCCATCCGCTCGCAAGGCATTGACGCCGGCAAGCCCCATGCCGAGGAACACCGCGTCGTAATTCCGGGTCAGGTCCGACAGCTGGTAATCACGGCCGAGCGCCTTGCCGTTCTGGATGTCGATGCCGCCGATCGACGTGACATAGTCCACCTCGGCTTGGGCGAAATTGTCGACGCTCTTATAGGCCGCGATACCGTATTCATTAAGGCCGCCGGCCTTCGGGCGGGCTTCCAGGATGGTCACGTCGTGGCCGTAGCGGGCGAGCCGATGCGCGGCCGCTAGCCCGGCCGGACCGGCGCCGACCACGGCGACGGTCTTGCCGGTCGGTTCGGGGCGCTTGTAGAACTGCTTGTTTTCGGCCATGGCGACATCGGTGGCGTAGCGCTGCAGGCGACCAATCTGCACCGGCTTGCCTTCGGCCACTTCGCGCACGCAGACCTCTTCGCACAGCGTCTCGGTCGGGCAGACGCGGGCGCACATGCCGCCCAAGATGTTCTGGTCGAAAATCGTCTTGGCTGAGCCGATCGGATTGCCCGTCGAAATCTGGCGGATGAACAGCGGGATGTCGATCGAGGTCGGGCATGCATTCATGCACGGCGCGTCATAGCAGAAGTAGCAGCGGTCGGACTCGACCAGCGCCTCGTGGTGATCGAGCGGCGGATGCAGGTCGGCGAAATTATCGGCGTATTGTTCCGGCGAAAGCCGCCCGCCGGCAATGCCTTGCTTGAACTGGCCTTCTGCCATCGTCAGTTCCCCATGTTCTTGTTTTGGGGAAGGCTAGCACGTTTTATTTTTTTATCAATTGGTCAATTTTCGGCGCAAGCGACTGAAAAGCTTCAACAAACATGACTGTAATAATCATGTTTTTCCAAACGGCCATATACGTCACGAAGCAGGTACGGAACCGCATTCAGGAGCGTTGCCATGGATCAACCTGATCTCGTCGCACAGCGCGACAAGTTCGGAAGTGAGCGACATCCGGCGCATGGATCAACAACCCCTCGTTGACTGCAAGCAAAGTCGAAAACCACAGGGCGCGCAACCCGGTAACATTTCCGGTTTGCCGTCATCTTTTTTGGTTGGCTGTCGGATTTTCGTCGTGAAGATCGTCCTAGAATGGATCGCGCATGATCGAAAAACCGCAAGGAGCACGACAATGCCACAGTCCCCCATGCCCTTCTTCTGGTACGAGCTGATGACCACCGATCTCGACGCCGCCGAGGCGTTCTACACCGCCGTGGTAGGCTGGCGGGGGCAGCCTTTCGACGGGGCGCCGGGCATGCCGCGCTATATCGTCATGAATGTCGGCGAGCGCGGCGTCGGCGGGCTGATGACGCTGCCCGATGACGCGCGCAAGATGGGAATGCCGCCGGCCTGGATCGGTTATATCCTCACCAGGGATGTCGATGCCGCAACGGCCTCCCTCAAGAAGGCTGGTGGCGCGGTTCACCGCGAGCCAGACGACATTCCGGGCGTTGGCCGCTTCGCCGTCGTTGCCGATCCGCAAGGCGCGATGTTCAACTTCCTGCAGCCCAGCGGTCCCGACCAGCCGCCGCTACCATTGGCGACACCCGGCAACATCGGCTGGCATGAGCTCTACACATCAGACTGGAAGGCGGCGTCCGATTTCTATTCCAGTCAGTTCGGCTGGGAGAAGGGCGACGCCATGGATATGGGTCCGATGGGCGTCTACCAGCTTTTCGCCTTCGGCGGCGAGCCCGTTGGCGGCATAATGAACAAGCCCGAGCAGATCCCGATGCCGGTCTGGCAGTTCTATTTCAACGTGCCCGGCATCGACGCGGCAGCCAAGCGCGTCACCGACAATGGCGGCAAGATCCTGATGGGTCCGATGGAGGTCCCCGGCGGCAGCTGGATCGTGCAGTGCACAGACCCGCAAGGCGCCCATTTCGCGCTAATGGCACCGGTGCGGTAGCAACGTCTCGTCGCGATTGGCGAAACCGGCAGCAAAAACCGATCTCCCCCCTCGTGGGGGAGATGTCCGGCAGGACAGAGAGGGGCGCTGTCCCTCCAACCTTACGCTCTTTGAGAACTATTCCGGCGTCAGCACGGAAACTTTGAGATCGGGCTTCTTGGCGCCGCTGAGCTGGATGGTCGCCGGGCCGGCGGCTAGCTTGAAGCGCACGCTCTTGCGGATCCCCGGACAGGTTTTTATACCACTGAAAGCCGCCGACTTCACGGCTTTACCGTCCTGAACGACATCGATCCAAGCCTCATCAGACAGGCTGATCTGGAGCTCTCCCTCCGGGGGCACGGCCACGCTCGCCATCGCGCCGAATGTACCGGCTGCCGGCGCGCGTTCCGGCGGAACGGTGAAGCTGATCGTGCCGACCGGCGCCAACGCCACATCTGCAGCCTCGCCGACCGAAAGGTCAGCGCCGGACTGCGCGGCGGGCGCCGCCGCAAACAGGGCCTCCTCGCGCGTCACCGGCCATTTGAAGGCAGCACAGCCGGCATCGTCGGCCGTGGCGACGCTGGTGCCTGCAAGGATGGCGGATAGGCTGACGACGACTTTTCTCATGGCAAACGGAACCCACATGGTTTGGAGTGTCTGGATATCACTACAACTATAGCATTTAAAATACAACCCTGGAGAGAAAAATATTAAAAGAACGAGGAACATTTCCAATCACTGATTGTGGCTGGCGGGCCATGCGAAGTGAATGGTCCCCTGTCGGGCGATGATCTATGGCCGGTTCGGGGGTAAAATGGAGTCTTAGATGAAGCTTTTCGACGGTCTTGTCAGATATCAGCTGCAGGCTCTGGCCGCATTGCGCTTCGTGACGGCACTGCAATTCATCGAACATGGTACGCAAAAGCTGTTCAATTTCCCCGTCGGCGACCATGCCGGCGCCCTGAGCGGGCTATCGCTGACCGCGGCCATCCTGGAATTCGCCGGTGGCATCCTGCTGGTATTGGGGCTTTTCACTAGGCCGGTGGCATTCCTTCTCAGCGGTGAGATGGCGATCGCCTATTTCATGGCGCACATGCCGCGCGACTTCTTCCCGGTCAACAATGGTGGCGATGCGGCAATATCGTTCTGCTTCATCTTCCTCTATCTGGTATTCGCCGGCGCCGGCGCATTGGCGCTGGATAACCGCCGCAGCGCCTGAAACCTCACCCACGCATCCGCTCGAAGTTCGCGTCGAACAGTGGGACCGGCTGCATGCGCGCAACATGGCGTTTGCCCAGAAGCTCGATCTCAAAACCGTCGACTTCGTCGGCAATCTCTTTCGGCACATAGCCGATAGCGACGGATTTTTTCGAATGATGCGCATAGCCGCCCGACGTGACCCAGCCGCGCACGGCGCCGCCATGCCAGATTGGTTCGTCGCCGATGACGTCGGCATCGACAGCATCGACGACAAAGGCCCGCAGCCGCAGTCTGCCGCCTTGCTTGCGCTCTGCCAGCGCCGCCTGCTTGCCGATGAAATCGGCCTCCTTGGCATAGGCGACGAAGCGATCGAGGCCGGCCTCCAGCGGCCCATAGATCGGCCGGTATTCGCGCGCCCATGAGCCGTAATTCTTTTCCAGCCGCAATGCGTTGAGCGCTCGCGAGCCGAACAGGCCGATGCCGAATTCTTCGCCCGCCGCCATCAGCGCCTGATAGGCGGCGCGCTGATATTCCGGCGCCACCCAGATCTCGTAGCCGAGATCGCCGGTGTAGCTGACACGCCCGACCAGACACGGCGCCATGCCGATGTCCATCTTGCTGATGGCCATGAACGGAAAGGCCGTATTCGACACATCAGATGGTGTGACCTTTTCAAGAAGGTTCCGCGTGCTCGGCCCGGCGATCGATAAGCCGGTGAGTTTTGCTCCCAGCGCTTCGATACTGACCGAGCCGTCCTTCGGCAGATGCGCTTCGAACCAGCGCATATGGTACTGCTCGGCGACGCCGGAGCCGGCCAGGAACCAGCCGTCCCTTTCCGAATTTGGGCTGCTGAGATTGGCTAGCGTGAAATCGCCAATCAGCCTGCCGTCTTCCTTCAGCATCGGCGCCAGCGTCATGCGGCCGGGCCTTGGCAGCTTGCAGGCAAGCAGGCGGTCGAGCCAGGCTGCAGCGCCCTCGCCCGTCACCTTGTATTTGGCGAAGCTCGAAATCTCCGACAGGCCAACGCCTTCTCGAACGGTCTTGACCTCATTTGCGACATGCTCGAAATCGCTCGAGCGCCGCCACGAGAACTCGTCCCTCACGCCTTCCGGCGCATACCATAGCGGCACTTCCAGCCCATAGGCGACGCCCCATTGCGCGCCTTTGGCCGACAGGAGATCATAGACCGGTGTGGTCTTGAGCGGCCGTCCAGCGGGCAGTTCCTCGTTGGGGAAGCGGATCGAAAACCGCCGCGAATAGTTTTCGCGCACCTTGGCGTTGGTATAGGCCATCGTGGCCCAGTCACCGTAGCGCGACACATCCATCGCCCAGATGTCGGCGCCGGGATCGCCCTCGATCATCCAGTTCGACAGCGCCAGCCCGACGCCGCCCCCCTGTGAGAACCCGGCCATGACACCACAGGCCGCCCAGAACCCCGGCAGGCCGCGCACCGGCCCGACCAGCGGATTGCCGTCCGGCGCGAAGGTGAAGGGCCCGTTGATGATCTGCTTGATACCGGTGTTCTGGAAGGCCGGGAAATGCCGGAAGCCGACCTCCAGCGATGGCGCGATGCGGTCGATGTCGGGCTCGAGCAACTCGTGGCCGAAGTTCCACGGCGTCTGGAACTCGGACCATGGCTTGTTGGCCTTTTCGTAAGTACCCATCAGCATGCCGCCGCGCTCCTGACGCAGATAGAGCTCGCCATCAAAGTCGACTGCATGGATGATTTCCGTGCCGGTCTTCTGGTTCCAGGCGGCGACTTCCGGCATGTCCTCGGTGATCAGGTACATGTGCTCCATCGCCAGCACCGGCAGCTCCAGCCCGACCATGCGGCCGACCTCGCGCGCCCACAGGCCGCCGGCGTTGACGACATGCTCGGCCACCACCTCGCCCTTGTTGGTAATGACGCGCCACAGCCCGTCGGCGCGCCGCACGATGTCCTCGACCTTGGTGAAGCGCTCAACCTCGGCCCCAAGCTTCCTCGCGGCCTTGGCGTAGGCGTGGGTAACGCCGGATGGATCGAGATGGCCATCCTCCTTGTTGCGGACGGCACCGACGAACTGCTTGGGATCGAGCAGAGGCATCAGTTCGGCGGCTTCGGCCGGCGATATCTCCTCGAGCTCGATGCCGAGATAGCGGCCCTTGGCGACAACGCCGCGCAGCCAGTCGAGCCGCGCCTCGGTCGCCGCCAGCAGCACACCGCCGGTCAGATGCACGCCGGTCGCCTGGCCGGACAGTTCCTCAATCTCCTTGTAGAGCGAGATCGTGTATTTCTGCAGCTTGGCGACATTGGGATCGCCGTTGATCGTGTGCATGCCGCCGGCCGCGTGCCAGGTCGAGCCGGAGGTCAATTCATCGCGCTCCAGGAGCACGATGTCGGTCCAGCCGTGCCGGGCCAGATGGAACAGCACGGAGCACCCGACGACGCCACCGCCAATAACCACGACCTTTGCATGTGATTTCATGGGATTCTCGTCATTTCAAAGAGTTGGATGGGTTTCATGATTCTGGAAGAGAAGAAGATGAATCCGAGAAGAGTGGTGCTTAAGGCTCGCTCTGCCCGATCGCTTCCTTGCGCTTGGCTAGGTACGCCTCCAGCGCCTCGCGCCTGGAGATTTCCATCACCGGCTCGGCGTAGTCCTCCAGCGCCTTCTTCCACAGCCTGGTCGCACGCGACGTGGCGTCGAGCCCACCGGCCTCCTGCCAGGCCTCGTAGTTCTGCCAGTTGGACAGTATCGGCTGGTAGAAGGCCGTGGCGTAGCGCTCCAGCGTGTGTGGCTCGCCGAAGAAGTGGCCGCCGGTCGGAACCGCACCCAGAGCCTCGACGGCAAGCTCGGCCTCGTTGACTTCGATCGGGCGCAAAAACGCCATCATGTGCTGGATCATCTCGACGTCGATGATGAACTTTTCGAACGATGCAGTTAGTCCGCCCTCCTGCCAGCCGGCGGCGTGATAGACGAGGTTGCCGTGGCCTAGCACCGCGCCCCACAGCGCCATCAGCGTCTCATAGGCGCCTTGCGCGTCGGCGGCATTGGAGGCTGAGCCCGGTGTCGTGCGATAAGGCAGCTTGTAACGCCGCGCCAACTGTCCGGACGCGATGTTCGCCTTGGTATTTTCAGGCGTGCCGAAGGCCGGCGCGCCCGATTTCATATCGACATTGGAGGTGAAGGCGCCATACATCACCGGCGCGCCGCGACGGACGAGCTGCGTCAGCACAACGCCAAACAGCGCCTCGGCATTCTGCTGGGCGAGCGCGCCGGCAAGCGTCACCGGGCTCATCGCTCCCATCAGCGTGAACGGCGTCACCGCCACCGACTGGCCGAACTCGGCCATCGTCATCAGCCCCTCGGCCATCATCTCGTCGAAGCGGCGCGGCGAGTTGACCGAAATGATCGTGGTGACCCCGGGATCGTCGCGCATCTCGTCAAGCGTCAGTCCGCGCGCGATTGCCATCATCTTGATGCCGTCGAGCGCCCTGCCACGGCCGATGGCCGAGACGTGAAAGCTTTTGTCCGTCAGCGTCAGATTGGCGAAATAGGTGTCGAGATGACGGGAATTCGCCGGCAATTCCACCGGCGCGCAGACCTGGTTGCCGAGCATGTGGATGCAGTTGAAATGCTGCGCCAGGCGGACGAGATCGGAATAATCGCGCAAATTGCCGGCACGGCGGCCGCGCTCCATGTCGTGCACATTGGGCGGCCCGGCGACGAGCGTGAAGTTGATGGTATTGCCGCCGAGGTGGACGGCATGGGCGGGATTGCGCGGCGTCAGAGTGTAGCTGGACTGTGTCGTCTTCAGCGCTTCCTCGATCATGCCGCGATCGATGCGGACGTTCATCGAGGCATGATCGACCTTGGCCCCGGCCTTCTCGAACAGCGACAGCGCCCGCGGGCTCATCACCTCGATGCCGAAATTCTCCAGGATATGCATAGAGGCTTCATGGATCGCCTCGATCTGGTCGGCCGAGAGCATCGCCATCGGCGGATAAGGGTTTGTCACCCGCCTGAGCGGCAGTTGCGGGATGGCGGTCGGTCCCCTGTTGCTCGTTCGCTCGGCGCCGCGCTTGCGTCTTGGTTCGCTCATGCGGCGCATCAAAGCGCCGGCACGAGGATCGAGCTGTCAAGAATCCGCCACCTGCGGGCGTGATTTTAGCCAAGGCGCCATTCCGGGAATTGCATATCGGTAAAAGCGACAACAAACGTCGGAATCTTCATACTTCCTCAGCGCCTGCCAAAGCGGCCGACGAGCCGTTAAGGAACGCCGCAAGATTCCTTTTATGTTTTCGGCCTAATGCTCTTCCAATGCGTAGGTCGAGTTTTAGTAAAATTGTAGCGATTGCCGCGCCGCTGACGCTTTCGGCATGCGCGACGCCGCCGAACCACATCAACGATGTCTGCGCCGTTTTCGACCAGAACGATGGCTGGTTCGACAACTGGCAGGCGGCGGCACAGCGCGCCGAGCAGAAATATGGGGTGCCGGTCCCCGTGCTGATGGCGACGGTGCGCAAGGAATCCGGCTTCAAGAGCAACGCCAGGCCGCCGCGCACCAAGCTGCTGGGCTTCATTCCCTGGAAACATATCTCCAGTGCCACCGGCTTCTCGCAGGCGCTCGACGGCACCTGGGCGCAATACCAGAACGAGACCGGCAGTTGGGCGGCGCGCCGCACCAGGTTTGCCGATGCCGTCGATTTTGTCGGCTGGTATCATTCCAAGACCGCCGACACGCTCGGCGTCGCCCGCAACGACACCTACAATCTGTATCTCGCCTACTATCTTGGCTGGAATGCCTATAAGCGCGGCAATCGCGGCGGCGCCGACGTGCAGCGCTATGCGCACGCCACCGAACAGATGGCGCAGGACTACGCCGCGCAGCTACGGCAATGCGCGCCCTAGCATATCAACGGTATTTCAGCCGCCCTTGGGTTTGCGCGGCTTGCGCGTGGCGTTCTCAGCTTGGCGGCCGTCGCCGACTGTCGGCGGCGTGATTGGTGCCACCGCGCTATCGGCAGAGCTTGAGATGCCGCCGGTCTCTGAAACCTCGTCGCGAACCTCGTGACGGCGGGCTTTGGCGACCGCTTCGGCATTCTCCGCTGCCTGACCCTCGGCATCGGCTTCAACGCTGCCAGTCTTGCCATGCGGGCGCTTGGGCGGATCTCCAGCAAAGCCCGGGCCAACACCGTGGTTTGCATCATCCGGCACGCCCTCATTCGCCGCGTGTTCCTTGTCGAATTTAATCACCGGCTCCATTTTTGCCAGCACGTCGTCGGCCAGCCAGCACAGGCTCATATGACCGTCGCCGAGATTTTTGACCGGCGGCACCGTAGTTTCGCAAAGATTGTCCGGCACAAGTTTCTTGTAGCCGCAGCGCGTCTGGAACGGGCAGCCCGAGGGCGGGTTCATCGCCGACGGAATGTCGCCTTCGAGCACGATATGCCTTTTCACCACGCTGGTATCGGCAATCGGGATCGCCGACAGCAGCGCCTCGGTATAGGGGTGATAGGGCGGCGAAAATATCTGGTCGGTCGTGCCTTGCTCGACGATATAGCCGAGATACATGACGACGACGCGGTCGGCGATGTAGCGCACCACCGACAGATCGTGGCTGATGAACAGCATCGTGGTCTTGTTCTTGCGCTGGATGTCCATCAAGAGTTCGGTCACCGCCGCCTGGACGGACACATCCAGCGCCGAGACCGGCTCGTCGGCCACCACCACCTTGGCGTCGCCGGCAAAGGCCCGCGCCACGCCGATGCGCTGTTTCTGGCCACCTGAAAGCTGGCGCGGCTTGCGCGTCTCGAATGCCCTTGGCAGCTTCACCAGATCGAGCAGTTCCAGCATCCGCTTGCGGCGGTCGGCCACCGTGTCGCCGACATTGAACTTTTCCAGCGTACGGATGATCTGCGAACCGACCGAATGGCTGGGATTGAGTGTGTCGAACGGATTTTGGAAAACCATCTGGATCGACGACACGGTGTCGACGCTGCGCTTCTCGATCCCGGTCGACTGGATTTCCTTGTTGCCCAGCTTCACGCGGCCGGAGCTTGCCGTTTCGAGGCCGAGCAACACCTTGGCCAGGGTCGATTTTCCGCAGCCGGATTCGCCAACGATAGCGACGGTCTCGGATTCGCGCGCCATGAAAGAGATCGTCTCGTTGGCCTTGACGACACGTCCTTCGCTCGAGCCGAACACTTCGCTGCCGCCGACTTTGTAGTACTTCCTGAGGTCTTCGATCTGGAGCACCGGCGCACCGGGCACCACGCGCTCGTTGACTTTCTTGGCGCCAGGCGGCAGCGCCTCCCAGTCGATCTCGTTGAAGCGTACGCAGCGCGAGAAATGCCCGTCATGGCCTTCGACCGCGATCATCGGAATTTCGGCGGCGTTGCAGACGCCCTCGACGAAATGGTGGCAGCGCGGGCCGAAATTGCAGCCCTTCGGCCGCTCGTGCGGCAGCGGCAACTGCCCCGGAATGGATATCAGAGGCCGCGAATTCTTGTCGGCGCCCGGCAACGGGATCGAGCGGAACAGGCCTTGCGTGTAGGGATGGCGCATCCGGTCGAAGACGTCCTTGATCTTGCCCGTCTCCACCGCTTCGCCCGAATACATCACCGTGATGCGGTCGCAGGTCTCCAGGATCAGGCCGAGATTGTGCGACACGAAGATCATCGAGGTCCCGAACTTCTCGCCCAGCCCCTTGACCAGATCGACGATACCGGCCTCAACCGTCACGTCGAGCGCTGTCGTCGGCTCGTCGAGCAGAAGCAGCGCAGGCTTCGACAGCAGCGCCATGGCAATGACGATGCGCTGCTGCTGGCCGCCGGAAAGCTGGTGCGGGTAGGAACGCATCATGCGCTCGGGATCCGGCAGCTTCACCGCGCGCACCATTTCCAAAGCGCGTTTATGGGCTTCGTCCTTCGACACCTTGTCGTGGATCAGTGGCACTTCCATCAGCTGCTGGCCGACCTTCATCGCCGGGTTCAGACTGGCCATAGGCTCCTGGTAGATCATCGCGATCTTGTTGCCGCGGATGGCGCGCAGTTCCTCGTCGGACAGTTCTCCCATGTCCTTGCCCTGGAACTTGATCTTTCCGCCGACGATCTTTCCGATGTTGGAGAGGTCGCGCATGATGCCGAGCGACACGGTCGACTTGCCGCAGCCGGATTCGCCGACGATGCCCATCGCCTCGCCGGGCATGACCGTGCAGGAAAAATCCATGACGGCCGGGATCTCGCCCTTGCGGGTGAAGAAGGAGATCGACAGGTTCTCGATCTCGATGATCGGCCCACTGGTCGGCCCATTGGTCGGCTTGGCGGGATTTCGAACTGCCTCATTCATGGGTCGCTCCAATCCTTGTTCTGCAGGCATGTCGGGCCGAACCCGGCATCGATCTTTCCCGGTTCAATCTTTCCCGGCATCAATCCTTCATCGACTGTTCGCGCAACGAATCCGCCAGGAGGTTGAGGCCGAGCACGAACGACATCAATGCGATCGTCGGCGGCAGCGCCGGGTGGATGAACGAGCGCAGCAGCCGGCTGGCATCCTTGATCGCCGTGCCCCAGTCCGGGCTTTCCGGCGCCAGTCCCAGCCCGAAATAGCCGAGCGTGCCGAGCAGGATCGTGGTGTAGCCGATGCGCAGGCAGGCGTCGACGATAAGCGGCCCGCGCGCATTGGGCAATATCTCCCACAGCATGATGTACCAGGGCGATTCACCGCGCGTCTGCGCCGCCGCAACATAGTCGCGCGTTTTGATATCCATGACCAGGCCGCGCACGATGCGGAACACGCCCGGGCTGGAGGCGAACACCACTGCCACGAAGATGTTGAGCTGGTTAGGATCGATGTGGATGATCTTGAACGGATCGGCGTCGAAGACAAGGCCGGCATAGATCCAGCCGCCAACGACCAACGTCAAGCCAAGCAGGATATAGAGGCGGTCGGGGCGGTTCTTATAGCGCGTCCAGAACAGCACACTGAAGAAGATGATCGGAAACAGGAAGAACAGCCCGGCCATCGCGTAGGGGATCGGCGTGTCCATGATGCCTGGCGTCACCAGCAGGTAGAACAGCAGGATCACCGGGAAGGCCAGCACAAGGTTTGCGAGGAAGGACAGCACCGTATCGATCCTGCCGCCGTAATAGCCAGCCGGCAAGCCGAGCGTGATGCCGACCATCAGCGCAAAGCCGGTTGCCGCCGGCGCGATGATCAGCACGATCTGGCTGCCATAGACCATGCGGGAGAACACGTCGCGGGCGAGCTTGTCGCCGCCGAAATAGTATACAAGTTTCGACGCCGGCTCGATCGCGCCCGGCAGCGCGTCCTTCATGATCGGCACCTGGGCGAGCGGATCGAAGGGCGCGACGGTCGATGCGAAGATCGCCGTGAACAGCCAGAACAGGCAGATGCCGACGCCGACGATGCCGACGCCGCTGTCGAAAAGCTGGCCGTAAAGGCCAAGCTTCTTCTTGTAGCCGAAGCTCGCCCCCATCACCAGGGCGAGAGCGATCCAGACCGGCCAGAAGCGGGTAAGCACGCCGAGTACGACGTTGAAGGCGCTGAGATATTCGACCTGCATCCGCCCGGTCTCCTATTGAACTCTGATGCGCGGATTGAGGAACGCGTAGCCGACATCGGAGATGAGCTGTGTGATCAGGACGATAAACACCGAGACCAGCGAGCAGCCGAGCAGAAGATCGATGTCGTTGTTGCCGGCCGCCTCGACCAGCGTGTAGCCGAACCCCTGGTATCGGAACATCACCTCGACGATGACGACGCCGGTGAGCAGCCAGGGGAACTGCAGCATGATGACCGTGAACGGTGCGATCAGCGCGTTGCGCAGAGCGTGCTTTACCACCACGCTGCCGAAGGAGAGGCCCTTCAGCCGGGCGGTTCGGATATATTGCTGCGTCATCACCTCGACCATCGAGGCGCGGGTCATGCGGGCGATGTAGCCGATGCCGTAGATCGCCAGCGTCATCACCGGCAAGGTGAAATTGTAGAAGGTGATGCCCTGGCTGGCCGAGGCCGCCGAGCCGTTCAGCACGCCGAGCCAGGAGGCGAAGATGACGGTGAAGATGACGCCCGAAACATATTCGGGCGTCGCCGTCGAGGCGATCGAAGCCACCGACAATGTGCGGTCGGTGCGTGAGCCCTCGCGCATGCCGGCAAGAATGCCGATCAGGAGCGAGACCGGCACCATAACCGCAAGCACGCAGAGCATCAGGATGCCGGTGGCGCTGAGCGCCGGAAAGAGTTTCGAGGCGACCGTCGTCTTGAATTTGGTCGAGCAGCCGAAATCGCCTTGCAGGATGCCGGAAAATGTCGGCACGACCGGATCGTTGCAGAAGGAGAAACGCTGCGCTGGCTTGCCTGTCGCCGGGTCGGTCACCGGCTGCTTGGGCACGACGCCCAGCCATTGTCCGTAGCGGACAAAGAAATTCTGCCGATAGCCATGATTGACCAGCCAAGCCTCGAGCTGCTCGGCCGATGTGTGCATTTCGGTTTGGCTGATCGCGAGCTTCTTCAGATTGGGCCCGAGATTGACCAGGAAGAAGACGATCATCGTCAGGCACAGCATCGTCAATGCCATGGTGCCGAGACGCCTGATAACGAAAGAAAGCATGGCGGTCCCCTGCCGGTCGGGTTGGGGGGTGGAACCGGTTTGCAAGCCGTGCCCTGCCGCCAGCGGCAGAACAAGCCTTCAGACCAGTCCCAGATGCAATACCCTTTTTATTGCAGACCCCGGCCGAAGAGTCCGCAACTTTTTCCTGCGCCGACTTCCGGTCCAAGGACCATGCAACGAGCGAGAGAAAGGGGCCAGACGCCCCTTTCCGGATCGTCCGGTCAGGCCTGGTCGAGCCAGACCTTACCGTAGTCGCGCTCGAAGGTCGGGTGCATCTTGTAGTTCTGCACCGCCTTGACCGAATGGCTGTAGAGCTTGCGCCAATAAGGCTGGATGATAATGCCGGAATCCTGCAGGATCTGCTCGATATCCTTCATCATTTCCTTGCGCTTGGCGGCGTCGGCAACTGCCAGCGCAGCGTTGAGCTTGGCATCCCACTCGGGATTCGACCAAGCCGTCTCGTTCCAGGCTTCACCTGTACGATAGCCGATCGCCAGAACCTGGACGCCGAGCGGCCGCATGTTCCAGTTGGTCATCGACAGCGGATACTTCGTCCAGTCATTCCAGAAGGTCGAACCCGGCAGCACCGTACGCTTTACCTTGATGCCGGCGTCGCGCATCTGCGCGGCGATCGCATCGCCGGTGTTCTTGTGCCAGTCTTCGTCGACCGTGATCAGCTCGTGCTCGAAATCGGCTTGGCCGGCTTCCGCCATCAGCGCCTTTGCCTTGGCCGGGTCGCGAGCAACCTTCGGCAATTCGTAGTATTCCGGATGGATCGGGGCGACATGGTGGTTCTCGGCAACCGTGCCGGCATTGCCGTAGCCGAGCTGGAGGACGACAGCGTTGTCGACCGCGAGCTGCAGGGCGTTGCGAACCTTCTGGTCGCCGTAAGGCTTGTTGGTCACATTGGTGCGGCAGACGATCGTCGAGGCGGTGACGACCTCGGACTTCGCCAGGTCCATGCCGTCGAGGATCGACACATAGTCGGCCGAGGTTTCGAAATTGGTGTGCACTTCGCCAGCTTCGAAAGCGCTGACCATCGCCGCCGGATCGGTGCCGTAGTCGATGAACTCGATGCCGTCGAGGAAGACCTCGCCATCCCACCACTTGTTGTCTTCACGACGCTTGTAGACCACTTTCTGGCCGACATCGTAAGAGACCAGCTCGAACGGCCCAGTGCCGATCGGGCAGGACTTGAAGTCGCCGCCTTTTTCGTCGAACGTCTTGTGGACGATGAGGCCGGGATAGTCGCACACGTTGGGAATGAGGGCGATATCGGGCTTGCTGAGCGTCAGCTTGATCGTGTGGTCGTCGACCTTGGTCACCGCGCTCTCATCCAGCTTGTCGTCCTTGACCAGCGAACCGAGGCGACCGGGCATAGAATTGCCTTCGGCCTTCTTGTCGGCCCAACGCTTGAGGTTGAAGATGACGTCGTCTGCGGTGAACGGATCGCCGTTGTTCCAGGTGACGCCTTTGCGCACGTGCAGCGTGTATTCGGTAGCGTCGTCATTCACGTCCCAGCTCTCCAGCAGATAGGGGCGGAATGTGTATTCGGTGGTATATTTGACCAGCGGCTCGAGCGCCTGACGCTCGGCATTGGCGATTTCCGACCAGTCGGACTTGCGCGGATCCTTCGGATCCTTGATCCACTGCGCGACCTTCAATACGCCGCCTTTCTTGCCCTGGACCTCTTCCGCCTTGGCCGGCGTGGGGTCTGCAAGGCCAAGCATGCCATATGCCATCGCCGTCGACGCACCGAAGACGCTGGCGAGAGCCAGAAATTCGCGACGATCCATCTTGCCTGCCTTGGCGTCTTCGGCCATGGCCAGGATGTGATCGGGAACGCGGTCGCCGTTACTCTTGTAGATCGTCATGACTAACTCCCATTGTTGGCTTTCTGCCTTTTAACATTCCGCATTCGCGCCATGATGTCAAAGACGGCACGGATTGGGAACATGCCAAGGAATGTGCAACTTTGAAAGCAGGGCGGTTCGCGCGATAACGACAGTCTTGGCGCAAATTTGCTACTGCGCCAGGGATTTCGCGCGAAATCTCCACGGACAATTAAACCGGGACATTTGCTGCTGCGCCGCTCGTTCTTCGGGCAACCAACTGTTCTGCGCGAACAGCCGTTTCAATATTCCCGTTCATAGAAAACACCGCCTTTGGCTTCACCGGCGTCGGTTGCCTCACCACGCAGCTTGACGCCGCGCCCGACGTCGAGATCGACGGTTGCCTTGCCCGAGCCGGGCCTATCGCCCTTCTGGATCGTCACGTAAGTGCGGTCGTTGAGATACTTGCCCGCCGAGACGGCGGTGCCGCCCTCTTCGTCGGTGATTACGTCGAGATCGTCGACGCCGATCGCGCTGCGCAGGTTCTGCAGCAGGGAGGTCGAGCCGCCGACGCCGGCCAGTTGTCCGGCAGCCTCGGCAAGCTGCGCGATCTGCAGCGGCGACAGGTTCGACATCGAACGGCCGAAGATCAGCTGCGCCAGCACCTCGTCCTCCGGCAGCGCGGGTACCGAGGAGAAGGTGAATTTCGGGTTGGTCGCCTCGCCCGAGACCACGATGGTCACGGTGGCGCTGGTTGTCTTGGATTGCGCCGTAAGGTTGAGGTAGGGCACCAGAGAGCCCGAGAAGCCGACCGTGCCTTCGGTGAAGGTCAGCCGCTTGGCAAGGATCGTCAGCCGCCCGCGCCGCAAGGTGAAGGTGCCGACCGCCTGGGGTGACGATGCCGGACCGGTCAGCCGCAGCGAACCGCCGAGCTCGGCGTCGACGCCCCTGCCCTGGATGAAGATCTGGCTCGGCGCATTGATCGTGACGTCGAGGTTGAGGCCACTGCCGCCGCCACCGCTGCTTGCAGCGGCCGGGCGCAACGCCTTGTCCTGCGCACGCACGGCTGCCGGCGCATTCTTGTGCTTGACGTTGAGCTCGGCCAGCGAGCCGGGCAGCTTTTCGGGTACGGTGATGACGGTCTTGGCCAGGTTGACGGTACCGGAAATCACCGGCCCGGAGGTGAGCGGTCCCTTGATGGTCAGGTCGCCGCCGAGGTTAGCAGTGACCACCTTGCCGTCGGTATAACGGCCGTCGACCAGTTTGACCGACAGGTCGGCTGGGAAACCCTTAGCCGGATCGATGCCGACGGTGCCGCTGGCCGAAAGGCTGCCACGCGTCGACAGCGTGCCGGTCAGGCGGTTGATCCTGGCCACGCCACCACCGATAGCGACATCGGCGGTGATGTCGTTGATCGCGAGCCCCGAGCGCGCGTCGACCAGGCGGGCGCCTGACGTACGGACCGTGCCTGAGATCACCGGCGACGTCGCCGGGCCGCGCACCTGCACATCCACGTCGGCCGTGCCGCTCAAGGACAGGCCTTGCGCGGCGAGTGTCCTGGTGAGGAAGGCGAACGGCACCTTGCCGGAAAAGTTGAGATCAAGGGTGGGCGCGCCTGATGTCGTCATCGTGCCGCCGCCCTTGAGGCCAAGGCCGGCGGCATCGCTCATGTTGGCGTCGAAGGTCAGTCTGTTGCCCGAATACGTACCTGAAGACGAAACGCCCATGCCGCCGAAACCTGCACCGCGGGTCTGCGACGTCTGAACGCCTGTGGCGTCGATCTTGAAGGCGACGGCCGGATTGGCCGGCGCGCCCGTCACCTTCACCGTGCCCGAGACGGAGCCGGCGGCATCGAGGCCAGGCGAAAAACTGTTGGCTATCGAGATCGGGACGCGGGCCAGCGTCGCGTTGAGGTCGAGCGCCTGCCCAGCCTTGCCCGTGACCGTCGCCGTTCCGCCGCCGAGGTTGAGCACCAGCCTGTCGAGGCTGGTCACTCCATTAGCGATGTTGATGGTCGAGGCCTGGGCGATGGCCGCCTTGATGCCGCGAATGGTCGCCTCGCCGGAGGCAAGTTCGACGGTCGTCGTGCCCTTGACCGCCCTGACCCGGCCGGCGGCCTTCAGCGGAATATCCTTGACGGTGGCGCCACCCGAAAAACCGGTCCATTCGCCGTCGCGCTTGAGATCGACGTCGACGCCCCGAATAACGGTGCCGCCGGAGTTTACGCTGTCGGCGCGGATTTTTCCGGAGATCACCGGTGCCGCCAGATAGTTGGCGATCAGAGCATCGATGGTCACCGCCTTGGCCGAGAAATCGCCGCGCGAGATCGAGCCCGTCGTCGCCTTGACGGCGACCTGCGGCACGGCGCCCGCCTTGGAGAAGGCGATCGTGCCGCGCACATCGCCATCGGCTTTTTCCAGTGCCAGGGCAGCAAGCGGACCGATATCGGGCAGGTCGAGTGCCACAGTGCCGACCGGCACGAAGGCATCGTCGAGCGCCAGGTCGCCGGAAATACGGTTCTTGCCCAGCGACAGCAAGAGCCCGTTGATGGCGCGTTTGCCGTCCGATGTCGCCAGCACGGCGCTGCCCTGCAGCGACTGGCCCGCGACATTTCCGGTGAGTCGCACATTCGCCGCCGGGTTGGCTGCGTCCGCCTTGCCGGTGGCTGTGAGCTTCAGCCCGGTGATCTCGCGCGCGGCCACCGAAAGCTTGTCGCTGTTGACAGTCAGCGACAGATCCGGCGCGGTGCTGGCGCCTTGCGCATTCAGCGCGAAAGAAATAGCGCCTTTGGCATCCTTGGACAGCAGCGAGACGTCGCCTAGTGCGCCTTTGACGTCGGCGCTCAGCCTGTTGTCGGCAAGGCTCGCCTGCCCGTCTGCGGTCAGCGCGCCTGATGACAGCCTGATCGCGTTGGCGGTGACATTGCCGTTGGCGTCTCGCTTCAGCGCGGCACTGAGTTGCGTCCGCTCGGCGAGCATGCCACGCGCCGCCACCGGCAGCGCCGCCGACGCGGCGTCCGCCTTGAGATTTAGATCGATGGCGCCGTCGGCCAGCGAGACCCGCCCGTTGAAGCCGCTGTTCAACGCGTCGCTGGTCACGGTGCCGCTATCGATGATGACAGCGTCGGCGGCAAGGCTGCCGGCAACTTTGGCAGTGACCTTGCCGGCGATCAGCGGCGCGACGGTCGGATTGTCGAGGCCGATTTTTTCGGCGATCACCGAGCCGGAGATCGGCCCGCTCCGGGCTTTCACGTCGAAGCGGTCGGAGTGCAGCGCAAGCGTGATGCCCTCGATCTTAGCTAGATTGGTGGCGGCCGATGGCAGTGTCGCGGAGATGTCGAGCTTCGGCTGGGTGCCCTGCCCGGCCGCCTTTAGCGACAGCGTCTGCAGCTCGAGCTTGATCGGGCTCTCCTTGCTGCCGAGCGAAAGCGGCAGGCTCGGGCCGGTGGATGCGAGGTCGAGCGAGAAATCGCTGGCACCGTTCGGATTGATGGTGCCGGCTGCCTTGCCGGAGATTTTCTCGCCGGCAAGCGTCGCATGCTCGATGGCGACGCCGCTGGCCAACGAGAAACGGCCTGCCGCATCGAGATTGAGCGGCCCGAGCCCGGCCCGCCGGGTCTGGCTGGTTTCGGCGCCGCTGAGCTGGCCGTTGAAGCGAATGTCGGGGGCAGCCGACGATCCCGTGACTTGCGCGGTGCCGCTGAGCGCGCCCACGGCATCGAGGCCCGGTGAAAAATCATTGGCAAGTGCTGCCGGCACCGCCGACAAGGTGGCAGCGAGATCGAGCGTCTGGCCAGCCGTACCCGACACGGCAACCGAACCACCGCCGACACCGAGCGCCAGTTTCTCTATGCTCACCCTGCCATTGGCGATTGTCAGCGCCGATGGCTGTGCGACAGCTGCCTTGATGCCGCGGACGGTCGCCTCGCCCGAGGCCAGCTCGATGCTGGTGGTGCCGTTCGCAACCCTGACCCGCCCGGCCGCGCTGGCCGGAATGCCGGCGACCGTGGCGCCGCCGCTAAAGCCGGTCCAGTCGCCATCGCGCTTCAGGTCGACGTCGATGCCGCTGATCACCGTGGTTCCGGAGGTGATCGTGTCGGCCTTGATCTTGCCGGAGATCGCCGGGGCTTTGAGATAGTTGGCGACCAGCGCGTTGACAGCGATTGTCTTCGCCGCCAGTTCGCCGCGCGAGATCGCGGCGCTCGTCGCATCGATCGCGACCGTCGGCGCACCATTGTCATTCGCGAAACGGATCGTGCCACGCACGTCGCCGGCTACCGTTTGGCCGGCAAGTCTGGCCAGCGGAGCAATATCCGCCGCATCGAGGTTCAACGTGCCGAGCGGCAGCAGGTTGTCATCGAGCCCGAGGTCGCCGGAGACCTTGTTGTCGGCTAACGAGACGGCAAGTCCATTGATGGAGCGCTTGCCATCGGTTGTGACCAGCGATGCCTTGAGGTCGAGCGGCTGGTCGTCGACCGAGCCGGTCAGCGAGACATCGGCGGCGGGACTGGCGATATCGGCTTTGCCGCTCGCGCTCAACTTGATCTGCTTCACCACACGGCCGGACGCCGTCAGGCTGTCGCTGTTGGCCGAAACCGAGAAATCCGGTGCGCTGCGCGCGCCGCTTGCCGTCAGCGCAAAACCGACGGCGCCGCCGACCTTCGCGCCGACCAGCGGGGACAGCACCGACACGTCGCCGAGCGTGCCCTTGATATCGGCCCGGATATCGGTGCCTTGCGCCATGGCGGTGCCGCTGGCGCTAAGCGTGCCTGAGGTGAGTTGCAATGCGTTGGCGGCGAACGCACCGTCCGGGTCGCGTGTCGCGGTTGCGGAAAACTGCACGCGCTGGCCGAGAACCGAGCTGATCTGCGGCGGCAGCGCCGTCGAGGCCGCGTCGGCATTCATCTTGAGCGTCATCGACAGATCGGCAAGCGCTACTGTGGCCGTCACGGACGCATTGAGCGCGTCGCTGCGAAGCGTGCCTTGGTCGACGACGACCTGGTCCTTGCTGACCGAGCCGGCGAGACCGGCGCTGACCCTGCCCGTTATCAGCGGCGCCAATGTCGCAACGTCGGTGTTCAGGCCGGCCGCCGTCAGCTTGATGGTGACAGGCCCACTACGGTTCTGGATGTCGAAGCCATCGGAATGAACTTGCCCGATCAGGTCGTCCACCCGCGTGCCGCCCGCCACCACCGAGACCAGCGACGCGCCGATATCGACCATCGGCGCCTTGCCATCGCCGAAAGCGCGGGCCGTGGCGTCCTTGATCGCCACGGTTATCGGCTGTGCCTCGCTGCCGAGGCTAAGCACGATCGGCGGTCCTTTCGCGGCGAGTTTCACAGAAAGATCGCTGACGCCGTTCGGATCGACAATGCCGGCGGCGGTCGCGTGCACGGCGCCGCTGTCGATATTGGCGCGCTCGACATCGACGCCGCCGGCCGCGGTCGCTGTGCCGGCAAGGTCGAAGGTGGTCTTGCCGGCAAACAGCGGTTTCAGGGTTTCGGGCAGGAAGCGCTCGAATTCGCCATCGCCGTTGGCCTCGACATAATGGCCCTTATCGGTGAGCTGATGGCGACCGGTGAGTTGGGTGACGATCCGGCCGTCGACAACGAAAGTCCCAATACCATTCCAGTTGGCGAGCGGTCCTGTGCCGGAAACGACAATGTCGACTGGCGGCGCGCCCGGCAGCTTGAGCAGGTTGGCGATGATGCCGCCGGCCGGCTCGGATGCCTTAAGGTCTAAGTCGAGCTTGTTGTCAGCCGGCGCGAAATGGGCTTTGGCGTCGACCGTGCCTTGCTTGCCGTCATGGCGAACGATGTTGAGGCTGCTCTCGATGGCCAATGGCGAGGCGTCCGCCTTGAGCGCTCCCTTGGCTGCAAGTTCGGCGACACCGCTGCCGGCCAGAGCCTGCCCGAGCGCGATTTCGGGAAGGTCGAGTTGCTTGACGTCGATGGAAACCGGCAGCGTGGTCGCTCCGCTTTGGCTCGGCTGTGTGCTGGCCACCGGCAGCCTTGCCAACTCGATACGCTCGGCCCCAATACGATCGGCGCTGAAGCTCTTCGACAGGAGTGCCAGCGGCGACCAGTCGACAGCCACCTTGCGCGCCACCATCCAGGCGCCTTCGCGATCCTCCAGAACGAGATGATCGACCCTCAGCGCGCCCGACCAGATACCGTCGATGCCGACGACAGTGACCTTGCGATCGCCGGTCGAGGCCATGGTCGAGATGATGCCGGCAAGGTTTTCGCGGCCGCGCTCGGTTTTGGTCAGCACGACGAGTGCCCCCACCGCCGCTGCCACCACGATGAGCAGCGTGTAGAAAAGGATACGGAGGATGCGCCTGAATATTGCCATCAGAATGCCTGGCCGATGCCGGCATAAATGCCGAAATGAGGATCGTCGGGGCCGCGGTTGAGCGGCACTGCCGCGTCGATGCGCAGCGGCCCGAACGCCGTCAGATAGCGCAAGCCTACACCCGCGCCGACCTTCATGTCCGAAAAATCGGGGACCTGCCTGGTGGACACCGTGCCGGCATCGACGAACGGCACGACGCCGATCTTGTCGGTGACAGCGATGCGCATCTCGACCGAGGTCTCGAAGAAGGAAAGCCCGCCGATCGGCTCTCCGTTGCTGTCCTTCGGGCCGATGCCCTGATAGGCATAACCGCGCACCGAGCCGCCGCCGCCGGAGTAGAAGCGGCGGTCGGCCGGAACATCCTGAAGACCGGCGCCGATGATCGAGCCGATGGCGACACGTTCGGCGAAAACGAATTTCGAGGCCGAATCGAGCGACTGGTAGGCCGACCCCTCGCCCTTCAGCTTGACGAACGCAGCCCCGCTCAAAATGTCGTAGCTCGGCTCGGCATAGGCCAGCACCCTGAAGCCCCTGGTCGGATTGAGCTTGCTGTCGCGATTATCGTAGACATATTGCAGCGGAATGCTGGCGATCAGATAGGTGTGCTTGCCGAAAGCGTCGTGGATCCTGGAATAGTCGAGCGCGACTTGCGCGGAAACCGTCTGCTTCTTGTCGAGTTCGTAGGACAGGCCGGTGCTGCCCTTGACCGAGAAATGGTCGTAGGCGTCGGGGTGCTCCAGCACGGTATTGACGCTGGCAATGAATTTCGACGCCGGCCCGACCACGCCCGGCTTTTCGAACATGACGCCGGCATTATAATTGAGCTGGGTCAAGTCGTTGCTGCCGATGCCGCTGATCTTGCCGTCGATGCGCAGCTTTTCGGCGCGGCCAAACAGATTGCGGTGCCCCCAATAGCCTTCGAGGCCCAGCCCTTCGGTGTTTGAGAAACTGCCGCCAATGCCGAAATAGCGCGGCTTGCGTTCGCTTACCTGGACACCGATCGGGATGTTGCCGTCGGCGTCGAGCGGGTCGGCTTCCTTCACCGTCGCGCTGTTGAAGACCTCGAGCCCGAGCAGCCGGTCGCGCGCATCGTCGATCTCATCGGGCGAATATTGGCGGCCGCGCTTCAGGCCGGTCATATATTCGGTGAAGTCGCGGTCGACCTTTTCGGTGCCCTCGACAGTGGTGTCGCCATAGCCGGCGACCGGCCCGGCCGCGACGGTGAGCGTCACGTCGAGCGTCGAACCGGCGTGCTCGGCGACGATCTCGCGGCCCGTCACCTTGGCCAGCGGCCTGCCTTCTTGCTTGAGTGCCCGCACGATCGCCGCCTCGGCCTTGAGCACGGCGCCCGAACTGGCGTCACCGCCGGCGATCAGACCGAAGTCGGCACTTGCCAGCCCCGCTGCATCGCCTTTCAGCCTGATGTTGCCAAGCGTGAATTTCGGCCCGGCTGCTATGCTTATCACCACCGGAATCGGCTGCGGGCCGGAAAACTCGGCATCGGGCGGCAGATCGTCGAGCGGCTTGCCCTGAATAGTGATGGTGACGACACCCTCGTAGCGCGCGTCCGCGTAGAGCGCGGCGACAAGTTGCTCACGGTCGCTGCGCGCCTTGGCCAAAAGACCCAGCGAACCTGATACCGGGTGTTCCTCGTCGGCTTTCAGCGCCGAGGCGTTTTCGAGCTTCTCGGCAAGATCCTCGTCGGCGTCGGGCGCTTCTATCGTCACGGCATAGCGCAGTGGGTCGACGATGTCGGCATCTTCGTCCTTTGACGACCCCCACAGCTTGATGCCAAAAATCTCGAAGGCTGCCGCACTTCCGGTTTCGGCAACAAGTGCCGTCGAGCACAACAAAGCGAAAAGCAGGGCGCGCGAAAGCGCGCGCTGTGGCGCGGTTCCTCCCGACATCTGCCTTTCATACGCCGGCATTATGCTCCTAGCCTAGCTCGCAAACCTAAAATTGGAATGAAGTTCTGAAGCACTCGTAAAGGGGCCACAATCCAATTGCTGAAATAGACAGGGCTTGGAACTCACACCTTCTGCGTCGCCGCAAGAAAGCGTGATCCCCTGTCCTATGGAGCAACTACCGGTCACCGACCGGAAAGCAAACCGTTGGCAGGCGGATCCTGCCGCGTCCTGATGTTGACAAGCGCGACTGAAGCTTGAAGATTTCTGGACGTAAGCACTTGTCTGGAGGGGTTTATGGCAATGCGCGCGGCTCGTGGTCTATCGATTCTTTTCCTTCTCTTTTTCGCCTGGAGCGGTGTCGCGCAAGCGGCCGAAGCCCGGCGGGTGGTGACATCGGAAAATTCCGACTATTTTGGTTTCGATCTCAGATCCGACCAGAATGTCAGCCTCGATCAGTGCAAGACCACCTGCCTCGGCGATCCGGCCTGCCGCGCCTTCACCTACAACCTCAAGGCCAAATGGTGCTTCCTTAAATCCGATTACAACTCGTTGAAACCCTTCGGCGGCGCCGTCGCCGGCAAGGTCGTCAACATCGATGGCGATCCCGACATCGGCGCGCCACCCGAACTCGCCTTCTTCCCCAACTGGATGGCCGACCAGGCCCAGCAATACCGCAACAAGCTCACCGGGCCGACCTACACCAAGCCGACAGAGGGGCTGACGGCGCTGAGGGCCGCCGCCGAACAGTCGGCGCTGACGGGCGATCATCGCTCGGCCATGCACAAATACGAAGCGGCGGTTTCGGTGTTGCCGGATGATGGCCAGCTCTGGCTCGAGCTGGCGCGCGAAACGCTTGCCGTCCATCCGACCGCCAATAGTTCGGAGCCGTCGACCCTTCCGGCGAACGCCACTTCCGCCGCCTTCAACGCCTACAAATTGCTGCGCACCACCAAGACGCGCGCCGACGTGCTGGCGCTGCTCGGCGACGGCCTTGACCGCCGCGACCTCTACAGGCCGGCCCTGCAGGCCTACGAGGCGAGCCTCGCTTTGGTCAATTCGCCGGCGGTCAGGGCCGCTTATCAGGATCTCAAGGCCCGCAAGGGCTTCCGCGTCATCGATCATACCGTCGATGCCGACACCAGCGCGCCGCGTATCTGCGCGCAGTTCTCCGAGGAGTTGGTCAAGACCGGCGTCGATTATTCCCAGTTCGTCACCGTCGACAACGCCGCTCCCAAGGGCGTCGAAGCCAAGGACAAGCAGATCTGCGTCGAAGGGCTCGAGCACGGCCAGCATTATGACGTGACCTTCCGCGCCGGCCTGCCGGCCGCCATTGGCGAGGTCACCGCGGCACCGGTGGTACTGTCGATCTACGTGCAGGACCGCGCGCCTTCGGCCCGCTTCACCGGCGACAGCTTCGTGCTGCCCGCCGGCGCACGCCGCGGCATACCGGTCGTCACCGTCAACATGAATGCCGCCGAAATGAAGCTCTTCCGCATCGGCGACCGCTCGCTGGCCCAGCTTCTGTCGGGGTATCAGTTCCTGCGCCAACTTGACGGCTACGACATTTCGAACATCTCCGAACAGATGGGCGAGCCGGTCTGGCAAGGCCAGCTCGACATCGCCAACGACCTCAACAAGGAAGTCACCACCTCCTTCCCCATCGACGAGGCGTTGCCGAAGCGCAAGCCCGGCGTCTATGTGCTGACCGCACAAGCCGTCAACGATCGCAGCGACGACTATGATTCGCACGCCACGCAATGGTTCGTCGTCTCCGATATCGGCCTGTCGACCTATACCGGACAGGATGGGCTGAACGTCTTTGCCCGTTCGCTTGCAACCGCCGAGCCGATCGCCGGCGCCGAGCTGACGCTGCTGGCCAGGAACAACGAAATCCTCGGCACCGCGACCACCGACGCGGAAGGGCGGGCGGTGTTCAATCCCGGCCTGACGCGCGGCGACAGCGGCATGGCGCCGGCGGTGCTGATGGCCAAGCAGGGCGACGACGACTTCGTCTTCCTCGATATGGGCCGGGCCGGGTTCGACCTGTCCGATCGCGGCGTCGCCGGACGCGCGGCGCCGGGCGCGCTCGACGTCTATGCCTGGACCGAGCGCGGCATCTACCGCGCCGGCGAGGACGTCCATGTCTCGGCTCTTGCCCGCGACAGTGCCGCCAAGGCGGTCGAGAACCTGCCGCTCACCTTCATCTTCTCGCGGCCCGACGGCGTCGAGGACCGCCGCATCGTCAGCGACGGAGCATCGGCCGGCGGCCACGCCGTCGACCTGCCGCTGGAACCCAACGCCATGCGCGGCACCTGGACAGTGGCGATCCACACCGATCCCAAGCAGGCGGCGGTCGCCAGCCAGATGTTCCTGGTCGAGGACTTCGTCCCGGATCGCATCGAGTTCGACCTGTCCGCCGACAAGCAGGAGATCGCCCAGGGCGAGACCGCCAACATCACCGTCGACGGCCGCTTTCTCTATGGCGCGCCGGCCGCGGGCCTCGCGCTCGAAGGCGAATTGACGCTGTCGACCGGCCGCGACTGGGACCGCTTCAAAGGCTATTCCTTCGGTCTGGCCGACGAACAGTCGGCCGAACCAACGGTGACGCCCTTCACCGGCCTGCCGGTGGTCGGCGACGACGGCAAGGCGACCTTCCCGGTTTCCGTCGATCAATTGCCATCCACCACCAAGCTGGTCGATGCCAAGGTCACGGTCCGGTTGCGCGAGACCGGCGGCCGTGCGATCGAGCGCTCGCTGAATATCGGCATCCGCCCGCAGGGCCACATGATCGGCATCCGCCCCGATTTCGACGGCGACGAGGTGCCGCAAGGCGGCACGGCCAAGTTCAGCCTGATCGCCGTCGACCCAGACGGCAAGCGTGAAGCGCTGAAGGGCGCGCAGTGGTCGCTGGTCAAGGTCGAGCGCAGCTACCAGTGGTACCGCTCGAGCAATTCCTGGAACTATGAGCCGGTCATCTTCACCAAGGCGGTGGCCAACGGCCGGGTCGACCTGAGCGCCGATGGCGAGGCTACCATGTCGCTGCCGGTCGACTGGGGCCGCTACCGGCTCGAGATCGAGACATCGGATCCGGAAGGCCCGGCGACCAGCTACGAGTTCGACGCCGGCTGGTATGTCAGTTCCACCACGACCGAAACGCCCGACGGGCTCGAGATCGCCCTCGACAAGGAAACCTATGCGGCGGGCGAAGTAGCCAAGCTCAAAGTATCGCCGCACTTTGCCGGCGAATTGCTCGTCACCATCGGCGCCGACAAGCTCTTGAGGACGGTCACGGCCAGCGTGCCGGCCGGCGGCAGCACTGTCGACATCACGGTCGGGGACGATTGGGGTGCCGGCGCCTACGTCACGGCAACGCTGTTCAGGCCGGGCGATGCGCAAGAGACGCGCATGCCGGCGCGCGCCATCGGCGTCAAATGGCTGAAGCTCGATCCCGGCTCGCGTAAGCTTGCCGTCAGCTTGGCGCCGCCGGACAAGACCATGCCGCGCCAGCAGCTGTCGATCCCGGTCGCCGTTGCCGGCGTGCAGCCCGGCACCAACGCCTATGTCATGGTCGCGGCCGTTGACGTCGGCATCCTCAACCTGACCAACTACAAGGTACCGGATCCGGAGAACTGGTTCTTCGGCCAGCGCATGCTCGGTCTCGAGGTTCGCGACATCTATGGCCGGCTGATCGACGGCTCGCTGGGCACGACCGGCAAGCTGCGCACTGGCGGCGATGGCGCCAACATGCAGTCGCAAGGCAGTCCGCCGACCGAAAAGCTGGTCGCCTTCTTCTCCGGCCCGGTCCAGCTCGACGCCGACGGCAAGGCGCGGATCGACTTCGACATACCGCAGTTCAACGGCACCGTGCGCGTCATGGCCGTCGCCTGGACAAAGGAAGCGGTCGGCCATGCCCAGTCCGACGTCATCGTGCGCGATCCGGTGGTGATCACCGCCGGCCTGCCGCGCTTCCTGGCGCCCGGCGATTCCGCCGTCATGCGGCTCGACGTCGCCGACACCGATGGCCCCGCTGGCGACTACAAGCTGACCATCGACACGACGGGCGACCTGTCTACCGGCAGTGCCGCCTTGCCTGAGAAGCTGACGCTCGCCAAAGGCAAGCGGCAGACGCTGACCGTGCCGTTGATTGCGCAGACCGCGGGCAACGCCTCGATCACCATCAAGCTTGCGCATGCCGATGGCACCGCCGTCGAGCAGACGCTCTATGTGCCGGTGCGCCCGGCGCAACTGCCGGTGACCACCCGCATGGTCGTCGACCTCAAGGGCAATGGCGGCGCGCTGCGCGTCGACAAGGAACTGTTGGCGGCAAGCCTGCTCGATGGCGCTTCGGTGAGCGTCGGCGTTTCGCAGTCAGCTGCCTTCGATGTGCCGTCGCTGCTGATGACGCTCGACCGCTATCCCTATGGTTGCGCTGAGCAGACCACCAGCCGCGCCATGCCGCTTCTATACGTCAACGAGATGGCTTCCGGCATCGGCATGGCCAGCGACCCCGATCTGCATGGCCGCGTCCAGGACGCCATCTACAAGGTGCTGAGCTACCAGGCCTCGGCCGGCAGCTTCGGTCTGTGGGGTCCGGGTTCCGGCGATCTGTGGCTCGACGCCTATGTCACCGATTTCCTGACCCGGGCGCGCGAGCAGAAATACGACGTGCCGGCCCTGGCGATGAACCAAGCGCTGAGCAATCTGCAGAACGCGATCGGCTACGACCAGGACGTCCAGGATCGCGGCAGTGAGATCGCTTATGCGCTCTATGTGCTTGCCCGCAACAAGAAGGCCTCGGTCGGCGATCTGCGTTATTACGCCGACACCCAGCTCGAAGCCTTTACCAGCCCGATGGCCGTCGCCCAACTGGCGGCCTCTCTCGCGCTCTACGGCGACACGCAGCGCTCGGAGGCAACCTTCCAGGCCGCGTTGCAACTGGCCAAGTCGACGCCGGAATATGACTATTACCGGTCCGACTATGGCTCGCCGCTGCGTGACGGTGCGGCGATCCTGGCGCTTGCCGCGGAAAGCAAGCCGGTGCCGACCATCGTGCCGGCGCTGATCCAGCTGGTGACCAGGGAACGCGCCGACGCCAGGTGGACCAGCACCCAGGACGAGTCCTGGATGCTGCTGGCGGCCCGCGCGCTGAAGGCCGGCAATGATTCGATCGCGCTGACCGTCAACGGCGCACCGCATGCCGGCGGCTATTCGGACCAGATCGCCGGTGGCGAACTGGCCGACAGTCCGCTGACCATCGTCAACACCGGCAGAAATCCGCTGCAGGCGGTCGTCACCACCGTGGCCTCGCCGATCCAGCCTCTGCCGGCCGGCGGCAACGGCTTTACCATCAGCCGTACCTACTACAAGCTCGACGGCACAGAGGCCAACGTGACGGAGGTCAAGCAGAACGAACGCTATGTCGTCGTGCTCAAGGTTTACGAGCAGAACACCTGGCCTTCGCGGCTGCTGATCACCGACCTGTTGCCGGCCGGCTTCGAGATCGACAATCCGGGCCTGGTCTCCAGCGCCCAATTGACGAACTTCTCCTGGCTGGCGCAGACCGATGCTGCCCATCTCGAATTCCGCAACGACCGTTTCGTCGCGGCCTTCAATCCGAACGACGGCGACGGCGACCGCAACATCACGCTCGCCTACGTCGTACGCGCGGTGACGCCGGGCACCTATGCCCACCCGGCAGCAACGATCGAAGACATGTACCGGCCGCAATATTCGGCCCGCACCGCCACCGGCATGATGGAGGTCAAGGCGCCGTAACGATGGAGAGGGACGCAAACTGGTTGGCTGTAGCTAACGACGTGACGCCGCGCCGCCCCTTACCCTTACCCTCTCCCCGTGAAGGACAGGGAGAGGGGGTCGCCAGCGTTGCGGCCATTCACCCTCTCCCCGTCCTCCACGGGGAGAGGGTGCCGGCAGGCGGATGAGGGGCGGCGCCGTGCTCTCCAAAAGATTCCTCCGCCGAGCGGCCATTGCGGGCATTTCCTTCGCCGCAATCACCGCTGTCGCCCTCTGGCAGCTCGACCGCGCTTTTCCGCCGCCGCTGCCGGCTGCGCTGACGGTCTCGACCGAGGTGCAGGACCGTGACGGCCAGCTGTTGCGGGCCTTCGCCACGCCGGACGGCTATTGGCGGCTTGCGACCAACCTGGACCAGGTTGACAACCAGTTCGTCGACATGCTGGTCACCTATGAGGACAAGCGCTTCTGGGATCATCAAGGCGTCGACGTGCTGGCACTGGCGCGTGCGGCCGGCCAGTTCGCGACCAGCGGCCATATCGTCTCCGGTGGTTCGACGCTCTCGATGCAGCTCGCCCGGCTGATCGAACCGCGCGACAGCCGCAGCCTCGGCTCGAAGATCAAACAGATGCTGCGCGCCGTCCAGATAGAACGGCGGCTGTCCAAGCGCGAGATCCTCGAACGCTACCTGACGCTGGCGCCCTATGGCGGCAATCTCGAAGGCGTGCGCGCCGCTTCGCTCGCCTATTTCGGCAAGGAGCCGAAGCCGCTGACGGTCTCTGAGGCGGCCCTGCTCGTCGCTTTGCCGCAATTGCCGGAAAAGCGACGCCCTGACCGCAACCTCGAAGTCGCTCATGCCGCCCGCGACCGCGTGCTGACCCGCATGGTGTCGGCAGGCCTGCTCGGCGAACGCGAGGCCGCGCGAGCCGCGCTCGACGATGTGTCGGGGCTGCGGCGGACCTTGCCGGCGCTCGCTGCTCATGCTGCCTATGCAATGCTGCCCAAGGCCATTCCCGGCCAGAAGCTGCAACTGACGATCCGCAAGAGTGTCCAGGAAGGGCTGGAGCAGGTGGCCAAGGATGCCGCCGCCAAGCTCGGCCCTCGCCTCTCGGTGGCCATGGTGCTGGCCGATGCCCGCACCGGCGATATTCTTGGCGAGGTCGGCTCTGCCGATTTCTTCGATGCCAGCCGTTCGGGCTGGATCGACATGACCAAGGTCGTTCGCTCGCCTGGCTCGACGCTGAAGCCGTTCATCTACGGCCTCGCCTTCGAGCAAGGCCTGGTGGCGCAGGAGATGCTGATCGAGGACAGCCCGGCCGATTTCTCCGGTTACCGGCCGAAGAACTTCGACATGGGCTATCAGGGCGATGTCAGCATCAGGCAGGCGCTGCAATTGTCGCTCAACGTGCCGGCGATCCGCGTGCTCGACGCGGTCGGCCCGGCCCGGCTGATGGCGCGCTTTCGCCAGGCAGGCGTGATGCCGATACTGCCCGTCAACGAAGCGCCTGGCCTGGCGATCGGCCTCGGTGGCGTCGGAGTGACGCTGCGCGACCTCGTCCAACTCTATGCCGGCCTTGCCAATGGCGGCAAGGCACACACGCTGCATGACGGCACCGAGCCGGCGAACACCGAACGCTCGACCACCACCATCCTCGATGGTCAGGCGAATTGGCAGATCACCGACATCCTGTCGGGCGTCAAGCCGCCCCAGGGTGCCGCCCAACGCGGCATCGCCTACAAGACCGGCACCTCCTACGGCTATCGCGACGCCTGGTCGGTCGGCTTCGACGGCCGTTATGTGCTCGGCGTCTGGGTCGGCCGCCCCGATGCCGGCGCGGTGCCCGGTCTGTCCGGCTATGTCTCGGCCGCGCCCATTCTGTTCGAAGGCTTTGTCCGTTCCAGCCTAGCCGCCGTGCCGCTGCCAAGCCAACCGTCCGGCGTCCGCCGGCCAAAGCGCGAAGAATTGCCGGTGACGCTGACGCGCTTCGGCGCCGGCGTCGACGGGCTGGTGCAGGCGACGCCGACCGAACCTGCACCAACCATCGTCTTTCCGCCTGACGGCGCCCGTGTCGATCTCGGCACTTCCTCGGCCGACGCCTCGCCGCTGGTGCTCAAGCTGCAAGGCGGCCGCGCACCGTTCCGCTGGCTGGCCAACGGCAAGCCGCTGGTCGGCATCGACCGGCGGCGCACCGCGACCTGGCAGCCGGACGGCGCCGGCTATTCCACCCTGACCGTAGTCGATGCGGCGGGGCGCGCGGCCAGTGTGAAGGTTTTTGTCGAGTGAAAGTTTCCCTTGAATAGTTTCCGGCAGGTGATTCAGCGGATTGGGTTTTACGCCTTGCTTTCGGCCGCCGGTATTTCCTCGGCCTCTGCTGACGCCCTCCCCGCCGGCTTTGTTCGGCTGGCCGACATCGATCCCAGTATCCGGCAGGATATCCGCTATGCCGGCCTCGAAAACTTCCTGCATCGCAAGGTATGCGGTTACGATGCGCCGGTATGCGTCCTCACCAGCCAAGCGGCGCAAGCGCTTTCCGCAGTGCAGAAAGCGATTGCTGCCGGAGGGCTGACGCTGGTCGTGTTCGACTGCTACCGCCCTGCGCGTGCTGTCTCCGACATGGGTGACTGGACAAAAACGAGCGGACCACCGGACCCGCAATGGTACCCAAAGGTCAAGCGCAAGGATCTCATCGCCAAGGGCTATATCGGCGAACTGTCCACCCATTCGCGCGGATCGACGGTCGATGTCGCCATCACGCGAGCGGACCGCAAGAGCGCTCCGAAACCGGCCTGCGGCGCGACCGATGCCGACACGCTGGATTTCGGCACCGGTTTCGACTGTTTCGATCCGACGAGCGAAACGGCTCACCGACCGATCGCCAGTGAAGCGGCGGCAAACCGCAAAAAACTTGTCGAGGCGATGCGCGCCGGCGGCTTCAAGAATTACGCACGCGAATGGTGGCACTTCACGCTGGAAAACGAGCCGTTTCCAAGAGAGCGCTTCAACTTTCCCGTCGCCGCCGAATAGTCCGCCAAAACCTCGTTCGGACGCGACGCCGCCATTGCCGAAGAGCTAGCCGTCTCTAGATAATCGCGTCGGGAGCGTAGGTCCCGTGCAAGGGAAAATAGTTCCTCCCATCGCCGAAAGTAGGCGAAAAATTGCTTCAATAGGCCAAAAAAGGCAACATTGAATGCATCTAAATTCTATCAATTCGGTAGATTTGGCGCGAGTTCAACGGAGGCGGAAATGACCAAACCTCATTTCAGGAAACTGCTCGGCGCACTGGTCGCCACATCGGTCCAGTTCGGCACGCTCGGTTTCGCGTTTGCCGACACCACCATTCTCAACGTGTCCTATGACCCGACGCGTGAGCTCTACAAGCAATTCGATGAGGCCTTTGTCGCCCACTGGAAGACCGAGACAGGCGAGACGGTGATCATCCAGCAGTCGCATGGCGGATCCGGCGCCCAGGCGCGCGCCGTGATCGACGGGCTCGACGCCGACGTGGTGACGCTGGCGCTCGAAGGCGATATCAACGCCATTGTCTCGAAAACGAAGAAGATCAATCCCGACTGGCGGACGAAATTCGAAAACAATTCGGCGCCTTACACCTCGACCATCATCTTCCTCGTCCGCAAGGGAAACCCCAAGGGCATTCATGATTGGGGCGATCTGGTCAAGGATGACGTCCAGGTGATCACGCCCAATCCGAAGACCTCCGGCGGCGCGCGCTGGAACTATCTTGCCGCCTGGGCCTATGCCAGCGCCAAGGATGGCGGCGACGAGGCCAAGACCAAGGGATTCGTTGGCAATCTCTATGCGCATGTCCCGGTTCTCGACACCGGTGCGCGCGGCGCCACCGTGACCTTTGCGCAAAAAGGGCTAGGCGACGTGCTGCTCGCCTGGGAAAACGAGGCCTATCTGGCGCTCGACGAGTTCGGCGCTGACAATTTCGATATCGTCTACCCGCCGACCTCGATCCTGGCCGAGCCGCCGGTCGCAGTGGTCGACGCCAATGTCGACGCCAAAGGCACACGCAAAGTTGCCGAAGCCTATCTGAGCTACCTCTATTCCAAGGAAGGCCAGACGATCATCGCCAAGAACCATTATCGCCCTTCGAAGCCCGACCTGGTGCCGGCGGAGGACCTGGCCAAGCAGCCTGAGATCAAGCTGGTCACCATCGACGACCCACTTTTTGGCGGCTGGAAGAAGGCACAGCCTTATCATTTCGGCGACGGTGGTATATTCGACCAGATCTATAAGCCGGCCCAGTAGCATTTAGATCAGGACGACATGACCACAGCACCCGCCAAGGCGGGGTGGCGGTTCAGGCAGCCGAGCGTCATTCCGGGTTTCGGATTGACGCTCGGCTTCTCGCTTGCCTACCTCACCCTCATCATCCTCATTCCCCTGTCCGGGTTGATCTGGCGCTCGGCGGCGCTCGGCTGGACCGACTTCTGGGCGATCGTCACCGACCGCCGCACCATCAACGCGCTTGAAATCAGCTTCGGCACCGCCTTCATTGCCGCCGCCGTCAACGTCGTCTTCGGCACGATCGTCGCCTGGGTGCTGGTGCGCTACAGCTTTCCCGGCCGCCGCATCGTCGATGCCATGGTCGACCTGCCCTTTGCGCTGCCGACGGCGGTTGCCGGCATCGCGCTGACCACGCTTTACGCACCGAACGGCTGGATCGGCAGCCTGCTGACGCCGCTCGGCATCAAAGTCGCTTATACGCCACTCGGCATTGTCATTGCGCTGATCTTCATCGGGCTGCCCTTCGTCGTGCGCACCGTGCAGCCGATCATGGAGGAGATCGACAAGGAGGTCGAGGAAGTGGCCGCAACGCTCGGCGCCAATCGCTTCCAGATCATCAGCCGCGTCCTGCTTCCCGGACTGGCGCCGGCCATCGTCACCGGTTTCGCGCTGGCCTTCGCGCGCGGCGTCGGCGAGTACGGCTCAGTCATCTTCATCGCCGGCAACCTGCCCTATAAATCCGAGATCGCACCGCTTCTGATTGTCATCAGGCTCGAGGAATATAATTACGCTGCGGCGACCGCGATCGCGGCGATCATGCTGGCGCTGTCCTTCGTGATGCTGCTGGTCATCAACCTGGTGCAGACGTGGAGCCGCAAGCGCTATGGCTGACCCGGAGATCAAATCCTACGCGCCGCACCACGAAAGCCAGTCGCCGGCGGTGACCGAAAGCCGCACGGCGAGAACCGTGCTGATGATCGTGACCTTTGCCTTCCTCGGCATTTTCCTGCTCTTGCCGCTGATCATCGTCTTCAAGGAAGCTTTCGCCAAAGGCATCGAGGCCTACACACAGGCGCTGTCGGAACCGGATACGCGCTCGGCGATCCGCCTGACGCTTCTGGTCGCGGCGATCTCGGTGCCGCTCAACGTCGTCTTCGGCATTTCCGCCGCCTGGGCGATTGCCAAGTTCGAGTTCAAGGGCAAGGCGTTCCTGACCACGCTGATCGACCTGCCGTTTTCGGTCTCCCCGGTCATTTCCGGCCTGGTCTATGTACTCCTCTTCGGCGCGCAAGGCCTGCTCGGTGCTTGGCTCAAGGCGCATGGCATCGTCATCCTGTTTGCCGTGCCGGGCATCGTGCTGGCCACCATCTTCGTCACCTTCCCCTTCGTCGCCCGCGAATTGATCCCGCTGATGCAGGAGCAGGGCAATGGCGACGAGGAGGCGGCCCTGTCGCTCGGCGCCAATGGCTGGCAGGCGTTCTGGTACGTGACGTTGCCTAACGTCAAATGGGGATTGCTCTACGGCGTACTGTTGTGCAATGCCCGCGCCATGGGTGAGTTCGGCGCGGTCTCGGTGGTGTCCGGCCACATACGCGGGTTGACCAACACCATGCCGCTGCATGTCGAAATCCTTTATAACGAGTACAATGCCGCCGCCGCCTTTGCCGTCGCTTCGCTGCTTGCCGGCCTGGCGCTCGTCACACTGGTCTTGAAAACACTTCTCGAGATGCGCTACGGCGCCGAGATCGCCGCGACGCGCGGACACTGACAAAATGCATGTCGCCCAAAAGTGGGAACCGGTTTTGGGATAACGACATGCATCAACTACAAAGGGATTTGTATGGAAGTTCGCGTTGCCAACGTGCGCAAGGAGTTTGAGCGGTTTCCGGCCCTTCACGACGTTTCGCTCGACATCAAGTCGGGTGAGTTGATCGCGTTGCTGGGGCCATCCGGTTCCGGCAAGACGACGCTGCTCAGGCTGATTGCCGGGTTGGAGCGGCCGACCCGCGGAAAGATCTTCTTCGGCGAAGAGGATGCCTCGCAAAAGTCGATCCAGGAGCGCAATGTCGGCTTCGTCTTTCAGCATTACGCGCTGTTTCGCCATATGACGGTCGCCGACAATATCGGCTTCGGACTCAAGGTCCGGCACGGGCCGTCACGCCCGTCGGCGAAGGAAATCCGCCGCCGCGCCTCGGAACTCCTCAACCTCGTTCAGCTTTCCGGTCTGGAAAAACGCTATCCGGCGCAGCTTTCGGGCGGCCAGCGCCAGCGCGTGGCGCTGGCCCGCGCGATGGCGATCGAACCGGCCGTGCTTTTGCTCGACGAGCCGTTCGGCGCGCTCGATGCCCAGGTGCGCCGCGAACTGCGCCGCTGGCTGCGCGACATCCACGACGCCACCGGCCACACCACGGTCTTCGTCACCCATGACCAGGAAGAGGCGCTGGAGCTTGCCGACCGCGTCGTGGTGATGAGCCAGGGCCGCATCGAGCAGGTTGGCACCGCCGACGAGATCTACGACACGCCGAACTCGCCCTTCGTCTATGGCTTCATCGGCGAATCGAGCTCGATCCCGGTCAAGGTCGAGGACGGCCAGGTCTGGATCGCCGACCGGCCGATCGGGCTTTCCGCGCCGCACGCACCGCAAGGTGAAGCGACGCTGTTCTTCCGCCCGCACGACGTCGATCTGGTGGAAGAATGCAACGGCTGCATCGCCGGCACGGTTGTCGCCAGCCGCCGCGTCGCCGGCACCAGGCGGGTCGAGCTCGAAATCGGCGGCGAACGCCAGCGGGTCGAGATCGAGTTGCCAGTCGACCATCCGGCGGCGCAGAAAAGCCGGGTGGCTTTCAGGCCGCGGCGCTGGAAGCTTTTTCCGGCTGCTTGATCCTCTTTTAGGCGCTACACCAGCCAGTTCTCGACCTTCAGGCCTTTGATCCGGTTGAACTCGCCGGTGTTGGCGATCACCAGGGTAGTTCCCAGTGCATAGGCGTGGGCAGCAATAAAAAGGTCGTTTTGGCCGATGGTCTGGCCCCTTCCTTCCAGCTCTGCGCGAATCGCGCCGTATTCGGCATCTACCGGCACATCGAGCGGCAAGACAGGAATCTCAGCCAGCAATTCCTCGACCTTCTTGAGCAACTTGGCCGACTCTTTCCTGGCGCAGCCATATCGCAGTTCCGAGGCGACCACGATGCTGGTACACACGGCGGCGTCTCCCACGCGCAGGACGGCGGCGGCGGCTTTCCCGGCCGGATTTCGGATCATGTCGCTGATAATGTTCGTGTCCAGCATGAACCGCATCAAAAAAAATCCTCGGATTTGACAGGCATATCCTCGACTTCGGGAAAGTCCTCCTCGGAACCGGGGGGCGGCTCTTTCGCCCATTGCGCGAGCAGCGCCGTGAGGCCGGGTTTGCGAACCGGCTCGATGATCAGGCGGTCGCCTTCACGACTGATCAAGACCTTTTCGCCGGGAAGTTCGAACTCGACAGGAATGCGCACCGCCTGACTGCGATTGTTACGAAACAGCTTCGCCTCTTTCGGCGGGGTTGTTGAATGGCGGCGTTGAGGCATGACGATAGCTCCTTGTATATACCATTTGTATATGCCAGACCGCGCGGCGATGCAATCGCCATCGCGTTGGCCGGCCGGGAACCATCGTGCACGCCGACGGCATCGGCACCGCTGCCAAGCTGCCCGGAAGACTCTGCCTGAAAGAAAAAACTAGAAATCCTCCACAGCGGGAATATTTCTTCTATCGACAACGTGGAGCGGCCGCTCTGCCTGCCTCGTCGCGCACAATGCCTTGCCGCTATGGTCCGGCAATAAGCGCACGCATTGGAGCCTTGTTTTCATGAAGCGATTTTTGCTTGGCGTCGCCACATTGGCCGGCCTGTTCCTCGCATCCTCCCAAGCCTGGTCGGCCGACAAATTGCTGAACGCTTCTTACGATGTCGGCCGCGAGCTGTTTGCGCAGGTCAACAAGGCGTTCGTCGCCGGCCACCCAGGCGTCACCATCGATCAGTCGCATGCCGGGACGTCTGCGCAGGCACGTGCCATCGCCGAGGGCCTCGGCGCCGATGTGGTCACCTTCAACCAGGTCCTCGACATCGACTTCCTGGTCAGGAAGGGTCTCATCTCCGCGGATTGGCAGAAAGATTTTCCCGACAACGCCTCGCCCTTCTATTCGCTGCCCTCCTTCCTGGTGCGCGCCGGCAATCCGAAGCACATCAAGGATTGGAACGATCTCGTGCGCGACGACGTCCAGGTGATCTTCCCCAATCCGAAAACCTCCGGCAATGCCCGGTACACCTACCTTGCGGCCACCGCCTACGCCAAGGAAGCCTTCAAGGGCGACGACGCCAAGGTGAAGGAATTCGTCACCAAGCTGTTCAACAACGTACCGATCTTCGACAGCGGCGGACGCGCCGCGACCACCACTTTCGTGCAGCGCGAGATCGGCGACGTGCTGATCACCTTTGAGTCGGAAACGCGCGGCGTCCGCAAGGAGTATGGCGAGGACAAATTCGAGCAGGTGACGCCCTCGGTCAGCCTTTTGGCCGAGTTTCCGGTGGCGATCGTCGACACGATCGCCGACGAGCATGGCACGCGCGACCTCGCCAAGACCTATCTCGACTTCCTTTATACGCTGGAGGGCCAGGACATCGCCGCCCGCAACGGCCTGCGGACCCGCGACGCGACGGTCGCCGCCAAGTACAAGGCTGAGTTTCCCGATGTCCGCCTATTGACGGTGCAGGATGTCTTTGGCGGCTGGGCCAAGGTCCAGGCCGAGCATTTCGCCGCTGGCGGCCTGCTCGACCAGACTTACGGCAGCCGCTGACGTCTGCAACCTCGTGAACTGATTGAAAGCGGGCGTTTGCCGGCTTTCTTCATTTGCTCGCCGAAAACGTGGCCTCCGCCCGTTCCGGACGCCCGCCCTCCAAAACGTGACGAAGAATCAACGCGTTTGCGCGCAATATGTCTTCGGGCGGCCTGTCTGCGCGAACGGCATCGCACGGCCAAACCGTCATTATTTGCACACAAACAGCCGCCAGATGCGGGTGGTTGGGGCTTAATGGGTTGACTCGGGCATGCTTACCAAAAAAGGCAAATACGGCCTCAAGGCTCTCGTGCATCTGTCCGGCCTGCCGGTCGGCCAGCTCGCATTCGTCAACGACATTGCGGTCGCCAACAACATCCCCAAGAAATTCCTGGATGCCATCCTGGGCGAGTTGCGCAATGCCGGCTTCGTCCAGAGCCGCAAGGGCAAGGAAGGCGGTTACCGCCTCGCCCGTCCCGCTTCCGAAATCAAGATCGGCCATGTCGTGCGTGTCCTCGACGGGCCGCTGGCGCCGATCCCTTGCGCCAGCCGCACACAATACCAGCGCTGCGAGGATTGCGACGAGGCGACCTGCCAGGTCCGGCACATGATGCTGGAGGTGCGTCAGGCGATCGCAGAGGTGCTGGACAACCGCAGCCTCGCCGCCATGCGCGACGCCGACAATGACGATTTCCCGGTCGAGCTGACGTCGCAGATTTAAATCTAGCATCAGGCCGGGCGCTTCACCGCCCCTAGCGGCGAGCGTGCCACTACCGGCGTCGACTGGATGATCGCCGTATTGGTCATCGCATGGGGAATGATCCGGTCGATCACCCGCTCGAGCTCGGCGACCGAGCCGACATGCGCCAGCGCGATGAAACAGTCTTCGCCGGTGACCCGGTCGCATTGGGCGATTTCCGGCAGGTCGCGGATGATTTCGGCCACGACGGCGAGTTGCCCCGGCACCGGCCTGATGCGCAGCCATGCCGACAGCTTCATGCCGAGCGCGGCCGGATTAATCCGCACCGTATAGGCCTCGATCACGCCGCTTTCCTGCAGCCGCTTGATGCGCTCGGCGACGCTCGGCGCCGACAGGCCGACTGAGCGCGCCAGTTCGGCAATACTGGTGCGCGCATCCTCCTCCAGCAGGCGCAGGATTTTTAGATCCGCCGGATCCAGATCGGTATTTTCATTTCGAAGGCGTTTCAGCGGAATACTCCTTGCTTTCGAAAAGGGAATAGCCGCAATGCCCGGCCATCATCCATATCAACGGCAAAAATCGCCTGCGATACTGACCCCATGGAAGATCGGACGCAAGCCCCAGCAGCAAGTCCGGCACTCGCCGGCCCGGCTTTTACCTTGGCAAGCTCGGTGCCGCCCCATCTGTGGTTCGGCGTCAGCGCCGTGTTCCACTATCTCGGCCCCGCTTTCGCAGTCCTGCTTTTCTCGCATGTCGGCGTGCTCGGCATGGCGTGGCTGCGCATCGCCACCGCGGCACTGGTTTTTGCCCCGCTGACCCGACCATGGGCGGTCTTCGCCCGCGCCGATCGCTCGACGCGGTTGTTGCTTGTGGGTTTCGGCGTCTGCCTTGGGGTGATGAATTGCTCGTTTTACCTGGCGCTCGACCGGCTGCCGATCTCGCTGGTAGCGGCGATCGAATTCGTCGGCACCATCGGCGTCGCGCTTGTCGGCCTCAGAAGCCCGCGCAATCTCGCCGCCCTTGCAATCGCCGTCGCCGGCACCTTGCTGCTCATCGACGTCAAATGGTCGAGCGATCCTGTCGGCCTGTTCTGGGCCTTCCTCAATGGCGCGCTGTTTGTCTTCTATATCGTGCTCGGCCACCGCGTCGCGCGCGCCGACGCTGGCGATGGCATCGCCGGGCTGGGTGCCGCCATGGCGGTCGCCCTTCTCGTCGTTCTGCCGATCGGTCTTGCCGATGCGCTGCCGGCGTTCTCGACGCCGCCGCTGCTGCTTGCGGCGGTCGGTGTCGGCATCTGCTCGTCGGTCATTCCCTATATTTGCGACCAGCTTGCCATGTCGCGGCTGCCGCGCTCCAGTTTCGCGCTGATGCTGTCATTGCTTCCGGTTACCGCGACGTTTATCGGCGTCATCGTGCTGCGGCAGGTGCCGAGCCTCACTGACTGCCTCGGCATCGCGCTGGTGGTGGCCGGCGTCGCCCTTCACAAACCGGCGCTGGCGCCCGCCTGATCAGGCCAACTTCTCCTTGAGGAAAGCGATCGTCCGCCCCCAGGCGAGGTCAGCCGCCTTCTTGTCGTAACGGGCCGCCGATGTGTCGTTGTTGAAGGCATGGTTGGCGCCTTCATAGACATAGACCGAATATTCGATATGGGCCGCGTCGAGTTCCTTCTTGAAGGCGTCGATGCCGGCATTGGTGCGGGTGTCGAGCCCGGCATAATGCAGCATGAGCGGCGCCTTGATCTTCGGCACGTCCTCGGCCTTCGGCTGCATGCCGTAATAGGCAACGGCGGCTGCAAGATCCGGCGCGTTGACGGCCAGCATGTTCACCGTGCCGCCGCCCCAGCAGAAGCCGACGGCGCCGACCTTGCCGTTGCCGTCCTTGTGGCCTTTGAGGTAGGCGACCGTTGCGACGGCATTGGTGGCGACCTGTGCTGGATCGAGCTGGGAAAACAGGTCACGTGCCCTGTTTTCATCGGCCGGCGTGCCGCCGAGCGGTGTCATGAAGTCCGGGGCAAGCGCCACGAACCCCTCCAGCGCCACGCGCCGCGCCACGTCGCGAATATGCGGGTTGAGCCCCCGGTTTTCGTGCACGACGATGACCGTGCCCAGCTTGCCGGCCTGACCCGCCGGCTTGACCAGATAACCCTTCATCTCGCCGCCGCTGCCTGTATAGCTGATGTCCTCGCCTTTCACGCGCGGATCGTTTTCCGCGACGATTGCCGCCTGGGCCGAATTCGCCGCCAGCAGCGGCGAGATCGCGGCCGCTGCCGCACCCGACCCGGCAAGCCTGGTCAACTGCTCCATGAAGCGCCGCCGGTCGAGCGTCAGATGCGTGTATTCATCATAGGCATCGATCATCGCCTGGGTAATGACAGGCTTGGCGGGGCCGGCAGGTGTTGTCATGGCGCGCTCCTAGGTCTTCGGCCCCCGGCAGCAACATAGGGTCGAAGCCTGGCTGGTCCAGTCACGGCTGAGTGAGGGCTGCCATAAGTCTCTGCACGATGGCCTTGATGCCGCGTTGGTCCAGCAGGCCGAGACAGCCGCCGGCCCGCAGCTGACCAACGAGGTACTTGCATCGGTACCCGACCTGAAAGGGCATCTCGGGCTCTGAGGAACTTCTCTATTTCGGCAGCGTATAGGCCATCACATAATCGCCCGGCTTGGTGCCGACCGAGCCGTGGCCGCCGGCAACGATGACGACGAACTGGCGTCCGTCGGCTACCGTGTAGGTCATCGGTGTCGACTGCCCGCCGGCAGGCAGCCGCGCCTGCCAGAGCTGTTTGCCGGTCGTCAGGTCATAAGCGCGCACATAGTCGTCGACCGCCGCACCGAGAAAGGCGACGCCGCCGGCAGTGATCATCGGCCCGCCAATGCCCGGCACGCCGACCTTGAACGGCAGCGGCAGCGGCGTCATGTCGTAGACGGTGCCGTTGCGATGCTTGTAGACGATCTTGCCGGTCCGAAGGTCGGCGCCGGCCACATAGCCCCACGGAGGCGCCTGGCAGGGAATGCCGAGCGGCGACAGGAATGGCTTCAATATCACTGCGTAAGGCGCACCGTCATTGCGGTTCAGGCCTTGTTCGCTGCCCTTGGTATCGCCCGGCGGCGGCACGTCGGCGCGCGGCACCAATTTGGAGATGAACGCCAGGTATGTCGGCATGCCGAACATCACCTGCCGGACCGGATCGACTGCCACGCCGCCCCAGTTGAAGGTGCCGAAATTGCCAGGATAGATCAGCGAGCCTTGCAGCGACGGCGGCGTATAGCGGCCCTCATACCGCAGCTTCCGAAGCTCGATCCGGCAGGCCAGCTGGTCGAACATGGTGATGCCCCACATATCCGCGCCGGTCAGTGGCTTCGGACTGAAGCTGAGGTCCGAGACCGGCTGCGTCGGCGAGGTATGGTCGCCTTCGATCGCGCCGCCCGGCGCCGGCACTTCCTTGACCGGAACGATCGGCTCGCCGCTGCGCCGGTCGAGCACATAGAGGTCGCCCTGCTTGGTCGGCCCGACCAGCGCCGGCACCACACCACTGGCCGTGGTTATGTCGACCAGCGTCGGCTGCGCCGGCACGTCCATGTCCCAGAGATCGTGATGCACGGTCTGCCGCACCCAGCGCAATTGTCCGGTGTTGAGATCGAGCGCGGTGATCGAGGAAGAGAATTTCTCGTCATTGGCGCTGCGTCCGGCGCCGAGCTGGTCCGGCGTCTTGTTGCCGAGCGGCACATAGAGCAGGCCGAGCTTCTCGTCGGCGCTCGCCGTCGACCACATATTGGGCGAGTTGTTGGTGTAGGTCTGGCCCGGCGGCAGCGGCGTCGTCTGGTCCGGATTGCCGGAATCCCAATTCCATAACAGCGCGCCGGTGTCGGCATCGTAGGCACGGATGACCCCGGACGGCTCCTGCGTCGAATAATTGTCGTTGACCGCGCCGCCGACGATGATCTTGTTGGCGACGATCAGCGGCGCGGAAGTCGAATAGTAATAGCCCGGCTTCGGATATGGCATGTTGGCGAGCAGGTTCAGCGTGCCGCCCTCGGCAAATGTCGGACAGACCTGGCCATTCGCCGCGTCGAGCGCGATCAGCCGGGCGTCCGATGTCGGCAGATAGATGCGCGTGGCGCAGGGCTGGCCGGCGGCGATCTTGGCATCGGCATAGTAAGCCACGCCGCGGCAGGTCTGGTGCTGGCGGTCCTTGTTGAGCTTGACCTGCGGATCGAAACGCCATTTCTCCTTGCCGTTCGCGGCATCGATGGCGATGGCGAAATTATGCGGCGTGCAGATGTAGAGCGTGTCGGCGATTTTCAGCGGCGTCACCTGATAGGTCGTCTCGCCGATGTCGTCGGGCCCTTTCACGTCGCCGGTGCGATAGGTCCAGGCCGGCTGCAGATTGGCAACGTTTTCGGGGGTGATCTGGTCGAGCGGCGAATAGCGCTGGCCATATTGCGTGCGACCGTAATAGTGCCATTCGCCGGCCGGCACATTGCCGCCGAGTTCGGCCGTCGGCGTCACCTTGTCGGTGTTGAGTTGGCCGGCAATATCCTTTGGGTCCGTCGTCATCGAATAACCGGCGACGCCGAGCGATGCCAGCACCGCGAGGATCAGCGGCGCTCGTCCGTCGGGACCGGTAAGCCCGCGCCGCGCCCATGGCGTCAATAGCCACAGCGCGACAAGCACGATGATGCCGCCGCGCGGGCCGAGCTCCCACCAGTCGAAGCCGGTTTCCCAGACAGCCCAGGCGAGCGTGCCGAGCACGATCGCCGCGTAGAGCCACAGCGCCGTGGATCTGCGCCTGTAGAGCAGCCAGGCAGCGATCAGGAAAGCTATGCCGGCGATGACGTAATACCAGCTGCCGCCCAGCGTCACGAGCCAGATGCCGCCGCCGCCAAGCGCCAGGCCGATGAGGAAAAGGATCAGGGAGGTGATGACCACAGCCAAGACGGTGCTCCTTCGACTGGTGCGCTCCGCGACGCGTCCATGGGCAACCCCGCATTGCGTGCCTGCCCCCACGCAACTTTCTCCGGCCCGCTTCCCCTGTCAAGCAAGCTCGGCGTTTTACGGCGTCGACCCACGGCAAGCTCGGCGTTTTGGTTAGCGGACCCATTCAGATTGTGAGTCTACCGACTGGACAGAGAACAAAACGGAGACACTTCTGGCCTTTCGCTGCCGAATCACTACATTCGGGGAGAGATGTCCGGCTTTTCGGAAGACATGCCCTTTTTTGACGAACCGAACGCGCGGCCCGTGGCCCCGTCGGGCATCGCCGCGCGCGCCATGGCTGCCCGCAGCAATCAAAACAACGCGCCCGATTATCTCAACGGCCTCAACCCCGAGCAGCGGCTGGCGGTGGAAACCACCGAAGGCCCGGTGCTGGTGCTGGCCGGCGCCGGCACCGGCAAGACGCGCGTCTTGACCACCCGCATCGCCCACATCCTTGCCACCGGCAAGGCCTTCCCTTCGCAGATCCTCGCCGTCACCTTCACCAACAAGGCGGCGCGCGAGATGAAGCAGCGCATCGGCCTGTTGATCGGCGAAGGCAATGTCGAGGGCATGCCGTGGCTCGGCACCTTCCACTCGATTGGCGTGAAGCTGCTGCGCCGACATGCCGAGCTGGCCGGGCTCAAATCCGACTTCACCATTCTCGACACCGACGATGTCGTGCGGCTGATCAAACAGCTCATCCAGGCGGAAGGGCTGGACGACAAGCGCTGGCCGGCCAAGCAGTTCGCCCAGATGATCGACGGCTGGAAGAACAAGGGCCTCGGTCCCGCCGACATCCCCGAGGGCGATGCCCGTGCCTTCGCCAACGGCAAGGGCCGCGAACTCTACAAGGCCTATCAGGAGCGGCTGCAGACGCTGAATGCCTGTGACTTCGGCGATCTCCTATGTCACCCGATCCGCATCTTCCGCGCCAATCCGGACGTGCTGAAGGAATACCACAAGCGCTTCCGCTACATCCTCGTCGACGAGTACCAGGACACCAACACCGCACAGTACATGTGGCTGCGCCTGCTGGCCCAGCGGCCTCAAGGCAAGCCAATCTCCCCCCTCGCGGGGGAGATGTCCGGCAGGACAGAGGGGGGCGCGAAGGATCGCGACGCTTCCAATGGTCCTGGCGGAAACGCTGGCGGGACAGCGCCCCCCTCTGTCGGCTCCGCCGACATCTCCCCCACGAGGGGGGAGATTGGGCGCTCTTCGGCCGAAGGCCGCAAGCCCGACCGGGCGTCGGCCGGCCAGGCCGCCCCCGCGGAGGCCAGCGAGCGAAGCTCGCGCGCGGCCGTGAGCGAAAGCAAAGTTAACATCTGCTGCGTCGGCGACGACGACCAGTCGATCTATGGCTGGCGCGGCGCCGAAGTCGACAACATCCTGCGCTTCGACAAGGATTTCCCCGGCGCCACCATCATCCGGCTGGAGCGCAACTACCGCTCGACCGCGCACATCCTCGGCACCGCCTCGCATCTCATCGCCCACAATGAGGGCCGCTTCGGCAAGACGCTGTTTACCGAGAAGATCGCCGAGGACGACGAGAAGGTGCATGTCCACGCCGCCTGGGATTCCGAGGAGGAGGCCCGCGCCGTCGGCGAGACCATCGAGGCCTACCAGCGCCAGAAGCACAATTTGAACGATATGGCGATTCTCGTCCGCGCGTCTTTCCAGATGCGCGAATTCGAGGACCGCTTCGTCACGCTCGGGCTCAATTACCGCGTCATCGGCGGCCCGCGCTTCTATGAGCGGCTCGAGATTCGCGACGCATTGGCCTTCTTCCGCGTCGTCGCACAAGGCGCCGACGACCTCGCCTTCGAGCGCATCGTCAACGTGCCGAAACGCGGGTTGGGCGAGGCCACCATCCGCCAGGTCCACGACACCGCACGCGCGCTGCGCATCCCGATGCTGGAGGCGGCGGCAAAACTGGCCGAAAGCGACGAGCTGAAGCCGAAGCCGCGTGCCGCACTCCGCGAGGTATCAGCCAATTTCGAGCGCTGGCAAAAGGCTCTCGAAACCACCCCGCACACCGAACTCGCCGAGACCATTTTGGAGGAGAGCGGCTACACCGACATGTGGAAGAACGACCGCTCGGTCGAAGCGCCCGGCCGGCTGGAGAACCTAAAGGAGCTGATACGCTCCATGGAGGAGTATGAATCGCTGCGCTCCTTCCTCGAACATGTCGCGCTGGTGATGGACGCCGAGCAGAACGCTGAGCTCGACGCCGTCAACATCATGACGCTGCATTCGGCCAAGGGCCTCGAATTCGAAACCGTGTTCCTGCCCGGCTGGGAGGAAGGCCTGTTCCCGCACCAGCGTTCCCTCGACGAGGGTGGCCGGTCCGGGCTCGAGGAGGAGCGCCGCCTTGCCTATGTCGGCCTGACCCGCGCCAAGAAGAACCTGCATCTCTGGTTTGTCTCCAACCGCCGCATCCACGGCCTCTGGCAATCGACCATCCCGTCGCGCTTCCTCGACGAGCTGCCGGAAGCCCATGTCGAGGTCGCCGAGAGCGGCAACTCCTATGGCGGCTACGGCAATGCCTATGGTGGCGGCTCGTTCGCTCCCGGTCGTGGCGGCCAGGGGGCTGGAAGACAGAATCCTTATGGGGCGTCGCGCTTCGATAACATCGGTGGCAACAACGGCGCCGAGAAATCCGGCGCCTTCTCCAGCACCTATGCGACACCGGGCTGGCAACGTGCTCAGGCCAACCGCACCGAAGCGACCGACCGCAATTGGGGCACGCGCTCCGGCCACCAGGTCGAGCGCATCGGCTATGGCGAAACCGACTCGGGCTACGGTGCCGGCCGCACCTCGATCAAGGGCCGCACCATCGACGGCGAGCTGGTCGCCAAATCCGTCGCCGACACGCCCTCCCCCTTCAGCGTTGGCGACCGCGTCTTCCACCAGAAATTCGGCAACGGCAACATCTCGGCCATCGAAGGCAACAAGCTGACCATCGACTTCGACAAGGCCGGCCAGAAACGCGTGCTGGACGGGTTTGTCACGGGGGTTTGAGGCCGCCGGTCACCGATACCGCGCTTGGTTCCACTTATGGCCGAGCAGCGACAGGATGATGATCAGCCCGTTGAAGAACTGGACGTAGAAGCCGCTCAGTCCCGCCGCGACGACGCCGGTCTGGATGAAGGACACCGTAACCGCGCCGATCGCGCCGCCGACGACGGTGCCGATGCCGCCCCAGGTCGGCGTGCCTCCGACGAACACCGATGCCAGCACCGGCAGCAGGTATCCGTCGCCCGCCGTCGGCCACCAGGTGAAGTTGATCATTACCGAGAACGTGCCGGCGATCGCCGCGCCGATACCGACGAAGACGAACACTTTCACCCTGACGCGCTTGACATCGATGCCCATCTGCTGGGCGCTGTCGGGATTGTCGCCGACCACCTTGACCTGGGCACCGAAGCGATGGCGGTTGTAGAGCAGCGCCGACAGCACGACGAAGGCGATGGCCCAGAATATCTGCACCGGGATGCCGTAAAGCTGGCTGGAGAAGATCTTGTAGGCCCAGCTGTCGGCAAGGCCGGTCAGCGCGGTCGACCTGCCCTCGTTGATGATCTGGATCAGGCCGCGCAGCAGGAAATTCATGCCGAGCGTGGCGATCAGCGACGACAGCCCGCCATAGACGACCAGCGAGCCGACCAGGAAGCCGAGCAGCATGCCGGTGACGATTGCGGCGGCGATGCCGACGAACGGGTCGTAGCCGGCCTGCACGACCAGCGCGAAGACCCACGAGGCGAAGCCCATCGTCGCCGGAAACGACAGGTCGATCTCGCCACAGGTGACGACGAAGACGAGCGGCACCACCACGAACAGCGCCACAGGCAGCGTGGTCAGCACGGAACTATAGAGATACCAGCTGGTGAAGACCGTCGGATTGGCGATCATGAACACCGCCATCATCACGATGAACACGGCAAGCGTGCCGAGTGCGGCGCGGTTGTCGAGGACAAAGCCGCGCAGCCAGTTATCGGACGGGTGTTTCCATGCCTTTCGGGCGGCATCGCTGCTGCCTAGAGGGGTCTGCAGATCGGGATCCATGGTCTTGCTCATCGCGCTATCTGCTCCCCGGCGTCGCGAAGTCCCGGCAATCCGCCGGGATGTGCCACGTCTTCCATGAAATTGATGAGGTCTTCGGCCGACTTGACCTCGCTGCGGTCGGCGCTGAGCGCGACCTTGCCGCGGTCGAGCACCACGAAGCGGTCGGCGATATCGAAGACGTGGTGGATGTTGTGGCCGATGAACAGGATCGACCGGCCGCTCGCCCGCACCTGGCGCACGAAATGAAAAACCTTCGCGGTTTCGGTCAGCGACAGCGCCGTCGTCGGCTCGTCGAGGATGATCAGGTCGGCCTGCTTGTAGATGGCGCGGGCGATCGCCACGCCCTGGCGTTCGCCGCCCGACAGCTGGCCGACGATCGACTGCGGCGTGAACACCTTCGAGGTGAAGCCGATCTCGCGCATCAGCCGGCTCGCCTCGGCGATCTCCTTGTTGACCTTCAGCCATCCAAGCCAGCCGGTGAGCTCGCGGCCCATGAAGATGTTGCGCACGATCGTCTGCTGCACGGCGAGCGCCCGGTCCTGGAACACCGTTTCGATGCCGGCGTCGCGCGAGCGCGCAGCACTCCACCCGGTCACCGGTTTGCCGCGAATGAGGATTTCGCCGCTGGTCGGCTTGACCACGCCGGAAAGGATCTTGATCAGCGTCGATTTGCCGGCGCCGTTGTCGCCGATCAGGCCGACGACCTCGCCGCGGTCGACGCTGAGATTGACGCCGCCAAGCGCATAGACCTGGCCGTAGGACTTGCTGATTTCACGCAGTTCGATGAGGCGTTCGGCCATGGCGGTCCTCGCTTGTTTGTCGGTCGTCGCCGGCCGGGATTCAACCCGGCCGGCAGATCGGGCGATCAGCGCAACGCCTGCTTGGCGAGTTCGGAAACGATCTCATAATTCTGCGGCGTGACGAAGCCGGCACCGGTGTCGACATTCATCGGCGCCAGACCCAACACCACCTGCTGGCAGAGGCTGAGGATTGGTAGGTAGCCTTGCATGAACGGCTGCTGGTCGGCCGTCAGCTGCACCCAGCCGCCCTTGAAGCCCTCGACGATCTGCGGGCTGGTGTCGAAGCCGAAGTTGAAGATGTCGCCCGGCTTCCTGCCCGCCGCCTGCATGTAAGTCGGCACATTGCCTAGCAGCTGCCCGCCGGGATAGCCGACCGCCTTGACGTCGGGATTGTTGAGCAGTGCTGCCGTGATCACCGGAATGGCCAGATTGGGATCGGCTGCCCACTCGGTTTGAGAATTGATTTGAACGACGTCGATGCCGGCCTCTTTCAGTGCGGCGACCGTGCCGCGTTCGCGCGCGCCGCGGCTCTCGTTCTCGAACGGGCCGATCATGATCGCCTTGTCGCCGGCCTTCAGCCCGGCCAGCTTGAACGCCTCGGCGCCGAGCGCCCGGCCCTGCTGCTCCTGCTGGGCGCCGACATAGCCGCCGCCGAACGCCGCCGTGACCGTCGGCACCGGCACGTTCTGGTACATCATCTTGATGCCGTCCTTGTGCGCCTGTTCGGCCAGCGGCATGATGGCGGCGTCGCCCGGGTGGCCCATCATGGCGATGCCTTGGGGCTTGACCGCAACAGCCTCGCGCAATTGCTGGACCATCTTCTCCACGTCCCACCCAGAGAAGATATAGTCGACCTTGGGCCCGAGATCGGCGGCCGCCTGCTTGGCGCCATTATAGACGATGGTGCCGAACGCATCGCCCTCCGCCCCGCCGGCGAAGAAACGGATATGGACATCCTTGCACCACTGGGCATCGAGCGCCTGCGCCGGCAAGGTCGAGAGTGCGGCGGCGAACGCCATCGCGGCCGCCGCGACGGTCGAGCGCAGAACTGTCCTTCTCATCGTAATGCTCATGCACGTTCCTCCCTTTGTTCCCTCGCTAGCCGAGGGGTTTTGACGATCGCTTCGGCAACGCGCCGCAATCTTTCGCTGGCCGGCACCTCCCGCCGGCCGACTTCTCACACCGGGTTCGGCAGATAGCTCGCGCCTCCCCGGCATTGTTTGAGATAATCCAGTGCCCGCACCTGGCCGGTGATCTCGAGATCGCCACGATAGACGGGGTCGTGCCAGCCCTCGATGTCGATGGCGCCCTTGTAGCCGGCCAGCCGCAGCTCGCTGATCACTCGCGTCCAGTCGCTGTCGCCGAACCCCGGTGTGCGCATCTGCACGAACGGCAGGCGGCCGAACACGCCATGTTCGCGGATCACGTCCCAGCGCACCGTCGCGTCCTTGCCGTGGACGTGGAAGATGCGCGGCGCCCATTTGCGGATCTGCGGGATCGGGTCGATCAGGTAGACCAGCTGGTGGCAGGGCTCCCACTCCAGGCCGAGATTGTCGTCCGGCAGTTCGTTGAACATCAGCTCCCAGGCGTCTGGATTGTGGGCGATGTTCCAGTCGCCGCTGGCCCAGTTGCCGTCCATGGCGCAGTTCTCGAAGGCGATGCGCACGCCCTTGTCGGCAGCCCGTTTTGCCAACTTCCCCCATACCTCGTGGAAACGCGGCAGGCTGTCTGGCAGCGGCTTGCCGCGAATGCGGCCGGTGAAGCCGCTGACCATGTTGGTGCCGAATAGATGCGCGTTGTCGATGATCGTTTCCCACGCCTGGAGCACGCCGCGATCAACTTCACCGCTCTCCAGCGGATTGCCGAACACGCCGATCGACGAGACGATGACATCGGCATCGCCGATCGCCTCGCGGATCTCGCCCGCCAGCCGCGGAATGTCCTTGCCGCCCAGCGTCTGCCAGAAGAACGGCTGGATGCTCTCGAAGCCGAGCGGCAGGATCTGCCTGACATAGGCGGCCGGGTCGTCGAGATTGGCCCGCACCATTGTGCCGATCCTGATGTCGAGCAGCGGGTTTGGCATCATGATCCTTCCTGTGCAGCGATGGCGACCCGGCGCCCGGTCTCGGCGCTCTCGATCGCAGCGAAAACCATGGCCAGGCTCTTGATGTTGTCGGCGCCGCGCGTCTCCGGCTCGGTGCCGGTTTCGACGGCGCGGACGAAATCCTGGATGATGCCGAGATGGCCGCCGACGCGATCGGCCGGGTCGAGCGGCGGCACGGCGATCGGTTCGGTGCGGTCGAACAGGCCTTCACGGACCGGCCGCACGACTTCCGCCTTCAGCCCATCCTCGCCGTCCCAGACAATGCTGCCGCGCTCGGCGACAATACGCCATGTACTGTCCCAACTGGTACGGAAGCCGGCCGCGCACCAGCTGCCGGCATAGGTGAACAGCTTGCCGCCGCCGAGGTCGAAGCTTGCGGTTGCCGACGACCCTTGCCGATACCAGGAATTGGCCGGCTCCCACTCCTGGCAATGGACACCGGCCGGCTCGCCGGCCACCATGTAGCGGGCGGCATCGAATGTGTGGATCGCCATATCGAGCAGCAGCACATGGCGCATCTCTTCGCGAAAACCGCCGAAATGCGGCGCAACGAAGAAATCGGCGTGGATGCTGGTCGCAGCACCAATGACGCCGGAAGCGAGAAAGCGCCGGATGCGCCTGACATTGGCGACATAGCGGCGGTTCTGCACGACGGCATGGATGCGCCCGGCGCTGCGGGCGGCCTCGACAATGGCACGCGCATTGCCCGGGCTGTCGGCCAGCGGCTTTTCGGTCAAGAGGTGGCAATGATGGGCAAAGGCGGAAAACGCGACCTCGCGGCGGGCGGCGGGAACCACCACGTCGAATACCGCGTCGGGCCTGGTCTGGTCGAGCACGGCGTCGAGGTCGGTTCCGATGACAGCGCCGGAAAGCTCGTATTCGCGCGCCCTCGCCCGCGCCCTTTCGGCGTCGATATCAACCAGGCCTACAATGGCGAGCCCGTCGATCTGCCTGGCCGCATCGAGCCAGGCCTTGCTCATCGCTCCGCAGCCGACCAGGACGACATTGATCATCCAGTGTTCCTCCCTCTCGGCCCCTCCAGACCGATCCTCACGGCATTCACGGCAGGGCCGTGAATGTTTTTCCGTAAACGTTTACGAGAACACACCCGATGGCGTAGAATGTCAATTGGCCGGTTGCGAAAAATCGTGGTGTCGGCTTGGCCCGGAGAGCAGCCGGTGCTAGCCAGGCAAGGGGGAGAACTGTCCTTTGGCGTCCAGCATTCACGACCTTGCGCGTCACCTGAACATTTCGATCGGCACGGTGTCGCGCGCGCTCAACGGTCGCGCCGACGTCAATGCCGACACACGCCAGCGCGTGCTCGATGCGGCCAAGAAACTGAACTATTCACCGAACCAGTCCGGCCGCAGCCTGCGGCGCGGCGCCACCCATTCGATCGCCTTCATGCTGCAGCCGCATCCGGGCGACCAGGAGTATGGCGAGCCGTTCTTCATTCCATTCCTGACCGGGCTGCAGGCCAAGCTCGCCGAAAGCGGGCTCGACCTGATCGTGGTGATGGGCGCGCCGGGCGACTATCAGCAGGAGCGCCTGCGCCGTGTCGTCGAGACCCGCCGGGCCGATGCCGTGGTGCTGGCCTGGACGCGGCGCGAAGACGAGCGCATCGACTATTTGACCCAGGCCGGTTTCCCGTTCGCGACGCTCGGCCGCAGCCGTTCCGGCGGCGATGCCTACCCCTCGCTCGACCTCGACTTCGAAAAAGCCGGAGCTGACGCCGTCGATCGTCTCGTCGCGCGCGGCCACCGGCGCATCGCCGCCATCCGCCCGTCGCTCGACCTCAATTTCGGCTATCTGTTCCTCGCCGGCTATCGCAAGGCGTTGCGGCGGCACGGCATCGAATTCGACTCCGAGTTGATCGCCGACGGCTTCATCAACGAGGCCGGCGGCTACGCGGTGACACCGAAGGTCATGCGCTCCAAGGACCCGCCGAGCGCCATCATCTTCAACAACGACGCGATGGCGCTTGGCGGCTGCAAGGCTCTGGCCGAGGCGGGAATCAAGCCCGGCCACGACATCGCGGTGATCGTCATCGTCGACACGCCGCTCTGCCGCTATTTTTCGCCGGCGCTGACCGGCTTCCGCCCGGCGCTGGAGCCGATGGGCGAGCGGCTGGCCGAAATGCTGCTGGCATCGATTCCGGCCTTCGCCGGCACCGAAGGCGCTCGCATCATCCGCGAAGTCTGGCCGCTGGAGCTTATCGCGCGCGATAGCGATTGAGCGCGGCGGTCACTGAGCAGGCTCAGATTGATCAAGCCGGCCGCGCTCGCGCTCCGGCGTTGCGACCAGCAAGGCCGCTGCGGCATTGGCGGCGGCAAGTGCCGCCTCGACAGGCTGCCCACGCGCAAGCCCCGCCGCGAAGGCGCCGACGAATTCGTCGCCGGCACCGTGGGTGCTGATGACCTTCACCGGCATCGCAGGCAAGGCGAACGCCTGGCCGTCGCGGTCGCGATAGGCGACCCCCTCCCCGCCGGCGGTGACGATGGCAGCCGGGTAGGAGCCGACGAGCATACCGGCCGCATTCGCAGCACCCTCGAGCGTGTCGACGACCGGAACACCGGCCAGGAATTCCGCCTCGATGGCGTTGACGATGACGATGTCGGTGAGCGCGATCAGCTCGGCGGACAGTTTCCGGGCGGGTGCGGCGTTGAGGAGGACGCGGCCGCCTTGCGCCTTCACCGCCCGCGCCGCGGCGATATTGGCGGCTTCCGGCACCTCGTTTTGCAGCAGCAGCACCGCCGTTTGCGCGATCAGCTCGGCCGCCTCCGCAATGTCCTTTTCGCTGAGAGTGAGGTTGCTGCCCGAGACGATCACCGCGCCATAGTCGCCGCTGTCGTCGAAAATCGCTACGCTCATGCCCGAGCCGGCGCCGGAAGCCTCCCGCACGGAGCGCCGGTCAACGCCCCAGCGATCGAGATTGTCGAGAAGCGTGCGGCCGAAATCGTCATCGCCGACAGCTCCGATCATTGCCGCACGCACGCCGGCCCGCGCTGCCGATACCGCCTGGTTGCCGCCCTTGCCACCGCATTTTGGATGCCAGGCATGACCGGTCACCGTTTCGCCCTTGCGTGGGCGATCGGGGGCTTCGACCATGATGTCGTAATGCAGGCTGCCGAATACGGTGACCAGCGGCGGGGAAGCCGTCATGTGCCCCTGACTTTCACGAGCCGCTGCCTTTCATGAGTTCTTGTCTTTTCGTTTCGACGTCACCGCGGACATGGTGCGGCCGAGATTGCGCTCCGCCGCCTGGTAGTCGCGTTGCGCCACCGCGACGAACAGCGCGTCGAGGATGTTGAGCTGGGCAATGCGCGCCGCGGCGTTCTCACCCATCAACGGCGAGCCTTGCGCGGTCGAGCAGAGCACGATGTCGGCGACGGCTGCCAATGGCGAGTTATCGTAGTTGGTGATGGCCAGCGTGCGCGCGCCGCTTTTGCGCGCAAGTTGGATGGCGTCGATGACGGCGCTCGTGTTGCCGGAATGCGAGAAGCCGACAGCAATGTCGTCGGCGCCGAGCAGCGAGGCCGACATCAGCATCATGTGCGAATCGTCGTAAACGGAGGTGCGGATGCCGATGCGCAGGAATTTGTGCGAGACATCGCGTGCGATCTGCGCCGAACCGCCGACGCCGTAGAAATCGCGGTTCCTGGCGCGGTAAAGCAGATCGGCGGCGCGGTCGAAATCGTCCATGTCGAGGATGGCGAGCGTCTCCTCCAGCGCCTGGATGGAGGTGCGGAACACCTTCTGCACGATTTCCGCCGAACTGTCGTCCACCGACAGCTCCTGATGCATCTCGGCGGTCGGCAGGCGGCTGTATTCATAGACCGCCGTGCGAAAGTCACGATAGCCGGAAAAACCCAGCTTCTTCGCGATCTTGACCACCATCGCCTCTGAGACGCCGGCCTCCTCTGCGATCTGCTTGAGCGGGATAGTCTCGTCGAAGCCGCGCCTGCCGAAGACGGTTTCCACCACCTTCGCCTCGAGCGGCGTCAGATGCGGCATCATCATGCGGATGCGCGGCCCTACTGCTTTCAGATCCAGCCCGGTCAATGTCATCCACGTCCCCTCGTCACGCGATCGATAAGCATCGCGGCGAGGATTATAAGGCCAGTTGCCAGGAGCTGATAGAAGGACTGCACGTTCATCAGCGTCAGGCCATTGCGCATGCTGCCAAGGATGACGGCACCCAGGATTGTGCCGACGACGCTGCCCTTGCCGCCCATCAGCGAGGCACCGCCGATCGCCGCCGCTGCTATGGCGTCGAGCTCCCAGAGATTGCCGAGAATGGGTTCGGCCGCACCCAACCGGCCGATCAGGATCTGTGCGGCAAGCGCCGCCAGCAGGCCCGAGATCATATACGCGGCGATCTTGGTGCGGGCGATCGGCACGCCGGCTATATAGGCCGCTTCCTCATTGCCGCCGACGGCGAGCAGATATTCGCCGAACGGCGTCTTCTTGAGGATGATCCAGGCAATCAGCGCGACCACGGCCACGATAATGACCGCCAACGGCAATCCGAACAGCGAGCCATTGAAGATGGCACGGAAGCCGGCAGGCAGGCCGAGCACCGGATTGCCGCCGGTATAGATCAGCGCCAGCGCCCGGTAGGTGCTGAGGGTTCCCAGCGTGACGATGAAGGGCTGCAGCCCGACATAGGCGACCAGCACGCCATTGAGCAGGCCGCAGGCGAGGCCGATGGCGAAGCCGGCGGCGATGGCCAGCGGAAACGGCACGCCGGCAACCAGCATCGAGGCCGAGATGACGGCCGAAAGAGCTGCCGTCGGCCCGACGGACAGATCGATGCCGCCCGAGATGATGACCAGCGTCATGCCCAACGCCAGGCAGGCATTGATGCTCGACTGCTGCAGGATGTTGATCAGGTTACGCTCGGCAAAGAAGCCGGGGACCAGCGCCCCGAAGACAGCGAGGATCACCACCAGGCCGATCAGCGTGCCAGCGTCGCGCACCGAAAACCGGTGCAGGAAATCTGCGCTTGGGCGCGCTGCTGTGTGTTCGGCTATATCGGTCATCCGCTGGTCCTGTCCGTTATGCACCGGCCCGACGGCCTTGCGCCTTGCCGGCCTCAATCTCCGTTTGGGGTATGGCGTGCGCGGCGATCGCCTGTTCGCTGAGACTTGCGCGGCCCAGTTCGGCGGCGACCGTGCCGTCGCGCATGACCAGCACCCGGTCGGCGAGCCGGATCACCTCGGGCAACTCGGACGAAACGACGATTGCCGAATGGCCTTCGGCGGCGAGCTCCTCGATCAGGTGGTAGATCTCCGCCTTGGCGCCGACATCGATGGCGCGCGTCGGCTCGTCGAACAGAAGGATCCGCGTTCCCGCCGCCAGCCAGCGGCCGATGATCGCCTTCTGCTGGTTGCCGCCGCTGAATAGGCGGATCGGCCGGTCGAGCAGGAACGGTCTGAGATTGACGCGTTTCATCTTCTCGGCTGCCACGCGCTTCAGCCGGCGGTGGTCGATGACGCCGCGCGGCGCGAACACGCCCATCGACGCCAGCGCCATGTTGCTGGAGATCGACCGCAACGGCACGATGCCTTCGCGCTTGCGCTCCTCCGGCACAAGGCCGATGCCGGCGGCGATGCCGCCGCGCGGACTGGAAAGTTTTATCGCCTTGCCGTCGATCTCCATTGTGCCTGATGACGCCCGGTCGGCGCCGGCCAGCAATCGCAGCAGCTCGGTGCGGCCCGAGCCGACCAGGCCGGCAATGCCCAGCACCTCGCCGCGATGCAGGTCGAACGAAACGTCATGGACCTTGGTCGCCGAGGCCAGGCCACGCACGCTCAGCCTGATCTCGCTGGAAGCATGCGAGCGGTGCTGTTCCTGCGCAAGTTCGCGGCCGACCATCATCGAAACGACGGCCTTTTCCGACACCTGCGCGAGATCAACGGTTTCGACCACGACACCGTCGCGCATGATGGTGGCGCGCTGGCAGATGCCGAACACCTCATCCAGCTTGTGCGAGACATAGACGACCGTGACACCGTCGCGCGCCAGGCCCGCAATCACTTCGGCCAGCCGTTCGAACTCGCTCGGCGTGAGGCTCGATGTCGGCTCGTCCATCGCCACGATCCTGGCGCGGTCGAGCAGCGCCCGGGCAATCTCGACGATTTGCCGCTGCGCCACCTTCAGCGAGCCAAGCGGGGCTGCCGGATCGATGGTCGGGTCGATGGCGGCCAGGGCTTCCGCAGCGCGGCGCTCCTGCTCGCGCCGTGCGACGAAGACGCCGCCGCGCGTCAGCGGATGGCCCAGGAACATGTTCTGGGCAACGCTGAGACGTGGCACCTGCTGTAATTCCTGATGGATCATCGCGACGCCCGCGGCCCGCGCCTGGACCGGGTTGTTCAGCGTCACCGGCCTGCCGTCGATGAAAACGCTTCCCGCTGTCGGCCGGTAGACGCCCGACAGGATGCGCAGCAGCGTCGACTTGCCGGCGCCGTTCTCGCCAAGCAGGCCATGGATTTCGCCGGCGCCGACCGAAAAGGACACGTCGCTCAGCGCCCGCACGGCCGGAAACAGCTTGGAAATGCCCTCGAATTGCAGCCGCGCTGACATTGCTTCGGTTCTCCAAGCAAGGGCGCCGACCCAAGGCCGGCACCCGCCGCCCTGCTCTATTGGCCTGCTGCCGCGTCCTCGAGCAGCGCTTTGCGCACGGCGTCGCCGCCGCCCGAGTAACGGTCGGCATTGTCCTTGGTGATCAGCGCCTGCGGGGTGGCAACAACACGCGGCAGCTTCTGCCCAGCCACCAGTCGCAGCGCCGATTCCAGCGCCACCTCGCCGGTCAGCACCGGGAAGCTGTCGACGGTACCGGTCAGCTCGCCGGCCCGGATCGAGGCATAAGCGTCGGAAATCCCGTCGGTGCCGAAGACGGCCACCTTGTCCTGCAGACCGGCCGCCTTGACCGCTTCGACGATGCCCAGCGCCATGCCGTCATTATTGGCATAGAAGCCGATCAGGTCGGGGTGCTGCTGCAGGATATTGGTGGCCGCGTCGTAGGAGGTCTGGCGATCCCAGTTGCCCGGCACGCTGGCGACGACCTCGAACTTGCCGCCTTCAGTGATCGTGCTCTTGAAGCCGTCGGTGCGCTGGACGGCGGCGTAGACGCCGGCCTGGCCTTCGACGATGGCAACCTTGCCGCCATCCGGCCGGTTCTTGATGAACCATTTGGCGACACGCACACCATTGTCGCGCTGGACATTGCCGACATAGTACTCGGCCTGCGGGATGACCGCGTCATTGACGTTGACCACCGGCACGTTGGCGGCCCTGGCCTGTTCCATGATCGGCTGCAAATTGGAGTCGGTCTGCGGTGAAACGAGCAGCACGTTGTAGCCTTGCGTGACCAGGCCTTCGGCGATGGTGAGCTGGCCGAGCTGGTCGCCCTCGCTCTGCGCCGCCTGGTAGACGACGGGCACGCCGATGCGGTCGCCGAACGACTTGTAGCCCTCACCCAGCGAGCGCCAGTATTCGTTGGTCAGCGTCTTGGAGACCGCACCCGCCTTGGTGCCCTCGGGCAGCTTGGGGAAAGCCCCGAACTTGGCCTCGAGCTGCGACCAGTCGATGCGATCCTTCTCGGTGTCGGAATTGAGCGGCGCGAGATCCGCGGAAAACACCGAGCCGATGGACAGCGTCATCAGGGCAGCGGTAGCGGTGACGAGCAGAAATTTCATGGTCTTTCCTCCCTTGTTGAAAAACGGTGATGGCGCCGGCCTCAGCTGTCCGGCCCGAGCATGGCTTCCTGGATGATGGCCTGCGACGCGACCGCGTCCTGACGATCGACGGCGGCTGACAGGCGGTTGTCCTTTTCCAGCCGCTCGACGACGCGCAGCATGCGCTTGACGGTGGCGATGTTGACTTCGCATTCGTGGACGGGATCGAGCCCGGTCATGTCGGGGAACGTGTCGAAGTAGATGGCCCCGGCATAGCCGTCGCGGCGGATCTGCCTGAGCAGCTCGATCGTCTGCAGCGTGTGCACGGCACCGACCATCAGGCCGTCGTCGCGCTTGGCGTAGCCGTCGTTGAGGTGCACGCCGAGCAGCTTGCTGTGCCGTGCTATGAGGGCGGCAGCGAAAGCCGGCTGCTCGTCGGCATAGAGCACGTGAGCGAAATCGAGCGTCACGCCGAGATTGGGCAGGCCGATCTCGCGGATCGCCAGCAATGTCGTCGCCGCATCGGGCATCAGGCTGTAGGAGCGCGGCTCGTTGGGTTTGTATTCAAGGCTAATCTGGCAGCCCGGATCATGCGCCGCTACTTCACGAATGCCATCGATTTCGTGTTGCCAGAGTGTTGCGTAGTCAGCCTGGAAGGCGTAGTCGAAGCCATCCTGCCCGAGCCACAATGTCATCAGGCTGGCGCCGGCCTCGCGCGCGGCGTCGATGCCGGCCTTGGTCAGGTCGATGGCCTCGCGGCGAACGGAAGGATCCGGATTGGTGAAGGCGCCGAGCTTGAAGGCCGGATTAGAGTAGTAGCGCATGGCGAAGCCATTGATGGAAAGCCCGAGATCGCTGAGTTTGCGCGCCATTTCCGCAGGTTTTTCATCGACATGATCGGGGAAGTTGAGGTCGAGATCGGTCAATTCCGCAACCTTCGCCGCACGCGCCGCCATTTGCAGCATGGACGGTTTACCAACAAGATCAGGCCACTCGGCCTGTGGCCGCGAGGCAAAGGAATTGAGGCGGGTGGCGAAGCGACAGACTGTCATCGGTGATCTTTCATTGTCATAACTTCACACAAGAATGGTTATTTGTAAAGTTATTAATTGCTCTTTCGATAGCAACGATTCGCCATGCACAGGCCAGTTGCGACCACACGAGGCCAGGCAAGCGCAGCACTGTCACGCAAGTATCATGTTCGCGTCCTAGATCGCTTCTCCGAAGGCTTTCGCGGCATTCTCGATGCGACGCGGCGCTTTTCAGATCCCGGCAGCTTTGTCTCAAAGAGGATATCCATGAAAAACCTGCACCGAACCGCGCCCCTCGCTGTCGCGCTCGCGATGTTCACCGCCTTGAGTCCGGCCTTGGCGGAAAACGCCGCGACCGTCGGCGGCGCCAACTTCGTCAACAAGGGCCTGGTCGGCGTCGGCCGCATCCCGGCCAGCCAGAAAGACAGGTTCGGCGAGACATTTGGCTCCGGCTCGGGCATGGCGATTGACGCTGCCGGCTGGACGCATGGCGCCGATGGCTACAAGGGCTCGCTATGGCTGCTGCCGGACCGCGGCTACAATGTCGTCGGCACCACCGATTACCGTCCGCGCCTCAACACGATCGCCCTCGAGTTCGCCCCGATCGCGCCGGGTGCAGTGCCAGCCGCCGGCCAGGAACAGTCGGGCCTCAAGGCAACGCTAGCCGACACCATGCTTTTGACCGACGACAAGGGCATCGATGCAACCGGCCTAGATCCGCTCAACGGCGTGCGCGCAGCGACCGACGACATGCCGATCCTGCCCGAAGCCAACGGCAAGCTCGCGCTCGATAACGAGGCGATCGTGCGGCTGCCCGACGGCACCATGTTCATCTCGGACGAATATGGTCCGAACATCTACCACTTCTCCGCCGATGGGCGTCTGATGTCGGCAACGCAGCCACCGGCGGCGCTTGTCCCGATGCGTCATGGAACGCCGAACTTCGCGTCCAACAATCCGGGACCTGGCGCGGCAGACCCAGATCCGAAGGATCCCGAAACCGGCCGCCAGAACAACCAGGGCCTCGAAGGCATGGCACTGACGCCCGACGGCAAGTTCCTGATCGCGGTGCTGCAATCGGCCCCCAGGCAGGATGGCGGCGATTCCGCTTCGACGCGCCAGAACACGCGCGCGCTGGTCTACGATGCCTCGGATCCGGCCCAACTCAAGCTTGCGCATGAATATGTTGTGCCGCTGCCGGTGTTCACCGATGCCAAGGGCAAGACCAAGATTGCCGCGCAGAGCGAAATCGTGGCTCTGTCGGACAAGACCTTCCTGATGCTGGCGCGCGACAGCGGCAACGGCCAGGGGGTGAAGGGCGACACCTCGCTCTATCGCGAGATCAGCGTCGTCGATGTGTCGGTGGCAACCGACATCGCCGGCACCGAGTTCGACAAGGACAAGCCGGTTGCGCCCAAAGGTGAGCTCGATCCCTCGGTGACGCCGGCCAAGCTGACGCCGTTCATCGACATCAACGACAAGACCGAGCTCGGCCGCTTCGGGCTGCACAATGGCGCGCCCAATGACCGCAACAACCTTTCGGAGAAGTGGGAGGCGATGTCGGTGGTGAGCGTCCTCGATCCAACACGGCCCGACGACTATTTCCTGTTCGTCGCCAACGACAATGACTTTCTCACCCAGGACGGCTTCCAGGTCGGCGCGGCCTACAAGGCCGAAGATGGCGCCGATGTCGACACGATGTTCCTGGTCTATCAGGTCACGCTTCCAGGCCTCGCCGGGAAGTAGCGACACCCCCAGGCAGGCGGCCGCGCCGAACGCGTCCGCCTGCCTGGCACGATCGAACGGTCGGGCCCTTCAGTTGCGGCTCGCCGGCACAAGGATTGTGTTCTAGTGGGTTTGCAAAACCTAAGACTGACGATCCGTCGAAGGCACTTACCTCAACATCTCCGCGTCCTTTGGCACGCCCGCATCGATCGGCTCGGCCGTCCTGTCCGACACGGCGGCGATCTTCCCGGCGGCCGACAGGTTCGGGCGCACGAAGACCGGCGCGACGCCGTCGACGCGGCTGTAGAGGTCGATAATGTCCTGATTCATGAAGCGCACACAGCCGGAGGAAGCGTTCTTCCCGATGGAATCCCACTCCGGCGTGCCGTGCAGCCGGTACATCGTGTCCTTGCCGTCGCGGAAGAGATATAGCGCGCGTGCGCCCAGCGGGCTGTGCGGGCCGGGCGGCATGCCGTCCTTGTATTTCGCCAGTTCCGGCCGGCGCTGGATCATCTCTGGCGGCGGCGTCCAGACCGGCCACTTCTTCCTCGCCTGAACCACAGCGCTGCCGGTCCATCCGAAACCGGCCTTGCCGAGGCTGACGCCATAGCGAATTGCCTTGCCGCCGTCGCGCACCAGATAGAGGAAGTGCTCGGAGGTATCGACGACGATCGTGCCGGGTTTTTCTCCGGTCGGATCGGACACGATTTGGCGCACGAATTTCGGATCGACCTTGGCTACCGGGATTGCCGGCAGTTGATAGCCCTCGTCGACGCGCGCCGCATACATACTTGCGGCATCGCCGAAAGCCGGATCGCTTGGCGCCGCGGTCACTGGCGGCGCCGCTACGTCCGTCGTGGTGCACGCCGAAAGAGCCACGGAGGCCGCGCCCAAAGCGGATGCACCAAGAAACGCACGCCGGTTCAGGCGCTCAAAAAACAGCGGAATATCGGACATGAACCCCCGGCTTGCCCATGAGATCCAGGAAAGATGCGGCCCCACGCGTGCAGGATCAATATACGATTCCGGAAGCTTTGAGAACATGATTGGATCAAGGCACGCCAGGCGGAATTCGCAACGCTGCGTCGACCTGTCTCGTTAAATCGGCAATCATTGCGGACCGGACTCAAGATAAGCCTTCGCCGAGTTGCCTGCCATGGACGACAAGATGCCCGCACGCCGGCGGACCAGCGACCTCACCAGTGGACCTATCCCGCGTACATTGCTGCTGTTCGCCCTGCCGGTGCTCGGCTCCAATGTTCTGCAGTCGCTCAACGGCTCAATCAATGCCGTCTGGGTCGGTCGTTTCCTCGGCGAAGCGGCGCTGACCGCCACGTCCAATGCCAACCTCGTGCTGTTTCTCATCCTCGGCACCGTCTTCGGCATCGGCATGGCGGCGACCATCCTGGTCGCGCAATCGGTCGGCGCCCGCGATCTGCCCGAAGCCCGCCGCATCGTCGGCACCAGCGCCACCTTCTTCTTCCTTGTCTCGGTGGTGTTCGCGGTCTGCGGCTGGATCTGGGTCGATACAATCCTCAATGCGCTCGGCACGCCGGCCGATGCGTTGCCGCTGGCGCGCTCCTATCTGCGTATCATTTTTCTCGCCGTACCGATGATGAACCTGCTGTCCTTCGTCATGACGGTGCTGCGCGGCGCCGGCGATTCGCGCACGCCTTTCCTATTCATGGCGCTGGCCGTCGTGCTCGACGTCATTTTGAACCCGTTGCTTATTCTCGGCATCGGCCCGTTCCCCGAACTCGGCATCGCCGGCTCGGCCACCTCGACGCTGATCGGCCAGACGGTAAGCGTGCTTGCCATCCTGATCGTGCTTTATGCGCGCAAGCACCCGCTGCGGCTGGCCGGCGCCAATCTTGCTCTGCTGCGGCCGGACCCGGCGCTGCTGCGCATTGTCGTCTTCAAGGGCGTGCCGATGGGCCTGCAGATGATCGTCGTCTCGTCCGCGGCGCTGACTGTGATGGGCATGGTCAATGCCTACGGCTCGCAGGTCGCGGCTGCCTACGGCATAGCCGCCCAGCTCTGGACCTATATCCAGATGCCGGCGCTCGCCATCGGCGCCGCGGTCTCGTCCATGGCGGCGCAAAATGTCGGCGCCGGGCGCTGGGACCGGATCGGCCGCATCGCCGCGTCCGGCGTCGGCTTCAACCTTGTGCTTACCGGCGTGCTTGTCGCGCTGCTGTTCGTATTCGATCGCGCGGTGCTCAGCCTCTTCCTCAGCAGCGACAGTGCAGCGATCGACATCGCCACCCACATCAACAAGGTCGCATCCTGGTCCTTCATCCTGTTCGGCATCACCATCGTGCTCTTCGCCACTGTGCGTGCCACGGGCGCGGTGATGCCGCCGCTGATCATCCTGGTGATCTCGGTACTTCTGGTGCGCACCAGCTTCGCCTATTTCTTTCGAAGTGCGATCGGTGAGGAAGCGTTGTGGTGGAGCTTTCCGGCCGGCTCGATAACCTCGCTCGTGCTGGCCACGGCCTATTATCGCTTCGGCGGTTGGCGCAGCGTGCACATGATCGAGAGCCGGCCGGCTGCCGGCGAACCGCCGGATACCGGCCTCGGCGTGCCGCGCCAGCGCGCGCATCTTTCGCCCGAGACGCCGAACGGCTGAAAGGCCGGCTCAGCGCGCGTATTTCGCGCCAAACCCGAGCGCCACCAGGGAAAAGACGACAATCATGCCGGCAAAGGCCAGGCTCGCCACGGTCGCGCTTGCCACGGTCGACAGGATGCCGATGCCGATGACCGGCAGCGCGTTGCCGCAAAAACAGCAGATGAAGAAGGCCGAGACCACTTCGGCGCGCCGGTCCGCCGGCGCGATCTCGTTCACCACTTGCAAGCCGCCGCGATAGCCGAGCGCTGCCGACACGCCACACAGAGCACTTGCGGCGACCATGATGGCCATCGAGGCGAAGACCTGCGCCGCAACGATCAGTGCGACGCTGGGGATCATCAGCGCAAGTGCCGCAAACATCGCGGCCCGGCTCGAAAGACGCGTCGTCGCCACAATGGTGCCGGCCGCCACGATCGACAATTCAAAGAACAGAGCGCCGGCTACCGCATGGTTGGCTACCTGCAGTTGCTGCGCCAGGATGCTCGGCGCGAGTGCCGCATAAAAGCCGACGAGCGCCATCGCGCCAAAGCCGGTCACCGCCGGCGCAACGAAATTTGCGCGGATGTCATCAGGCACGGAAAGCCGCGGCCGCATCGAGACGTCAGCCAGTTTTCCCGGCCGCGAAACGGTTTCCTGCGTACGCCAGATCAGCAGGGTTACGATCGCTAGCATCGCCAGGTGGACGACGAATATCAGCCTGAGCGGCCAAGGTGCGTATTCTGCGAGCAACCCGGCCCCCAGCGCACCAATGCCGAGGCCGAGAAAATTGGTGCTGGTGGCAATCGTCGCCGCCTGTGACTTGTCGTTGGCCGAGAGCAATTCGGCGAGCCAGGCCGTCCCAGTCCCGGCGCCGACGCCAATTCCCAATCCGCTCAAAATCCGGGCGATGTCGAGCCACGCGACATTTTCTGCGAACAGGAAAAACACCGCGCTGACGACGGCCACCGCCATCCCGGCCAATGCCATCGGACGGCGCCCGATAACATCGGACACACGGCCCAACATCAGCAGCGCTGCCAGATTGCCGATGACATAGACGGCGTAGACCAGCGTCAAAGTGATCTGCGAGAAGCCGAAGACCTGCTTGTAGATGATGTAAAGCGGCGTCAGCGCCGTGCTGCCGGCGAAAAGAGCCGCGATCATGGCAGCCACGGCAGCCGCTGCGGCGCTGCCGCCGAGTTCGTGATCGCGCGTCATGACTTGAGCGTGAGCTGTCATTTTTCGACCTTTTGCTGTTCGGGATCTGACACCAAACGCCTTTTTCGCGTCAGCCGTTCCCCCTTCCCGACTTGCTCCTGACAAGTTTGGCAGCTTTGCCGATGGCGCTGAGCGAGATCCTCTTTTAACCTCAGCGGATTGTCAGGGGAGATTCATGGGCAAAGGACGGGTCGAGGCATTCACCGATGGCGTGGTCGCCATCATCATCACCATCATGGTGCTGGAATTGAAGGTGCCGCATGGCGAGGATTTTTCCGCGCTGGCACCACTCTGGCCGATATTCCTCAGCTATGTGCTGTCCTTTATCAATGTCGGCATCTACTGGAACAATTTGCACAACATGTTCCATACCGTGCAGCGGGTTGACGGCCGCGTGCTGTGGGCGAACCTCAACCTGCTGTTCTGGCTATCGCTGATGCCGGCGACGACAGCCTTCATGGGTGAGAACCATTTCGCGCCCGTGCCGGTCGCCGTCTATGGCGTCGACCTGGCGCTCTGCGCCATCGGCTTCAACATCCTCACCATGGCCCTGCATCGACTGCACAGCAGCGAAACCCTTTTCGCCAGGGCATTGGGCAATGACCTCAAGGGAAAGATCTCGCTGGCCCTCTATATCGCCGCCGTCGCACTGACCTTCGTCAATCACTGGATCGGTGTCTCGATCTATGTCCTGGTAGCGCTGATCTGGTTAGTGCCGGACAGGCGCTTCGAGCGGCTAATCGAGAAATAGACAAACCATGATCCCGAACCGAAGGACCGCGTCAGCGAAAAGTGGATGCCGGTTTTCGGAAAAGATCATGGTCCAACGAGAAGATAGAGCCCATCCCGAATTTTATCGGGATGGAACAGGCTCTAGCCTCGCATTTCCTTCAGCTTTTCCGCTACCGAGGCGGCAAGGTCGGCGTAGCGCTCCTCCAGCCGCTCGGCCGCCTTGATCACTGAAAAATCATGGCCGAACTTTTCCAGCGCCATACGCAGCTTTTCGACGAACTCCGCCTGTTTTTCGAGCGCCGAAAAAAGTGTTTTCACTTGCGCTTCGCTGATGTCGGGATTGGCAAGCATTTGCGGCACTTCGCGGCTCATCTGGTCGCCGGTTGCGGTCTGTTCTTTCAGGATCTCGATCCAGTCGGTCAATCGTCAGTCTCCTTTTTCGATATCAGCATGCGCAGCGCCCGCCGACGCGGTCAACCCGAAGATACCGGCATCGGCTTGCGCGAGCCTCGTTCCGCGCTAAGTTCGCCGCGGCCAGAACAGGAGAAAATCATGACCACCAACGCCGAGATCCAGACCGCCCTGCCCGCACTTGCCTCCGGTAATGTCGCCGTCATCACCGGCGCGGCCAGCGGCATCGGCCTTGCCGCGGCCAAACGACTAGCGGCGATGGGCATGAAGATCGTGCTGGCCGACATCGGCGGCGCACGCCTCGATGAGGCCCGACACGCCGTCGCCGCCATCGCCGGCGAGAGCGCCGTGCTTGCCGTTGCAACTGACGTCTCGAAAGCCGACGAGCTCGACCGACTGGCCGAACGGACATTCGGCGCCTTCGGCGACGTCTCGCTGCTGATGAACAATGCCGGCGTCGGCAACAACCCCGGCAAGCCCTGGGAGAACCGCGAGGCCTGGAAGCAGTTGCTGGACATCAATTTCTGGGGTGTCATCCATGGCGTCGAGGCCTTTGCGCAGCGCATGCTGGCGGCGGGAAAGCCGGGTCTGATCGTCAACACCGGCTCCAAGCAAGGCATCACCACGCCGCCCGGCAACCTCGCCTACAACGTCTCCAAGGCTGGCGTGAAGACCTATACCGAGGGCCTTGCACACGCGCTGCGCAACGAGCCCGGCGCCAATGTCGCGGCGCATTTGCTCATTCCCGGGTTTACCTTTACCGGCCTGACCGAAGGTGCGACCGAAAAGCCGGCCGGCGCCTGGACCGGCGAGCAGGTCATCGACTTCATGCTGGCCTCGGTGCTGCGTGGCGATTTCTACATCCTGTGTCCCGATAACGAGGCGACCCGGTCCATGGACGAAAAGCGCATGGCTTGGGCGATTGGCGACATCATCGAGAACCGCCCTGCCCTGTCGCGCTGGCACCCGGACTACAAGGAAGCCTTTGCAGCATTCATGAAATGATCCGGCGAACGTCGCGCAGGAACCCGGACAACAGGCTCCCTCACGCCGAAGCGTGCTTCTTCGCGTTGCGCTTCTTGGCCACGGCTTTGGGTGCGGCCATGTCGGCAACCTGTTCGTCGTGCCGCTTCGCCGCGCGTTCACATTTGGCCCGGATTTCCTCGACTTCGGATTCGGTCAGGTGCTCGATGCCGATAAAGGTATTCTTGGCTTTGCTGACGCGGATCAACTCGTCGAGCTTGGCCTGGATCGCTGCACTGTCGCGGTTCTGGGTGTTCTGGATGAGAAACACCATCAGGAAGGTGACGATCGTGGTGCCGGTATTGATGACGAGCTGCCACGTGTCGGAAAAGCCGAAGACCGGACCGCTTGCCGCCCAGACCACAATGATCAGGAAACAGACGGCAAACGTCGGCGGCAGACCGGCAAGATGGGCGATATGGTTGGCGATCCTGGTGAACAGCTTTTCGATCATGGCAGGGAGAAACAATCGGCAACTGCTTCGAGTTCCCTGCGAGGAGGAATTCACGGTCAAACAGCGCACGCGCCGCGCTCGCAACGATCAGGCGGCGTCGTTTTCCCAGCGGTCGAGGAAAGCCTCGATGGGCAAGGCCTGCATGTCGGGGACTGCCCTGGCCAGTTTCTCGACCGGCCAGTCCCACCAGGCAAGACGTTCGATCCGTGCCGCAGTTTCCGCGCTGAAGCGCTGGTACAATGGCCTGGCCGGAACGCCAGCGACGATTGCATAGGCCGGCACGTCGCGCGTCACCACCGCGTTGGCACCGACGATCGCGCCGTTGCCGATCACTATGCCAGGCATGATCACCGCGCCATGGCCGATCCAGACATCATGGCCGATGCTGACGGCTTTCGCCCGCCGTCGGTTGCGGAACGCCTGATCGACACCCAGCCAGCGGAAGTACTCGTTGGGCCGGTAGCTGATCTTGTGTTGCGTCAGCCGCTCGACCGGATGTTCCAGCGCATTGATGCGGCTGTTGGCGGCAATCGAGCAGAATTTGCCGATCGTCGTATAGATCGCTTCAGCGTGGCGCTCGAAGTAGGAGAAATCGCCGACCGTCACCTCGCGTAGGATGACCCGCTCGCCGATCGACGCATAGCGTCCAAGCTTGCACGCCTTCAGCTCCGCCGTCGGATGGATGCGCGGCTCGGGATCTTTCAGGACAAGGTGTTCGGGACGGTCCATGCGCGCGCTTTACGCCGGCACGCATAGTCTCGCAAGCCGAGTGCAGCGCCGCGCATCCGTTTGGATGCGCCAAGGACCCTGTAGCACCTTCAGTCTCTATTTCGGCTTGCCGCTGGTCCACACCACGTTCTGGCCGTAGAGCGGCACGGTGGTGACCGACATCTTTGCCGAGCCATCCTGCACCTGGCGCGAATGCGATAGGTAGATCAGCGTCTCGTTGGCCTTGTCGTAGATGCGGTTCACCACCTGCTTTTTCCAGATCAGGCTGATGCCTTGCTTGAACACCTCCTCGCCGGCCTCGCTCATGTCGATGTCGCCAATGGTGATCGGCCCGGTCTGGCGGCAGGAGATCGAAGAATCGGACGGGTCCTCGAACCAGTTGCCTTTCTGCAGGCGGTCGATCATGCCACGGTCGAAATAGGAGACGTGGCAGGTCACGCCCTCGACCTTCGGATCCTTGATCGCCTCGACGATGATGTCGTTGCCGAGCCAATCGACGCCGACCTTGCCGACTTCCTCGGCGACGGCCGCGCCGGCACCAATGACCAGGCATGCAGCCAACGCGCCGCCAATCAATTTTCGCAAAGAGGCCTCCTGCGGTTCGAATTTTGCCGACCTCAGGTGGGACGAACGGCGGCGCTTTGCAAGCAGATCGCCTTCCCACAGCATTGCCGGTTGCGGCAACGCGACATCTTTGCGTCGGTGCGACTGAACCGCTAAGAGTGATCGCCAAGCTGGGGCCTTCACGGCGCCAATATGGCGGCCGATGGAAATCACGACGGACTTTCACTGATGATGCGTTCAATTCTGGTCGGCATTCTGGTCCTGATGGCCGCAGGCATCGGCTGGCTCACCTTCGACTGGTACCGCGGACATTATGGCGGCGAGCCGTTCGGAGCGCCGTTTACGCTGGTCGACCAGAAGGGCGCGCCGGTCACCGAAGCCGCCTTTCGCGGCCACCCCAGCGTCGTTTTCTTCGGCTTCACGCATTGTCCGGAAGTCTGCCCGACCACGCTTTTCGAGTTGGCCGGCTGGCTGAAGACGATGGGCGACGACGGCAAGAATCTGCGCGCCTATTTCGTTACGGTCGACCCGGAGCGCGACACGCCCGAAATCATGAACACCTATGTCAGCAATTTCTCCGATCGCATCCTCGGCATCACCGGCGATCCCGACAAGGTCCACGCCATGGCCAAGTCCTTCGGTATCTACTGGAAGAAAGTCGACACGAACGACGGCGACTACACGATGGACCACACCGCTTCGGTGCTGCTGCTCAATGCCAAGGGCGATTTCGCCGGCACCATTGCCTATGGCGAAAGCCCGGACGCCGCCATCGCCAAGCTCAAACGGCTGGCGGCGGAAGGTTGACATATCCGGTAATGACGCAGACGCGTTTGTATTTCACCGCGGGCAAGATCGAGGCTGATCGCATCTTCGCGGCGCTCGGTGCGGCGTTCGACGATGAGGGCCTGCCGGTTGCGGTGCTCGAGGTCGACGAGGACCGCGACATCCACGAAGTATCGCTCTATGCGGACGACAACGTCGATGCGGTCGAGGCGCGGCTTAGGGACATCCTTGCCGGACTGTCGCTGTCGAAATCGATAGAGCGCGAAGCGCTGCCCGACATCGACTGGGTGGCGCGCTCGCTGGAGGGGTTGAAGCCGGTGCGGGCCGGGCGCTTCTTCGTCCATGGCGCGCATGACCGCAGGAAGCGCCACAGCGGTGAGCTCGCCATCGAGATCGAGGCCGGCCTTGCCTTCGGCACCGGCCATCACGGCACCACCGCCGGCTGCCTCGAAATGCTGGAGCAGGTCATAGAGCGCGAGCATCCGCGCAACGCGCTCGACCTTGGCACCGGCAGCGCGGTGCTCGCCATCGCGGTGGCCAAGCTCGCTCATATTCCAGTGCTGGCGACCGACATCGACCCGGTCGCCGTCAAGGTGGCCGCCGCCAATGCGCGGCTGAACCATGTCAAGGCGCTCATTGAAACGGTGGCTGCACCCGGTTTTCATCATCCGATCTTTGCCGCGCGTGCGCCCTTCGACCTGATAATTGCCAATATATTGGCGCGGCCGCTGATGCGGCTGGCGCCGCAAATGGCCGGGCATATCGCGCGCGGTGGCTCGATCGTTTTGTCAGGCATTCTCGAGCGCCAGCGCGACGCGGTGATCGCGGCCTATGTCGGCCAGAAATTCCGGCACGTCCGCACCTTGCACCGCGAAGGCTGGGTGACGATCCATCTCAAGCGCTGAGGCGCCGCGCCTTCAACGCATCCGCTCGGACCTAGCGAGAGTTCGCCGCTTTCTTCAGCTCTTCGCGATCGTAGCCGTGAGCTTTCAGCGTTTCGTCATCAAAGCCAAGCAAAACGCCGCTCACATACCGGCTCGCTTCGCGCTGGCGAGCTTCGATCAGCGCGTTCACAGCGCTTCTGAAAAATCCGCGTCTGGCTGAAATCGTGGACATGATGGTCTCCTTTGCAGGCAATAAGACACGTTCCTCCACGTTAAGAAGGTAAGCCTTGCTGACGCTTTTTGAAATCGCCGATTCTGCATGGCCTCCATGCGCAAAAAGAGGCTGTCGCGACCAGGCATGATCGTTCCGAAAATCGATTCCGATTTTCGAGGTCATGCGCTACGGTCGCGCCAGCATTCGAGGAGAGCCCACATGTTCCAGACCTTCGATTCCGCCGGCGATCCGGCCGTTGGCAAGCCGCGCGTGGCAATGCTACGCCAATGGTTGGCGGCGAATGGGCTGGACGGCTTCATCGTGCCCCGCGCCGATGAGCACCAGGGCGAATATGTCGCCGACCGCTCGGCACGGCTGAAATGGCTGACCGGCTTCAGCGGCTCGGCCGGCGTCGCCATTGTGCTTGGCAAGCGCGCCGCCATGTTTGTCGACGGGCGCTACACGCTGCAGGTGCGCCAGGAGGTTGATCTCGACATCTTTTCGATCGAGAGCCTTGTCGACAACCCGCCGGCCAACTGGATCAAGGACAATCTCGGCAAGGGCGTGCGGTTGGGCTTCGATCCATGGCTGCATACGATCAGCGACGTCAAGGCGCTGAGGGCCTCGGCCGTGAAGTCCGGCGCGATACTGGTGCCGCTCGAACAAAATCCGATCGACGCCATTTGGCAGGACCAGCCCGGGCCGCCACTGGCGCCGGTCGAGATCCACCCGATCGGCTTTGCCGGCGAACTGGCCAAGGACAAGTTGGTCCGGCTGGCGGCAGCCATCGAGAAGGAGGGCGCCACCCATGCCGTATTGACCGACCCCTCCTCCATCGCCTGGGCCTTCGACATCCGTGGTGGCGACGTGCCGCACACACCGCTGGCGCTCGGCTTTGCCGTGCTCGCCGCCGACGGATCGCATCTGCTTTTCATGGACCAGCGCAAGTTCTCACGCATCGTCGCAGCCTATCTGACGCAGCTCGCCGAATTGCACGAACCCGGTGAATTCGAAACGGCGATCGTCACCTTGGCCAAGGGCGGTGCAAAAATCGCGCTGGACCCCGCTCTGGCGGCGGAGAAGCTCAGCATGCTGGTCGAGGACAATGGCGGCACCGTCACTGCCGCACCGGATCCGGCCCGCATCCCACGCGCAACGAAGAACAAAGCCGAGATCGCCGGCGCCCGCGCCGCGCATCGCCGTGACGGAGCCGCCGTCGCCAAGCTGCTGTGCTGGCTCGACCGTCAGGAACCCGGCACGCTCGACGAGATCACCGTTGTCACCAGGCTCGAGGAGACGCGCCGGCAAACCGGCGACGAAACACAGATGCCGCTGCGCGACGTCTCGTTCGACACAATCTCCGGCGCTGGTCCCAACGGCGCCATCATGCACTATCGCGTCTCCCGCGCCACCAATCGCAAACTGGAGCATGGCGAGCTGTTCCTGCTCGATTCCGGCGGACAGTACCAGGACGGCACCACCGACATCACCCGCACAGTGCCGATTGGCGCGCCGACGGAAGAGATGCGCGAGCGCTTCACGCTGGTGCTGAAAGGCATGATCGGCATATCCATGCTGCGCTTTCCACTGGGCACGCGCGGCTCCGAACTCGATGCCGTAGCGCGCCTGGCGCTATGGAGACACGGCTGCGATTTCGCCCATGGCACCGGGCACGGTGTCGGCTCCTATCTTGCCGTACATGAGGGCCCGCAGCGTATCGCCAAGACCGGCACCGAAAAATTGCTGGCCGGCATGATCGTCTCCAATGAGCCCGGCTATTACAAGGAAGGTTCTTACGGCATCCGCATCGAAAATCTTGTCCTGGTCACTCCGGCTGAGATGGTCGAAGGCGGTGACATCGCCATGCATGGCTTCGAGACGCTGACGCTGGCGCCGATCGACAAGCGGCTGATCCGGTCGGATCTGTTGACGCGTGACGAGTTGCATTGGCTCGACGAATACCACGCGCGGGTGCTGGCCGAGATCGGACCGATGCTCGACGGCGAGACGCTGGCCTGGCTGGAAAAGGCAACCGCCCCGCTGCCGCACGACTTCAAGCAATAGCGGCGGCGGCAACGCCGGTTGACAGGCTTTGCTCCGCAAGCAGTTCTTGCAAAGCCGTGACGTTGGGAGAACCGGCTCCCTTGCGCCAGAACAACACCGTGACGGCGTTGTCTTCGTCAGAGGGCAGTTCGTGCAGCTTTAGCCAGCGGCTCTCCGGGAAACCCGAAAGCACACTTTTCGGCATCAGCGTTATGCCCATGCCAGCCACCACGCAACCAAGGATGGCATGGTATGAACCAAGCTCGATGGTTTTCTCGGCCATGAACCCTCTGCGCGCGTACCATTGTTCCAGCCGCTTGCGGTGCGGGCAGCCGTGCTCGAAGGCTATCATGGTTTTGGGCATGTCCAGGCGGTCGTCGATCGAAACGCGCGATGCCGCCGAGACAATGATCAGCTGCTCCTGGAATGCGGGCAGCTTTTCGAACGGAGCGTCGGCGATGGGCTCGGCGGCGAACGCCGCATCGAGCTCGCCGGCAAGCATGGCGGTCGCGAGAACCTGAGGATTGCCGGTGCGCAACTGGATTTCCACTTCGGGATAACGTGCGTGATAGTCGGCGAGCAGACTTGGAAGCCGGGCCGCGGCGGTGCTCTCCATGGCACCTAGGCGAAGCGTGCCGCGCGGGCGTGGATCGAGCATCGCCGTTCGCGCCTCCTCCGCAAGCGCCAGCAGCCGATCCGCATAGCCGACCAATTTGTGACCGGCCGGCGATACGTGCAGGCGCTTGCCCTCCCGGATAAACAGCTGCACGCCGAGATCCTCCTCGAGCTGCCGGATGCGTGTGGTCACGTTCGATTGCACGCGAAACAGTTTTTCCGCTGCCCTGGTGATTCCGCCCTCGCGCACCACCGTGCGGAAGATGCGCAGATCGGCCAAATCCATACATCTCTCCTGGAGAACGTAACGATCTTAATTATTCATTTTAGCTGATTAGCCCTTTCCCGTAAATCGTCGGTGTAGCTGCCTATCAAAACGGCAAACCAGGGGGAGATGGAAATGTCGCCCGAGCCCTTCGGCATCCAGCCGATCGATCTAAGCGCATTGACGCCAAAGCAGCGTGAAGCGCTCTATAGCGGCGCCGTGCGGCGCGCCCACCAGGAGAGAGCGGAGGCGATCCGGCTGAGCCTGTCGCAGGTCGCGTCGATATTCAAGAAACCTGCTGGCTGGGCAGGAGCTATTACATGGTTTGCAGCGCAGATGAGCGCTGCGGCGAAGCCGCACGATCAGAAGTGGTGATTTTCGCAATGGCGGTGGGTCGGCTATCGACCGGACCCCAGCATCACCCTGAGTGCGAAGCCGACCTGGCTTGTGCTGCCCAACAACTGCGTGACCGACATCACACAGACGACGCCAATCTGCAGGGGATTGACCGCAGCCTTACTGCTGCCAACCGGCTTTCTTCAACAGATCCGCCATCTGGTCTGCCCAATGTGGATTGCGCAGCCTGAGCGGCGCCAAGGCATCGCCTGTAGGGTTCTCCATCTCCCGCATCAGTTCGACGCAAGATCTTGCCTCCGGCAGACGGCCAAGCGAGACGTAGCAGCAGGCGAGTGTTTCATAGGTGGGTCGCCACGTGGGACCGACCTTGCGAGCCTCAATCGCCGCGACGAGCCCCTCGTTTGCCTGCCCCGCAAATAGATAAGCGAGCGCCAGGACATTAAACCAGACGAAGTTCTGCGGATCGTACCGGTTCAACATAAGGCCGTGTTCGAGCGGCGCTATCGCTTCGGATGCGCTGCCGCGGAAAAGCTGCCCCATTCCCATAGCCAGATGAACAAGGGCGAAACTTGGGCTGATCTCGATCGCTCTTTCCGCAGCAAGAACGGCTTGTTCCTGCGCATTGGCATATATGCTGCAGATGGCGAGCGCATAATGCGAATAGGGATTTTTCTCGTCGAGCCGAACCGCCTTCAGGGCTGCATCCAGGCCTTCTCGGATATCCTGTGCCGGCTTGTCGCTCCAGCCGTAAGCGACGATGCCGGCGCTCACCCGACCGAGCCAGAGATGGGCCTCTGCGAGTTCAGGATCGAGCTTGCACGCCAGCCGAAATAACTCGCGGCCACGCAAGTGAGTTTGACGGCCGACGTGGTGAAAATGCCAGGTACCTTGCCGCACCAGGTCCCAGGCCGTCGCATTTCCGCTGTTGCGTCCAACGGCTGGGAGCGACTCCGTCTTGAGCAGTTCGGGTTCGATCGCACCAGCCACCCGCTCGGCTATGGCATCCTGGACGGCGAACGCCTCCGTCAGTTCCATCTCGTATCGTTCGGCCCAGATCTGATTGGCCGAGGCGGCATCGACCAGTTGCGTCGAGACCCGGATCTGCTGGCCGGACCGGCGCACACTTCCTTCCAAGACATAACGGGCGCCAAGCTCGCGGGCCACCTGTTTGGAGTCGACCGACTTGTCCTTATAGACGAAGCTGGAATTGCGCCCGATCACCCGGAACCATCGGAACCTTGTCAGCGCGGTGATGATGTCCTCGGTGATGCCGTCAGCCAGATAGGCCTGTTCCCTGTCGCCGCTGACATTGGCGAACGGCAACACCGCAATGGACGCCCTTTCGGAGAGACCCGCCAGTTGGCTCGGAAGCGCATCGTCTGCAGCGGGGTCAAGCACATGAACACTGCCGGCGAAGCGATATCCGGTGCGGGGGACGGTGGCGATCCATTCGCTGCCGTCCGGCTGCGGGCCGAGTAGCTTGCGCAGGGCGGCAATCTGCACCGAAAGATTGCTTTCCTCGACGACGGCATCGGACCAGGCGGCCTCCATGAGGGCCGTCCTGCTCAGCGCCTGCGTCGGTGCCTCCACCAGGGCCTGAAGCAACGACAAGCCTTTTTGCCCGACCGCAACTGGCTTGCCCTCGCGAACAAGCGTCCCGCGCAGCAGGTCGAGCACGAACGGCCCGAACGCGAAGCGTCGCGGTGCTGAAGCATCTCGCTTTCCGGCTTCGGAAGAATTCGGAACTTTTCGCCTCCTGTTAAGGACTTCGGACGGGGGACTGATCATTCTGGCCGTCCTTCGCACAGACTAACACAAATGGAGGTTCAAGATGATGATGTTGAAACAGCCGGCCGCAATGGACAGTGCTGCGCCCAGCGAGGGAAAGGCTTTGGTTGTTAGGGGCGGCGAGGCTTATCGGGCCGAACAGGGGTCGGACTATCTGCCGGGAATAAGTGCTGAGACCGTCGGAGCGAAGGCCCTTTGGCTGGGCGTCGCCTCAATCCCGCCGGGCAAGCGGACCAAAGCCCATGTCCATGCGCGCCACGAAACAGCATTTTATATGCTGAGCGGAGACGAGTTGGAGATGTGGAGCGGGGACGAACTGCAGTTTCGCGACCTCGTGCATCCCGGCGACTATCTCTACATTCCCGCCAACGTGCTTCACGTTGCCGTGAACCGGGCAAGCACGCCGGCCACCTTTATTGGCGCCCGCAACGAACCGACCGCACAGGAGAGTGTCATTCTCTTCCCGAAGATGGACGGCAAAATACCATAGAGCGGCGATCTGGCAGGAAGACAGGCGTACTCCGTCGGTCCACTACCCGACGAGCTGCCGCGCAAGGATCAGCACGGCAGCACCCGCCAGGAACATCGCCATCAGCCCGCCGCGCAGCGAGACCAGGCCGGCAACAATCAAGGCTGCCCATTCCGCCGGTCCGGCGCTGAGCGCCGCCGGCGCCACCAGCGTGGTCAGCACCGCCGCCGGCACGGCGCTGAGCCCGGCCTCGACGCGCGGATGGATATGGTCGAAGCGTGAGATCACCAGATGACCGCCGATGCGGGTCAGATAGGTCGCGATCGAAGCGGCGACGATGATCCACAAGGTCGTGCTCATGGCCGTGTCTCCACGCCGCTGTGGCGGGGCGGCAGGATGACGGCGAGCAGCACGCCGGCCAGCGCACCTATGGAGACATGCCAGGGCGAGCCGACGGTTTTGTACGCAATGATGGAGGCGGCAGCGCTGGCGATGACCACCGGCAGCCACAGCGGCCGCTTGCGGAAGCTCATGACCAGGCCGAGAAAATAGATCGGCAGCAGGAAGTCGATGCCCAGCACATGGGTGTCGGGAATAAGCTTGCCGAACATCGCGCCGAGCGCGCTTTCGATGACCCAGAACACATAGACCGGCAGCCCAAGCCCCATATACCAGGTAAACCCGACGGTTTCGCCGGCCTCCGCCTTGCGCTCGGCCATCGCGAACTGCGGATCAGTGAGCACGAAATAGCCTATCGCCTGCTGGATCAGTGGCCAATGCGCGATGCGCCGGCCGATACCGGCCGAATAGAGCACGTGGCGAAAATTCACCGCGAAGATCGACAGCACGATCAGCCACGGCGCGACATGCTGGCCGAACAGCTCGATGCCTACCATCTGGCTGGCGCCGCCGAACACCGTTGCGCTCATCAGGAACGCTTCGAGCACGGAAAACCCGTTGTCGACTGCGAGCGCCCCGAACAGCAATGCAAACGGCGCCGATGCCACCACGACGGGCATGCTGAGCCGCACGCCGTCCCAGAAATCGCTTTTCGCACTGTTTTCGGAGATTGCTTCCGCCGACATCAATCGCCTCCTCGGGACGGTCGTATGTAGGGAGGGCCGCCCTCCTTGTCACACCAATTCGATTGAGGCAAATGATCAGCGGAAGTGATGGCTGAGGCGGGCGGCAAGGCGCTCCAGTGCCCAGTGGATAAAAATCAGACGCTTGGCACCTGGGAGGGCATATCCGTTGGCGCCCATCGGTCCTTGCCAAAGTGGCGGCCACAGACCCAAGGGTGGTTCCCCAGAGGTGGTTGCAATGAGCGAATTTTTCATCGATCCAAAATTCGGCCGCCTGGCCTTCGGCGCCGATCCCGGCAGCTATCACGCGACGCGGCCTGGCTATCCTGATTGGGTATTCGAAATTCTATGTGAACGGTGCCGTCTCGCCCCTGGCACGGCGACGTTCGAGATTGGCGCAGGTACAGGAACTGCTACGCGCCGCTTACTCGAACTGGGCGCGAGCCCGATGCTCGCCATCGAGCCGGATTCTCGCCTCGCGACTTTCCTTTGCGAGACTATTCAGGACAAGGCGCTCTCGGTGAGCGTCTCTGCGTTTGAGGATGCCGTCCTTGAGAAGGCCGGTTTTGATCTCGGCGTCAGCGCCACTGCCTTTCATTGGCTGGATGAGGACACCGCGCTGGTCAAGGTCGCCGAGCTGCTTCGGCCGGGCGGCTGGTGGGCAATGGTCTGGAATGTATTCGGCGACAACAGTCGCCCCGATCCCTTTCATGATGCGACGAAGGCACTGCTTGAAGGGCCTTCGAGCCCTTCGGCGGGCTCAAATGGTATTCCGTTCGCCCTTGATGCCGAGGCCCGCGTGGCGGCGCTGGAGCGAACCGGCGCGTTCGATTCCATCGAACATCGGACAAGTGTCTGGTCGCTCGTCCTCGATCCTGACCAGACGGTGGCCCTCTATGCCACTTTTTCCAACATCAACATCCGCAGCGACCGCGAAGCAATCCTGGCGGAGCTGGGTCGCATCGTCCGCGACGAGTTCCAAGGCTCCATAACCCGCAACATGACCACCAGCCTCTACACTGCGCGGCGCATTTGACTGTCTGATTTATCCGCTAGCGCGGCGAAGCCTTGCCTTCGATCGCCCTGCCCCAGTCGAGCAGCGGTTTTGCCCGCATGACGAAGTCGACGAGTTCGTCGACCAATCCAGCTCCATAAATATCCGCCGGCTCGACTGCGTGCCGGACGGCAAAATGCCGATTGCGGATCGCGGCAGCGAGATCAGGCTCGGCGATATGCTCGAAGCCGCGCGGCGTGCGCTTCATGCAGCCGTCCGGGTCGAGCTCGAGGCCGTTCTTCTTCAGCGCCGCGACGAGGGTGCGGAATTCAGCCGGCCGCTTCGCGATCGCGTTGCGCAGCGCCAGCAATAGCTCCGGTCCGGGCTGCCACCAGGCAACGGCGGCAAAGCAGCGATCGAGCCCGATATGGACGTAAAACACGCCCTGTTCCATCTTGGTGCCGTCAGGCGAAAGGATCGCCGACAAATGCCGGTTATAAGGCCGTTTGTCCTTGGCGAAACGCACATCGCGATTAATCCGGAACAGCGACTTCTTGCGGTCGCCGCGCAGGCCGAGCCCCGCGGCCGTGAAGCGCTCGGAGAGCGTTTCGACCAGATCGCCGAAGGGGTCGCGCAGATCCCGTTCGAAAAGGTCGCGGTTTTCCAAAAACCACTCCCGGCTCTGATGAAAATCCAGCGCCTTGAGGAAGGGAATGGCCTTTTGCCCAAAACCGTTGAACGCAGCCGCCATCACGCGCCCTTGCCGATCCGCTGCAACCAGGTGTCCTCGTCGATCACCTCGATGCCGAATTTGGTCGCGTCCTTCAGCTTGGAACCGGCGCCCGGCCCCGCTACCAGGAGATCGGTCTTCGCAGAAACCGAGCCGGCGACCTTCGCGCCGAGACGTTCGGCCATCGCCTTGGCCTCGGGGCGCGTCATCTTTTCCAGCGTGCCTGTAAACACGATTGTCTTGCCGGCGACCGCACTATCGGCTGAGACGTTCACGATGTATGGCTTCGGGTGGACCTGTGTGAGCAGCGCTTCAAGCACGGCGTCGTTGCGTTCATTGCCGAAGAAATCGCGAAGCGCACCTATCACCGTATCGCCGATGCCGTTGATCGAAGGAAAAACGGTGTGTGGATCGGCTGCCGCTGCTGTCTCCTTGCCAATGCGGATCAACTCCTCGATCGTCGAGAAGGTTCGGGCAAGCACAGCGGCCGTCGTTTCGCCGATATGGCGGATGCCCAGCGCAAAGATGAAGCGATCGAGTTCCGGTTCGCGGCGAGCGTCGATGGCAGCGAAGAGCTTGTCGAGGCCGTCGTAGTTGCGTTCCTCGACACTGCGTACATTCTTGCGCGTCTTGCCCGACGCGGCCTCACGCTGCCTGGCCTGCTCTTCCCGCCGCTCGGCCAGCGCCTTGGTAACGGCGGGACGACGATCCCTGAGCGTAAAGATATCGGCGGCTGTCTTGATCAACCCGGCGTTGAAGAACAGATCTATGTTTTCAGCGCCCAGGCCTTCGATATCCATGGCGCCGCGTGACACGAAATGGCGCAATCCTTCCACGGCCTGCGCAGGGCAGATCAGTTCGCCGGTGCAGCGGCGGCGGGAATCCTCCTTGCCGGTCTTCTCGTTGATCTCGCGCGTTGCGGGTGAGCCGCAGATCGGACATTTGTGCGGGAATTCGTAGGGCACGGCATCTGGCGGACGCTTATCGGCTACGACGCTGACGATCTGCGGAATGACGTCCCCTGCCCGCTGGATGACCACTGTGTCGCCGATACGCACGTCATAGCCGTCGCGGATCGGCTGGCCGTTGCTGTCCAGACCCTTGATGTAATCTTCGTTGTGAAGCGTGACGTTTTCGACCACTACGCCGCCGACCGTGACGGGTGCAAGCCGGGCAACGGGCGCCAGCGTACCGGTACGGCCCACCTGAATGTCGATCCTGAGCACGGTTGTCATCGCCTGTTCGGCCGGAAATTTGTGGGCGATGGCCCAGCGCGGTTCGCCAGTGACGAAACCCCATCTGCGCTGCAATTCCAGCTGGTCGACCTTGTAGACGACGCCGTCGATGTCGTAGCCCAGTGATGAGCGCTGGGTCTCGATCAGGTGATAATGCGCGACCAGTTCCTCGACCGATCTTGCCCGGACCATCAGCGGGCTGACCTTGAACCCCCACTCCGCGAATTTCTGCACGGAATCGTACTGGGTCGGAGCCGGATCCTTTGTGGTAAAGCCCCAGGCGTAGGCAAAGAACTTGAGGTTGCGGCTGGCGGTAATAGACGGGTCCTTCTGACGGAGCGACCCGGCCGCGGTATTGCGCGGATTGACGTAATCCTGGCCGCCGATCGCCGCCGAGCGCTGCTTCAACGCCTCGAATTCCGCGTAGGTCATATAGACCTCACCGCGTATTTCGATGACCTCGGGCCAGCCCGATCCCTTCAAGGTCTTGGGAATGTCGGCGATGGTCCTCAGATTGGCGGTGATGTCCTCGCCAACGGCGCCGTCGCCGCGCGTTGCCCCCTGCACGAACACACCACCTTCATAACGCAGCGAAGCCGACAGCCCGTCGATCTTCGGCTCAGCCGTGAAGGCGATGTCCAGATCCTTGTCGCGATCAAAGAACCGCCGGCCACGTACGATGAAATCGGCGACATCCTGGTCGGTATAGGCCTTGGCGAGGCTGAGCATCGGCACCGCATGACGCACCTTGGCAAAGCCTTCCGCCGGTGGCGCGCCGACCCTGCGTGAGGGGGAATCCTCACGCAGCAAAGCAGGGAAGCGCTGTTCGATGGCGAGATTGCGCCGCGTCAGCGCGTCATATTCCGCGTCCGTGATTATCGGCGCGTCCTCGCCATGGTAGCGCCGGTCGTGCTCGGCGATCTCCTGCGCCAACCGCTTCAACTCGCTTGCCGCCTCGCTTTCGCTGAGCGAATCTACTGGTTTTTCGTCCATACACTGCTCCCTCCACGGTGGCGCGACACAATAGAACAGGATTCTCTCATGAGGGAGAGATCAGACACGGAAATCATTCCTGAACAGCAGGATGGAGCCAGACCCTGACTCAGGTCACGAGCGCCGGAAACGAACTCGTCTAGAGCAATTCCAGGAAAAGTGTGAAACGGTTTTCCGTCCGGAATTGCGCAAAACAAAGAGGTAGAGCGGTTCGGCGTGATGAACCGCTCTACGCTGCCGCGATGTTCTCCCGCAGCAAGCGCTCGGCCGCCGCGCGCGCCTCGTCGGTGATGGTGGCGCCGGCGAGCATGCGCGCGATCTCCTCCTGCCGCGCCGCCCGGTCCATCTCGGCGATGCCGGTCGACACCCGGTCGGCCCCGCCTGACTTGGAGATCAGGAAATGCGTCGCGGCGCGCGCCGCCACTTGCGGCGCGTGCGTGACCGAAAGCACCTGCACGCGCTTTGCCAGCCGCGCCAGCCGCTGGCCGATGGCGTCGGCAACCGCGCCGCCTACCCCGGTGTCGATTTCGTCGAAGACCAGGGTCGGCGCCGAGCCGCGATCGGCCAGCGCCACCTTGAGTGCCAGCAGAAAGCGCGAAAGCTCGCCGCCGGAAGCGACCTTCATCATTGGGCCGGGCCGGGTGCCGGGGTTGGTGCGCACCCAGAACTCGACCTGGTCGATGCCTTCTTCCATGCGGCTCCCGGGATCGCTTGCGATCTCGACGATGAACTCAGCCCGTTCGAGCTTCAGCGCCGGCAGTTCGGCCATTACCGCCTTGGTCAGCCCTGCGGCCGCCGCATGGCGAAGCGACGACAGCTGGGCCGCCGTAATGTCATAGGCCTGACGCGCAGCTGCAGCCTGTCTCTCCAGCGCATGCAGGCGCTCTTCGCCAGCGTCGAGATCGGTAAGGTCGGCCGCCATGGTGTCGCGCAGTTGCGCCAGATCGTCGACAGCGACGCTGTGCTTGCGCGAGGCGGCACGCAGCGCAAACAGCCGCTCCTCGGCCTTCTCCAGCCGCTGCGGATCATATTCAGTGGCGCGAAGTGCTGCTTCCACGCCCGACTGCGCCGCGTCGAGCGACAGCATCGCCTCGTCGAGCGATTTGACGACCTCTTCAAGCAAGCCGGGCGCTTCCGTCACCTTGCGCTGCAGCCGCCTGAGCAGGCTGGCCAACTGCGGCAAGGGTGAGGACGGGCCCGAGAGCACATCCTGCGCATCGTGGATTTCCGAGGCGATCTTTTCGGCACGCATCATCGAGGCGCGCAGTTCGGCGAGCTCGGTCTCTTCACCCGGTTGCGGATCGAGCCTGGTCAATTCGGCGACCGCCGCACGCAGATAATCGGCCTCGCGGGAAGCCGCCTCGACTTTGGCCCGGTGCCGTGAAAATTCCTGCTCGCAGGCGCGCCAGTGCCGCCACGCCTCGCCTGTTGCACGCGCGGCGCCCAGATGACCGCCGAAGCTGTCCAGCAATTCCCGATGCGCACCGGGATCGACCAAAGCGCGCTCGTCGTGCTGGCCGTGGATCTCGACCAGCGCATGGCCGACGTCGCGCATCAGCGTCACGCTGGACGGCTGGTCGTTGACGAAAACGCGCGTGCGGCCGTCCGCCGTCTGGACGCGGCGCAGGATGATGTCGCCGTCGTCCTCGATGGCGTTCTCGGCGAGCAGCATACGGGCCGGGTGGTTGCGCGGCACGTCGAACACAGCGATGACCTGGCCTTGTGCCGCGCCATGCCGCACCAGCGAGGCGTCGCCGCGGGCGCCAAGCGCCAGCGACAAGGCGTCGAGCAGGATGGACTTTCCGGCGCCGGTTTCGCCGGTCAGCACCGAAAGGCCGGACGAGAAGTCGATGTCCAGCTTCTCGATCAGAACGATATCGCGGATCGACAGCCTGGAGAGCATGGTGACGCGCCGCTCAGGCGCCGGTGATCAGCTTCCCGGCCTTGGAGATCCACGATCCGGCATTCTCGCGCGGCTCGAGCCCACCACTCTGCAGGAGCTTATAGGAGTCCTTGTACCACTGGCTGTCGGGATAGTTGGTGCCGAGCACGGCCGCGGCGGTCTGCGCTTCCGACGTCAGCCCCATCGCGTAGTAGCTCTCGGTCAGACGCGCCAGCGCCTCCTCGACATGGCGTGTGTTGGAATAGTTCTCCACCACGTTGCGGAATCGTTTGACGGCTGCGATGTACTCGCGGCGCTCGAGATAATAGCGGCCGATCTGCATCTCTTTGCCGGCGAGCTGATCGTTGGCGAAGCGGATCTTCTCCTTGGCGTCGTCGGCATATTCGGACGTGGGCCAGCGCGTCACCAGGTCCTGCATCGTCTGCACGGTAAGACGCGCTTCCTTCTGGTCCTGGGTGACGTCCTTGATCTGGCGGTAGTAGCTCAGCCCGATAATATATTGGGCATAGGCTGCATCGTCGGTCGACGGGTAAAGGGTCAGGTAGCGCTTGGCCGAACCGATCGCCTCGTCGTAATTGCCCTGACGGTAGTCGGCAAAGGCGCCCATCACCATCGATTTGCGGGCGAATTCCGAATACGGATGCTGGCGGTCGACGGCATCGAATTTGCGGCTTGCCTCCTGCAGGCGCCCGGCATTCAGATTGGCGAGACCCTGATTATAGAGCACGTCGGCCGGCTCGGTCTGATCGACATAGGTCGATAGATCGACGTCCTTCTCGGACGACATGCAGGCCGACAGAAACAGCGATGGAACGACGACCGAAAGCGCCAGGAAAACAGCCCGCCGCGGCGCCTTCGATTGACCAACTCGCTTGAAAAACATGATTGGATTCCGCCCTTTCGGCGTCATTTCAGTCGACGGCAGCAGCCATAAACCATAACCGCCTTGCCCGGCAACGCTATCCCCGGCCAATCGCACATTTTTGTGGCGGTTTGGCGCCACCTGGAAAGCTGTGCGATTTGGCCGGCCAGTGATGCATCCTTGCAACACAGCTGATCGCAATAAGAGCCGCAAAAACGTTAAGAATCAGATCATCCAGGGCGCAAAGAGGGGGGCATTGACAGCGCTCATCTCGGCGGCACGGCCGCGCTCGCGGCGCGTCGTCTCGACGATCTCGAAAGCCGAACGGTCGGACAAGAGACGGCGCAGCGCCGCGGCGTTCAGCCTGTGGCCACCACGATAGGAGCGGAAGCAGCCGATAAACCGGGCACCGGCGAGCGCCAGGTCGCCCATTGCATCCATCGTCTTGTGCCGCGCGAACTCGTTGGGATAGCGCAGGCCTCCCATGTTGATCACGCGGTTGTCATCGCCGATCACCAGCGAGTTCTCCAGCGAGGAGCCGAGCGCGTAGCCAGCTGCCCATAGCCGCTCGACGTCCTTCATGAACCCGAAAGTGCGGGCCCGCGCGACGTCGCGGCGGAAAATGTCGGCATTCATATCGGATGCGAAAAGCTGGCGGCCGATCGCCGGGCTTTCGAAATCGATCTCGATCTCGAAGCGCGTGCCATCATAGGGCCTGAACTCCGCCCAGCAGGCGCCGTTCTCGATGCGAACCGGCTTGACCACCCTGATGTAGCGACGCTTGACCGGCAGCGTTTCGATGCCTGCCTGGTCCATGGCCTCGATGAACATGACCGCGCTGCCGTCGAGGATAGGCACCTCACGGCCGTCGATTTCAATGACGAGATTGTCGATCCCAAGCCCAAAGAGCGTCGCCATCAGATGCTCGACCGTGGCAATGTGCTCGCCTTGCGGATCGCCAAGCATGGTGCAGAGGTCGGTGGCACCGACCTCGGAAACGAGCGCGCGAAATTCGTGGCTTCCGCTTGCATTCGAAAGCTGGAAGACGATACCCGTATCGGCATCTGCCGGCAGGAAATGGACGGTGACCGGATTGCCGCTATGGACGCCGATACCAGTCAGCGTCGCACGCGATTTAAGTGTCGTCTGATAGTCGTGCAAAACAATCCCCATAGCCCGTACTGCCTAGGTCCGCTTCATCTGCCCTGAGGGCGCGGCTCTTGATTGATCGGCAGGCAGGGCCACTTCCCCGAGACTCCCAGCAAACCGACTTTGGTCGGTGGCGAAGATAATGGTCCCACAGGGAGACTCCAAATCACGGTTTCTTACTCTTTGTAACTGCGGTCCAGCGCGGGATTGCCCCATAAGTCCTTGTTTTAAAATCCCTTTTAATATTAACAGGCGAACAGTTTCCTGCTCGCCTGTTAACAACTGTTACGAACCGTCAACAGATCAATTGGCCTGCCGGCGCAGGAAGGCGGGAATCTCCAGCTGATCGTCTTCCTGGACAGCCCGGCTCTGCGGCGTCAGTCGGCCCTGCTCGTCCAGCTGGCCGCGGCGCGGCGCGTAAAGCTGCGGATCCTGGCTGGCTAGGCGGCGCACTTCCGCCGGCGCCTGGCGCAGTTTCGGTTCGCGCGGCTGCGCCGGCTGCAGCCGTGCAGGTTCCTCTTCGCGGCGGGTTAGGCCGTTGGTCAGGCGCTTGAGCAAGCCCATCGGGCCGCTGTTCTCGTGGTCGGCCGGGCGGGCCTTGGCTTCCACTTCAGCCTTCACCTGCGGCGGGAAATCCTCTACCCGCGGCATGCGCTGGGGTGCCGCGGCAATCGGCTGCGGCATTTCACGATGCGGAGCCGGCTGCATCGCTTGCTGAACCACTGGCTGCATCATCGGCTGCGGCTGAGCGGGAGGCGCCTGGAAGATCTTGCTCTGCGGACGGAAGTCTTCCGAATGCGCGACCGGTGCCGGGCGGGCCTGCGCCATCGCTGCCGCATTCGCCTCGGCGAGCTGAATGGCCTCGGCGACCGGATCGGCAGCACGTGGTTCATAGATCGGCTGCTGGACAGGCGCCGGGCGCATTTCCGTGACCTGAGCCGCCGGGCGGCTGACCGGCTTCGGCGGAGCCGTGCGGATGGCGATCGGCGCTGCAGCGATTTCGGCCGCCGATTTGTCGATGCCGGTGGCGACCACCGACACGCGGATAACGCCTTCGAGTTCCTCATCGAAGGTGGCGCCCAGAATGATGTTGGCGTCCTGGTCGACCTCTTCGCGAATGCGGGTTGCGGCCTCGTCGACTTCGAACAGTGTCAGGTCGCGGCCGCCGGTGATCGAGATCAGCAGGCCCTTGGCGCCCTTCATCGAGGTCTCGTCGAGCAGCGGGTTGGCGATGGCGGCTTCCGCGGCGGCCATTGCGCGGCCCTCGCCCGAAGCCTCGCCGGTTCCCATCATCGCCTTGCCCATTTCGCGCATGACCGAGCGGACGTCGGCGAAGTCGAGATTGATCAGGCCTTCCTTGACCATCAGGTCGGTGATGCAGGCGACACCCGAATAGAGCACCTGGTCGGCCATGGCGAAGGCGTCGGCGAAGGTCGTCTTGTCATTGGCCAGCCGGAACAGGTTCTGGTTGGGAATGACGATCAGCGTATCGACACATTTCTGCAGTTCCTCGATACCCATGTCGGCCGTCTTCATGCGGCGCTGGCCTTCGAAGTGGAACGGCTTGGTGACGACGCCGACGGTAAGGATGCCCTTTTCGCGGGCAGCGCGCGCGACCACGGGCGCCGCCCCGGTGCCGGTGCCGCCGCCCATGCCGGCGGTGACGAAGCACATATGCGTGTTCGAGAGATGATCGATGATCTCGTCGATGCACTCTTCCGCCGCCGCGCGCCCGACTTCAGGCTGCGATCCGGCGCCGAGACCCTCGGTGACATGCGCACCGAGCTGGATCAGCCGCTCGGCCTTCGACATCGTCAGTGCCTGCGCGTCGGTGTTGGCCACCACGAACTCGACGCCGCGCAAGCCGGCGGTGATCATGTTGTTGACGGCATTGCCGCCGCCGCCGCCGACACCAAACACGGTGATGCGCGGCTTGAGCTCGGTGATGTCCGGCTTCTGCAGATTGATGGTCATTGTCTTCGTCCTTTGCCTTTCCCGCCGCTTCGCCGCCGCGGCCGCCTATGGGGCTGTCCCCGTCAAATTAAAAACTGTCTCTCAACCACTGACTCATTCGATGCAGTTTTCCGCCTGTTCCGGTCATCCGAAGACCGGAAATTCCCTTCGCCGGGCGGCTCTCGAAGCTCGCCATCTGCGGGTAGATCAGAAGTCCGACCGGGGTCGAGAAAGCCGGCCCCTTGGCCGCCTCGGGCAGGCCTGCCACGCCGAGCGGGCGGCCAATGCGCACATTGCGGCCGAGAATGCGGCGTGCGGCTTCGGGCAGGCCGGCAAGCTGGCTGGCGCCGCCGGTCAGCACCACCCGCTTGCCGACGGCATTGCCGTAGCCGGACTTGTTCAGCCGGTCGCGCAGCAGTTCCAGCGTCTCGTCGATGCGGGCGCGGATGATGCGCGTCATCACCGAGCGCGGGATCTGCAACGGCACCTCGCCGTCCTCGCCGATCGGATGGATCGAGACCAGGTCGCGGTCGTCGGCGCTTCCTGGCAGCGCCGAGCCATGCATCACTTTCAGCCTTTCAGCGGCATCGAGCGAGGTCGACAGGCCCTTGGCCATATCCAGCGTGACGTGGTTGCCGCCAATCGCGATGGCGTCGCCGCGGACGAACTTGCCTTCCGAAAATACCGAGATCGTCGTCGTGCCGCCGCCCATGTCGATGCAGGCCGCGCCCATTTCGAGCTCGTCGTCGACCAGGGCGGCTAGCCCGCTGGCATAGGGTGTCGCCACCATGCGCTCGACCGAGAGATGCGAGCGGTTGATGCAGAGCTCCAGATTGCGCAGAGGCGCCGCGTCGCCTGTCAGCACGTGCATGTCGACGCCAAGCTGGTCGCCAACCATGCCGCGCGGATCGCGCACACCGCGCTCGGCATCCAGCGAAAAGGCCACGGGAAGCGAATGGATCACCTCGCGCTCAGCCCGCAGCGCCTGCTTGGCGCCGGCGGCAAGCACGCGTTTGATGTCGGCCTCGTCTGCTTCATGACCGCCGAGATTGATGGTGGCCGAAAAAGCCTCGCTCTTCAGCCGGCCGGCGGTCATGTTGACGATCAGCGAATCGACCGTCAGTCCCGCCATGCGTTCGGCGGCGTCGACGGCAAGACGGATGGCGTGCTCGGCACGGTCGAGATCGATGACGACGCCCGATTTCACGCCTTGCGATTTCTGGTGGCCGATGCCGATCACCTGGATGCGATGCGAGCGTCCGCGCAGCAGCTTGCCATCGTCGCGCGGCTTGAGCTTGGCCACCACGCAGCAGACCTTGCTGGAACCGACATCCAGCACCGTCAGGATGCCGGACCGGCGCGACGAGGCATCGCTGTTGCCGCCAAGCCAGCTCATATCTTCGTCTCCGGCTTGCGCTTCAGCATCTTGGGCTTTTCGTTAAGCGCAGCCTCGCGCTGCGTCGCCGCTTCCGGCGTCAACTGGACGACCAGACGGTCGGAAAGGCGCATGTCGACGGCTGCGATGTCGCGCGTCAAAAGCCCGTTCTCGTGGTCCATCCTGACCAGGTCGGCAATCGCCTGGTCCTCACCGTCTTCGGGAAGCTTGACGGTGATGCCATTCTCAAGCTTGAGATCCCAGCGCCGTTCGCCGATGCGGATATAGCCTTTGATCCGCGCGGCAAGCTCCGGATAATTCTTGATCCTGGCCAGGAAATCCGGCGCCTTGGCCGGTGCGCCGGTGCCGATGATCAGCGGCAGCAATATCTGCTTGCCGCCGGAGAACGGCGCGATCACGGTGCCGGATTTCTCGATGACCGAAAGCGCGCTCCCTTGCTGCCACAGCGCGAACGGCTCGCGCTCCTCGACGCGCACTTCCAGCGTATGCGGGTAGACTTTGCGCACTGCCGCGGCTTCGACCCAGGGCAGCGTGGTGATGCGTTCGCGCGCAGCTTCGGCATCGAAGCCGATCAGCGAGGTCCAGCCGTCGAGTTCCAGCCTGTCGAGAATATCGATCTCGGAGGTTTCGCGGTTGCCGACGACCTTGACCTGGTCGACGGCAAAACCGGTGCGGGCGGTGACACTCTGGACGATGGCGTCGGCATGCCCGCCGAGATAGGCGCCATAGGCGCTGCTCGAAATAAGCAGTGCCGCCGACAGGATGGCAGCGCAATAGGGCGGCGCTTCGAAATCGCCCTCGCCGAGGCGCGCCAGCACACGCACCGGCCGGCGGAGCAGGCGTGGCAGCACGAAATGGTCGAACGACAACGGCATGCCGAACAGCACCGGCCCGGCCGCGCCCTTCCCCTTGCCCTGTCCCCACTTCAACGCAGACACGAAGCGTCCTCCACCATCCAACTCAACAAATCGCCGAACGAGTGTCCCGCTTGCGCGGCGATTTCCGGCACCAAAGACGTCGGCGTCATACCCGGCTGGGTGTTGACCTCGAGCCAGACAATTTCACCGTTTTCGGAGTGACGATCGTCATAACGGAAGTCCGACCGGGAAACGCCCCGACAGCCGATAGCTTGGTGAGCCTTGAGCGTCAGTGTCTGTATTTTTTGGTAAATATTCGGTGAAAGTTTTGCCGGGCATTCGTGTTTTGATCCGCCCGCGACGTATTTTGAATCATAGTCGTAGAAGGAATGGCCGGTCGGGATGATCTCGCAGACACCGAGCGCCACATCGCCCATCACCGCGCACGTCAATTCTCGCCCGTGCACATAACGCTCGACCATCACCGTATCGCCATATCTCCACTCGGACGAGCCGATGATCTGCGGTGGATGCGACTGGCCTTCATGCACGATGACGACGCCGAAGCTCGATCCTTCGTTGACCGGCTTGACCACATAGGGCGGCTTCATCGGGTGCTTGTTCTGGATGGCGAAGCGATTGGCCACCTTCGATTCCGCTACCGGAATGCCGGCCGCTTTGGCGACCTTCTTGGCCTGTTCCTTGTTCATCGCGAGCGCCGAGGCAAGCACGCCGGAATGGGTGTACGGAATGGCCAGATACTCGAGGATGCCCTGGATGGTGCCGTCCTCGCCGAAGGGGCCGTGCAGCGCGTTGAAGACGACGTCGGGCTTGAGCTCGGCGAGCACCGAGCTGATGTCGCGCGAGACGTCGACCCGGGTGACCTGGTAGCCCTCCCCCTCGAGTGTATCGGCGCAGGCTTTGCCCGACGACAGGGACACGGGCCGCTCGGACGAGAATCCCCCCAGAAGGACGGCCACGTGCTTGCTTGTCATTCCCCGTCATTTCCTCTCACAGCAGGCCTGCACCATCGTGCATGGCCCGAAAAGCATCGCGCGCACTCAAATACGCCGAGCAGCTTTGCTCCCGTGTTTCCGCAACATTGAGTCCGAGTCTCCCGGCAGGTTGCCCCCCAGACGGAAACGCGAGTAACGCGTCGAAACGACTCAAATCAGGAAACGCTTCAGGGCAGAGAATCAGAGAGTTGATTCGCTGGCAAGTGCTTACGATTCCGATGGATTCACTTTCCGCAAAAACGGCAGCAAAATGTGAATTCATGAGGTCCGGAGGCAACGGTCTTCGGCTTGCGCTAAAGCAGCTGCCCGAGAAATTCCTGGACGGCATGGCCCGGCCGAAAATTGCCGATGCGCTTGATCTCCCACTGCAGCCGGATGCCCGATCTTTCGAGCACGCGCGCACGCACCGTCTCACCGAGATATTCAAGCTCGTAGCCTGTGGCGGTCCCGGTGTTGATCATGAAGTTGCAATGCATCGGCGACATCTGTGCCCCGCCGACCATCAGGCCGCGGCAGCCGGCCTTGTCGATTTCCTTCCAGGCCGAGGTGCCCTCGGGATTCTTGAAGGTCGAGCCACCGGTCTTTTCGCGGATCGGCTGCACGGTCTCGCGATGGTTCTGGACAGCATCCATCGCGGCCTTGATCGCCGCCTTGTCCTCCGGAACGCCTTCGAACAGCGCCGACGTGAAGATCAGCCCGGACGGCGCAGCTGAATGGCGATAGGCATAGCCCATGTCGGCGTTGCTCAGCACATGCACATTGCCCTTGCGGTCGAGCGCCCGCACCTCGACCACGCGCTCGCGCGTCTCGACACCGTTGGCGCCGGCGTTCATCCTCAGCGCTCCGCCGATGGCGCCGGGAATGCCGTGGTAGAAATGAAAGCCGCCGATGCCGGCCTCGTAGGCAACGGCCGCAACGCGCTTGTCGGGTGTCGCGGCCCCCGCCTTGATCGTGGTCGGCGCTATCACTTCGGTCTCGCCAAAGCCTTTGGCCGAAAGCCGGATGACGAAGCCCGCAATGCCGCCGTCACGGACAAGCAGGTTTGAGCCGACGCCGACGATAGTCAGCGGTATTTCCTCGGGCACCGCCTTCAGGAACGCGGCAAGATCGTCCTCGTCGGCCGGCTGGAACAATGCCTCCGCGAGCCCGCCGGCTCGAAACCAGGTGATCTTGTCCATCTCGGCATTGGGCGTGATGCGGCCGCGCAGTCCGGCAAGCCGGTCGCCAAGCTTGTCGATCAACGCCTGGCCGCGCATCATGAGATAGTCCCGCCGAGTTCTTTGGGCAGCGCATAGGCCCATTGGGTGATGTTGCCAGCACCGAGGAAGACGACGAAATCGCCCGGCTTCGCCACCTCGCGCACGATCGGCGCAATCGCCGCCGGACCTTCGATGTAGCGTGCGTCGCGATGGCCGCCGGAGCGGATGCGCGACACCAGTGCGTCGGACGTAACGCCGTCGATCGGTTCCTCGCCGGCCGCATAGACGGGCGCCACCATTACCGTATCGGCGTCGTTGAAGCAGACGGAAAACTCGTCGAACAGATCGCGCAGCCGAGTGAAGCGATGCGGTTGGGTAACGGCGATGATGCGGCCCTTGGTGGCGCTGCGCGCCGCCTTCAGTACCGCCGTGATCTCGACCGGATGATGACCGTAATCGTCGAACACATCGACACCGTTCCACGAACCGGTATGGGTGAAGCGCCGCTTGACGCCGGCGAAGGACGACAGACCCTTCTTGATTGCCTCAGCCGAAAGGCCGAGCTCATGCGCGACGGCAATCGCCGCCGTCGCATTGGAGACATTGTGGCGCCCGGGCATGGGTAGCCGCAGACCTGATATCGTTATCTGGCCGTGCGTCTTGCGGTCGCGGATCACCACGTCGAATTCCGAGGTCGGGCCGTCCATGCGGTGATTGGTGAAGCGCACGTCGGCCTGCGCATTTTCGCCATAGGTGATGACGCGCCGGTCCTCGATGCGGCCGACCAGCGCCTGCACCTCGGGATGGTCGGTGCACATCACGCCAAAGCCGTAGAACGGCACGTTCTCGACGAACTGGCGAAACGCCTCGCGCACTTTGTCGAAGGAGCCGTAATGGTCGAGATGTTCGGGGTCGATATTGGTGACGACGGCAATCTCGGCCGGCAGCTTGAGGAAGGTGCCGTCGCTCTCGTCGGCCTCGACCACCATCCATTCGCCGTCGCCCATGCGGGCGTTGGTGCCATAGGCATTGATGATGCCGCCATTGATCACCGTCGGGTCGAGCCCGCCGGCATCGAGTAGCGTCGCCACCATCGAAGTCGTCGTTGTCTTGCCGTGCGTGCCGCCGATCGCGACCGCCTGCCGGAAGCGCATCAGCTCGGCTAGCATTTCGGCGCGCCGCACGATCGGCAGCAACTTCTCTCTCGCCGCCTTCAGCTCCGGGTTGGATTTCTTGATTGCGGTGGAGACGACGACCACTTCGGCCTCGCCGAGGTTCTCGGCCTGGTGGCCGACGAAGCATTCGATGCCCTTGTCGCGCAGCCGCTGCACATTGGCGTTGTCGGCCTGATCGGATCCCTGCACCTTGTAGCCGAGATTGTGCAGCACCTCGGCGATGCCGCTCATGCCGATGCCGCCAATGCCGATGAAATGCACGAGGCCGATCGTCTGTGGCATCTTCATCAATGCGTCTCCTTCCTGAATTCCGAAACGGATTTCCTGGACGCAATAGCCTCTGTCAGATCGGCGAGCAACCGCGCGGCATCCGGTTTACCGGACGATTTCGCCGCCGCAGCCATTGTCGCCGCCCTGCCTGGATCATCCATTAGCCCGCCGACAAGCGCAGCGATCCGCTCCGCCGAAAGCGTGGATTGCGGATGCACCTCGGCGCCACCCGCTGCGGCAAGGGCGGCCGCATTCGCCGCCTGGTCGTGGTCGAGCGCGTGCGGATAAGGCACCAGCAGCGCCGGCCTGCCGATCACCGCGATTTCCGATACGGTCGACGCGCCGGAGCGCGACATCACCAGATGCGCCGCCGCGAGCCGCGCCGCCATGTCGGTGAAGAAGGGCGACACCTCGGCCTCGATGCCAAGCGCGGCATAGGCGGCTTCCACCCGCGCCACATCGTCGGCGCGGGCCTGCTGCGTGATCGCCAGTCGCCTACGCTGTGCATCGGAAAACCGGGCGATCGCCGCCGGCACCGCATCGGAAAAGAACTGCGCGCCCTGGCTGCCGCCAAACACCAGAAACCGGAACGGCTCTTCGCCGGCCGATGCAGCATAGGGTGTATTCGCTGCTTCCAACACTTGCGGCCTGACCGGATTGCCGGTGGTCACCGTCTTGGCGCCAGTGGCACTGATGTCTTCCGGCAGGAACCCGCCGGCAACGGCGTCGACGCGGCCGGCGAGCGCCCGATTGGCGCGGCCCATCACCGCATTCTGCTCGTGGATCAGCGTCGGCACCTTGCGCCGGGTCGCCGCGTAAAGCGGCGGCAGTGTCGGATAGCCGCCGAAGCCGACCACGATGGCGGGCTTGATGCTGGCGATGACGGCCGACGCCTGCCGCACCCCGCGCCAGATTTTCCAAAACGCGGCGAGCATGGCAAAAGGATTCTTCGAGCCCATCGTCGCCGACTGGATCGGATGGATGGCGGTCGCCGGGAACTGCCCGGCAAAGCGCTCGGCGCGGTCGTCGGTGGCCAGATGTACCGCCCAGCCGCGCGCCTTGAGCTCATGTGCCAGCGCCTCGGCCGGGAACAGATGTCCGCCCGTTCCGCCAGCAGCTAGAAGGATGACCCCCTTCGCCATCTCACTCCGCCGGCATCGCACGCGGCGACGGCATGAAGCCCAGCTGCTTGCGCTTTTCCGGGCGCTTGCGCGTCAGCGCCAGCACCATGCCCATCGAGATGGCGATCGCGATCTGGGAGGAACCGCCATAGGAGATGAACGGCAGCGTCATGCCCTTGGCCGGCATCAGTTGCAGATTGACGGCCATGTTGATGACCGACTGCAGGCCGAAGACGGTGACCAGGCCGCCAACCGCGTAGCGCGTGAAATCGTCCTGCTCCTTGAGTGCCGTGTTGAGGCCGCGCAGCACGATGAAGCCGAAGATGGACATGATGAAGAAACACATGATCAGCCCGAATTCCTCGCCAGCGACCGAGAAGACGAAATCGGCATGGCTGTCGGGGATGACCCGCTTGACGGTGCCCTCGCCCGGCCCGACGCCGAACCAGCCGCCATTGATCAGCGCCTCGCGGCCCATGTCGACCTGGAACGTGTCGCCCTCGCCGGTCATGAAGCGGTCGATGCGGCCGGCAACGTGCGGGAACACCGCATAGGCGGCGAACACGCCGCCGACGCCGGCAGCACCCAGCGCGACGATCCACAGCCACGGCAGCCCGGCCATGAAGAACATCACCCCCCAGGTGCCGAGCACCAGCATGGTCTGCCCCAGGTCAGGCTGCGCCACTAGCAGCGAGATGACCAGCGCAAGCAGCAACATGGCGAACAGATTGCCCGGAATGTCGGGCTGGCGCTTGTGCTCGGCGAACAGCCAGGCGCAGATGATGACGAAGCCCGGTTTCAGGAACTCGGACGGCTGTATCGACAGGCCGGCAAGCGATACCCAGCGCCGCGCGCCTTTCACCTCGACGCCGATATAGAGCACCGCCACCATCAAAAACAGCGTGATGCACAGCATGACCAGCGCCATGCGCCGGATCTGCCTGGATTCAAGGAACGAGACGGCAAGCATCACTCCAAGTGCCGGAATGGTGAAGATGATCTGGCGTGTGGCGAAGTGGAAACTGTCTAGTCCGATGCGTTCGGCCACCGCCGGGCTTGCGGCGAAGGACAAAACGATGCCGAGGCCCATCAGCGACAGGAACGCCGCCAGGAACCAGCGATCGATCGTCCACCACCAGGTCGCCACGGGGCTTTTGTCGAGACGGCTTTGCATTATCGTGTCCCTCCGATGGGCTTCACGCCATCAATGGCGGTTGCGGCTTGCCTGAACGCCTCACCGCGGACTTCGAAATTCTTGAACTGGTCGAAACTGGCGCAGGCCGGCGACAGCAGCACCACCGCCTCGCCGCTACTATCCTTGGCCGCATCGCGGGCGGCGTGTTCGACCGCCGCAGCCAACGTGCCTGATATCTCGTAGGGCACCGCTTCGCCCAGCGTCGCCGAAAAGGCCGGTGCGGCTTCGCCGATCAGATAGGCCTTGGCGATACGCGGGAAGAAGCCGCGCAACGGCTCGATGCCACCCTCTTTCGGCAGACCTCCGGCAATCCAGTAGATACGCGCAAAGCTCGACAGCGCCGGTGCCGCGGCATCGGCATTGGTCGCCTTGGAATCGTTGACGAACAGCACATGCCCTTTGCGGCCGACCTGCTCCATGCGGTGCGCCAGCCCCGGGAAACTCTCCAGTCCGGATTGGATCTCGCCGAGCTCGAGCCCGACCTTGAGGCAGGCGGCGGCGGCGGCCAGCGCATTCTGCGCGTTGTGCTGGCCGCGCAACGAGCCGATGCCTTCGAGAAAGGCGACCCGGCTGTAGCGGCCGTGCACGGCTTCCATCAGATTGGTGCCTTCGGCGAAATAGCCGTCGGTCAGCGGCAGGCGCTTGGAGATGCGAATGATCTGCCGGCCCGCTCGCTCCAGCCGGTCGGCGATCTGGGCGCACCAGGAATCGTCGACACCGATGATTGCCGTCTCGCTGCCGGCCACCAGCCGCTCCTTGATCGAGGCGTAGTGTTGCATCGTGCCATGGCGATCGAGATGGTCCGGCGTCAGGTTGAGCAGGATGCCGGCCGTCGGATTGATCGAAGGGGCAAGATCGATCTGATAGGACGAGCACTCAACCACATAGTGCCGCTCGGGCTGCGGCGGATCGAGCGTCATCACCGCGCGGCCGATATTGCCGCCCATCTGCGTGTCGCGCCCGGCCGATTTGAGGATGTGCGCCGTCAATGCCGTGGTCGTCGACTTGCCGTTGGTGCCGGTGATGGCGATGAAGGCTGCTGCCGGCGCCCGCGCCGTCCGCTCGCGGCAGAAAAGCTCGATATCGCCGATGATCTCCACGCCTGAGCCCCGCGCGAGCTCGACGGTCCAGTGTGGCTTGGGATGCGTCAGCGGCACGCCGGGCGACAGCACGAAGGCGGAAAACCTCGCCCAGTCCGCGCCGCGCAGGTCTGCGGTGGCGATGCCGACCGCGCCGGCCTTGGCAACGCTGTCGGGATTGTCGTCCCAGGCGAGGACGTCCGCGCCGCCCTCGATCAGCGCGCGCGCCGTGGCAATCCCCGAGCCGCCGAGCCCGAAGAGCGAAACGCGCTTGCCTGAAAAGGATGCGGCGGGGATCAAGCGGCCTCCTATCTGAGCTTCAGGGTCGACAGCCCGACCAGCGCCAGAATGACGGCGATAATCCAGAAGCGGATCACCACCTGGCTTTCGGTCCAGCCGAGCTTTTCGAAATGATGGTGGATCGGCGCCATCAGAAAGACGCGCTTGCCGGTCATCTTGAAATAGCCGACCTGGATGATGACCGAGAATATCTCGACGACGAACAGGCCGCCGACGATGACCAGCACGATCTCGTGCTTGGTCGCCACCGCGACCGTGCCGATCAGCCCACCCAGCGCCAGCGAGCCGGTATCGCCCATGAAGATTGCCGCCGGCGGCGCATTGAACCACAGGAAACCGAGACCGGCACCGATCACCGCTCCGAGGACCACGGCAAGCTCACCGGTGCCGGGAACGAAATGGATCTGCAGATATTCAGCGAACACCGCATTGCCGGAGAGATAGGCGATGACGCCGAAGGACGCCGCCGCGATCATGATCGGCACGATCGCCAGCCCGTCGAGGCCGTCGGTCAGGTTCACCGCATTGCCGGCGCCGACGATGACGAAGCACGAGAACGGGATGAAAAACCAGCCGAGATTGACGAGAAACTCCTTGGCGAAAGGGAATGTCAACGATGACGAGAACGGCACCTGGCCGTTATGCATGATCACCCAGGCGGCGATGCCGGCAATGACGAATTCGAGCCCGAGCCGCGCCTTGCCGGAAAAGCCGAGATGCGATTGCTTCGTCACCTTGAGATAATCGTCGTAGAAGCCGATCGAGCCGAACCCCAGCGTCACCAGCAGCACCACCCAGACGTAGATGCTCGACAGGTTCGCCCACAGCAGCGACGAACCGACGATGCCGGACAGGATCATCAGTCCGCCCATTGTCGGCGTTCCCGCCTTCTTGAAATGCGTCTGCGGCCCGTCGGCGCGGATCGGCTGGCCCTTGCCTTGCCGCAGCCTCAGCGAATTGATGATGGTCGGTCCGAAGATGAACACGATCAGCGCCGCTGTGATCAGCGCTCCGCCGGTGCGGAAAGTTATGTAGCGGAAGACGTTGAAGACCGAGATCTTGTCCGCAAATTCGACGAGCAGTGTTAGCATGCGCTTGCGTCCCCCGGACCGATCCTAGGTCTGTCTGCTGGTTGTGGCTTCCGCCGGAAACTTGCCGAGCAACGCCTCGACCAGCTTTGAAAAGCCTATGCCCTTCGACGATTTGATCATGACCACGTCGCCGGGCTTCAATTCCGACAGAAGCACCGGTTTCAGATCTTCCGCGCCGGCGCGGTATTCCGTCTTGATCTCGCCCGGCAGCACGTCGGCCAGCGCCCGCATTTCCGGGCCGCCGAGGAAAACCGTGCGCGTATCGGTGCCGACGATCAGGTCGGCAAGCGCGGCATGCAATTTCGCCGAATGGCTGCCGAGCTCGAGCATGTCGCCAAGCACGGCAATGCGCCTGCCCTCGCCCGACACCGGTGTGGTGTTGAGCAGTGCCATTGCAGCGGTCATCGACGCCGGATTGGCGTTGTAGCTCTCGTCGATCAGTGTGATCGGCCCCTTGGGATGGCGCAACACATAGCGTTTGCCGCGTCCGCGTTCGGGCGAAAGATCGGCCAGCGCCTGCGCAACCCTGGTGACGTCGGCGCCGACCAGATGCGCGGCACCCAGCACGGCCAGCACATTCTGCACCATATGGCGGCCCGGCGCGCCGATCCTGGCGACAATCTCGTGTCCGCCAATCTTGGCGGCTATCACGGAGTGATCGGCATTGAGCTCGCATTTGATCAGTTTGAAGGTCGCCCGTGCATTCTCGCCGAACCCGTAGACATGCTCGACGCCCGCTTCTTTCGCCATCTTCTCCAGCAGCTTCCAGCGCTGGTCGTCGCGGTTGAGAAGGGCGGCGCCACCGGGCTCCAGTCCCTCGAAAACCTCTGCCTTGGCCTTGGCGATCTCGTCCAGGTTGCGGAAGAAGCCGAGATGAGCGGCCGCGATCAGCGTAATGATGGCGACATGCGGCCGGACCATTTTGACGAGGGGCCGGATCTCGTCCGGATGGTTCATGCCGATCTCGAAGACGGCATAGTCGCAATCCTGCGGCATGCGCGCCAGTGTCAGCGGCACGCCCCAGTGATTGTTGAACGACTGAGCCGATGCATGCACCGTACCGACCGCGGACAGAGCGTGGCGCAGTGCTTCCTTGGTGGTGGTTTTGCCCGCCGAACCGGTCACGGCAATCACCCTCGCCTTCGAGCGTGCGCGCGCCGCAACGCCGAGCTTTTCCAGCGCGACGAGCACGTCCTCCACGACGATCATCGGTGCCGTCAGCCGCCCCAGCGACGGCAGCTTGCCCTCGGCGACGACAAGCACGCCGGCGCCCGCCTTGATGGCGGCGGTGACGAAATCATGGCCGTCCATCACCTCGCCCTTGATGGCGAAGAAGGCGTCTCCCGGCTGCAGGCTGCGGCTGTCGATGGAAATGCCGGCGATGCCTTCAGGCATCGGACCGAGCGGCCGGCCATCCATGGCGGCAACCAGCGCCTCGGAGGTCCACAGATAGCTCACGCCGCTTGCTCCCTGAGCGCCGAGCGAACTTCCTCATGATCGGAAAAATGCAGCGTCTCGGTGCCGATGGTCTGGCCTTCCTCATGGCCCTTGCCGGCCACGATCAGCGTGTCGCCAGCGTGAAGCATCCCGACTGCCTCGTGGATGGCCTTGCGCCGGTCGCCGATCTCGATGGCGCCAGGTGCGGCCTCCAGGATCGCGGCGCGGATCGTCTCGGGAACTTCCGAGCGGGGATTGTCGTCGGTGACGATGACGACATCGGCCAGCCTTGTGGCGATCTCGCCCATGATCGGCCGCTTGCCCCGGTCACGGTCGCCGCCGCAACCGAATACGACGATGACGCGGCCGGTGGTAAAGGGACGCACCGAAGCCAGCACGTTTTCCAGCGCGTCCGGCTTGTGCGCGTAGTCGACATAGACCGGTGCGCCATTGGCGGCCGTCCCAACGAGGTCGAGCCGCCCCGGCGCACCCTTCAATTTCTCTAGCGCCATCAACGCCTTGGCAACAGATGTTCCAGTCGAAATGGCGAGGCCCGCCGACACCAGCGCATTGGCGATCTGGAAGTCGCCCGCCAACGGCAGGTCGACTTCATGGAGAACGCCGTCAACTTCGACCTCGGCGCGTTGGCGGTGGCGCTCGTGCTCGACCCGCTTCAGCCGCAGGAAATCGCCGTGGCGGCCGACCGTCAGCACGTTCAGTCCCGCTGCCCGGGCCGCCTTGATTGTCGGCTCCGACCACGGGTCGTCGGCAAAGATGACGGCCGGCGCGCCCTTCGGCAGCAGCGCATCGAACAGACGCAATTTGGCGCGATGATAGTCCTCGACCGTCGGATGATAGTCCATATGGTCGCGGCCGAGATTGGTGAAGCCGCCGGCCGCAAGCCTGACGCCATCGAGCCGGCGCTGGTCGAGGCCATGGCTGGACGCTTCCATCGAGGCGTGGGTGACGCCGGCCTCCGCCAACTCCTTGAGCAGCCTGTGCAGTGCCACCGGATCCGGCGTGGTCAGCGAGCCATATTCATTGCGGCCCGGCGCCACCACGCCGGTCGTGCCGATCGAAGCGGCGACCAAACCCGCCTGCTCCCATATCTGTCGGGTGAATGCGGCGACGGAGGTCTTGCCGCTGGTGCCGGTCACCGCGACCATGGTTTGCGGTTGCTTGCCGAAAATACGGGCAGCACTCAGCGCCAGCGCAAGGCGCGGATCGTCTACGACAAGAACCGGAACTGGCAGCCCGGCGACCGCACTGCCCTTGCCGACAACAATCGCGGCAGCGCCGCGGCTCGCGGCATCGGCGGCATAGGCTGCGCCATCCGCCTTGGAGCCGGTGAGCGCGAAAAAGACAACACCCGGTGTTACCTGGCGGGAGTCCGACGAAATCCCTGTAACCTCCATGTCGAAGGAAGCTGTCCCCTCGACAGGCAGGATACCGGCTAGATTTTTCAGCTTCATCGAACCCCGTTCATCGCAACAAAATAGCGCGCAGTTGCCGGCGCGCCCCAAGAATCACTGATAGGAAACCAGCGTTGCACCATTTTCATGGCTGAAATCTGGCTTCACGCCAAGCATGGAAGCCGCACGTCGGATGATGTTTGCAGCCATGATGCCCGCATTCGAGGCAGCCGTGGCACCCATGCCGGGCTTTTCCGGCTTCGGTTCGTCGGCGATCGTAAGCACTATGTATTGCGGATCGTCCATTGGGAAAGCCGCAACGAAAGCGTTGAAATTCTTTTCCTTCGAGTAGCGGCCGTTGACGACCTTCTCCGCCGTTCCCGTCTTGCCGCCCACCCGGTATCCTGGCACCCGGGCATTGCGGCCGGATCCCTTTTCGGCATTGAGGGCATAGAGATAGCGCATGCCCTCGACGGTCTTGTCGCTGACCACTTTCTTGGCCACCGCCATCGCCTGCTCCTGCGTGCGCGGCAGGAAGGTCGGGTCCATCAGATAGCCGCCATTCATCAGCGCGGCGCAGCCGACCGCCGTCTGCAGCGGGGTCGTCGACACGCCGTGGCCGAAGGCGATGGTAATCGAATTGACCTGCTTCCAGACCTTGGGCTCGGTCGGCCGGGCGACTTCCGGCAGTTCGGTCTGCATCTTCTCGAGGATTCCCAGGCGATGCAGGAATTCGCGGTGTCCGTCGATGCCAACCGCTTCGGCTTCCTTGGCAGAGCCGATATTGGATGAGTAGATGAACACTTCCGGCACCGACAGCACCCGGCCCTTGCCATGGAAATCATGGATGGTCTGATGGCCGATCCTGATCGGGCGCGATGCGTCGAAGCGGCTTTGCAGCGTTATCTTGCCGGAATCGAGCGCCATGGCGGTGGTGAAGCTCTTGAAGGTCGACCCCATTTCGTACAGGCCGGCGGACATACGGTTGAGCCGGTCCTTGTCCTGCGCGTTATAGGGGTTGTTCGGATCGAAATCTGGAACCGACGCCATCGCCAGCACCTCACCGGTCTTGACGTTGAGCACGACGGCACCCGCCGCGATCGCATGGTACTTTTCCATGCCGGTGGCGACCTCGTCACGTACGATATGCTGGACGCGCAGATCGATCGAGAGCTGGACCGGCTTCAAATCCTTGGCCACCGCCAGGCCCGACGCCTGAAGATCGCTCAAGCCCTGTTCGTCGATGTATTTCTCCATGCCGGAGATGCCCTGGTTGTCGATGTTGGTGAGGCCGACAATGTAGGACGAGGTTTCGCCGGCCGGATAGAACCGGCGCTTTTCGGTGCGGAAGCCGAAGCCGGGGATGCCGAGCTGCATGATATCGGCCTGCTGCTTCGGCGTCAGTTGCCGCTGCAGCCAGACGAAGCCGGCGCCGCTCTTCAGCTTGTTGTATGTCTGCTCGTAGTCGATCTCGGGAAGCACCGTCGACAGCTTTTCGATCGCCTCGTCGGCATCGACGATGCGGCGCGGTTCGGCAAACAGCGACGCCGTCTTGATGTCGGTCGCCAGCACTTCGCCGTTACGGTCGACGATGTCGGGCCGCGATGCCGTCACCCGGCTCTGCGGCCCGCCCGACAGGTCGGGGTTCTGGAAACCCAGATAGACCAGCCGCCCGGCAATGGTCGAATAGATACCGAAGAACACCGCCATCGTCATGACAATGCGGGTCCTGCCCTTGCCACCGGTTGCCTTGCGGGCACCTTCGACCACGATCGATCCGCCCGCGCCGGGCTTCGAACCGCGCTTCAGCAGCCTGCCAACCTGTGGAAATCTGGCGGCCATTGGAAATCCGGTGATCATTGGACGATGCCTCCGGTCACCACCGGATCCTTGCCGCCAATATCAGCCATGCCGCCCAGTCGCTGCGATGAAAGGTCCTCGATGTTGACGGGTTTGGCCGGCAGATCGTCCAGCCCGACGATCTGGCGCGCATTGACCGGCTCGAGTCCGAGTTGCGATTTGTAGATTTCGGTGAGCTTCTGCAGGCGCGACGGCTGGGTAAGCAGGCTCCAGTCCGCCTTGAGCAGGTCGATCGTGTCCTCTTCATAACGGATCTGCGCCTGGATCTTGTGCACTGCCGCCAGTTGCTCCTCGGCCTCGCGCTTGGTCTTGTAGGTCAAGGCAGCCGCCGAAACCATGACGGCGATCAGGACTATGTCGCTGGTACGAAACACGTGTTCACCTCTCTCCCGGTCGATCGGCACCGGGAAGCTTTGGGCCAGGCAGTTTTGGCAGGCCGAAAATCGAAAAATCACCAGCGCGCGCCGGCGCCTCTGTACGGATCGCAGCGCGCAGCCTTGCCGAGCGCGCCCGCGGATTGGCCGAAATCTCGGCATCGCCAGGCGTCACGCCGCTGCCCTTCTTGGTGAAGGTGGCGGTGCGCGCCTGCGCCTCGGGCAGGTGCCGCGATCCGGTCGCTGAATCAGCTCTGTCGGCGATGAAGCGCTTGACCATGCGGTCCTCCAACGAATGGAAGGTCACCACGGCAAGCCGCCCGCCCGGTTTCAGCACGCGCTCGGCGGCAAACAGCGCCTTTGCCAGTTCGCCGAGCTCGTCGTTGACGAAGATGCGCAGCGCCTGGAAAACCCGGGTGGCTGGATGGATCTTGTCTTTCGGCGCGCGGCCGATATGCGTCTCGATGGCATCGGCAAGGTCGAGCGTGCGCTCAAAGGGGCGTTTTTCGCGACGGCTCTCGATCATACGGGCGATGCGCCCAGCATGGCGTTCTTCGCCGAGAAAACCGAAGATGCGGGCAAGATCGCCCACCTTGAAAGTGTTGACGACGTAGGCGGCGCTCAGGCCCGCCTGCGCCATGCGCATGTCGAGCGGTCCATCGGCGCGGAATGAAAAGCCGCGCTCCGGCTGGTCGATCTGCATGGAGGAGATGCCGATGTCGAGCACGACGCCATCGGCACTTTCAACCTGCTCGTCGAGCGTTGAGAACGGTGCCTGGACAAGCCTGAGCCTGCCGCCGGACTGCTGTTCAAGGGTCCGCCCCGCCGCGATCGCATCCGGATCGCGGTCGATGGCGACGACCGAGGCTCCGCTTGCCAGAATGGCCTTCGTGTAGCCGCCAGCACCGAACGTGCCGTCGACGATCACCTCGCCTTTTATCGGCGCCAGCGCCTCCAGAACTTCGGCAAGGAGGACCGGAATGTGACGGGCTGGTCCGCCAACGGCATGAACTTCATCGCCGTCGCCCGCCATCATTCCGGCCGCTCCCCGGGCTTCGTCCCCTGCCGAAGCTGCAAAAGCCGGGCGCGAGCTTCCGTCCCATAGGCGCTGAGCCGTCCCGGCTCCCAGATCTGAAAGAAATTGCCGCGGCCAACGAAGGCCACTTCCGCTGAAATGCCGGTATGCTCGCGAATGAAATCGCTCATCGTGATACGGCCGTCCTGGTCGAGCTTCAGAAACGTTCCATCGCCATGGCAGAAGAACGACATGTCGTCCGCCGCCTGCAGGAACGGGTCTTCCTGCGCGATGCGCTGCTCGTAGCGATCGAGCAGGTCGAGCCCACCGACATCCATCGCCGGGCGATCCAGGCAGCGTAGCGCATAAAGTTCCGAATAGCCGCGTTTCTGCACAACGGCACGGAAATGCGCCGGCACGGACACCCGTCCCTTCGCATCGATCCTGTTCACCGCGTTCGACAGAAACCGGTCCATTACGCCTTACGGCCGCTTGCGCCGCCGCACCCCTCTGCATCTTCCTGTCCGCGCCGCCCCGGCCCGGTCGCCGTCCAAAGCCCACTTCATTATGACGGGCGAACGCAGGCAAACGCGCAGCCGCCGCGGCTGCCCGATTGGCGTACGCTTCACCCTGACACGGAACGAAGGCTTGAGTATCGGAATGGGATATCATGGGGTGTTATGGGCGTCAACGGGAACAGTCTTCAAAACGCGCCTGCCACGACTGGGGAGAGCAGCTTTGACGGCACTCCCGTCTTTATCGTCTATTAAGCCTAACGAAGCGTTTAGAGCCGTGTGGCCCAACCGGAGCCGACTTGCTGCGGATCGCTGCCGCGCATAGCCTCGGCATCTCCTTTTCCGGTCAGTAACGAGGTTTGAAATCATGTCCGAAACAGCCAAGTCACGCGCCGCAGCACTTCCCCATCTGCGCCGCGGCGGGCTGGCCAAGGGCGAGCCGATCCCCTTGCCCCTGACCATGGCCGCCATCTTTCATGCGCCCGGCGACGCCACCGGCTTCGATCAATATGGCCGCTTCAGCAATCCGACCTGGGATGCGGTCGAGCACATGCTGGCGCATTTGGAAGACGCCCCATGCGTCGCCTTTCCCTCGGGAATGGCTGCCATCTCGGCGGTATTTTTCGGCCTGCTCAAAGCCGGCGACCGTATCCTGCTGCCGTCCGACGGTTATCATACGACGCGAGCGCTGGCAGACCGTTTCCTGAAATCCTTCGGCGTTGCCTACGATGTCCGGCCGACGTCGAGCTTCCTCGACGGCGGCTTCGACGGCTATCGGCTTGCCTTCGTCGAAACACCCGCCAACCCAGGACTGGACATATGCGACATCGCAGCCGTCGCCGAAGCCGTGCATAGAGCGGGTGCGGTGCTTGTGGTCGACAACACGACGATGACACCTTTCGGCCAGCGCCCGCTCGATCTCGGCGCAGATATCGTCATTGCTGCCGACACCAAGGCACCAAACGGCCATTCCGATGTGCTGTTCGGCCATGTCGCCAGCCGCGACGCGGACATTATCTCGAGGGTGACCGACTGGCGCGAGACGTCGGGCGCCATCCCCGGGCCGTTCGAGGCATGGCTGGTGCATCGCGGCCTCGAAACGCTGGACGTGCGCTTCGACCGCATGTGCACTTCCGCAGAAATGATAGCGCGACGGCTGAAAAACCATCGCGCGATCAGCGGCTTGCGTTTTCCGGGACTGGAGAGCGACCCATCGCACAATCTTGCCCGCGCCCAGATGGAGCGCTTCGGATTTCTCATCTCGTTCGTGCTCGCCTCGGAGGACAAGGCCGAGGATTTCATCAACAACTGCGCGTTGATGCAGGCAGCGACATCGTTCGGCGGCGTACACACTTCGGCCGAACGGCGATCAAAAAGGGGAGATGCCGTTCCGCCCGGCTTCGTTCGCTTGTCGATCGGCTGCGAGCCGGTGGAAGAGCTTTGGCAGGCGATCGAGACGTCGCTAGACCGCATCGGCACCTGAGCAGCGCGACTACGAATTCAGATCGCCGGCGTCGATCTTGCGCCGGCCGTGGAGAACGCGAACGATTTCGATCGCCTCTTCGCGGACACGATACAAAGTGAGGTATTCGCCGACGATCAGGTGACGGATGCCGGGCGCAATGTCTTCGCGCGGTGCACCTGAGAAGGGATGCAGGGTCAGCAAATCCACCGCCTTTGCAAGAGATCCACGAGGCGAATCGCCGCATTTGGATTCTGTTCGGCAATGTAGTCGACGATGGCTTCGAGGTCGATCAATGCCTGAGGAAGCAGGCGATATTTCACTCCTCAAGGCCTTTGGCCTCGGCCATTTTCAGATATTTGGCGCGCAGCCGTTCCATGATTGGCGGCCCGTCCAGCGCCGGTCCGCTGTCGATCCCCTCCTGCGCCATCTTGCGCAATTCCTCGACCGTGTAGCCGAGCAGGTCGCGCCTGTCCTTCCATTGCCTCAGTGCGTCACGGATCACCTCGCTCGCCGAGGCATATTCGCCGGCGGCGACCACGTCGTCGACTGCCGCGGCCAACTCCGGCGACAGCGTGATGCTGCGTTTATCGACCTGTCCCATGACGCGCTCCTGAATATCGTCATCAACTGGTACGATTTAATCGCACCATTTTCAAGGAATGTCGCGCTCGATTGCGGGTCGAAAAGTGAATCAACGGCTGCGCCCGAAGACGTAACCTGCTGATATCAGGAGATTTCCTTTTATCGGGGAAACTGCCAGCTGGCCTGTAAGCCGGGTTCTGTATGGCCCTCGCCCCTTACGGGGCGAGAACGTGGCGGCCATTCATCTTGGGCGCATGTTGCCATGCGCCTCACGCAACCTACCCGGACGGTGAGCCGGAAACAGCCCTCGAGGGTTTCCCCTCGCACCGCCCCTATTCGGTCTTGCTCCCGGTGGGGTTTACCGTGCCGCTCCTGTTGCCAGTCGCGCGGTGGGCTCTTACCCCACCCTTTCACCCTTGCCACGATTAGATCGTGGCGGTTTGCTTTCTGTGGCACTTTCCCTGGGGTCGCCCCCGCCGGCCATTAACCGGCACCGTGTCTCCATGGAGCCCGGACTTTCCTCACCCGCAGCCTTTCGGCTTCGCGGGTGCGGCCGCCCGGCCAGCTGGCAAGGCGTATAAAGGGGTTCAGGCCCGAAAACGCAAACGAAAAAGCAAGTTATCGCTTGTCAGGCGGGCGCTCCAAGTGCTGCCAGTTGCACCTTGACCTTGCCGCAATAGGCTGCGGACACCGGGTTCATCCGTGTGGCGCCGTGGCCGGCATTGTATTTCAGGATCGTGCCGCAGGTCGTGCCGCCGCCGAGATCCCGCGCCATGGCAAGGTACTTCATGCCGTATTTGATGTTGGTATCGGGATCGTAGAGACCCTGAACCGAACCGCTATAGCCCATCATTCTTGCCGTCGCCGGCTTGATCTGCATCAGGCCGATCTCGCCGGCGCTGCCGACCTGGTTCGGCTGGTAGTTGCTCTCGATCTTGATGACGGCATTGGCGAGCGACACCGGCACGCCGTAGCTGGCGGCATATCGCGCAATGATCGCCGAATACTGTCCGCTGCCGCCGACAACCGCCGCCTGGGGCGCTGGCCTGCTCTTCGGAGCGACTGACGCCGTTGCCATACGGTCGATGCGTTTGCGGTTACGCTTCACATGCTGTTTGGAGATTGTCTTTCTCGCAGCGGTCGGCCTTTTCGCGGAGACTGGCTTTTTCGTTCTTACCGCGGCCGCTTTTTCCACTTTTGCGGTGGTGGTCTTCTCTACTTTTGCACCACCTTTCGGCATGGCGGTTTTGCCGGCTGCGGCACTGAAGCCCTGATCGGCCCGTTGGCTCAGCGGTGCGCCGTTCGCCGCGCTGAAGGCAAAAGTCATTACGCCGGCAGCAATGGCTGCCGTTAAAACGGTCAATTTCTGCATGTGATCCTGTTCTGTTTGATCTGCACAAAGAACTTCGCGCAGATACCCTCAATCAACATCGGAACATCTGGGGGGATAGAGGTCCGACAATCTGTACGGATCGCCTTTGACGACGGAATTGGCGCCAAAGAAGGCGGCGCAAGTCACTTTAGGTAACAGATTGTAACTTTTGATCTGGGAAAAGATTATTTGAGAGAGGCTATCCTTGCGGAAGCGAGCAGCCTTTCCAGCGTGCGGATCGTCGATCCGTCAGCCATGCCATCGACCAGGCGCTGCCGGAAATGCCGCTGAAATGCCTCGACCACGATTTCGGTCTGCCGGTCGAAAGCGCCGGTGATCTCGACGCCATAACCATAGAGCGACAGCATCGACTGCAGCGCCTCGACCTCGGCGCCGGTATCATCTGGCTTCAGTACGGCGCCGCGCCGGATCGGTGCTGCCGGCACAACATGGCCGACACCGGCGGCAAACAAGGCTTTCCATGGAAATTTCTCGCCCGGATCGACCTTGCGCCCCGGTGCCACGTCGGAATGGGCGAGCACCCGCTGCGCCAGAATGGAATGGCGCTCGACAATGCCGACGCACAGGCCGATCACCGCGTCGATCTGCGGTTTTGGAAAATTGCGATAGCCGAGAGTATGCCCCGGATTGACGATCTCGATGCCGATCGAACAGGAGTTGATGTCGCTCTGTCCGAACCACCAGCTCTTGCCGGCATGCCAGGCGCGATCGCTTTCCCTTACCATCTGAACAATGCGGCCGTCCTCATGGACCAGATAGTGCGACGAGACCTCGCTTGCCGGATCGCACAACCATGCCTCGGCGCCGGCGCCGGTCGCCATGCCGGTGTAGTGCAGCACGATCATATCGGGTCTAAGCGTGCCGCGCCGCGGTCCGAAATTCGGCGATACCCTAACCTCGGCGCTCGGCTCGTCGGGCGGAAAGCCGCTCATGCGTGCCGCAGGCCTCGCTCGATCATCTCATAGGCCGCGTTGATCGCCGCCAGCCTGGTCGTCGCGATCTTGATGAATTCCTGCGGCAGGCCGCGTGCGATCAGCCGGTCCGGATGATTGTCGGAGACCAACTTGCGGTAGCGCCTGCGGACCTCCTCGAACGGCTTCCCACGCTCGATGCCGAGCACAACATAAGGATCGGCGGCGCCCAGATCGACATGCCGCGCCAGGATGCTCTGGTAGTGCGCCTCATCGATGCGGAAGATCTCGGCGATGCGATGCAGGAATTGGCGCTCGCGCTCATGCACCAGCCCGTCGGCCTTGGCGATGTGGAACAGCCCGTCGAGTATGTCCTCCAGCATCAGGCAATTCGAATGGCCCGAACCGCAAAGCTGCGCCATCCGCTCGGCATAGGTTTCGAAACCGGCAATGTCGCGTTTGGCCAAATCGTAGAGCCGCGCCACATTGCGCCTCTGTTCCTTCGGCACCTCGAATATTTCCTGGAAGGCGCGCACCTCGTCTTGGGTGACGATGCCGTCTGCCTTGGCCATCTTGGCCGACAGCGCGATCATCGCCACCGAGAAGGCGACGCGCCGGCGCAGATCGGCATCGCCGGAGAAAACCGTGCGCACGGCTTCGACCACTTCGGCGACGCCTGACGACGCTGAAGATGAAACGCGTGTGACGAAGTCGCCGAGGCGGTCCCAAATCGACATGAGGGTTTCATAGGGCCAACCGCCCATCGCTATCAAGCCAAGACAGTGCCGCAGGGGCTGGCCCAATCGATTTGGCGGAATGCCTGAGGCGGCTGGCGCTAGCGCTCACCCATGGAAAATCCGCAGACGGCAGCCTCGCCGCGCAAACGGCGAGCCCTGGCGATTGGCGCCTTGGGTCGTCGTTTCGGCGCAAGTAAGGGGCGAGGCGTACTTTTCGCGTTGCGGTTACCTGCGTCGGCGCACTCGGCCGCAAGGCGCGGGTATCGTAAGCAGCAGAAAGGCCGGCGTGTGAGGCCGGCCTCTCTTGGTTGTCACATCAATTATTGCGCCGGGGCAGCCGGCGCAGGAGCGGGGGCCGGGGCCGGCTCGGCAGGTTTGTTGGCGTCAGGAGCAGCCGGCTTCATCGTCTGGTCGGATGCCGGCGGGTTAGTGCTCTGCGTCGTAGTGTTGTCGGTGCCGCTGTCGCTGCAGGCCGCAACGCCAAGCAAGGCAAGCGCCGAGACCGACGCAAGAATGAGTTTCTTCATGATATCTCTCCTCTAATCACGCCACCGTTACCGGCGACGATCGAGGACACAATGCATCAGGTCATGATGAGTTTCGTAACGTTGCGTTTCCGCGTGTAACATCAAGCGCTTGGCCGTACAAAGCGTTGAGCACTAACAGGATGCGTAAAATGAAAATGCCGGAGGCGCTGCCATGACCGCAAGATGGGATTTCTGGATCGACCGCGGCGGTACCTTCACCGACATCATCGGCCGGGACCCGGAAGGCGGGCTGTATCCCAGGAAACTCCTTTCGGAAAATCCCGAAGCCTATGCCGACGCTGCCATCCAGGGCATTCGCGAACTGCTCGGCGTCCAGCCCGGCGCCCCAATCCCTTCCGCTCTGATCGGCGACGTCAAAATGGGCACCACGGTCGCCACCAATGCGCTTCTCGAGCGCAAGGGCGACCGCGTGCTGCTGCTCATCACCAAGGGCTTCCGCGATGCGCTGAGGATTGCCTATCAGGCCAGGCCCGATATCTTTGCCAAGCAGATCATCCTTCCCGAACAGCTCTACGAGCACGTCATCGAGATAGACGAACGCGTGCGCGCCGACGGTCGTGTCGAACGCCTGCTCGACATCGCCTCCGTGCGTCCTGCCATCGAACAGGCCAAGGCTGACGGTATCGATGCGGTCGCGATCGTCTTCATGCATGCCTGGAAACATCCCGATCACGAAAAGGCGGTCGCCAAAGTCTGTCGAAAGCTCGGATTCTCGCAGGTCTCGGTCAGCCACGAGGTCTCGCCGCTGATCAAGCTGGTCGGCCGCGGCGACACCACGGTGGTCGACGCGTATCTGTCGCCGATCCTGGCAAGGTATGTGCAAAGGGTTGCGGCGGAACTGGGTGCCGCGCCAATCTCCCCCCTTGTGGGGGAGATGTCGGCGAAGCCGACAGAGGGGGGCGCTGTCCCGCCAACATCTCAGTCTGTCACGCCCCCCTCTGCCCTGCCCCCTTTGCCGCCACTTGGCATCTCCCCCACAACGGGGGAGATTGGCCAATCCCCCCGCCTTATGTTCATGATGTCGTCGGGCGGCCTCACCGCCGCCGACATGTTCCAGGGCAAGGATGCGCTGTTGTCCGGCCCGGCCGGCGGCGTCGTCGGCATGGTCGAGACGGCAAAACTCGCCGGTTTCGGCAAAGTCATCGGCTTCGACATGGGCGGCACCTCCACCGATGTCGCCCACTATGATGGCGACTACGAGCGCGCCTTCGACACCGAGGTCGCCGGCGTGCGCATCCGCGCGCCGATGATGCGCATCCACACCGTCGCCGCCGGCGGCGGCTCGATCCTGCACTATGAGGCCGGCCGCTTTCGCGCCGGGCCGGATTCGGCCGGCGCCAATCCCGGCCCGGCCGCCTACCGGCGCGGCGGTCCGCTTGCGGTCACCGACGCCAATGTCATGCTGGGAAAGCTGCAGCCCGACTTCTTTCCGGCCATTTTTGGGCCGGGCCAGGACGAACCGCTCGACGTGCGGACAGTTCGCGAGACGTTCACCGCACTTGCCGCCGAAATCGGCGACGGCCGCTCGCCGGAAGCCGTTGCCGAAGGGTTCGTCACCATCGCCGTCGAAAACATGGCCAATGCCATCAAGAAGATTTCGGTGCAGCGCGGCTACGACGTCACCGAATACCTGCTGAATTGTTTCGGCGGCGCCGGCGGCCAGCACGCTTGCCTCGTCGCCGATGCGCTCGGCATGGAGGCTGTGCTGATCCATCCCTTTTCCGGCCTGCTCTCGGCATACGGCATCGGCCTGTCCTCGGTGTTTGCGTCACGCCAGCAGGCGCTGCTGAAGCCGCTGGCGGACGATTCCGGGCCGGCGATCAACGAGCTCATCGCAACGCTGCGCAAAGCCGTCATCGACGAACTCGCCGCGCAAGGCATCACCGAAGACGCGGTCGCCTCGAAGCCGGTGCTGCAGATCCGCTATGACGGCACCGATACCGCGCTGCCTGTGAACTTTGGGCACGGCTCGATTGCGCAGGCCAAGGCGGACTTCGAACTGGCGCACAAGGCGCAGTTCGGCTTCGTCTATGATGACAAGCCGATGATCGTCGAATCGGTCGGCGTCGAAGGTACCGATACCGGCAGCACCGGCCGCGACGAAAGCGATTCAGTTCTTGAACACAAGGCCGCAAGTCCTTCCGGGACGCGGAAAATTTTCGTCGACGGCATCTGGCGCGACGCCGGCATCTTCCCTCGCGAAACGCTGAAGCCCGGTAACAAGATCGCCGGCCCCGCTTTGATCATCGAGCCGAACCAGACCATCGTCGTCGAGCCCGGCTGGCAGGCCGAGATCACCGCCAAGGACCATGTACTGATGCGCCGCATCGAGAAGAAGCACCGGCAGGCCGCACTCGGCACCGAAGCCGATCCGGTGATGCTGGAGGTCTTCAACAATCTGTTCATGTCGATCGCCGAGCAGATGGGCGTAACGCTGCAGAACACCGCCTATTCGGTCAATATCAAGGAGCGGCTCGACTTCTCCTGTGCCGTTTTCGACCGGAATGGCGCGCTGGTCGCCAACGCGCCGCATATGCCGGTGCATCTCGGCTCGATGGACCGCTCGGTGGAGACCATCATCCGGCTCAATTCCGGCGACATTCACCCCGGCGACGTCTTTGCCCTGAACGCCCCTTACAATGGCGGCACGCATCTGCCTGATATCACCGTGGTGACACCGGTGTTTTCCCTCCCCCTCGAGGGGAGGGTGGCCGCGAAGCGGCCGGGTGGGGTCCTCTCAGAAGGCACCACAAATGCGTCGAGCACTGCCGCAACGACCCCCCCCGGCGGCTTCGCCGCCACCTCCCCCTCGAGGGGGGAGGAGATCCTCTTCTACGTAGCCTCGCGTGGCCACCATGCCGACGTCGGCGGCACGGCGCCCGGCTCGATGACGCCGCTTGCCACTACCGTCGATGAGGAAGGTGTGCTGTTTGACAATTTCCGCATCGTCGATCGCGGCAGGTTCCGCGAGAAGGACCTGGAGACGCTGCTGACCGACCACCCCTACCCGGCGCGCAATCCGCACCAGAACATCGCCGACCTCAAGGCGCAGATCGCCGCGAACGAAAAGGGCGTCGCCGAGCTGCGCAAGATGGTCGCGCATTTCGGCCTTGGCGTCGTCGAAGCCTATATGGGCCATGTCCAGGACAATGCCGCCGAAAGCGTGCGTCGCGTACTGGAGCGGCTGCCCGACAGTTCCGAATACGAATATCCGACCGACACCGGCCAAATGATCAAGGTGAAGATATCGGTCGACCGGCACAAGCGCGAAGCGACCGTCGACTTCACCGGCACGTCGCCAGTGATGAAGAACAATTTCAACGCGCCAGAGCCGGTCGCCCGTGCCGCGGTGCTTTATGCCTTCCGCGTCATGGTCGAAGACAACATCCCGATGAATGCCGGATGTCTGCGGCCGATCAACATCGTCATTCCCGACGGCTCGATGCTGAAGCCCGCCTATCCCGCGGCAGTCGTCGCCGGCAATGTCGAGACCTCGCAGCACGTCACCAACGCGCTGTTCGGCGCGATGAGGGCAATGGCCAATGCGCAAGGCACGATGAATAATCTCACCTTCGGCAACAAGCAGTACCAGTATTATGAGACGATCTGCTCCGGTTCGCCGGCCGGCCGCATGAACGACGGCCGCGGCTTTCACGGCACCTCCGGCGTCCACACCCACATGACCAATTCGCGCCTGACCGATCCGGAAGTGCTGGAACTGCGTTTCCCGGTATTGCTCGAAGATTTCCATATCCGCGAAGGTTCCGGCGGCAAAGGCAAATGGAATGCCGGCGACGGCACCAAGCGCACCATCCGCTTCCTCGAAAAAATGGAATGCGCGATCCTGTCCTCGCATCGCAACCGCCCGCCGCAAGGCCTGGACGGCGGCGGCGATGGCGAGGTTGGCTCGACCAAGATCCGCCGCAAGGATGGCCGCGTCGAGGTCCTGAAGGCCTGCGATCAGACCATCCTCGACGCCGGCGAGGCAGTCATCGTGACGACGCCGACGCCTGGTGGATTTGGCAAGGCCTGAACTCGCGTCAACAGGCTGTCACCGGCCTGTCATGACCCTGCGCTACCCGCTTGCGGCAAAGCAAACGGGGAATCGCCTTGCCATGACGGACATTTCTGGAGAACTGGTTTTTCGCCGCGGCAAGGAAGTTGGCAAAGCCGTCTACCAGAACCGCCCGCTGTCGAAAGCCGGCATCTCCGAGCGCTTGTTCGCCTTCCTGTTCTCCGGCCTTGTCTACCCGCAGATCTGGGAAGACCCCGAAATCGACATGGACGCGATGCAGCTCGGCAAGGGTCACCGCATCGTCACCATTGCCTCGGGCGGCTGCAACATCCTCGCCTATCTCACCCGGTCGCCGGAAAGGATCGATGCCGTCGACCTCAACACCGCCCACATCGCGCTGAACCGTATGAAGCTCGAAGCCGTCCGTCACCTGCCGTCGCAGGGCGACCTGTTCCGTTTCTTCGGCGCGGCTGAGACCGGGCACAATTCGCAGGCCTACGACCGCTTCATCGCACCGCATCTCGACCCGGTCAGCCGCCATTATTGGGAGCGCCGCAGCTGGCGCGGCCGTCGCCGCATCGCTGTCTTCGACCGCAATTTCTACCAGACCGGCCTGCTTGGCCTGTTCATCGCCATGGGCCATCGCACCGCCAAATTCTTCGGCGTCGACCCGGCCGACATCATGGACGCCAAGAGCATCGCCGATCAGCGCCGCTTCTTCGACGAAGAGCTGGCGCCGGTCTTCGAAAAACCGCTGCTGAAATGGGCGACTTCGCGAAAAGCTTCGCTGTTCGGCCTCGGCATTCCGCCGGCCCAGTACGATTCGCTGATCACCTCGGGTGACGGCACCATGGCCAGCGTGCTCAAGGCGCGGCTGGAAAAGCTCGCCTGCGATTTTCCGCTGAAGACCAACTATTTCGCCTGGCAGGCTTTTGCCCGCCGCTATCCCAATCCCGGCGAGGCCGCCCTGCCCGCCTATCTCGAAAAGCGCAACTACAAGACGATCCGCAACAATGTCGATCGCGTGGCAATCCACCATGCCAATCTGATCGAGTTCCTTGCCGGCAAGGATGCCGGTTCGGTCGACCGCTTCGTGCTGCTCGACGCACAGGACTGGATGACGGACGACCAGCTCAACGGGTTGTGGGCCGAGATCACCCGAACCGCCTCCGCCGGCGCCCGCGTCATCTTCCGCACCGCAGCGGAACCCAGCCTGCTGTCCGGCCGCGTCTCGAATTCGCTGCTCGACCAGTGGCGTTACGAGAACGACGCCTCGCGCGAGTTTTCGGCCCGCGACCGCTCGGCCATCTATGGCGGCTTTCATCTCTACGTGAAGCAGGGCGCATGAGCGCGACCGAATTGCCTGCCAGCCATGCCGAGCTGATGGACGGCGTCTACCGCTGGCAGCGTCATATCTACGACCTGACACGCAAATATTATTTGCTCGGCCGCGACCGGCTTATCGCCGGCCTGGATGTGCCGGCCGGCGGCACCGTGCTCGAGCTCGGCTGCGGCACCGGCCGCAACATCATCCTCGCCGCCCGCCGCTATCCGGGCGCGCGCTTCTTCGGCCTCGATATTTCGGCCGAGATGCTGGAGACGGCCACCGCCGCCCTTGCCCGCGAAGGCCTCTCCGGGCGCGTCACGCTGGCGTGCGGCGACGCCACCGATTTCGACGCGACGGCGTTGTTCGGCGTCAAAAGTTTCGACCGCGTCTTTGTCTCGTATTCGCTGTCGATGATCCCCGGTTGGGAGAAGACGGTATCCGCGGCACTTGCTGCCCTGGCACCGGGCGGCTCGCTGCATGTCGTCGATTTTGGCCAGCAGGAAGCGCTGCCCGGCTGGTTCCGCACGCTGCTGCGCGGCTGGCTGAAAAAATTCCATGTCGAGCCACGTCAATCGCTGCGCGCGGTTCTGGATTCGGAATCTGCAAGAACCGGCGCAAGCTTCCGTTTCCAAACGCTTTATCGCGGCTATGCGTGGCTCGCCGTGATCGGACCAGGTCGATAGCCAGGATGTGTTGAGATTCAGGTCAGGCCGAGTCGAAAACGGTGGGTTCCGAGAACCGGAGCGGAGCGTACTTTTGGGTACGTGAGCACCGGCCTACCCCGGCCGTAGCCTTAACTGCCACGACCGCTCATGAGTGCTTTGGCCGGCGAAGGCCGGAAGCGCAGGAAACCGCCGTTTGCAGGCCGGCATCACCTGAATCGATACAGCCTAATGCAGCGCCTTGACCAGCGCCGCCACCATTACCTGTGGCCGGTAGCCGAGCCTGGCCGGCGTCAGCCCGAGCCGCACCACAACCAGCTGCTCGGAGGGAATGATGGCGACCGTTTGCCCATCATGCCCCTCCATCCAGTAGGTGTCCTTGGGCAGGCCGGCGGCAATGCCGGCGCCGGGGTTTTCCTCGTCGCCGGGCCCTTCGATCCATAATTGCCCCTTGCCGTAGACCTTCGAGGCAGTTGCCGGTTCCCGCATCCAGTCGACGAAGCCGGCGGGCAGGATCGCCTTGCCGTTCCAGACGCCACCCTGCAGCAGGAATTGGCCGAAGCGCGCCCAGTCGCGTGCCGTGGCATAGAGATAGGACGAGCCGACGAAGGTGCCGTGCTCGTCGGCCTCTAGCACCGCGCTCCGCATGCCGAGCGGATCGAACAGCGCGACCCTCGGCCACGCCAGCGCCTTGTCCTTGTCGCCGATCGCGTCCTGCCACAATCGGGACAGCATCACCGCCGTGCCGCTCGAATAGGAAAACACCTTGCCGACCTCGCCGGTCAGCGGCTTGGATCCGGCAAATGCTGCCATGTCCGGTTCGAGATAGAGCATGCGCGTCACATCGGCGACGTCGCCATAATCCTCGTTGAATTCCAGTCCGCTCGACATTGCCATCATGTCGGCGAGGCTGATCACGGCACGGCCATCTGCTTGCCAGGGTCGAAACAGGCCCTGGTTGGTGATCGCCAGCTTGCTGTCCTTCATCAGCGTGCCGACGATCGCCGCATTCACCGTCTTGGTCATTGACCAGCCCAGTAGCGGGGTCTTTTCGGAAAAGCCGTCGCCATAGCGCTCTGCGACGATGCGGCCGTTCTTGACCACCACCACCGCCCGCATGCCAGCACCGGTCAATGCCGGATCGTCGAGGATTGCCGTGACCTCGGGATCCTGCGAGGCATCGGCCTTGTCGCCCTCCGGCCAGATCGCATCGGGCAGCGGCGCCGGCGTCGGTGCAACTCCCGCGACAGCCTTGGCGGCGGCAATATCGCTGTCGGGAACCGAGGCGCAGCCGAGCCCGTCGCGGGCGACCGCGACACTCTTGCCGAGCCCGCCGAACAGGCCCGCCGAAACCGTTCCCTTCTCCTTGTCCACCGACACTCTCATCAGCTTCAGCAGCGGATGGCCCGGCGCCTGCACATCGACGGCGAGCACGTCGTCGGCGTCTCGCCCTGCGATGAAGACGTTCGAACAGACGATCTTGGCCGAATAGCCGGAACCGACGCGGATCAGTTCCGGCGGCGCGAAATACAGCCAGCCGGCGAGCATCGCAGCGGCCAGCACAGCCAGGCCCAGCAGCCATTTGACGAACTTCAGAAGGATCTGCATTTTTTTCGAATTCCCCCCGAGCGCGATCTATGTCATCGATTTGCCGCCATTGTTTCGGCAAAATCGCGGCTCTTGTCGAGCGCCGTCAACCGAATATCAACCATGATCGGCGATCACGAGGGACTGGGCGATTCTGTGGGGTGATCGTCCGGCTGGGCTTGCATGCATGTGTCCCAAACTGCGCAACGGTTTGGGAATGCATGAAACGAAGATCCAGGCGCTTCGCGTAAGTCAGTTTCAAACGCGTCGCGCCCGGTCGAGGGGCCACCCGCGGAAAGACCCATCAGCGGCCGGCTGAAACCGGCTCGGGAAGTAGCGATGCGCCGTTTCGCGGTCCTCATCACGCTGATGCTGCTTGGTGCCTGCTCGACGGTCGATGATCTGACGCCATCGCTGTCGTCGTCCAGCGCCCCGACGGTTGCGGTACGCGCGCCCCGTTTTGCCGATTCCGACCCGCATGAATGGGATAGCGGCGCACCGTGGAGCTACGCCGTCCACGGCACCGACGTCTCCAAATACCAGACATCGATCGACTGGCCGGCGGCCAGGGCCAGCGGCATCTCCTTTGCCTTTATCAAGGCTACCGAAGGCGGAGACCGGTTCGATGAAGCTTTCAACGAGCATTGGAGCCGCACGAAGGCCTCGGGTATCCCCCGTGCCGCCTATCATTTCTTCTACTTTTGCACGCCGGCCGCTACCCAGGCGCGCTGGTTCATCCAGAACGTGCCCAAAGACAGTTCGGCGATGCCGCCCGTTCTCGACATGGAATGGAACCCGAAATCGCCGACCTGCAAGCTGCGGCCAGATTCCGCCACGGTACGCAGCGAGATGAGCACATTCCTCAAAATCGTCGAAAAACACTACGGCAAGAAGCCGATCATCTACACGTCGGTCGACTTCTTCGAAGATAATGGTCTATCGGGTTTCCGGGGCTACCCCTACTGGCTGCGCTCCGTCGCCGGGCACCCGCGCCAGAAATACGGCAGCCATCCATTCACCTTCTGGCAGTATACCGGAACGGGCGTCGTGCCGGGCATGGCCGGAAACGCCGACATCAACGTCTTCAACGGCTCCGAAGCCGCCTGGAAGAAGTGGTTGCGGCAGAACACCCGTTGACACCAGGCCTGCCGCCTGCTTTTCGACACAGCCAATGACGAATACCCGCAACCGCTGGTAATCTTCTCGGAAGGATGGCGATGCGATCGCGCTTTGGAATTCTCGCGGCGCTGCTCCTGACCGCCGTGCCGGCCGCGGCACAGCAATGCGGCGGCGATTTCGAGGCATGGAAGCAGGGCGTGGCGGCGGAGGCCAGGGCGGCCGGCGTCGGCGCTGCCGGCCTTGATGCGCTGGAAAACGCCACCCTCGATGAGAAGGCGCTGGCACGCGACCGCGCCCAGGGCGTCTTCACCCAGACCTTCATCGAATTCTCGAACCGCATGATCTCGTCGCATCGACTGAAGCAAGGCGCGGCCAATCTGCAAAAATATGCCGAGATCTTTGCCCGCGCCGATCGCGAATTCGGCGTGCAGGCGCCGGTCATCGCTGCTTTCTGGGCCCTGGAAACCGATTTTGGCGCCGTGCAAGGCGATTTCCACACACTGAACGCACTGGTCAGCCTCTCGCATGACTGCCGCCGCCCGCAGTTGTTCCGGCCGCAGATCGTGCCGCTGCTGATGCTGATCGATCGCGGCGTGGTGCCGGCCGACGTGACCGGTGCCTGGGCCGGCGAGATCGGCCAGACGCAGATGTTGCCTTCCGACTATCTCGGCCACGGCGTGGACGGCGACGGCAATGGCCTGGTCGACCTGCGCGGCAGCGCGCCTGATGTGATCATGAGCACGGCCAGCAAGATCCAGTCGCGCGGCTGGAAGCGCGACCAGCCCTGGATCGAGGAAGTCCGTGTGCCCGACGATTTGCCGTGGGAGCAGACGGGACGCACCAACAAGCTGCCGTTGATGCAATGGACCCAGTGGGGCGTTACCAGGCCAGACGGCACGCCGCTTCTCGACAACGGCCTGAAGGCCGGCCTGGCGCTGCCCATGGGTCGCAAGGGGCCAGCCTTCCTGACCTACGACAATTTCGACGTCTATCTCGAGTGGAACCAATCCTTCACCTATGCCCTGACCGCGGCAAATCTTGCCGCCCGGCTGGGGGGCGCGCCGCGATTCGATCCGCGCAACCCGGAACCCGGCCTCAACGGCGACGAGATGAAGGCGCTGCAGACCAAGCTCGAGGCGAAAGGTTATGACGTCGGTACCGTCGACGGCATCCTAGGCACCAACACCCGCGAGGCGATCCGCAAGGAGCAGATGCGGCTGGGCCTGCCGGTCGACGGCTGGCCGACGCTCGAGCTGCTGGCGAGGCTGTGAGGGCGGTGAATGGTGAATGGTGAATGGTGAATGGTGAATGGTGAAAAGAATAGCACCCGAGCCGCACTGAACACCAGAGCTACTACTATTCACTATTCACTATTCACATCACCGCCTGGCAAGCAAGAAATCGATGAAGGCTCGCAGCGGCGCGGGAACCTGCCGGGAACTTGCGTGATATAGATAAAAACCCGGAAATCTCGGCGACCAGGCTTCGAGAAAGCGGATGAGCTTTCCCGCTTCGATCCACGGCCGGACCTGGTATTCCAGCATGTACGCCACGCCGACCCCATCCAGAACCGCCCCGATCATCAGGTCCGTATCGTTGACCGTCAGGCCACCGCTGACGGCCACTTCCAGGGCACGTTGGCCTCGGGCGAACTCCCACCGGTAGAGATTGCCGCCGCTCGGCCACTGGAAATTGATGCACTGGTGCTGATGCAGGTCCGCGGGGTGACGGGGTATCGGGTGATGCTGCAGATACCTCGGCGCCGCCACTGCAGCCATCTCGAGCTCCTCGCTGAGCTTCACAGCCACCATATCCTTGTGCAGCCGCTCACCCAGTCTGATTCCAGCATCGAAGCGGCCCTCGACGATGTCGGTGAGCATGTCGTCGACAATGATTGTGAGGGCGATATCGGGATAGGCGCGGCGGAAATCGCCGAGGATCGGCGCGATGAAACGCGTGGCGGCGATGCGCGGAACATTGATGCGCAGCGAGCCTGCTGGCCGGCCGCGTGATGCATGCGCGTCCGCGACGGCGCCTTCCAGTTCGCCGAATGCCGGTGCGATGCGGGCAAACAGCTTCTCGCCCTCAGCGGTCGGCGACATGCTGCGCGTGGTGCGGTTAAGCAGGCGGATACCGAGACGCTCTTCCAGCCCACGTATCGTCTGGCTGAGTGCTGGAGGCGAAATCCTGAGCTTGGCCGCGGCGCGGACAAAGCTTCCCTCTTCGATGATTGCTGCAAATGCCGTGAGTTCGGAAAACTCGCTTCCTCGCATTATGTACCTCAGGCTTAACAAGTCAGTTAGATAATAGGCTATTCTCTGAGCAATAGCATGCCCCTAGCTTTTCCCCGGAACGCCGCTCGATCAAGGCGGCCGTAGCCAGACGAAGGAACAGCCATGCATCGTCCACTCGAAGGCAAGACCGCACTTGTGACCGGCAGCTCGCGCGGCATCGGACGCGCCATCGCCGAGGGGCTCGCGGCCAAGGGTGCTGCCGTGGTCGTCAACTATGTCGGCAACGAGAAAGCAGCCAGGGAAGTCGTTGCCGCCATTGAAGGGATTGGCGGAAAAGCCGTCGCCATCCAGGCGGACGTCTCCAGCATCCCCGACATTCGCAAGTTGTTCGACGAAACCGAACGGCAGATGGGGCCGATTGACATCGTCGTAGCCAATGTCGGCGTCGCCGTCATAAAGCCGCTCGTCGAGGCCACCGAAGCGGACTTCGATCATGTGTTCGGGGCCAATGCCAAGGGCACCTTCTTCACGCTTCAGGAAGCGGCGCGCCGCGTTCGCGACGGTGGCCGCATCATTGCCGTCTCCACCGGTGGAACGAAGATGTTCTTCACGCACACGGCGCTTTATCTCGGCAGTAAGGGAGCCGTCGAGCAGTTCGTCCGCGTCCTCTCGCGCGAACTCGGCCCGCGCGCCGTTACCGTGAATGCGCTTTCGCCAGGCTTCACCGACACCGACCTGCTTCCGGAGCGGGACCGGGCCGTGGCCGCCGGCATGTCGCCCTTCGGCCGGATCGGAGGGCCGCGCGACGTCGCCGATGTCGCGGTTTTCCTGGCTTCGGACGAAGCTCGCTGGCTGACCGGCGAGAACATCCAGGCCGGCGGCGGAGTAGCCTGACTGAATGGTGAATGGTGAATGGTGAATGGTGAATGGTGAATGGTGAATGGTGAATGGTGAAAAGAACAACACCTGAGCCGCGCAGAGCACAAGAGCTACTACTATTCACTATTCACTATTCACTAATCCGCCATCGTCTCGAGGCTGGCGAACCCTTGCGGCGCGTCGCCTTCGTCGAATGGCGTTGCCACCTCGACGAAGGTGTCGGGATAGAAGCCGTTGAACCGTGTCCTGAGCGACAGCGAGTAGGCGCCGATATGGCCGATCTCTATCCAGTCGCCGGTATCGACGGTTTCGGGCAGCCAGAACGGCCGCGACAATATATCGACGGAATCGCAGGTCGCGCCGCAGACCTTGAAGGGCACGATGGTCTTGTCCTCGCCATTGCGCGAGCGGATCGCCGGATCGGGGATGAAGCGCGCCGGCAGCGTGATCTTGCCGGTCCATGAATCCGACAGCGACGCCCAGATGCCGTCATTGATGTAGAGCCTTTTGCCCTTGCGCAGCAGCACGCGCACGATCAGCGACAGGCAGCGCGCCACGATCACCCGGCCGGGCTCGGCCACCAGCGGCATCTGGTCGAATTGGTACTCCTGGAGGTCGCCCGATAATCGCGACATGATCTGGCCGAGCGACGGCATCTCCGGCTTGCGGCTGTTCGGGTCATGGCCATATTCGGCCGGAAAGCCGCCGCCGACATCGAGCCCGGCAATGTCGAAACCGACGCGGTTGCGCACCCAGTCGGCCGAAGCCAGCGCCCGCTCATAGGTGTCGGGATCCTCGATCTGGCTGCCGACGTGAAAGCACAGCCCGACCTTGTAGCCGGTTCGGTTCAGCCGTTCGGCGAGTTCCACCGCATTGGCCGGTCCGGCGCCGAACTTCTTCGACAGTTCGTAGGCCGCCGAGCCTTTCGTCTGGATGCGCACGAACACGGTGATCGCGCCCGGATCGATGTCGAGCGCCCGCACCACCCTGGTCAGCTTGGTGATCTCGTCCTCATGGTCGAGCGAAATGACGCGAATGGCGTACTTTTCCAGCGCCAGCCTGATGTCCGACTGCGCCTTGACCGGGTGCATGTAGAGCATCTCGGCGTCCGGCGAGACGGCGCGCACGGCAGCGAATTCGCCGGGCGAGGCCACATCGAAGGCGCTGACGCCGGCCTCGACCAGTGCGTTGAGCACGATCTGCTCGCCATTGGTCTTGACCGCATAGGCGGTCTTGCCGGGAAACATGCCCATGAACTGTTTGGCGTCCGCCTTCAGCACCTGCGGGCGGAAGCAATAGATCGGATCGTCCGGGCGCAGCGCCAGCGCTGCCTCGCGGGCATTTTCGAATCGCTGCATGGACGAATCCCTTGACTGAGGCTGCGCACAATTAATCCAAGCTAGCGGCTAATGAAAACAATTCTATGTCTCGCCGCCCCGGCTTCGCGGCGCTACGCCTTTCTGTACGCCGGTTATGGGCGAGCTAGGCCATCGCTCAGGTTTCGGGTGGCCCTTGCGGCCGGATCGGGTATGGCGTGAACAGACGCCTGAAGAGCAAGGCATCTCGTCTGGGAGGACGACCAATGGCGATAGCTGCCACCACCACGATGCGCGGGCCGATGGTGCTCAAGGACTGGGCGCAGCTTCTGCTGCTCGGCGCCATCTGGGGCGGTTCGTTCTTCTTTGCCCGCATTGCGGTGGCGGAACTTCCTCCGCTGGTGCTGGTGCTGTTCCGCGTCACCATCGCGGCGGCGGCACTTCAGCTCTATCTTGCGGTTCGCGGCCCATCCTTTCGCCTCGCTTTGCCGCATGCCGGCCTGTTCTTCCTGCTGGCGCTCGCCAACAATGTCATCCCTTTCTCGCTGATCTTTGCCGGCCAGACCGAGCTTGGCGCCGGCGTCGCCTCGGTGCTCAATTCGACGACGCCGTTCTGGACGCTGATCCTCGCCAACGCCCTGACCAGCGACGAAAAGCTGTCCTGGAACAAGCTTGCCGGCATCGCCCTCGGTATCGCGGGAACGGCGGTGATGATCGGTCCCGGCCTCGTCGCCGGGCTCGGCGGCCCGGTCTGGGCGAAATTCGCGCTCATCGGAGCGTCACTATCCTATGCGGTTGCGCTGATGATTGCCCGCCGCTTCAAGGGTGTGCCGTCACCGGTCATTGCCACCGGACAATTGACTTGCTCGACCATCATCATGATCCCGGTCGTTCTGTTCACCTACGGGACCGCCAATCTGTTTTCGGCTTCGCCGCCGGTCTGGGCGGCGGTGCTGGCGCTGGCGCTGCTGTCGACCGCGTTCGCCTATATCCTCTATTTCAACCTTGTCGCCTCGGCCGGCGCCACCAACGCCTCGCTGGTCACGCTCATCGTGCCGGCCAGTGCCATCCTGCTCGGCTTCCTGTTCCTGGGCGAGCGGCTCGAACTGTTCGAATTGGGCGGCATGGCGCTGATTGCGCTTGGCCTCGTCACCATCGACGGTCGCCTGTTCGGGCGGCGTTAGAGATGGCGCTATATGGGCGTGATCGCCGGAACAGATGAACCCTGCCATTCCAGACGCCAGATACCGCCTTGCCGGAGATTCTGAACGAGATCTGGATGGAAGGCGGCAAGGCAGGTCCCGCCAACATGTCTCACGGAAGGATAGACAAAACCGGTCGCGGGGTCTTGCTTGCGGAGTTGCTTCGCCAGCGCCTGCCCGGCAGGATAGGCTAAGGCAGTATCCGGATCGAGCACCGGGTCCTTGCTGAACTCAGCGCCGCGCAGATCGTGAAACGAGCCTATGAAGTCGGCAACGAGCTCCGCATAGTCGGTAACGTTTTCGAACCGTTCGATCGCAGCAAGCTCGCGCGTCAGATGAAACGAGACCTCGCCGAGCGCGGTTTCCGCATCGAACGCACAGTACCAGACGCCCCTGGCATCATCGTTGAAACGATTGCCGCCCGGACGGGTGTAAGCGAACGCCGCATTGATGAAGGTGTAGCCCGGCCTCCCGAAGACCAGTTCGCGCGGATCGAGGTCGGGCAATCCCCCTTGCTGCGCCTGAAGACGGCCGCTGGTGGCTCCTTCAAGCTCCGCAAGGTCCTCCATATCTCCATGATTCCTGGCCAACGGCATCAGGACCGGCTCCTTGAGCCTGCCTGTCGAAATCAGCCGGATCGTGTCGCGCTGGGAAATGTCGGCGCGCGGCGGGATCTGCATTCAAAGTCCGCCACGCAAAGCGTCGATGTGTTGGCGAACCTGCAGCAGCTTCGGAATGCCGCCCTCGATCATCACGTCCAGGGGGCGCCGGCCACCATACAGAGGTCCTTTGTTCGGCAACCGCACCCATTCATCGGCAAGCGCTTCGGAAAACAGAAGCCGCAGTCCCTTGAAGATGCCGATCAGGGCGCTGATGCGTGTCAGCGAATCCTGGGAGAGAACGCCCTCCCACTCGCCTTTCTTCATACGGAACCAGGTTCTCTCCGATACGTCGCCGATCAAGGTGCAGATCTCGGTGCTGGTCAGATGCCAGATGTCTGCGAGCCTGACGATGCCGGCAACAGCCGCTGGCGTGAGCCGCGCCCGTGCCGAGGCATCCGCCAGATTTGCCGGCAAAGCCTGATTTGCAGGATCGCGAACCGCATAAGCGACACTCATTCCAACCTCCATCACTTGGCAGACAATATACTGCCAATTGGCAGGATATGCAAGTCCCGGCTATCCTCACAACGCGCTGCTGGTTGCCCCATCGCATTCGTATGGCGTGCAGCACCCGGTTGGACATGCAAAGGACGCTCTGACGCTCCGAACCTTCAGTCGGTCCGAAAATCGAATCCGATTTCTGGAGCGGTAGCGCTGCCATTCTCGTTACTGCCCCGGCTTTGCCACAGATTATTCACAGGTCCCGAGCCGGCTTTTGACAAAGAGTTTCAATGCCTAACGGCAAACGGCAGGTCGCAAATTCCACAATCTCGTCGCATTGCAGCAAAGTTTCTGCTTGCCTGTGGCACAAATGACCCTAGACTCTCGCCATAGCTCTTTAAGAGGAGGCTATGACATGGGACTGACGAGGCCGATCAACGCATTGATGATTTGTGCTGCGTTTGCATTCATCGGCGCCCTCATTATGGGCGTCCTTCCATAAGGCCGCTAAGCGGGGGAAGACCAGCACCGAATACTACAACCATTGAAAGGGCCGGGCATTTTGCCCGGCCTTTTGCATTCCCCCGATCTTTGACATTTCGCATTACGCCGCGGCCGATCCAGCTGCCTCGACTTCGTGCGACCTGATGCCGATCATGTGGCAGATGGCAAAGACCAGATCGGCCCGGTTCATCGTGTAGAAGTGGAAATCGCCGACGCCGCGCTCGACAAGGTCCAGCACCTGCTCGGCCGCAACCGCGGACGCCACCAGCGCATGCGTTTGCGGGTCGTTCTGCAGCCCATCGAAGCGCTCGGCCAGCCATGCCGGCACCAAGGCGCCGCAACGCGCCGAGAAGTTGGCGACCTGGGTGAAATTGTGCACCGGCAATATGCCCGGCACGATCGGTATGTAGATGCCGGCCCGCCGTGCCCGCTCGACATAGCGTTCATAAAGATCGTTGTCGAAGAAGAACTGGGTGATCGCCCGCGTCGCTCCATTGTCGGCCTTGCGCTTCAGCATGTCGAAGTCGGTGGCGAAATCCGGGCTTTCGGGATGCTTTTCCGGATAGGCCGAGACCGAGATGTCGAAATCGCCGGCGCCCTTCAGCGCATCAACCAGCTCGGCGCCATTGGCATAGCCTTCCGGATGCGGCCGGTAGGCCGCGCCGACGCCCTCGGCCGGATCGCCGCGCAGGGCGACGAAACGCTTGACACCCATATCGGCGAATTCCCGGATCACCGCATCGACCTCGTGACGCGCCGCGTCGACGCAAGTCATATGCGCCGCCGGCGTCAGCGTCGTTTCGTTGAGGATGCGCTTGACGGTGCGGGCCGTGCGCTCGCGGGTCGAACCACCGGCGCCATAGGTGACTGAAACGAATTTCGGCTTGAGCGGCTCCAGCCGGGTGACCGTATCCCACAGCCTTGCTTCCATCTCGTCGTTTTTCGGCGGAAAGAACTCGAACGAAACCCTGACCTTATCGCCGATGTCGGGGCGGCGGGAGAAGCGGAACTGGTTCATCAGGCGGTTTCCCCTATCGGATACGCATTGGCCGGTTGTCTGTCGTTGGAAGGCTCGGCAATCAGCATGCGCCGATCGCGGCCGAGCCAGAGTTTGACGGTGAGCTTGGCCTCGTTGCCGCCGCGCGGCTCGAATTCCTGGCTGTCCTCGAGGTCAAGGCCGGCCTCGGAAAACCAGTCGCCGATTTGCCGGTCGGAGAAGCCGAGACGCATATGCGCGTGCTCGTCGCGCAAAAACTCCAGCGTGTGCGGCGCGAAATCGACGATCACCAGCCGGCCGGCTGGGCGCAACAGCCGTGCCGCCTCGCGGATGGCGCGGGCAGGATCGTCGAGATAATGCAGCACCTGATGGATGGTAACGAGATCGAAGGCGTCGCGTTCGACCGGCGGCGCAAAAATATCGCCCTGCCGCACCTGCGCATTCGAAACGCCGGCCTTGTCGAGATTGGCGCGCGCCACCGTCAGCATCTCGCGCGACATATCGATGCCGACACCGCGCCGATAGAGCGGCGAAAATATCTCGAGCAGCCGTCCGGTGCCGGTGCCGAGATCGAGCATCGACTGAAACGGCCGCTTGCCGACGAGCTTGACGAGTGCTGCTTCGACCGCGCGGTCCGGCACGTGCAGCGAGCGGATATGGTCCCAGCTTGCGGCGTTTACCGAGAAATATTCGGCAGCCCGGTCCTGCCGCTTGCGCTTGACCGCGGCCAGCCGTTCGAGATCACGCTCGACCTGCGGATCGGCGCCGCGGATGCCGGAGACCAGCCTGAGCACGAAATCGCGCGACGTGTCGGAATCCGAAAGCCGGAAGAAGGCCCACGAACCCTCCTGGTAGCGGCCGATCAACCCGGCCTCCAGCAGCAATTTCAAGTGGCGCGAGACGCGCGGCTGCGACTGGCCGAGGATTTCGGTGAGATCGGAAACGGTCAGGTCGCCGCGCGACAGCAGTGCCAATATGCGCAGCCGGCTGGATTCGGCCGCCGCCTTCAATGTATCTACCATCGTGTCGAGAGCGACATGCATGCGAGCATTCTCTTTGAAAAAGATATAAACATATGTTTATGTCGATTTTGATAGGCTTGCAAGCGCTATGTCGCTTCCGGACAAGAAAATGACGCATGCGTGGCGGATCGCGCAAAGCCGCAAGCATCGAGGCGAGAACCATGTTCGAAACGCGCAGCGGCGAAAAGCTTCTGGAAACCGACCCGGAAACGATGCCGCCGGATGGCCATGTCGTCTTCATCGGCCGCATCGCTTCGCCTTGGACGACACGGGAAACCTGCCCCAAAAACATGAGGGCCGCGCGGGAGACAGGACAGCCGGCGCACTTGGTCATCGACCCGCTCTACCGGGATGGCCTGCTTGGGCTGGAACGCGCCAGCCACGTGATCATCCTGTCCTGGCTGCACCATGCGCCGCGGCAACTGATTGTCCAGAAACCCCGCCATGCAGTTGAACCGAAGGGCGTCTTTTCACTGCGCTCCCCTGCCCGGCCGAACCCAATTGGGCTGCATGTAGCCAGGCTGGTTGCCGTCGACATCGATATCGGCCGCATCGATCTCGACGCCATCGACGTGCTCGACGGCACGCCGGTCATCGACATCAAGCCCTATTTCGCTTCGACCGATGCCTTCGCCGAGGCGACCATGGCCGGGCGGGACGAGTCACCCAGATCGGATGAGCAGTGAGCGCCCCGACCGGCCGCCGCCGCGCCATCGCCAAGGCACTGACAGCGCTCCTGCCGCTGGCGCCCTATGCCGACATGGAAAAGATCCGTGCCGATGCCGGCGCCGTGCATATGAAGACCTTGCCACCGAGCATTGCCGTATGGCTGGCGACAATAGCCCACATCCGCCATATGCACACCGACTACGAAAAGCTGCTGGCCGAAGGCTATGACCGCGATTCCGCGCGCTTCTTCGTCATCGAACAGACCAACATCGTGCTCACCCGCTGGCGCGCCACCCGCTTGCTCGACGATGGCGATGAGGCATAGAGCGATGCAAGCACACGCGTCGAGTTCTACGCTCTTCACCATTGTGATTGGCGAAATCCAGGGATGACAGCCAATCTCGAAAGTTGCAGGACTGAACGAGGCGCTAAACTAGCGTGCCAGCAAGCTCAAGGCAGTCGCGACGATGTCGGCGACCGGACGCGTGCCATCCAAGGTTATTGCCGCCTCGTCCGTCGCTGGCGCCTCCAGCGTGGCGAACTGGCTGTCGACCAGGCTTGCCGGCATGAAGTGGCCCTTGCGATTGCCGACGCGCCGCATCGCCGTTGCCGGGTCGATCTCCAAATAGACGAAAACGATATCCGGGCAAAAGCCGCGCAGGCGATCGCGATAGCTGCGCTTCAGCGCCGAGCAGGCGGCGACCACACGTTGCCCGCTTGCGATCGACGCGGCCATGCGCTGGCCGATCGCGTCGAGCCAGCCTGCGCGCAGCGCGTCGGTAAGCGGTTGTCCGCTCGCCATGCGCGCGACGTTTTCGGGCGGATGCAGCCTGTCGCCTTCGATAAAGAGGGCGCCCAATGCCGCTGCAAGCGCTTCGCCGACGACCGACTTGCCGCAGCCGGCAACGCCCATCACCACGATGGCGGGTATCGTTCGAACAGTGCTCGCCGGCTTATATGACACGTCGTTCCCGGTCATGCAGGTCAGCGGCTTGCCGGCGCGCGGCCATAGAGCAGCAGCATGGCGACGATGACGACGCCGTAGATGATCTGCCGCCCCGCCTCCGGCATCTGCATGACGGAAAGGATGGATTGCAGGAGCGTGATCAGGATGACGCCGGCGACGGTACCGAGATACGAGCCCCGTCCGCCGAGGATCGAGGTGCCGCCGAGCACCACGGCAGCGATCGACGGCAGCAGATAGGCATCGCCCATCGACTGTGCCGCCTTGGAGGCATAGCCGGCCAACAGCACGCCGCCGAAGGCCGAGAGCCCGCCCGAAACCGCAAAGGCGATCATCACCACGCGCCGTGTGTCGATGCCGGAAAGATAGGCGGCACGCTCGCGGTTGCCGATGCCGTAGACAGTGCGGCCGAAGCCGGTGCGGGTCAGCACGAACACCATTGCGGCGCCGATCAGCGCCCAGATGAGAACTGCGTTCGGCACGCCAGGAACGGCAAAGCCGGTCGCCAGATAGCGCATCGCACCGGTTGCCGAATCCTGCGGCGAGAAACCGCCCGTATAGACCACCATCAGCCCCTGCGCGACCGCGTTGGTGGCGAGCGTGATGATCATCGAGGGAATGCGCAGATAGGCGACGCCAATGCCGTTGACGATGCCGATCAGGACACCGCAGAAGATGCCGAACGGAATGGCAAGCGCCACGCCGACAGGGCCGTACGCGGCTGCGGCACAGGCCATCATGGCGCCGACCGCCACCGACCATGGCACCGACAGGTCGATCTGGCCGAGCAGGATGACCAGCATCATGCCGGTGGCGATGACGCCGAGAAACGAGGCCACCTTGAGCTGCTGCAACAGGTATTCAGGCGACAGGAAGCTGCGCGAATAGAGGCTGCCGAGGAAAAGCAGCAGCACGATACAAGCGAACGCCGTCAGCACCGCCGGGTCGGCGCGGCGGAGGAATTTCGGCATGCGGCCGGCGAGACCACTCACAGTCGTTTCGCTCACAGGAACCACTCCAGCCGGTTGCGGACCCGGAACAGGGCGAAGGCGCCGAGGCTGACCGCGATCAGCAGGATGACGCCCTGGAACAGAGGCTGCCAGAGCGGATCGAAATCGAAGACGAACAGCAGGTCGCCGATGGTGCGGAAGGCAAGCGCGCCGAAGATCGCGCCGATGGCGCTGCCCTTGCCGCCGAACAGCGACACGCCGCCAAGCACGACCGCGGCGATTGAAAACAGCGTATAGGCGTTGCCGCTCGCATAGGCCGCATCGCCGGTATAGGTGAAGAACGTCAGGAACAGCCCGCCGATCGCGGCAAGCAGCCCGGCAAGCGCATAGGCGGCGAACTTTCCACGCCGGATCGGCACGCCGGACATGTAGGCCGCCATCTCCGAGGAGCCGGCTGCATAAGCGGCGCGGCCGAGCACCGACCGGCTGAACGGCACCCAGACGACAAGCACGACCGCCACCAGCGCCACCAGGCTCGCCGGCACAATACCAAACAGGCGCCCGGTTAGCGCGTCGGCGAGCCCCTCATTGACCGAGCCGCCCGGAAACGGCCGCAGCAGCAGCGCGATGCCGAAATAGACCGCGCCGGTGGCGATGGTGGCGACGATCGGCTGCAGGCGCCCATAGATAACGATGGCGCCGTTGATTGCCCCGCACAGCAGCCCGGTGCCGAGCACGGCGATGACGCCGAAGGCGGTCTCGATGCCGGTGCCGACGACCAGCCACGACGCCAGGCAGTTGGTCAGCGTGAAGATCATGCCGACGGAGAGGTCGATGCCGGCGGTGATCACCACCAGCGTCTGCGCCATGGCGACGAAGGCGAGCAGCACGCCCTTGTTCGAAGCCGTCTGTACGACGTTGGCGGTGAAGCCCGCCGGATGGTTCGAGGTGTAGATGACGAACATGACGACGAAGATGCCGAACGCCAGCAGCGTTCCGCGCTGTTCGGCAAGCCAGTAGCGCCAATCCTTCACGCGTCCGCTCCTTGCTTTGGCATCTCTTCGTGAATGTTGAGCGCGCTGGCGATCAGCGCCCGCTCGGTGATTTCGGCGCCGACCAGTTCACGCTTCACCGCCCCGTCATAGAGCACCAGCACCCGGTCGCAGCAGCCGATCAGCTCGTCATAGTCGGTCGAATAGAACAGAATTGCCGCGCCCTGGTCGGCAAGCTTGCGCATCAACTGGTAAAGCTCCTGCTTGGTCCCGACATCGATGCCGCGTGTCGGGTCGTTGAGCAGGATGATCCGCGGCTGCCGCATCAGCCATTTGGCGATGACGACCTTCTGCTGGTTGCCGCCGGACAGCGCGCCGACCGGAATGTCGAGGCCGGCCGTCTTGATCGCCAGAAGACCGACCATGTCGTCGATCAGCCGCTGCTCGGCGGCGCGATCGATGATGCCGGCCCTGGACAGCCGGTCAAGGGCGGCGAAGGAGAGGTTTTCGCGCACCGTCATCGGCAGCATCAAGCCTTCGGTCTTGCGGTCCTCCGGGATCAGCGCCATGCCGATCCGGTCATCGCGCGCGGCGGCCGGGCTGGCGATCGCCACCGGCCTGCCGTCGATCAGGATTTGGCCCGACAGGCCGCGCAGCACACCGAAGAAGGCGAGCAGCAATTCGCGCTGGCCCTGGCCGTCGAGGCCGCCAAGCCCTACCACCTCGCCCGCCCCGACCGACAGCGAGACATCGTGCAGCCGATCCGTCCATGACAGGCTGCGCGCCTCGAGAACCGGCGCGGCTGTAGCAGCCGCCCGCGCGGGCTTGGGCGGAAAGATGTGGCTGTATTCGCGCCCGATCATCAGTTCGACGACCTCATTGTCGCTCTTGGTGCCGGCCGCATAGCTGGCGACATTGCGGCCATTGCGGAACACCGTGCACTGGTCGGCCAGCTCGGCGATCTCGTTCATGCGGTGCGATATGTAGAGCAGCGCCAGCCCTTCCGAACGCAACCGCTTCAACACGGCAAAAACCCTGGCGACGTCAGCGGCGGTCAGAGCCGAGGTCGCCTCGTCGAGGATCAGGATGCGTGGCTTGCGCGCCAGTGCCTTGGCGATCTCGACCATCTGCCTTCTTGAAAGAGGAAGATCCTTGACCAGCGCCAGTGGATGGATATCGGAGGCGCCGGCGCGAGCCAGGGCTTCTTCCGCAACGCGGCGCTGTGCCTTGCGGTCGATCATGCCGAAACGCTTGGGCGGATCGGAAATGGCGATGTTGTCAGCCACGCTGAGTTCGGGGACAAGCGACAGTTCCTGGAAGATGCACACGATGCCGGCCTGGTTGGCGGCGGCCGGCGAAGCGAAGGTCACTTCGCTTCCGTCCAGCATCATGCGGCCTTCGTCGGGCGCGACGACCCCCGCCATGACCTTGATCAGCGTCGATTTGCCGGCGCCGTTCTCGCCGAGAATGGCGTGGATGCTGCCTGGAGTGACCGACAGCTCGGCCTTTTCCAGCGCCCGCACGCCGCCATAGCGCTTGGATATGCCTTCCATGCGGAAGAGCGGAACCGCACCGTCCATCGGCCCTCCCCAGGCGCTTGGCAATCAGGATGTCGAGCGCCGACGCCGCGGGATTTCCCGCGGCGTCGGGCTGTTGGAGCTTACTGGTTTTCCTTGCTCTGGCCCATGATTTCCTGCGCCGTGAAATTGATGCCGCAGGTCGGGAAGGAATTGCCGACGAAGAAATTGTCGGACTGGTCGGGGAAGTAATCCTGGCCTGCCTTGAAGTTCGGATCCTCGACGATCGCCAGCGGCAGCTTGACCGCTTGCGGCACGACCTGGCCTTCAAGTGCCGCAATCGCTGTCTTGATGGCAACCGCAACCTGGGCCGGGCCGGTACCGGCCGACGAGCATTTCAGGCCGTCAGCGGCGAACTTGGCGCAGAATTTGCGGAAGCCATTCTCCGTCTCGCCGCCGAACGGCACGAACGGATGCTTGGCATCGATCATCGCCTGCACGATGCCGGTATCGCCGCCCTGCCCGGTAACGCCGTCGAAGGGACCATTGGTGGCAATGGCGTCGGCCGAAGCCTTTTGCGCAACGCCGTCATCCCATTTGCCAACGACCTCGGTGACATCCCACTTCTTGCCGGACGCGTCGAGAACCTCGTGGATGCCGTTGTGACGGTCGGTGTCGACGGACGTGCCGGCGACGCCGCGCACTTCCAGCACCTTGCCGCCGTTCGGCACATGCTTGACCAGCCAGTTGCCCCACAATTCGCCAAGGCCTTTCTGGTCGACATTGACGTTGATGGCATCCTTGGTGTCGAGGATGTTGTCGAAAGCGACCAGCACGACGCCGGCTTCCTTGGCCCGCTTGATGACAGGGCCGAATGCGGTCGGGTTCTGGGCGTTGACGACAATCGCGTCATAGCCGGAATCGATGAAATTGTTGATTGCCGAAATCTGGGCCGGCACGTCTTCGCCGGTCGAGACCACCTTGAATTCCTTGAGCTTGGCCGCGACCTCCGGCTGCGCCGCATAGGCCTTCGCCGTCTGCACCATCTGGATGCGCCACGTGTTGGCGATGTAGCCGTTGGCCAGAGCGATGCGGTACGGGCCGTCTTTTTTGGGGAACTTGAAGAACTGCGTATCGGCAGACCAGGGCGCGAAGCACTCAGGCTCGGCCGATGGCCCCTTGACGATTTCAGGATCGGCGATCGCCGACGAGCTCAGCATGACAAAAGCAGTGGCGGCAACGATACCGCCAACGAGTGACTTGATCATCGATATTCCTCCCAGTTGCAGTTTTGTTTGTTGTTACGTCGATGAATTTGCGCGTTCCCGGCCCGGCACCTCCCGCCTTACCCGTTGCGCGTTCAGGTGGCCGAATGCCGACCCGATTTCCTCCTTTATTGCCCGGCTAATCCCGCAAAAAACTATCATATTATACATAATAAACAAGCATGAGCTGTCGCTTATGTATAATAAACAGACTCCGCTCTTCGAGGCGAAATTCCGACCGTGGAAAGTGGTAGCGCTACCATGACGTTATGTAAAGCGCCATTTACATTACGTTGAGCTCGCTTCAGCGCGCCGTGCTTTCACGTCGCTTGAGTTCGAAGCCGAGGTCGACGACCCGCTGCTCCGGCCTGTTGCCCTCGATAGCCGCAAGCGCCATAGCGACAGCCCGCCGGCCGATCTCGTAGCGATAGGTCCGAACGCTGGTGACCGACGGGAAAGCAACCTCCATCATGTCCAGATCGTTGAAGCCGACGATGCCGATCGTCTTCGGCACGGCGATCGAAGCGCGATGGCATTCGAACAGCACGCCAAGCGCGATATCGTCATTGTTGCAGAATACCGCGTCGAGGCTCGGCACCTTGGCCAGCGCGTCGCGGAACAATTCGCGGCCGAGTGTCACGCTGGAGGGCACCGGCGTCGTGGTGGTGAGCCTCGGATCGAACAGGCCGGCCGCCTCCATCGCCGCGCGATAGCCGGCAAGCCGCCGCTGCGAACGCGGATCCATGCGCGCGCCGATGAAGCCGATCCGGCGATAGCCCGCCTCGATCAGATGTTCCGCCGCCGCCTTGCCGCCCTCGAAATGTGAGAAACCGACCATCATGTCGACCGGATCGGGCCCGGTCTCCATCACCTGCACGACCGGACAGCCTGCCGTTTCCAGCAGTTTTCGCGAGGCCGGCGTCTGGTCGATGCCGGCCACGATCAGCGCGGCCGGGCGTTGCGGACCAAACACCTGCAGCAGCCGCTCTTCCTCGAGGCCGGAATAGTGCGTGTTGCCGAGCTGGATGCGGAAAGGGCCGTCCGACAGGCTGTCGTAGATGCCGCGCACCACTTCGGCAAAGACGTTGTTGGTAAGCGACGGTACCAGGACGCCAAACACCTCGGCGCGCGCCGACGCCAGCGCCCGCGCATTCGGGTCGGGCACATAGCCGAGCTCGTTCACCGCAGACTCGATCTGGCGGCGCAGATCTTCCGAGACGCGCCCCGGCTCACGCAAGGCGCGCGATACGGTAATGGCGCCGACGCCGGCCTTGCGGGCGACGTCGGCGATGGTCGGGCGGCCGCCGCCGCGGCGCGAGCGCGGCTTGATCACTATACTCGTCCCGACGCCGGGCAACCGCCCAGACGCGACCGTGAGACGATGTTCAGGGTCTTTGCCACTGCTGCCTTGCCAACCCGTTGCCACACCTTGTCTGGCGTCGCGCAGCCCTCGGCTATTGTCAAGCGACCGCCGGAGAGACTGTGCCCGTGTCGCCGTGCTTCAGGCCGTCACAGCAGCGCTCCACCGGGCCTTCCACAGCAGCAGCACCATGGCCAAAATGTTCAGCAGGTTCCAGGCAATGCCGTTGAGGAACGCGGCGGCATACGAACCGGTCAAATCGTAGATCCAGCCCGACATCCAGCCGCCGATTGCCATGCCGAAGATGGTCGCCATCATGACGATGCCGACGCGCTGGCCAGCCTCTTTGGCAGGCATATATTCGCGCACGATGATCGCATAACAGGGCACGATGCCGCCCTGCGACAGGCCGAAGACCAGCGAGACGACATAAAGCGAGGCAAGCCCGTCGAACGGGATGTAGAACAACAGCGACAGGCATTGCAGCACCGAGCCGATCAGCAGGGTTTTGACGCCGCCGATGCGATCGGCAAGGAAGCCCGAGCCAAGCCGACTGACGACGCCCGCCGCCAGCATGATCGACAGCATATCGGCGCCATGCGCCACGCCGTAGCCGAGATCCATGCAGTAGGCGACGATATGGACTTGCGGCATCGACATCGCCACGCAGCAGCCGAGTCCGGCGACGATGAGCAGCGCCTGCAAGGCCGCCGGCGACAGCGAGATCGGCTGGACCACGCGGCTGCCCGGCGATCCGGGAGCCGCGTGGGGCGGTGCGCCGCGCCGGAGCAGCAGGATCAGCGGCACCATGGTGACCAGGCAGACGACGCCGATCGCGGCATAGGTGAAGCGCCAGCCTTCGGTCTGCATGACATAGGGCATCGCCGTCGGCCAGATCGCTCCGGCGAGATAGTTGCCGGACGCGGCAGCCGTCACCGCAACGCCGCGGCGCCGGTTGAACCAGTGCGAGATGTCGGCAATCAGCGGCCCGAAGATCGCCGACGAGCCGACGCCGATCAACAGGCCCTGGACGAGGGTGAACTGCAGGATCGAACTGGTCAGCGACGCCAGCAGGAAGCCGGCGCCAAGTGTAATCGCGGCAATCAGCGCCGGAACCCAATACCCCACGCGGTCGATGGCGCGGCCGAACAGCACATTGCCGGCGGCAAAGCCGACCATGGTCGCAGTATAGGGCATCGAGGCAGCGGCGCGATCGACGCCGAATTCTGCCTGCACGGCGGGCAGCACCACGACCACCGCCCACATGCCGACCCCGCCTATGGTTGCCAGCAGCATCGAGACGCCGAGCCGTATCCAGGCATAGGCACTGTCGATGCCGGAACTTGCTGCCTGGTTTGAGACGATGGGGGTCAAGAACGTTTCCTGTCCGCAGTTCTTAAATCGGCGGTTCTGACCACTATCAGCGCATTCGCATCGCGGAGCAGCGCCACGACGGGCCAATCCGTGGCTCCAGGGATGCGGGCCGAAGTGGAACAGTGGCGCACCATAGGGCGTTTTCTTTTCGAACGAGCTTGTGGAAGGAGTTTGCCATGACCGCGCAACGGAAATGGTCTGCCGACGTCACCGAGCATAGCGACGCGCTGGATCTCGAGGAGCACATCTTCGAATCCCACGATCCGAGGAAGATCGCCGCCTCGCTGAGGCGGTCGGCCGAGCACAGCGACCGGCGCAAGGCGGGGCCGTTTCAATCCGCCATGTCGATGCTGAATTTCTACATCAACCGCGCCGGCAAGAACCTGCCGGCGGCGCAGAAGAAAGTGCTGGAGGACGCAAAGGACGAACTGCGCGTCCTTTTGACCGCCCAAAGGAAGACTAGAATCGGTCACTATTGATTGGTTCTGCCAAATCAGGCTGAACTGGACCTAGTGACAGGGCCTCTTTGTCGCCAGTCTGCAGGCTGGCTTGCATTCGCAAGCCTGCAAAAGCCTGGCGTCATGACGGTCAAGATCGGCATCAATCCCATCACCTGGAGCAATGACGACGTCCCGGCGCTTGGCGGCGACACGCCGCTGCAGACCTGCCTGTCCGAAACCGCACAGGCCGGTTATCGCGGCACCGAGCTCGGCGGGAAATTTCCGCGCCAGGCTGAAGTGCTTGGCCCGCTCCTGTCATCCTATGGCCTGGAACTCGTCTCCGGCTGGTATGATGGCCGCATCCTCGACCGCACGGTCGAAGAGGAATTCGCGGCGATTACCCCGCATCTGGCGTTGCTGCGCGACCTCGGCGCCAAGATCGTCGTCTACGCCGACACCTCGCGCGGTCGCCATGACGGCATTTTCGCACCGATCTCCGAGCGTCCGCGCCTCGGCGACGGCGACTGGCGGGCCTATGGCGAGAAACTGACCGCCCTCGCCACCCGCATGGCCGCATTCGGGGTCGGCATGGCCTTCCACCACCACATGGGCACCATCGTCGAGACGGACGATGAAGTCGACAGGCTGATGGCGGCGACGGGGCACAGCGTCGGACTGTTGTTCGATACTGGCCACTGCCTGTTTTCGGGCGGCGACCCGCAATCGCTGTTGCAGCGGCATCTCGATCGTATCGTGCATTTCCATTGCAAGGATGTTCGCAGGGCGGTCCTGGAAAAGGCACGCCGCGAGGACATGAGCTTCATGGCGGCGGTAGTGGACGGCATTTTTACCGTGCCCGGCGATGGCTCGGTCGATTTCCTGTCATTGCTGAAACCCCTCGCCGCGCGCGGCTATGAGGGTTGGATCGTTGTCGAGGCTGAGCAGGATCCGGCCAAGGCGCATCCGCTGACCTATGCCAGCAAGGGCTATTTCTCGCTGCTCGCCACCGCCCGGCAGGCCGGCTTCGAAGTGGCAACGCGGCAGGCAAACTGACCGGCCCGCATTGCGAGCCGGAGGAACATAATGGGCGCGCGCCTCGATGGGGTTAGCGACGCGAATGCGCCCGGCGATCCGCGCCGCCTTGCTCCCTGCGCGGCGCGGATCGCAGAATCCCGGCTCTGGATTTCAAACCCCGACGTTCGAGCTTGAGGCCGGCCGGAAGCCGTGCCTTGATGCAACCGAGGAGGAGCGACATGGCTTTCGAAGCTGCGCTTGGCATGGAACGGCTTTGCACCATCCGGGAGATTGCCGAGAAGGCGGAACTTGGCGCCGCCACCGTTCATCGCGCGCTGAAGAACAGCCGCGAGGTCCACCCCGAAACCAGGCGACTGGTGCTTGATACCGTCTGTCGGCTCAACGAGGAAAAGATCGCCCGCGCCGCCCGGTTCGTCGGGGAATAGTGCCTTGGCCGACCACATGCGCCTTTCCCTCGACATCATGTCGGTCGACCGCGCTTCGGAAGAACCGATGCATCGTCAGATCTACGGCGCCTTGCGACGCTTCATCCTTGACGGCCAAATCCCGCAGAACACGCTGCTGCCGTCGACGCGCTCGCTGGCCGAAGACCTCAAGGTCGGGCGCAACACGGTCATCGCCGCCTATGACCAGCTCCTCGCCGAAGGTTTTATCGAGGCGCGTGCCGGATCGGGCACCTGGGTAGCGCCGATCCAGCAGAACCGCCCCTTGGCATCTCTGCGCGCCGGACTGGCAGCGCCGCAAAAACTGTCGCGGCGCGGTCAGACCATCGTCAACGGCCCGCAACCGCCGCGTAATGCCGGCGTCATTAATTTCCATCCGGGCGTGCCTGAAACGGCGTCGTTTCCGTTCACCATCTGGTCAAGCCTTCTGGTGCGTAATGCACGCAGCCGCGACGAGAGCCTGCTTGGCTATCTCTCCTTTGCCGGCCACCCCGGCCTGCGTCAGGCCATTGCCTCGACCATCGGCCTGTCGCGCGGCATCAGCTGCACCGCCGACCAGGTGATCATCGTCACCGGTGCGCAGGCAGCGCTCGATCTCGTCTCGCGCGTGCTGATGGACGAAGGCGACCATGTCTGGATGGAGGAGCCCGGCTATCTCGGCGCCAAGAGCGCCTTTCTCGCCAGCGGCGCCAGGCTGGCACCGTTGAAGGTCGACCGGCGTGGCTGGCATCTTGCCGATCCGGAGCTGCCGCCGCCGCGGCTGATCTATGTGACGCCATCCTGCCAATGGCCGTTCGGCACCATCATGCGCATCGAGGAGCGATTGCAGTTGCTCGACATCGCCGAACGCAACGGCGCCTGGATCGTCGAGGATGACTATGACGGCGAATACCGGTTCCGCGGCCGGCCGGTGCCGGCGCTGCGCGGGCTCGATCATGCCGACCGCGTCGTCTATATCGGCAGCTTCGGTAAGACGCTGATCCCGGCGCTGCGCATCGGCTATCTGATCGTGCCGCGCGAACTGTCGGTGCCGTTCGACCGGGCGGTGAGCATCACCGGCCAGTTCGCGCCGCTGATCCTGCAGGCAACGGTCAACGATTTCATCACGCAGGGCTATTTCGCCACGCACCTCAAACGCATGCGCCGGCTCTACGCGCGCCGGCAGGCGAACTTCGTCAAGCTGTGCCAGGAGCATCTGGCGGAATGGCTGACCGTCACGGAAAACGATTCCGGCATGCAGCTGCTGGCGAGCTTCGTCAGGCCCTACAAGGACAGCGACGTGGTCGCCGCCGCCGTCAAGGAGGGGCTCGACGTCCAGGGCATCTCGATCAACTACCATTCCACAGAACCCGAGCACGGCCTGCTGCTCGGCTATGCGGCAATGGACGAACGCCAGATCCTGCGCGCGGTGCTGGCGCTGCGCGCCGCGTTCCTAAGGTTGGACAGAAGCTAGAGCCAGGCTTCCCCAATCCGGGCTTTCCGGCGCCGGCGCATGTTGCCTGGCAAGATCGGGAATCCCTAGGATCCCGGCTAGCGACGCCGATGCAGCCAAGGCAGCGCCCGCTTCGCTCTCTTGGCGCGAAGAGATCGCCCCCACGGATCAGCCGCGCGCGCTTACCCTACTGCTTGATCTCGGGTTCGACGAGTTTCGCCAGATTTCGCAGCGACTCCTGCCAGCCGAGATAGCAGGCCTCAACCGGGATGGCATCTGGAATACCGGCCTGCGTGATATTCACTTCGGTGCCGACCGACACTTTCTTCAATGTCACGGTCACCTCGATCTCGCCGGGCAGGTTGGGGTCGTCGAACCGGTCGGTGTAGCGCAGCTGCTCATTGGGCACGAGCTCGACATATTCGCCCCCGAACGAGTGGCTGTCGCCGGTGGTGAAGTTGCGGAAGGACATTTTGAACGTACCGCCGACTTTCGCCTCGAAGTGATGAACCGTGCAGGTGAAGCCGTTCGGCGGCAGCCATTTCGCAAGTACATCCGCTTCGAGGAACGCGCGGTAGACTTTCTCCGGGCTGGTTGTCAGAACGCGGTGCAGACGTACGGTGCCGGGCATATCGTTAATCCTCCGTGGTTGGTGATCGATGCCCCTAGGACGAGCGGGAGCCCGGCCTATCCGACACGGGCCTGCGGATTTTTGACGACCGGTTATGCCGGCCGGAATCCCCGCCCGGCCGCCGGACAAGGAACTCGGCCGCAGGGTAGCAAACCGTGTCGGAACTGGTCTAGTTCACACTGTCGAACTTCTGCAGATCAACCGGTGCCGCTTTGCGCAATTCGACATCATCCAGCGAAGCATTTTCCAGCGCCACCCGCGCCGCCGCGTCGATGTTGTGGATCATGTCCTGAATATCGGTATCGTCATGCGCCGGGTTCATGGCGATCATCACCGTGCGATTGAGGATGTCGAGCGAGCGCTTGCCGAGGTCGTCGGCGTAATCCAGCCGCAGGCCCTGGTTCTCGGGCAATGCATAAGGATTGAGCGCCGGATGATGCGCCCCTTCATGCATCAGCACCTGGTCCCACTGGGTGAAATTGTGACGGCCGGTCTTGCCGGCAACGACGCTCGGAATGGTCTTCGAAAAAGTCTGCGCCGCCTGCTCGCTCGGCAGTAGGTACATCACCTGTGCGGCGCAATCGTCGTCCGGGCTGTTCATCGGCGACGGTGTCAGACCGAGATTGCCGAGATGGCGGGTGCCGGCCAGCACCATCTTCTTCTCGGCGCGCATCGCCTCGATGATGCCGTCCAGTCGATCGAGTTGGACGTTGAGCATCGCCCCCATCAGTTCGGAAGCACGCGCGCCGATGCCGGCGAAGGGTTTGATGCTGTCGCTTCTGCCCTGCCAGTAGAAATGGCAAGGGTCGATGGCGCAGCGCGCCCGCTCCGCCACTTTCGGGTCGCTGGTGGCAATGCCGCCGCCCTCGCCCGAGGTCATGTTCTTGAAGTAGTTGAAGGAATAGGCGCCGGCATGGCCGATCGAGCCGAGCTTGCGGCCCTCATAGCCGCCGCCGATGCCTTGGCAGACATCCTCGAGCACCAGCAAGCCGCGCTTGGCAGCAATGTCCATGATCGCATTCATGTTGCAGGCCGCGCCCCACATATGCACCGGGATGACCGCCCTGGTGCGCGGCCCTATGGCATCGCGCAAGGCGACGGGATCGATGGTCAGGCTCTCGTCGATGTCGACGATGACGGGAATGGCCCCGACCGACAGCACCGCGGTCGCTGTCGCCATATAGGTGTGCGCGGGCACCAGGACCTCGTCCCCCGGACCGATGCCGAGCCCGATCAGGCCGGCCGCGAGCCCATAGGTGCCGCTGGCGGCCAGTGCGAAATGCTCGACGCCAAGATGCTGCGCATAGCGGGCCTCGAAGCGGTCGCATTCGCTGTCCTTGCCGTAACGAAACAGCGCGCCCGAGCGGATCACCCTGGCAATGGCTTCGATTTCCTCTTCGCCGGCGGTGTACATGGCAGGCCTCCAAGTTACTTGGTAGTTTGGGTCACTTGGTAATGTGGGTCGCTTGATGGTGTGGACAGCTGTAGGCTTGTGGGCACAGTTTGGAAGAACCACTCCGCCGCTATTCGACCAAGCCATCTGCGCCCAGAAGACGGTTCCTATGAGTGGTTTTGAACCCTGATTGGGGAAATCGGCAGCTAAGTGTCTCAGCCGGCAGGCAAATCGTACCCATCCGAATTCGCCAAAGTGGCCCTGTCGGAAAGCCGGGTTTCGGCGTTCCATTCCGGCCAGTTGGGCAAACGGTTGGTTCCATGAAATACGGGACACACTTTGGAAGACCCTCGAGACCGGCGCGCCGGCGGAAAGGCCGACATTCGTGAACGCCGCCGGCTCCAGCAAACGGATCGTGCTCCACGAGGACGATGTCGGCATGTGCCACGGCGCCAACAGCGCCTTTCTCGAATTGAACGGGCTAGGTGTCTGCAGTTCCGGCGCGGTGATGGTGCCGTGCCCGTGGTTCCTCGAAATGGCCGAAAGCGCCGCAGCCAACCCTGGCCTTGACCTTGGCGTCCACCTGACGCTGAACAGCGAGAAACAGCACTACAAATGGCGGCCGCTGACCGCGCCGTCGCGGGCGGCCGGCCTGACCGACGAGTTCGGCTTCTTATGGCCCGACGTGGCGACCACGCGCCGCAAGGCGGTGCCGCAGGCGGTCGAGGCCGAGCTTCGCGCCCAGATCGACACCGCCTATCGCGCCGGCATCGACGTCACCCACCTCGACGCGCATATGGGCGCAGCATTGTCGCCCGAATTTTGCGACATCTACATCAAGCTCGGGCTCGAATATCAGCTGCCCGTGCTGCTGACCAAGACCCTGTCCGCTTATTCCCCCAACGACAATCTGGTCGGCGTCACCGAGGAGGCGTTCCAGCGCGGCGTGGCGCTGGCCCGCGCCGGCGGCTTTGCCATTTTCGACGCCGCCATCCAGACGACCTGGGGCCGGCCGCGCTCCAGGCCGATCGAGCCCGTTTACAAAGCGCTCATCGAGGGTGTGCGCGAGGGCCTGACTTTCTTTTGCCTGCATTGCAACGCGCCCGGTGAACTCGAGCTGATCGAGCCGCGCTCCGCCTATATCCGCACCGAAGAGTACGAGCTGTTCCGCGACCAGGGCTTTCGCGACTGGCTCGCCGCACAGCCGATCGATGTCATCGGCATGAAGCCGTTGCGCGAGGAGCTTCGCGCAGCACTCTCGGCCGGGCGATCGTCAACATCAGCCCGCGGCAACAACGCGGGCGAACAGCGATTGACGTCGGCAAAGGCCCGCAAAGCGGCCACCCGATCCGCGACGTGAGCCGATCGTCGCGGCCGGAAAACGGCGCCAGAGGGATTGGAACTGCAACGACAAATGGGAGAATAAGATGAAAACTCTTCTGAAAGCGGCATTGGGCGCCTTCGTCACGGCGGGCCTGATGACAGGCATTGCATATGCCGCGGGCCTCAAGGATCCGAAGGACGTCCACATCACGTTCGTCGTGCATGGGTCGGCGTCCGATCCCTATTGGTCGGTGGTCAAGCGCGGCGTCGATGACGCGGCCGCCCTCACCGGCGCCAAAGTCGAATATTACGCACCGCAGGTCTTCGACGTGGTCGAGCAGGCCCGGCTTCTGGACGCCGCCATCGCCACCAAGCCGGACGGCATCGCGGTCTCCATCGCCGACGCCAATGCACTCGGCAAATCCGTCAAATCCGGGCTTGCCGCCAATATTCCGATGGTGGTTCTGGATTCCGGCGAGAAGGAAGGCGCCGAGCTCGGCACCACGCTCTATGTCGGCACCGTTTCCGAATATGATTCCGGCAAGAAGGCCGGCGAGCGGCTGGCCAAGGAAGGCACGCTCAAGGTCGTCTGCATCAACCACGAGGTCGGCAATGTCAGCCTCGACCAGCGCTGCCAGGGCCTCAATGACGGGCTGAAGCCATCCGGCGGCGGCACCGAGGTTCTGGCCGTGGCGCCCGATCCGGCCGACATCCAGCGCCGCACCGAAGCCTATCTGTCGGCGCATCCCGACACCCAAGCCGTCTTTGCGCTTGGTGCCACCGCCGCCAATCCGCTGATCCCGATGTTCCGCGACAAGGAACTGTTCGGCAAGCTCAAGCTCTACACTTTCGACATCAGCCCGGAGGTCCTCGACTCTGTCGTCGCCGGCGAAATGGGCTTCGGTATGGATGCCCAGCAATATCTGATGGGCTATCTGCCGGTGATCTATCTGGTCGAGCAGGCGACGCACGGCTTCTGGCCGCAGAACAACGCCTATACCGGGCCGCTGTTCATCGACTCGCCAGAAAAAGCCAAGGCGATCCTGGCCCTCGCCAAAGAGGGCATCCGCTAGGCCAGCACTCCGACGGAACGGGAGAATGCGCCAGGCGCTCTCCCGATCCGTTCGAAGATTGCGAATTGAGCGATTGGAGAGCCTAATGGCGGTCGTGGAAGACAAGGCGATACCTCCGGGCGAACTGAAGGCGACCGACCGCTTCGGCATGACGTCGAAGCGGGCCGCCGGCGCCGACGAGCGGCTGGCCAGCACCGGCAAGCTGACCCAGTGGCTGCGCCGGCCGGAAGCCGGTGCTGCCGGCGGGCTGCTTGCGACGATCATCATCTTTGCGCTGCTGCCGGGCGCGGCGAACCTCTATTCGCTGCAGGGGTCGATGACCTTCCTGACGCTGTCGGCGGAGCTCGGCATCGTCGCCACCGCAGCAGCACTTCTCATCATCGCCGGCGAGTTCGACCTTTCGGTCGGCTCCATGGTCGGCTTTGCCGGTGTCGTCATCGGGCTGACGGTGAAATACTGGGGCCTGCCGCTATGGGGCGGCATCGCCTGTGCCTTCGCCGTTGCCATCCTCACCGGCTATCTCAACGGCCTGATCGTGGTGAAGACGCGCCTGCCCTCCTTCATCGTCACGCTCGCCACGCTCTATATCCTGCGCGGACTGTCGATCGGCATCACCCGCGCCGTCACCGGCCGCACCCAAATTCCCTACATCCTCGAAAGCGTACCGGACCCGGCGACGGCCGGCATTTTCAACGGCCATCTGCTCACCGGCCTGTTCCACTGGATGGGCGCGCAAGGCTGGATCGGCACCCGCAGCGACGGCATTCCCTTCGTCGCCGGCATTCCGATGTCGATCGTCTGGTGGCTTGGCCTGACGGCGCTGGCCGGCTACGTGCTCACCCAGACGAAATACGGCAACTGGATCTTCGCCACCGGTGGCGACCTGATCGCAGCTCGCAACGTCGGCGTGCCGGTCGATCGCGTCAAGATCAGCCTGTTCGTCTACACCGCTTGCGCGGCGACGCTGCTTGCCACCATCCAGGTGATGGAGGCGGGCTCCGCCGACACCACGCGCGGCCTGCTCAAGGAGTTCGAGGCGATCATCGCCGCCGTCATCGGCGGCGTGCTGCTCACCGGCGGCTACGGCACAGTCTATGGTGTGCTGTTCGGCGCGCTGATCTTCGGGCTGGTGCAGATGGGCATCTTCTACACCGGCATCGACACCGACTGGTTCAAGGTCTTCCTCGGCATCGTCATCCTGATGGCCGTGCTGGTCAACAACTACATCAGGGTGAAGGCGCTCGGCCGCGGAGGTGGCAAATGACCGAGCCGGCCCAAATGAGCGAACGGCCCAAATGACCGAACCCGCAATGGAACTGCGCGGCGTCAGCGTCAATTTCGGCTCGGTGCGCGCGCTCCAGGACATCGACATCAAGGTCTATCCGGGCGAGGTCCACTGCCTGCTCGGCGACAACGGCGCCGGCAAGTCGACGCTGATCAAGGTTCTGTCCGGCGTCTACCGGCCGAGCAAAGGCGAAATCCTGGTCGACGGCAAGACGGTCACCTTCCGCAGCCCGCGCGACGCGCAGGAGCTCGGCGTGGCAACGGTGTTCCAGGACCTCGGCATGATCTCGCTGATGTCGATCACCCGCAACTTCTTCCTCGGCCGCGAACCGACCAAAAGCAGCCTGCCCTTCTCGCGCATCGACAAGGAGCGCGCCAACACTATCGCCAGGCAGGCAATGGCCGATATCGGCATCGATGTGCGCGACCCGACGCAAGCCGTCGGCACGCTGTCGGGCGGCGAGCGCCAGTCGGTGGCGATCGCCCGCGCCGTGCATTTTGGCGCGCGCGTGCTGATCCTTGACGAGCCGACCTCGGCACTCGGCGTCCACCAGGCGGCGATGGTGCTGAAGTTCATCATCGAAGCACGCATGCGGGGCCTGGCCGTGATCTTCATCAGCCACAACATCCACCATGCCTATCCGGTCGGCGACACCTTCACGCTGCTCAACCGCGGCCGCAATCGCGGTACCTACGCCAAATCGGACATCTCGCGCGACGAGGTCATCTCGATCATGTCGGGTGGCGAGGATCTGAAGGCGGTCGAGGCGGAGATTGCCGGCCTGCTCGCCCAGATCGGCAACCGGCCGCCTGCGGCGGCTTGAGCTGACAATCGGACATCGCGGGGATGATGGCATGAGCAGGTTACGCGTCGGGGTCGTCGGCGCCGGCATGATCTCGCAGGTCGAGCATATTCCCAATCTGCTGCGCCTCGGTGAATTGTTCGAGCTGGTCGGCGTCGCCGACCCCTCCAGGATTTCACGGCAGTTCGTCACTGACACCCATGGCATCGCCAATTTCGAAACGATCGACCAGCTCTTCGACCAGCGCCTCGACGCGGTAGTGATCGGCTCGCCGGACCCATTGCATCACGAACAGGTGCTGGCGGCGCTGGCGCGCGGCCTGCATGTCTTTTGCGAAAAGCCGCTCTGCTATTCCCTGGCGGAAATCGCCGAGATCGTCGCCGCGCGCGATGCCGCCAGGAAAATCATGCAAGTCGGCTACATGAAGCGCTTCGATCCGAGCTACCGGCTGGCGCTCGCTTCGCTGCCGGGGACACCGAGCACGCTGCGCTCGGTCTCGGTGGAAGTGAACGATCCCGACGCCTGGCCGTTCATCGCCCACCTGCCCTACAGGCGCGGCACCGATATCCCGAAGGACATGGTCGCCGCTGTCGCCGCCAAGCAGAAGCGCCAGGTCGAACAAGCCATTGGCGTGCCTTTCACTGATCTCGCTTTCCGTGGATTTACCGGCGCTTACAGCTCGGCCTTGATTCACGATGTCAATGCCGTTCACGGCCTGCTCGATGCGCTCGGCGTGCCGGACGGCGAGATCGTCGGCGCGCAGATCTTTGCCAATGGCGACGGCGGCCAGGGCGCCGTCAAGCTGCTGGACGGACAGGCGCTGTGGACCATGACCCATCTTACCGTACCTAAGCTCGCCGACTACAAGGAGCGGATCACGCTGTTCTTCGACGATGCCAGCCTGGAGCTCGAATTCCCCTCGCCCTGGCTCAACCATCATCCGACCCGGCTGACGGTGGCGACCTCGCACGGTCACACGCTGTCGAAGAAAGATTTGCGCGCCGGCTACGCGGAAGCCTTCGTCGAGGAGATGCGTGGCTTCTGGGCGGCGATCGTCAATGGCGACCCCGTCGTCAACCCGCCCGAACACGCCGCCCGCGATCAGGCCTTGCTGCTCGGGCTGACCCGGCGGCATCTCGCGACCGGACCGGTTCGACTGAGCACTCAAACCGGGAGCCGAACGGCGGCTACCTGGACTTGATGACGCCGTCGGTATTGGCCAGCAGCTTGCGCACTGCATTGCGTGCCGCGTCCGGCCGCTGCAGGCGGATGCTCTTCTCGATTGCCTCATGCAGCCTCTGCGCATGCTGCAAATCGTCGAGTTCCCGGGTCGTAAAAGCGAACAGATGATCGAACGCCGATTCGATCAGCACGCCGAGCGGCACCAGCAGATCGTTGCCCGAGGCGCGCAGGATGGCGAGATGAAACCGCGTGTCGGCGCGCGTCCGCTCCTGCAGGTTGGTCGCCTCGCCCATCTCGCGGCAGGCCTGGCTGATCTCGGCCATCTGCTCGTCGGTGCGCCGCATGGCGGCAAAGGCGCTGGCCTCCGGCTCGATGATGTGGCGGAATTCCTGCACCGTCCTGAGGAACACCTCGCGGTCCGGCGAGGTCGCGTACCAGGCCAGCACATCGCGATCGAGCAGGTTCCAGCGCTCCTTAGGCTCGACCCAGCTGCCGATCTTCGGGCGCGACGCAAGCAAGCTTTTCGCCATCAGCATTTTTATGGCTTCGCGCACCGCCGAGCGGCTGACGTCGAAGGTCTCGGACCATTTGGCTTCGTTGGGCAGGATGGTTCCCGGCGGATAGTCGCCGCGCACGATCCTCAGCCCGATTTCGTTGGCCAGCGACGCATGCACGCTCGACCCCGGCATGCGCGCCGCATCGGCGCGGCGAATACCGCTCGTGCGTTCGGCGAACGCCTCGGCCGCTGTCTTTCCCTTATTCGGCTTCGCGTCCTGCATGGCTCCACAAAGTCCGGATTTGGAGGCGTGTCAAGGAGATGAAATCGACGGCAATATCTCGGTTTGATTTTCCGTATCCGTCGCCTCGCCGACACCGCGCTTTGCCGGGCGTTCACGCCGGGGAGGCACGAACGGCTTCTCTTTGTCCCGACTGAATTCCTCGATCAGGAAATCAAGGAAGACGCGGATTTTCGGGGCAAGATGCTGCCGTGCCGGATAGACCGCGTAGAGTGTGGTTTCGACCTTGTCCCAGTCATCCAGAGCCGATTGCAGCCGGCCTGCTTTCAGGTCGCTTTCGACATAGGGATAGGGGATCAGGCTGACGCCGAAGCCGGCGCGCAGCGCATCGCGCACGGCAAGGCTCGAGGAGACCGAATATCGTCCGTCGATGGCGATCCGCTCGCTGCGGCCGTCCTTGCGGAATTCCCATATGTCCGCATGCCCCGAGAGGCTGAACCGGATGCAGTTGGCCGCCTTCAAATCGGCAGGCGTTTGAGGCCGGCCGTGCTGCTCGAAGTAGGCAGGAGCTGCACAAAGCACGTGCGGCATGACCGCAAGCTTTCTGGCGACCAGGCTGGAATCCTCGAGATTGTCGCTGCCGCGAATGGCAAGGTCAAATCCCTCCCGCACGATATCGACGCGCCTGTCATCAAGATGCAGGTCGAGTTTCAAATCGGGATAGCGCGATAGAAACGCGGGAATGGCAGCCGAAAGCCGCGTCAACGTGACAGTCATCGGCGCGCTGACCCGCAACGTGCCGCTCGGCGCCGTCTTGATCGGGCCGAGGACCTGGTCGGCCCTGGCCAGCGCATCGAGCCCCTGCGTGACATGCTCCAGATAGATCCTGCCTTCTTCGGTCAGGGCCATCCGCCGCGTCGTCCGGTTGATGAGCCGCACCCCCAGATGCGCCTCCAGCTCGGCGATGTTCTTGCTGATCGCGGGAGGCGAGAGACCGAGCCGCCGTCCGGCTTCGGCAAAGCTGTTCAGTTCCGCCACATGACGGAAAACCTGCAACGCAGTCAGGCGATCCACTGCACCATTCTCTTCCAGTAAACAATGTCTTTCAATTGTCACATATTATCGTCTGTTGGTAAATTCCATATCTGCTTCCCGAACGGCTTTCTCAATTTCGGAATGATATGATGACCAACCCCACAATCTCCCTTATCGAGCGACGCATGTCGGCCAATCGGTTCGATGCCTCGTACGCATTGACGGATGCCGAGGTCGAGGAACTGGCACGTCTCGCAACGCGCGCGCCAACCGCCTACAACCTTCAGAACTGGCGGTTCATCGCCGTGCGGACGCCGGAAGCAAAGGCGCGGTTGCGCAGCGTGGCCCATGGCCAGGCCAAGGTGCAGGAAGCAGCGGTCACCTTCATTGTCTGCGGCGTATTGCCCGACCACGCTGCCCTCAATGCAAGGCTGCGTCCTTTCGTCGAAGCCGGCTTCATGCCGGCGGATATGGCTTCGGGCTGGCAGGAAGGCGCCCGCGCCCAATATGCCGATCCTCGGGCAGCCCGCGACGAAGCGGTGCGCTCTGCAACGCTTGGCGCTGCAACGCTGATTTTTGCAGCCGAAGCGCTGGGGCTCGTCGCTGGTCCGATGGGAGGCTTCGATGCCGAAGGCGTGGCCCGCGAGTTTGGCCTTGGCCTGAATGAAGTGCCGGTGATGCTCATCGCGGTCGGCCGCGCCGCGCCCGGCAACTGGCCGCAAAAGCCGCGCCGCCCTCTTGCCGAAGTACTGGAAATCTTATGAAAACGCGCCGTTTCGATCTGTTGCTGACAGCCATTGCACCCGCGATATGGGGCAGCACCTATATCGTCACCACCCAGTTCCTGCCCAACTTTTCGCCGATGACGGTCGCAATGCTGCGTGCCTTGCCAGCCGGATTGCTGCTGCTGGCGATCGTTCGGCAACTGCCGACGGGCATCTGGTGGCTGCGCAGTTTCGTCCTCGGAGCCCTCAACATCTCGATCTTCCTGAGCATGTTGTTTGTCGCCGCCTACCGGCTTCCGGGCGGGGTCGCCGCGACGGTGCTGTCGGTCCAGCCGTTGATCGTGATTTTCCTTGCCGCTGCCCTGCTTGCCAGCCCTGTCCGTCGGTTGGCGATCGTCGCCGCCCTTGTCGGGATCGCCGGTGTTGCATTGCTGGTGCTGACCCCGAACGCGACGCTCGATGCGGTCGGCGTTGCCGCCGGCCTCGCCGGGGCGGCCTCCATGGCCTTCGGAAGCGTATTGGCCCGTAAGTGGCAACCGCCAGTATCGCTGCTTACCTTTACGGCATGGCAGCTGACCGCCGGCGGTCTGCTTCTCGTTCCGGTGGCCCTGCTTTTCGAGCCCTCCATCCCGCTCCCGACCGCGGCCAACCTGCTTGGACTGGTGTGGCTCGGCCTGATCGGTGCGGCGCTGACCTATGTCCTCTGGTTCCGGGGCATTGCGCGACTGGAATCTGCCGTGGTGTCATCGCTGCTTTTCCTCAGCCCGGTGACCGCCGTGCTGCTTGGATGGGTATTCCTGGACCAGACGCTGACCTTGCCTCAAATCGCCGGCGTCGTTTTCGTCATCGGCAGCATCTGGCTGGCTCAACGCCCCAATCGCAACGAGTCCTGATGCATGTCGCTCAAAAGTGTGCAGCGGGTTTGCGATACGACATGCATCAAAACAAGAACCTGAAGCGCGTAGCATGAGGCCGGTCGAACGCGACGCGTTTTAGGCCGCCGACTTGTGTCGGCGGATTGTTCGGCACTATGGTCCAGCGGCATAGCCGGAGGATCCGCCGATGCCACAACGCCCCTATGATGAGCGCCTGCTCCGTCAGGCGTTCGAAGTCGCGCGCAAGGCCCGCGATGCCGGCGAACATCCCTTTGGTTCGCTCCTCGCTGACAAGGACGGCAATGTTTTGCGCGAGCAGCCCAACGCTTACAAAGCCGGCGGGGGCGACCGCACCGCTCATGCCGAAAGGCTGCTGGCCTCATGGGCGGGGATGAATTTCAGTCTCGAAAAGCTGGCCTCCTGCACACTCTACACTTCGGCCGAACCTTGCGCGATGTGCTCCGGCACAATCTATTGGGCGGGCATCGGACGGGTCGTCTTTGGCCAGAGCGAACATGACCTCAAGGCATCGACGGGTGCACATGTCGAGAATCCTACACTCGACCTGCCCTGCAGGATCGTCTTCGAAGCTGGGCAGCGTCCGACTGAAGTCGTTGGTCCGCTGCTTGCCGATGAGGCGGCGCAACTCCAGGCCGAATTCTGGAAAGACAAGTAGCTTAATTGCCGCACGGCAGGAAACGAGTGAGGGCTAGGCTCAGAACTTATTGATCAAGGGTATTGCCCCTTCAACAAGTGAAGTATCGGAGAACCTTGACCCCTTTGGGCCTAAACAGCGGGGATGGGGTTGCCGGCTCCATCCCTACTCAACTGCGAGATGCGCAATCGGCCAGCTGAGATTTCCTCCCCGTCCCGAACGACTACGACCACGAGTTTTGCAGGCTCTTGGAAGACCAAGGTTGACAGTTGAATGTTCATGCTAAGGGCCAATAATTTGACTGTATCCTTCTCAAATTCGAGGGGTCCTTTCTGGGGGATGATGTCGGTCTTCGGCACTGGAGCTTCTATCAAATCAACTACCCCACCGGCCTTGGATTCAAGACGAACTTTTATCGCGAGGGTAGGCAAAGTTTCTGGATACGGTTCAAGATACTTAATCAGACACCACAGCCCCGTGGGCAATGCCCACGGCAAAGGTCCGTCGAATAAAACGGCATCATTATAGACCCCTATGTGCAGCTGCTTCCCGTTGGCCTCCTGTCGAAGGTCATCGCAAAACACGACGCTAGCATGGGGGTTCAAAATCATGCTGCCTCAAGGCGTATTGACACCGCACTCACGGCATCGGTTCCCGGCAGGATGGAATGCTGCCCGGAACTTAGTGTGGTCCCCGCTCCGAGCGTAAGCGGCTGTATCTCGCCCGCAGGCCCAAACCGACGGTTCATTTTTCTGTCTACGACCACAACCTCTACGTCTACCTCAAGGGCAGTCGCGAGGTCCGCGATAGTGTCTATTTCCCAGTTCGGCTTTGTTCCTGAAAACCAGCGAGAGACCGCAGACTTGTTAATTCCGAGGCGATCGGCAAGCTGACTTAGGGTGAGCCCCGTTTCCGCTTTCCTGGCTTGAATGACCGCCCAAAAGGCGCTCACAAAAGCCGAACGAAGTATCCCGCGTTCGAACTCTTCAACGAACGCTTGGTCGGAAACCTTATTAGATTTTTTCATCCACATCTCGACATATTCCCTTCACGTGCTCTAACGCCGTTGCTGCACGAAAAGGTTGCGCATTACCCATGGTGTTGCCCCAAAGATCGGGGATTCCAGCGACGGTTTCGCTATAGTTCTTTTTGATCCCTAGCCAATGTCGGCAATGCAGTCCTAAACCTATGAATACCCCGGCGTCGAGAAACCTACCGAACAGACGCACTTGGACATGCCTAGGCTTTCGCGCACAAATTACCCAGACCTCGTCAACAGAATGCAATCGTTCGATGTCTGGCCCCCGCTCGTCTGGGTCTCCTTTGAGGCTTGCCGTCACGAACCAACCGAAACAAAAAATTGCTATCAGTTCTTCCATTTTCGCCATCGGCAAATGGCTTAAGTCGGGATCCTTCCCAGCCAATCCTCTATAAACATTTGGCGTTACATACAGAAACCGCTTGGCCTCCACCTTTTGGTTAAGTGCAGGCCGCGCGACGAGCCGACCGGTTTCGACCGCTCGATACAGAATAGAGTTAGTTGCGTTTAAAGTCAACAATTTCCCCGCAGGCCGCACCGTTCCTCTCGAAGGGGGAAACGTGTTATTACCAGCCAGCAGATAGCCTATGTCAAATTCGAGGTTGAGTCAGAGCCTTCTCAACGTTGCGCGTCGGGGCTGGCCCAGTGCCGGCTCCGTATCACGTACGCCCGTCAGGTCGTCTTGACATATTTCCGCCAGCTGTGCTCCGGCCGGAAGTCGAGCATGTCGCGTGCCTTGCGGTTGGAGAGCAGGGTCTCGTATTCGCCAAGTTCGCCCTTGACCGGCACATCGGGATAAAACCGCTTCAGGAGTTCGGCTGTCGGCAGGTCGGACGAGGTGTCGTCATTGGCGGCGTTGAACACCTGATAGCCGAGCCCATCCTTTTCGATGGCGCGCAGCGTGATCTGGCCGAGGTCGCGCGCGTCGATATAGCTCCAGGCGATGCGCTTGCGGAAACCCGGATCGGCGAACCATCTCGGAAACAGCGAATATTCATGCGGCTCGATGACGTTGCCGATGCGCAAGGCGTAGATGTCGAAGCCGCTGCGCAGCGCAAAGGCGCGCGCCGTCTTCTCGTTGACGACCTTGGACAGCGCGTAGCTGTCCATCGGATCGACGTCGTACTCCTCGTCGAGCGGAAAATGCGTCGGATCGCGCGGTTCGTTGGCGAAGACCAGGCCGTAGGTCGTCTCGCTGGATGCGATCACCACCTTGCGGATACCGAGCTTCACTGCGGCCTCGATGACATTGTAGGTGCCGAGCGCGTTGATGCGGAACACCTCGTTGTCGGGCGTGATCATGATGCGCGGGATGGCCGCGAAATGCACCACGGCATCGACCGGTTGCGAACGCAGCGACGGGTCGAATTCATGCAGGCCGATATAGCTCGACAGCGCGTTGAACACCTGCCCGCTGTCGGTGATGTCGGTGATCAGCGTGCGCACCTTGGGATTGTCGAGCGGCTTGGTGTCGATGTTGAGCACCTGGCAGCCCTGCTCGACCAGATACTGCACGACGTGGCGCCCGGCCTTGCCGCTGCCGCCGGTGAACATGATCCGCTTCGTCATTTTGCTCTCCCTGGAATTCACGTGTATTGTCAGACAATATCGAACTCTGCAATCGCCTGCCATGGCATGCGGCAAAAACCCGCTTCAACAATTCGCCGGCAAGGTGCAGCGCCGTCATCCATCACTGCAAATAGGACGAAACGACATGAACACTACCGCCGCGAGCGAAAAGATCGGCTTCATCGGGCTGGGCCTGATGGGGCACGGCATAGCGAAGAACATCGTCGACAAGGGCTATCCGTTGACGTTTCTCGGCCGCAAGAACCGCGCACCGGCGGAAGACCTGCTCGGCCGCGGCGCCAGGGAAGCGGCGACCTCGCGCGACGTCGCCGCGGCATCCGATATCGTCTTCATCTGCGTCACCGGCTCGCGCGAGGTCGAAGCCATCATCCGCGGCCCAGGCGGCCTCAAGGAAGGCCTGAAGCCGGGATCGGTTGTCGTCGACTGCTCGACCTCGGATCCCGTTTCGACGGTGGCGCTAGCCGCCGAACTCAAGGCGCTCGGCGTCGACTATGTCGATGCCCCGCTCAGCCGCACCCCGAAGGAGGCCTGGGAAGGCACGCTCGATGCCATGGTCGGCGCGCCCGACGCGGTCTTTGCCCGGCTGAAGCCGGTGCTCGACACCTGGGCCGGGCGCATCGTCCATATCGGCGACACCGGTGACGGCCATCGCATGAAGCTGCTCAACAACTTCATTTCGCTCGGCTACGCTGCGATCTATTCCGAGGCGCTGGCGCTGGCGCAGAAGGTCGGCATCTCGCCGCCGCGCTTCGACAGCGTCATCCGCAACGGCCGCATGGATTGCGGCTTCTACCAGACCTTCATGCGCTGGACGCTGGAAGGCGACCGCGACGCGCACAAATTCAGCATCGCCAACGCCTTCAAGGATCTCACCTATCTCGAATCGATGGCGGATGCTGCCGGCATCGCCAACCCACTCGGCAACGCCACCAAAAACGCCTTCGCCGGCGCCTTCGCGGCCGGCCCCGCCGACCAATATGTGCCGATGCTGGCCACGCATATCGGCAAGGTCAACGGCGTCGACCTGATGCCGACCAGGGATGGCAAGAAGCAGACGATCTGAGCCGGCCGATCAGCTTTTGGCCACGCAAGCTTGCCGCAACATTCCGAGGCGTCAGCGCCACTGGCGAACCTGCCAATCTTCCCCCTTGAGGCAGTGCAATCGCATGTAGGCAAGAGCCCCCTCACCCGGATTGCCAACCGAATTGCGAAGGGCAATTCGGGGCAATCCAACCTCTCCCCGAGGGGAGAGGAGATCGCCAGCGCCGGCGTCAGCCTCTTCTCCCCAGCGGGGAGAAGGTGGCCGCGAAGCGGCCGGATGAGGGGGACTCCTTACGCGATTTGCCCTGCCTTGTTGGGGGAGATGCCCGGCAGGGCAGAGGGGGGTGCTGTCCCTCAGACCTCAGATCGGCAACACTGCAATTTCAAAGCCAGAAACAAAAAACCCGCCTCGGTGGGCGGGTCGTCGGCGCCAATCAGCACCATAGCCAAATTAGTAGCATAGCTGCCGGCACAAAGCAAGAACAAAATACGCTGCGGCGGTAAAAAAGTCCGAATCCCTGGCCCATCCGAGGTCGCCGCCCTCATTGCCTAACGTTGATGATTAGCGAAAGCCGAAGTGGCATCCAATCTCCCCTCTCGTGGGGGAGATGTCCGGCAGGACAGAGAGGGGCGCGAAGGAATGCCGAGTTTTGCAATCGTTCGGAGCAATGCCAGCCCTGGTGCAACCATCACCGCCGCGACCGCCCGATAACATCGTCGGTGTTGGCGAGAAGCCTGTGCACCGCGGCACGGGCTGCGGCGGGCCGCTGCAGGCGGATGTTCTTCTCGATCGCCTCGTGCAGTGCCTGCGCCCGACGCTGGTCGCTGGTTTCGCGTGTGACGAAAACAAAGAGGTGATCGAGCGCCGATTCGATCAGCACGCCGAGCGGCACCAGCAGATCGTTGCCCGAGGCGCGCAGGATGGCGAGGTGGAACCGCGTGTCGGCGCGCGTTCGCTCCTGCAGGTTGGTCGCTTCGCCCATTTCGCGACAGGCCTGGCTGATCTCGGCCATCTGCTCGTCGGTGCGCCGCATCGCGGCAAAGGCGCTGGCCTCCGGCTCGATGATGTGGCGGAATTCCTGCACCGTCCTGAGAAACACCTCGCGGTCCGGCGAGGTCGCGTACCAGGCCAGCACATCGCGATCGAGCAGGTTCCAGCGCTCCTTAGGCTCGACCCAACTGCCGATCTTCGGGCGCGACGCAAGCAAGCTTTTCGCCATCAGCATTTTTATGGCTTCGCGCACCGCCGAGCGGCTGACGTCGAAGGTCTCCGACCATTTGGCCTCGTTGGGCAGGATGGTTCCCGGCGGATAATCGCCGCGCACGATCCTCAGCCCGATTTCGTTGGCCAGCGAGGCGTGCACACTCGAGCCGGGAAAGTGTGCGGCGTCGGCACGCCGAACGCCGGCCGGCCGTTCAGCCTCGGCCTTCAACTTGGCGGGTCGCTTTTTTGATGTCGCGTCCGGCATTCGTATTCCCCGGCAGCTGCTTGTCGAAAGCCTGAACTCAGGACACGACAAAGCAGCGGCCTACGCTCCAAAGCAGCGTCGCCTCGTGCGTTCGTATGGACGGTCTGTGACGGGGCGCCCGTCGAAGGGCGCCCCGAAACTGCGAACCTACTTCTGGATGCAGGTGTCGACCGTGTCCTTGGTGCATTCGTCGAGGCCGGTGAACACCGGATCGGCGACCGGCTTGCCTTCGACCAGGTCGATCATCACCGAGGGCGCCTTGTAGCCCATCTCGAACGGCCGCTGGCCAACCAGCGCGGTCACCAGCCCGTCACGGGCAATCGCCACCTCGTCGCCGATCGTGTCGGCGGCGCCGATGACGAAGGCGTTGCTGGCGATCTTGTCGGCCATCGGCTTGAACAGGTCGCGGTAGGGCTGCGGAGCGCCGAACAGCGGCCAGCCGCCCATGATGCCGAAGGCGTCGAGATCGGGATTGGCAGCGAGGATGTCGGTCATCGCCTGCACGCCCTTGGCGCCGTCGTCATTGGTGAACACCGGGCAGCCGGCAACTTCCGTCCAGCCGCCTTCGCCTGCCAGCGCGGCGAGGCCGTCCTTGCCCGAAAGCGCGTCACGCATGCCCTGCGCGCGGCGCAGGATGTTGTCGGCCGCCGGATTGCCTTCGATGGTGCAGATCTTGCCGCCATTCGGCTTGGCCTTCTTGATGTATTCGCCGATCTTGTGACCCATCAGGTAGTTGTCGGTGCCGAGGTAGGTCTTGCGCAGCGCCGCATCTTCCTTGCTGAGGTCGGCGTCGAGGGTCATGATCGGGATCGACGGATTGGCGCTTTTGATCGTCTGCGCGATCAGCGGCGCGTTCGATGGCGAAATCGCCATCGCCACAGTGTCGGGCTTGCTCAGCATGTCCTGGACGATCTGGGCTTCACCGGCCTCGTCCGAGGTCGACGCCGGTCCAGTGTAGAAGCACTCATATTCCGAGCTGGCGTTTTCCTTGTTCCATTTCTCGCAACCCTGGTGGATGGCCTCGAAGAATGGATTGTCGAGACCCTTCACGACGATGACGAGCTGTTTCTTGGCCATAGCCGGCCCGGCACCCAACGCCATGATGGCGGCGGCAGCGAGCAATAGTGATTTCCTCATGTCAGTCCTCCCTTTTGAAACAAACGGACACCGCGTGCCCGCCACACACAGATCGACCCGGAGCAAGATGACAGAGGACGTCGCACTCGTGTCGCCAAGCCAGGTCGATAAGCATTTTCATATTCAGTCTCAGACCGGCACCGACAGATACTGCTGGTTACCAAATCCCTGACCGACAAACCTTCACCGATTCCTTCCGGCAACCCGGGGGATCGGCGCAAGCTCCTCCGACACTTAGCTAATATCGCCTTGTCACCGACGTCAATGCTATTTGTCCTACAAAACTGATTTTTCGAAAGAAGCCGTGGTTGACGCCAAGGTGGCTTATGCGTAAATGGGCAAAATCGCTGCTTCCGGGAGGAACTGGGGAGAGCGAAAGGCCGCGGCAGAACCGCAGGCCGCAAAGCACGGGGAGGCAAGAAGGCTGGTGGCGGTTCTCGAACTCACCAACATCTCGAAGCATTTTGGCGCCATCCAGGCGGTCAACGACGTTTCGTTGTCGATCGAGGCCGGACAGGTTGTCGGCCTGATGGGCGACAACGGCGCCGGCAAGTCGACGCTGGTCAAGATGATCGCCGGCAATTTCCCACCGAGCCATGGCACGATGCAGATGGACGGCAAGGAGCTGATCCTGCACAAGCCGGTCGAGGCGCGCCAGCACGGCATCGAAATCGTCCATCAGGACCTGGCACTGTGCAACAATCTGACGGCCGCCGCCAACGTCTATCTCGGCCGTGAATTGCGCCGCGGCCTCGGGCCGCTTCGCATCCTCGACTATGCCGCGATGTACAAGCGTGCCGGCCAGATCTTCGCCGAGCTGAAATCCGAAACCCGCCCGCGCGACCTGGTCAAACAGATGTCGGGCGGCCAGCGGCAAGCGGTGGCGATCGCCCGCACCATGCTTTCGCAGGCCAAGATCGTGCTGATGGACGAGCCGACCGCGGCGATCTCGGTCCGCCAGGTCGCCGAGGTATTGAACCTGATCCGCCATTTGCGCGACCAGGGCATCGCCGTCGTGCTGATCAGCCACCGCATGCCCGACGTCTTTGACGTCGCCGACCGCGTCATCGTCATGCGGCGCGGCCGCAAGGTCGCCGACAAGACGATCGCATCGAGTTCGCCGGAAGAAGTCACCGGACTCATCACCGGCGCCATCGAACAGGTATGATTGACGCCTCAACCAGAGTAAAAAAGGTCGATAATGGCAGTCACCCTTGATCAGACGATCGCGCACAAGCAGCACACCTTGCTGAGCAAGGTGTTTGCCAGCCAGACCTTCTGGGTGGTGATCGCGGTCATCCTCGCCTGCCTGTTCCTGTCGGTGGCAACGGATTCCTTCGCCACGACCAAGAACCTCTACAACATCACCCGCAACGTCACCTTCGTCGCCATCGTGGCGCTCGGCATGACCTTCGTCATCATCACCGGCGGTATCGACCTGTCGGTCGGCTCGGTGCTTTGCCTGTGCTCGATGGTGCTGGCCGTGACCATGCATGCCGGCTACGGCATCGAGACCGGCATTGCCGCAGCGATCGCGACGGCGCTGATCATCGGCGCCTTCAACGGGGTTCTGATCGCTTATCTCGGCTTTCCGCCCTTCGTGGTGACGCTTGGCATGCTCTCGATCGCACGCAGCCTTGCCATGGTCGCCTCCAACAACACCGTCGTCTTCCAGTTCGGGCCGGACCACGACAAGCTGCTGGCGCTTGGCGGCGGCGCCTGGGTGTTCGGCATCGCCAATCCGGTGCTCTATATGATCGTACTGGCGATGATCACCGGCTTCGTGCTGCGCTGGACGAAATTCGGCCGGCACATCTTCGCCATCGGCGGCAACGAGCATGCGGCGACGCTGACCGGCGTTCCTGTGCGCCAGATCAAGGTTGTCGTCTACATGATCTCGGCACTGGCGGCGGGCCTTGCCGGCATCATCCAGACCGGCTGGCTGGGCGCGGTCACCACAAATCTCGGCAACGGCATGGAGCTTCAGGTGATCGCCGCCACCGTCATCGGTGGCGCCAACCTGGCCGGCGGCATGGGCACAGCCTTCGGCGCAGTCGTTGGCGCGGCGCTGATCGAGGTCATCCGCAACAGCCTCGGCCTGCTCGGCATCAATGCCTTCTGGCAAGGCGTGTTCATCGGCGGCGCCATCCTGCTTGCCGTGCTGTTCGACCGCATCCGCAATTTCAGGCGCAACGACTGAACTTTTCCGCCGGCGGGGCAAAGTTGCTTCGCTGGCAAAAGTCCTTGCTCAGCCTCGAAGGGAGTGCCGGTTGCCGTCGACCGCACCGGTCTTGCCATACCGGCCTGGAAACGCTCGCCTTCTTCCTATCGCCGAGTCTGAAAATCCGCCGCTGCGGCGCATGGCCGGCGCCCGGACGTGCACATCCGTCTTGACGCAAGCCCGAACTGAGCCGCACAATCGCTCGCAGCAGGCGAAGGGAGGCCAGTCGCCTGCGGGAGGATATACCGATGACGGAAGCGATCAGGCTCTACTGGGGCCGGTTCGGACATGTTTCTGTCCTGAACGTCGCCAGCGACTTCGTCACCCATGCCCATGTCGAGGCGCATATCATCATCTGGCTGGAAGGCACGGCCGGCGAGATGACCATCGGCCGCGAGACGGTGCGGCTTGGACCGGGCACCGCCGCCGGCATCAATTCCTTCCAGCCGCACAGCCACGCTCTGTCCCGCGACGGCACGCCCGGCCTGTTCCTCGCCTTTTACATCGATCCGGACTGGGCTCGAAGGCGCCGCGAGCTGCCTTCCGCCGCGCCGCTGTTCTCCGCCCCGGCAATCACGCTCGAGCCTTGGCTGCACAAGGCAGCGGCCAACCTTCTCGACCATCTCAGCGACAATGAGAGCATCGACGACATCGCCAATTACGAGATCGAGCGCTTCATCGACAGCGTGCTCGATGCCGCCGACGCCTGCGCACCGCAGACGGTGCGCGCCCGCGTCAACACCATGCAGGATTTCCGCGTCCGCAAGGCGATCCAGCTGATGAAAGCCAATGTCTGCGAGCGTATCTGCTTCGACGACGTGGCGCGCAGCGTCGGCCTGTCGCGGCCGCATTTCTTCGCCCTGTTCAAGGAGCAGACCAATCTGACGCCCAACGTCTATTGGAACACGCTGCGCATGGAGGAAGCGGTGCGGCAATTGCAGTGGTCGCAGGAGCCGCTGATCTCGGTCGCCTGCAATCTCGGCTTCACCACCCAGGGCAATTTCTCGCGCTTCTTCCGCGACCATGTCGGCGTTCCGCCGACGCTTTACCGCGAGGCGGCGCGGGCGATCAGCTGAGCGCCCGTTTTTCAGACTAATTGATAGGCATTCAAGACGCATTGATAAGCGCCGCGTAGCCCGCCGCCCTACCCTCCCAAGCAGCTGATTTGCAAGGGAACGATCCTATGGCGAAAGTCACCATCTCCAGCGTCATCGATGCGCCGGTCGAAAAGGTCTGGGCGCGCATACGCGACTTCAACGGTCTGCCGACCTGGCACCCGCGCATGGTCGAAAGCCATATCGAGGACGGCAAGGATGCCGGCACGATCGGCTGCGTGCGCAATTTCCAGCTCGCCAGCGGCGCCCGCCTCCGCGAAAAGCTGCTCGATTTCTCCGACGAGAATTTCCTCGTCAGCTACTCCATCCTGGAGACGCCGCAACCGCTTACCAACCACAAGGCGACGCTGCAGTTGCGGCGGGTGACCGACGGCGACCGCACCTATGCCGAATGGACCGCCAGCTTCGACGCCCCTCCCGAAGAAGCCGACAAGCTGGCCGAAGGCATGGGCGCCAACGTCTTCCAGGGCGGCTTCAACGCCCTGAAGGCCCATTTCGCCGGCAAGGTTGAACTGAATTGAGCTGACAACCAGGAGCGTTCCATGGCGCTTGCACTGCAGACTTTCCCGACGGTGAAGGACGCTGGCGCGGCGCTGAAGGCCGCCGGCACCCGCTATCTCGGTGGCGGCACACTGGTCGTGCGCGCCGCCAACGAAGGCGACGTGTCGATTTCCGGTTTCATCCGGTCGACCGAACCGGCGCTGTCGGTCATCCGCATTTCCGGCGGCGAGGTCCGCATCGGCGCTTCGGTGACCATGGCGGCGATCGCCCGTCACCCGGATTTCGCTCCACTGGCCCACGCCGCGCGCGCCGTCGGCGGACCGGCGATCCGCAACATGGCTACGGTCGGCGGCAATCTCTTCGCGCCAACGCCTTACGGCGATTTCACCGTTGCACTGCTGGCTTTGGACGCAACCGTCACCACCGACTACGGCGAGCTGCCGATCGAAACCTTTCTGGCAAAGCGCGAGAGCAATCACGCCATCGTCACTGCGGTCGGCTTCACGCTTCCGAAGGAAGGCGGTTTTCGCTTCCTGAAACAGTCGCGGGTCAAGCCAAAGGGCGTCGCGGTGCTGAGCATCGCCACCATGCTGGAACAGGCACAGGACGGCACTGTCACGTCAGCGCGGATCGCGCTCGGCTGCATGGCCGACCGGCCGATCCGTGCCAGGGCGGCGGAGAAAGCCTTGATTGGCCGCAAACTCACCGCAGACGGCATCGCACCGGCACTGGCCGTTGCCCACGACGGCACTTCGCCGCCAACCGATCCGATCGCCAGTGCCTGGTATCGCAACGAAGTCCTGCCGGTCCATCTCGGCCGGCTGCTGCTCGCCTGAACGCCCTGGCTGCGGCGCAAGGAGTAATAAAGATGGCGAAGGTCCCGGTTCAGTTCACGCTCAATGGTGCCGAAAAGGCCGAGTTCATCGACAGCGGCACGACGCTGCTTCACGCGCTGCGCGACAAGATCGGCGACACCTCGCCAAAAGGCGGCTGCCATCAAGGCACTTGCGGCGCCTGCACGGTCATCATCGATGGCGAGCTCAGGCTGTCCTGCCTGACGCTGGCCGAGACCTGCAACGGTGCGGCCGTCACCACGACGTCGGGGCTTTCGGAAGGCGGCGTGCTGCATCCGCTGCAACGCGCTTTCCTCGATGCTTTCGCCACGCAATGCGGTTTCTGCACGCCGGGCATGATCATGGCAGCCAAGGTACTGCTCGATCACACGCCGAACCCCAGCCGCGAGGACGTGGTCGAGGCGCTGTCGGGCAATATCTGCCGCTGCACCGGTTACGAGCCGATCATCCAGGCGGTGCTGACGGCCGCGCGCTCCAATTCGCAGAACGCGGTTTGAGGGAGTTAAGAAAATGGAACTCCGCAAGAGCTATTTCGCCGACCAGCGCAAGGACGATCTGCACGAGATCGGCCAGCCGCGGCCGCGTTCGGATTCACCCGGCCATGTCACTGGCAAGACCACCTATTTCGCCGACCGCAATTTTCCCGGCATGCTGCACCTGAAGATGGTGCGCAGCCCGCACCATCACGCCCGCATACGCAGCATCGATACGTCCGAGGCGGAAAAGCATCCGGGTGTCGTCAAGGTGCTGACCGCCAAGGATGTGCCGCACAATGTCTACACCATCCTGATCCTGATCCAGATCGGGCCGGAGGACGAGACGGTGCTGGCTGACGGCAAGGTGCGCTGGAAGGGCGAGGCGGTGGTGGCGGTGCTGGCCGAGACCGAGCGCGCCGCGCAGGAAGCCGCCGCCAAGGTCAAGGTCGACTACGAGGTGCTGCCGGCCGTCTTCGACATGGAGGAAGCGCTGAAGCCCGACGCGCCGATCGTCAACGAGTATCACGGCCGGAACTATTACCTCTACGACAGCGGCGAATGCCGCAAGGTGCGCTTTGGCGATGTCGAGGCAGGCTTTGCCACAGCCGACCACGTGCTCGAACAGACCTATCAGTCCTCGCCGATCGAGCATGCGCCGACCGAGACGACCGGCTGCATCGTCGCACCGGAGGGCAACGACCGCTTCACCTGCTACACCAACACGCAGGCGATGTTCTTCACGCTCGACAACGCCTCGATCATCCTGCAGATGCCCGGCAACAAGCTGCATTTCGTCGGCGGCACCGTCGGCGGCGGTTTTGGCGGCAAGGTCGACGTCATCGTCGAGCCGATCGCCATCCTCGGCGCCAAACTAACCGGACGACCGGTTTGTTTTGTCTATAGCCGCGAGGAGGAGATGCAGATTTCCTCGCCGCGCGCCGCCGAGAAGGTCGTCATCAAGGACGGCGTCATGAACGACGGCCGCATCGTGGCGCGGAAAGTGACCGGCTACACCGATGCCGGCGCCTATTCGCGCCATTCGCCCTACGGCGCGCAGAAGGGCGCCGGGCATTATCCTGGCCCGTATACGATCCCGAATGTCTGGATCGACACCTACTGCGTCTACACCAACCGTACCCCGTCCTCGGCGATGCGCGGTTTCGGCGTCACCATCGGCGACTTCGCGCTGGAGGTGCAGATGGACAAGCTCGCCCGGCTGATCGGCATGGACCCTCTCGAATTCCGCTTCATCAACGCCTACCGCGACGGCGACATGAAGGCACACCGGCAGCCGACGGAGGGGGCGGCGCTGATCGAGTGCATGCAGGAAGCCTCGCGCGCCGCCAACTGGCCAGTGGCGGAGAAGTTCATGACGATGTCGTCTTACGCGAAGGGAGCTTGAGATGGCGATCAGGCGCGGACGCGGCGTCGCCGCGATCAATTATCCGACCGGCATGAATCTCGGCGGCGACCCGACGCAGGCGCTGGTGCATTCGACGCCGACCGGCAATTTCATGGTCACGCTCTCCAGCGTCGACCTGGGCCAGGGCATGAAGCAGATCATGGCACAGATCTGCGCCGAGACGATCGGCGTACCGACCGACCGCGTCGTCGTCGACACCGCCGACACCGACACCGGCCCGCACTGCATGGGCACCTTCGCCTCGCGCGGCACGCATCGGGCCGGCAATGCGGTCATCCAGGCCGCCAGGGAAGCCCGCCAGGTGATGCTGGAAGTGGCGGCCGAGGAACTTGAGGTAAACGCCTCGGACCTCGAGACCGATGGCGAGGGCAACATCCTGGTCAAGGGCGCGCCGCAAAGATCGATCTCGATCTTCGATGTCGCGCTGTCGGCGCATTTCAAGCGCGGCCGTTCGATTTCCGGCCGCGGCATGTTTTTGATCCCCCGCTCCTATCCGGAGAAAGAGACCGGAGCGATGAAGCCGTCTACCTGCTACGCCCATGCCTGCACGGTGGCGGAGGTCGAGGTCGACGACGAGACCGGCGAGGTCACCGTGCTGACGGTAAAGAACGTGTTTGAGATCGGCCGCGCGCTGAACCCGAAAATGGTCGAGCAGCAACTCGTTGGCGGCTCGTGGATGGGCATCAGCCATGCGCTCTACGAAACGACCGAGCCCTATTATCCCAACCGCGACCATGGCGGCACCGACTTCAACCAATATCTGATGCCGGGTCCTGGCGATCTCGCGCAAACCGAGATCATCGTGCTGGAACGGCCCTCGGCGGACGGGCCGTATGGCGCCAAGGGGCCGGGCGAAATGTGCGCCAACCCGCAGATCCCGGCGGTTGCCAATGCCGTCTTCGACGCTGTCGGTGTGCGCATCGATACGCTGCCGATCACGCCGGAGCGCATCCTGCGGGCGCTGAAGGCGCAAGCCCCGAACTGAGTGCTGAAAATGCCCAAGAGAAGCGCTGAGACAGTCGCGACCTCGCCTGAGGCGGTGGCGTCGCGCCTCGCCGCCTCGCGCTATCTCGCCGATGAAAGCCTGGCCACCGCCATCTTCCTGGCGATCAGGCTGGGAAAGCCGCTGCTGCTCGAAGGCGCACCCGGCGTCGGCAAGACGGAAGCTGCGAAGGCGATTGCCGAGGTGCTCGGGCGCGACCTGGTGCGGCTGCAATGCTACGAGGGCATCGACGCCGCACATGCGCTCTACGAATGGAATTACCAGCGCCAGTTGCTCGCCATCCGCCATGCCGGTGAGCACGAGGTCGACATCTACGACGACCGCTTTCTCATCGCGCGGCCGCTGCTGCAGGTGCTGAAAGCGCCGGAAAAGCGCGTGCTGCTGGTCGACGAAATCGACCGTTCCGACCATGAATTCGAAGCGCTGCTGCTGGAGTTCCTGTCCGATTTCCAGATCAGCATTCCCGAGCGCGGCACCATTCGCGCGACTGCGCAGCCGATCGTCATCCTGACCTCGAACCGCACCCGTGAGCTTGCCGGAGCGCTGCGGCGGCGCTGCGTCTACCACTGGATCACCTATCCCGACGCCCGGCGCGAAGCCGAGATCATCATGCTGCGCGCCGGCGACGTCGCCGAGGCCACGGCGCGCGCCGTGGCTGCCGCAGTGCGCGACATTCGCGCCCGCCCGCTGGCGAAGCCGCCCGGCATCGCCGAAGCGGTCGAATGGGCGAACGCCGCGACGATCCTCGAAAAAGGCGGCAGTCCGTGGCCGGAAGCGTTTCGCCGCGCCATTGGCGTGCTGATCAAGGACGAGGAGGACCTTTCCTGCATCGCGCCCGAGTTCGGCAAGATTGTCGAGGAGGCGCTGGCGTGAGCCCCGCGGCTCTGCCTCGAGGGGCGACGCCCTTCCTCGGCTTCGGCCGGCTGCTGCGCCGCTATGGCTTTTCAGTGGCGCCCGAGCAGGTCTCCGGCTTCATGCAAGCGGTGACGCTGCTTGGGCCGCGCTCGATGGCCGACATCCGCGAAGCGGCGCTCGCCACGCTGGCGCCGCCGCCCGACCGCCGCGACGAATTCGAGGCGCATTTTCGGAGCCATTTCTATGGCAGCACCGCGGCAGTGGTCGGAGGCGAGGCCGACGAGGAAACCCGCATCAAGGATGACGGCGAAACCAGCGAACAAGAAATCGAGGTGGTCCGCCAGGAGCAAGGCGGCGAACTGTCTTCGGCCAGCGAACAGTTGAGCGTCCGCGAATTCAGCCGCGATAGCGACGGGCTTGCCGCCTTCCGCCGCAAGCTCGCCACCGCTTTGCCCGCCCGCCGCTCCTTCCGCACGGTGCGCACGCATGCGCGCGGCAAGCTCGACCTGCGCCGCTCGCTGCGCGAAATCGTCAGTGCCGACGGCGATATCCCCTCGCCGCTGCTGCGCCGGCGGCAGACAGTGCCACGCAAGCTACTCATCCTGATCGACGTGTCGGGCTCGATGAAACTCTACACCTCAGACTATCTCAAGCTGGCGCATGCGGCCGTGCAAGGCGCCGACCGGGCGGAGGTCTTCACTTTCGGCACACGACTGACCCGTATCACCTCGGCGCTGCGCATTCGCGACCGCGACCAGGCGCTGGCCCGCGCCGCTGCCCAGGTCGACGACTGGGACGGCGGCACCCGCATGGGACCGACACTGCTTGCCTTCCTCTCGGTGCCGCGTTTTTCGGCCTTTGCGCGCGGGGCGGCGATCGTCATCCTGTCGGATGCGCTGGAGCGCGGCGATCATGCCGAGCTGGAGACGGCGATGCGCCGGCTGAGCGCCCGCGCTTTTCGGCTTTCGCTGGCGACGCCGTTGGCCGGCGATCCACGCTTTCGGCCGGCGACGGCAGCGCTTCGCGCCATCCTGCCAGTGCTCGACGACCTGGTCGACGGTTCGTCGACCGCCGGCCTCACCGATTTCATCCTGTCGCTCGCCCGCCCAGCCCCGGCGGCCGCGGCAATCTGGAGGAGGGTTTCGTGATGCAGAAGGCGATCGACGCGCATTTCCACATCTGGCGCCAAAAGGACCAGCCCTGGCTGGTCGGGCCGATGGTGCCGCGCATCTTCGGACCATATGAGCCGATCCGCCGCGACTATCCTATCGGGGAATTCCTCGCCGACCAGCAAGGCTCGGGCGTCGAGAAGGCGGTCTATGTCCAGACCAACTGGGCCAAGGAGGATTTCGAGAATGAGGTCGCCTTCCTGCAGAAAACCGCGGAAGAAACCGGCTGGCCGCACGCCATCGTCGGCTATGCCGACATGACCGTGGACGACGTGCGTTCCCAGATCGACCGGCTGATCAAATACCCCCTGCTGCGCGGCGTGCGCATGCAGCTGCACTGGCACGAAATGCCGGCCTTCCGCTTCGCTGCCTCGGCCGATCAGGTCATCGACCCGAAGGTGCGGGCCAATGTGGCGCGTCTGAAGGACTACGGCTTGTCCTTCGACCTGCAGCTTTTCCCCGCCCAGATGAAGGACGGGCTGACGCTTGTCGGCGAGAACCCCGAGACCAATTTCATCCTCACCCACGCCGGCATGCTGACCGACATGGAGCCAGAGACCACCGAGGCCTGGAAAGCCGGCCTGCGCACGCTGTCAGCGGCCCCCAACCTCTATGCAAAACTGTCCGGCCTCGGCACCTTCGTCCACCGCAACGACCCGGCGCTGATCAGCTATATCGTCGACGCCGCCATCGACATCCTCGGCAGCAATCATTTGATGTTCGGATCGAACTTCCCGATCGAGAAACTGTGGACCAGCCACGCCGAGCTGATCAGGGCGCACAGGGAAGCGGTGGGCAAGCACGGCGCGGCGGCAGAGGCCGACATCTTCTGGAACACGGCGGAGAAGGTTTATCGGCCGGTGTAGCGCGCATTCGCTTCTCCCGCTGTGGGAGAAGGTGGATCGGCGCGCAGCGCCGAGACGGATGAGGGGTGCTGGAAGAAACTCGGCGGTGGAAATCTAGGCAATTTGAAGCACTTACGTCTCCAGGCTAGCAATCCTTCCGGCACCCCTCATCCGACCGAGCTTCGCTCGGCCACCTTCTCCCACAAGGGGAGAAGGGAAGGCGCCGCACCTCACCTCACCTCGAACTCCGGATCGACCGGAATCTGCAGCGCTGTCACCATCTGGTTGGTCTGCCCGGCCAGCCCGATGATCGACACCAGCTCGCCATGCTGCGCTTCGGTCATGCCCTTGGCGCGGGCGGCGGCGGTGTGGGAGTGAACGCAATAGGAGCAGCCATTGGCTGTCGAGACGGCGATGTAGATCATCTCCTTGGTCAGCGGGTCGATGACGCTGTCCGCGACCATCACCGCCTTGAGCTGTTCCCACACCCGCTTCAGCGAGACCGGATCATTGGCCAGCCCGCGCCAGAAATTATTGACGAAATCGGATTTGCGCGTCGCGCGGATGTCGTCGAACACGGCCTTCACAGCGGGAATCGCCTCGACCTCGGCATCGGTCAGAAGTCTTGTGGTGGCCATGGGCAGGCTCCTTTCGGTTTGAATCGATGAGAGAGGTCGTTGAATCGGCTTGGTAGCGAATGCGGCTAACTTGTTCTGGTGATTCACGTTTTGCAGGCCGGCCCAGAACCCTGGAAATGCAGAGGCCCTCACCGTCGTCATCCTGGGGTCTGCGCCGCGTCGCTGCGCTCCTTGCTTCGCCCCTCGATGACGAATGGACTGGTGACTCCGCCAATTGTCGAAGTACGCTTCGCCTGGAACCTAATGAACCGCCGCATACATGATCTTCTCCTCCGTCGCCTCGGCCGGCGAGAACTCCTCGACGATGCGGCCTTGCCGGCAGACCAGGATGCGGTCGGACAGGTTCATGATCTCCGGCAGGTAGGACGAGATGACGACGACGGCCAGGCCCTCATCGGCCAGCCGGTTGATGATCTGGTGGATTTCGGCGATCGCACCGACATCGACGCCGCGCGTCGGCTCGTCGAAGATGACGGTGCGCGGCTTCTGCACCAGCCCCTTGCCGATCACCACCTTCTGCTGGTTGCCGCCCGAGAGCTCGACCACCCGCGCATTGTCGTTGATCGCCTTGACGTTCAGCGTCTTGGTCCATTCGGCCGACAGCGCCCGCATCTCCTGCGCATTGATCACCCAGCCCTTTTCCCGCCCGGCCGCCAAAAAGCCGCCGAACAGGTTCTCGGCAACGTCCATGGTCTCGAAAATCCCCTCGCTCTTGCGGTCTTCGGTGACATAGACGATGCCGTCCGCCACCGCCTCGCTCGGAACGAGATAGCGCACCGGCCGGTCGTCCAGCTCTATGGTGCCGCCGCGCAGGAAGTCGCGCTTGTAGATGCCGGAAACGATCTTGAACGTCTCGGTGCGACCCGAGCCGATCAGCCCGAACACCCCGGTGATCTGGCCCTCGAAGATCGAGAAGGAATTGTTGCGCACGACATTGCTCATCGAGATGTCCTGCACCGACAGCACCTTCTTGCCGGCCTTGCGCAGCTTGGCCTCGTCGCGCTGGCTGTAGAGCTGCCCCGACAGCGTGCGCCCGACCATGGCGGCGACGATCCTGTCGCGATCGAAGGCGGCTGTGTCGTCGGTGATCACCAGTTCGCCGTCGCGCAGAATGGTGATGCGGTCGGCGACATCAAGCGCCTCTTCGAGCGCATGGCTGATGAAGACGATCGACACACCCCTTGCCTTGAGCCGGCGGATCAGCGCGAAGAAGTGCCGCTTCTCCTCCGGCGTCAGCGTCGCCGTCGGCTCGTCGAAGATGATGATCTCGGCATTGTGGTGGACGGCGCGCGCGATCTCGACCATCTGCCGTTTGGCCGCGCCCAGCGTCGCCACCATGGCGTTCGGGTCGACGGGAAAGTTCAACGACTGCAGGAATTGCTGCGCTGAAATGTAGGTGCCGCGCAGCCGGTTGAGAAAGCTTTCCGTGCCGAGATAAAGGTTCTGCGCCACCGTCATCGACGGCACCAGGCTGGTCTCCTGGAACACCATGGCGATACCGGCTTGAAGGGCCGCATGCGGCGAGGCGTAGGCGATCTCCTGCCCGTTGTGGAACATCTTTCCCGAGGTCGCGTCGACGACGCCGGCGATGATCTTGGTCAGCGTCGATTTTCCCGCGCCATTCTCGCCGAGCAGCGCGTGGATCTCGCCCTTGCGCAGCTCGAAGCTGACATTCTTCACCGCGGGCACGCCGCGATAGGTCTTGGTCACGTTCTCCAGGCGGACGATCGGTTCCATCAGCGATGTCCTCCTGGACCCAAGTCGATGGCCAGCAGGCAATCGCCGCCTTTCGAGGCAATGAACAGGCGACCGTCTTTCTCCGCCACGCTGCAGATGCCGTGGCGCGTGCCGTTGGCGCGGCTGTGCAGGCTGAATTGCGGCCGCATCTCCCGGTCGAGCCTGACCACCACGCCGTAGGAGCGGCTCGGCGACCATGGCTTGTGAATGCCCATGGTGCGAATGCCGCCGCATTGCAGCGGCTCGAGGAAGCTGCGGTTGGAGGCAAGTGCCGGCGCGATCCAGTGCTGCGGCGGCACTTGCGCCAGCATGTCGTTTCGATAGTGCGTTTCCTGCAGCACGAATTCGATCAGCCGGTTGCGGGGCGCAAACAGCGCCAGCCAGGCACCGCCACCGGCGGCAGGCGACAGGCGCGAGGGATAGCCGGGCAGATGCGCCAGCACCGTCGAGCGGCTGCCTGTCGCGCCGTCGAAGCGGATAAGTTGGTGCCGCCAGCTCTCGCTGACCAACACATCCTTGCCGGTTGGATGCAGCCCATAGGGAAAGGCGATGTCACCGGCGAGCTTGCGGAATTCGCTGCCTGCCGGTTCGCGCTTCCACAGCGAACCAGAAGCGCCCTTCTTCATCAGATCGGCGGCCCATTGCGACGGCCCGTGTTCGGCCGAGCCATTGGTCAGCCAAAGCGTGCCATCTTCTGCGTAGGCGAGCGCTGTGATGCAGCGGATTTCGGCCGGTAGCGGAGCGTCCTTACCCGCGATCAACAGCCTGCCGTTTTCGAGCCCGACCGTCAGTTCGCCGGCGGGCGAGCGCGCGAGCGCTGTGACCGGGGACGGAAATGTCTCGACTATCGTCGGCGCGGCACCGGCGGCGAGCGCATAGACGGCATTGCCGCTGGCCGCCAGCAACCGGTCCTTATCGATCAGCAGGTTGTCAGGCTCCGGCAGTTCAACAAAAGCCGGAGCATCGTCCAGCAGCGTATTCGGCCTGAAGGCGCCATCGAGCGGCGGGATTGTCACCGCCTTGCCGCGAAAGATGTCAAGGATCGGGTCCAGCATCATGGCTTCGCTCCCCAATAGGAAGCGGGGCTGGTCCAGTTCGGGTCGGCACCGGCAATCCGGTAGCGGCCGATCCGATTGTTGAGGATGCCGCCGACGAACAGATAGCCTTTGTGCTCGCGCATCGAGGTGACCATCGGATGCGCGGCGCCCGACAGGTCGCCCATCGCTTCGACGATGCCGCCCTTCTCGTTGAATTTGACCACACCGCCGGTGTTGATGTTGGGGAACAGCCATTCGTCCTGCGGCAGCCGGCGCGTCATGCGCTTGCGCATGTCGGGATGGCGCAGCGACAGGTCGAAGCTCGGCGTGCGCATGCCGAGCCAGGCCATCCAGTAGTTGCCGTTGGAGGCGCGGTTGATGTTGTCGGGGTAGCCCGGCATGTCGCGGATGACGCATTCGGCGGTGCCTGCTTTCGGCCCTTCCAGCCAGTAGCGGTGCACGCGGCAGGCCCAGCTTTCGGCAAAGAACAGCGACTTGCCGTCATGCGCCATGCACACGCCGTTGGTGTAGCGGTAGCCGTCGAGCAATGTCTTCGTCGAAGCGTCCTTCGGGTCATAGACGAGCAGCCGCCCGGTGGCGCGGTTCTCGATCGAGTCCAGCGCCCAGTCGTGGGCGTCATAGCGCTTGGTGGAATCGGTGAAGTAGATGCGGCCGTCCGGCGCGATGTCGCAATCATTGGGATCGCGCAGCCGCGCATCGTCGACGATCGAAGTCCAGGAGCGCGACGTTTCCGCCGATAGCCGCTTCACCTCCCGCTCCGGCGAGACCGAATAAAGGCCCATCGCGCCGACGCAGCTGATCAGATTGCCTGTTTTGTCGAAGGCCAGGCCGAGCGGAAAGCCGCCAATATGGGCAAAGACCTCCGAACGTTTGTAATCCGGCGCAAAGAAACGGACGATCTCGCCATGCCTGGTGCCGCAATAGAGATGGTCGTCGCGGTCGAGGATGACGTCTTCCGGCCCTTCCAGCTCGCCAAGCCCGATATGGTCGGCCTCCGATAGGCGATTGTCGAGCTCGTAAGGCGTGCCGGAGCCCGGTGCGGCCGACTGCGTTGCCCCCATCTTCAAATAGACCGGTGCGACATAGACCTCGTCCAGCACCTTGTGGCGGTTCTTCAGCCAGCGAATGTCGATGGTGACCGCCACGGCCAGCATGATGCCCAACACCATCTGGTTGGTGCCGGTGCCATAGCCCAGCCGGATCAGCCCGTTGGTCATCGTCAGCACGATGATCGCGCCCATCAGCCCCTTGATCACCGAACCGCGGCCGCCGCCCAGGCTGACGCCGCCGACGACCGCTGCTGTCAAAGCCATGACCTCGAGATTGAGCCCTGTGCCCGGCCCTGCCCCGCTCAGCCGGCAGGCGATGAGGAAGCCGCCGAGCGAGGCGCAGAAGCCGGAGAACACATAGGTCATGAACACGGTGCGGCGCACGCGGATGCCGGCATTGTGGGCCGATCGCCGCGACCCGCCCACCGCCTGCACATGCCAGCCGGGCCGCGAGCGCGTCAGCGCGACATGGGTGATGATGGCCAGGATAATCGCCGCCCACACCGCAACCGAAAGGCCCCAGAAGGTATCGTCGCCGATGAAGTCCAGCACATCCGATGTGGCATCGGAAAGCTGGACGTCGGCGGCATAGGTGGTGACCAATATGTCGAACAGCGCCCGCCCGAAGATGAAGGTGACCAGTGTCGTCAGGAAAGCGCGCAGCCTGAAATAGCCGATCAGATAACCATTGATCGCGCCGAACAGCAGCCCGGTGGCGATCGAGGCGGCCAGCGCCAGCCATACCGATTGTTCGAGGATGAAAAAGACGAACACGGCGGAAAAGCAGGACAGCGCGAAGATCGAGCCGACCGAAAGGTCGATGCCGCCGCCGAGCATGACCACCGTCATGCCGGTGACGACCAGCGAAAATTCGCCGAGCTGGCGGGTCGATTCCTGCAGCGACATCGGCTTGAAGAAGCCGGGAATGATCGAACCGAACACGCTGAGCGTCGCCACCAGCGCCAGGAACGGAATGGCGTTATCAGTCCAGCGTTTGCTTAGGATCTCGCCGACAAGGTGGTCGGGCACGAGATTGTAGCGCCAGGATTGAAGGCGTTCGCGAAAGGACATCGGTTGCTGCTGCCACTCAAGAGAGAAAGAGGCGGCCGAACAAGGTCCGGCCACCTCGTCGATGCTTGCAACGGACCCGCGGTTTACTTGGCCGCAGCTTGGGCTTGCAGTGCTTTCAAGTCCCAGCAGCTGTCTGGCTTGAGGTCGGCCTTGGTCGTCGCCTTCTCCAGCGTGTAGATGTAGGTGTGCGAGGTGCCGGCTGGCTGGCCACTCTGCAACAGGAACTTGATGACGGCGTTCATGTCGCCCGACTGGCGGGCAAGGTCGGTCATCACCACCGCGCCATAGGTGCCGTCCTGCAGCTTGTCGCAGTCGGCAGTCTTTTCGCCGCCGCCGGTGGTGACCAGAAAGACTTTGCCCTCGAGCTTGGCATCGCGGATCGCAGCAGATGCGCCCGTCGCGTCGCCGTCCCAGAAATCGATGATGGCGCAGATGTCGGGGTTCTGCTGCAGCATCGTCGTCGTCACGTTGCGCGAGGTCGTCGCATCCCAGTTCGAGTCAGGCTTGGCCACGACTTTGAAGTCGGGGTTCTTGTCCAGCACCTTCATAATGCCGGCATATTGATAGAGGCTCGACGAGTTGGCCTGGTCGCCCTGCACCAGCCCGATCTTCTTGGAGGAGTTCGGCCCACAACCCTTGATCGCCGCATCGGCTTCCAGCTGGCCGAGCCGATCCCAGTCGCTGCCGACAAAGGCATCGGCCGGGAAGTTCGCCGGATTGTCGACCAGCAGGACATAGGTGCCGGCGGCCTGCGCCTTCTTCATCAGCTTGGCATAGGAGTTGAGGTCCGGCGAATGGATGATCAGCACGTCCGGCCTGGTGTCAGACGAAATAGCGTCGGTTATCGCCTGCGCGCCGGCATCGACCACCCAGTTCGGGTCACGCGTCTCGAACACGCCGCCCCAGGCCTCGACCTCGGTCTTCAGGTAATGCGCCCAGCCCTGTGCCAGATCGAAGCCCATCGCCATCGGCACCAGCATCACGCGCTTGCCCTTGAGCGCTTGCGAATAGGCGCCCGGACCCGGATCTTCGGCGGCGAAGCCTGGCGCCACGAAGGCGGAGACGGCAAGCGCTGCCGCGGCGGCCATAAACGTCCTGATCATTTTCATGTCACATCCTCTGGTTTGGTCGTTGTCGTTCGCGGCCGGCCCCAACCGTTCGCGTCAGTCTAAATGTCGCCTTGCTGCGCGGTCTGCTCGTCGCGCGGATTGATGAACCCATCGACGATGATCGCCGCCAGCAGGATCGCCGCCTTGATCAGGTTCTGATAGAGCAGCGGAATGTCGATGATGGTCATGGCGTTGAGCAGGATGCCGATCAGCGCGGCACCCACCAGCACGTTGCGCACCCCGCCCCGCCCGCCCGATAGACCGATGCCGCCGATCACCGCCACCAGCACGATGTCGTAGAGCAGCGTGGAATTGACGATGCGGGTGTTGATCGAATGCAGGCTGGCGGCGGTGAGCAAGCCGGCAATCAGCGAGACCAAGGCCGACAACACGTAGCGCAGCACCAGCATCGGGCGCACTGGAATGCCGATATTGCGCGCCGCAACCGGGTTGTCGCCGGCGAAATAGACGTAGCGGCCCCATTTGGTGTAGCGCAGGAACAGGAAAAAGGCGAAAGCCAGCCCGGCGAAGACAAAAACCTCGACCGGGATGTCGAGGAACCGAAGCCCGCCCAGAAGCTCGACCCAATGGCCGGGCGGCACCGGCACGGCGTCCTGTGTGATCAATTGTGAGCGCACATAGCCGAAGACGAAGGACGCGGTCGCCAGCGTCACGAAGATCGCCGGAACCTCGGCGTAGGCGACCAAAATGCCGTTCAAAAGCCCGATGGCGAGAACGCCGGCGAGCACATAGGCGAAGGCCAGCCCGTCGGACATTCCCGAACTCAGCAATTGCAGATACCAAGCGACCGACATCGCCATGATCGCCACCGCCGACAGATCGATGCCCCTGCCGATAATGACGACCGCCATGCCGAGCGCCAATATGCCCAGCACCGAGACCGAGCGCACGATGGCAACAAGATTGTTCGAGTTGATAAAACCAGGCAGTCCGATGGCGGCGGCAATGAACAGCACGACCGCGATGGCAAAGACAATGCCCTCCTGGTTCAGGCTTCTCCAGTTTAGCCAGCCGGTCGCGTTCATTGCCCGCTTTCACCCGCGATGGCTACGCCCTGCTCCCTCTGCGGCCATCGAACGAAAGCTAATCGGCTCAAGACCAATCCGTCAAATGAATCCGCGCATTGCAGGCCGGCTTGCGAGGAAATTCCGCGGTTGGACGCACCGATTGCGAGGCTGGCGCAATGCCTGGAACTCAAGCACTTTTGCAATTGATCGTGCCGATCGAAGCGCTGGCAAAGGTTTGCTCCCGGACGAGCGGAGCAGGCAGAATTTATGTCCGCGCTCGCCGCGCAGCTTCTGCGTCAAATCCGCAAAACATGGCCCGAGACCTCGGCGCCGGCGGCCTTCGGCAACGCCAGAAAGCGGAACGAGGCGACGAGCCCGATTGCGCCGATCGCCAGGAAGGCAAGTCGGAAGTCGACGAGATCGAGCGCCGCAGCGCCCCTGGCGATCTGCGACAGGTTGAGCAGCGCCGCCGCGACCGCCACGCCGAACAGCATCGCCACCTGCTGCAGCATGCTGGACAACGTCGCCGCCGAGCTACGCTGCGGTGAGGCCACATCGGCGAAGGCCAGTGTGTTGAGCGCGGTGAACTGCATCGAACGCGACAGTCCGGCGATCAGCATCAGCACCACCACCAACGCTTTCGGCGTCTGCGGCGTAAGCGCCGCGCAGGCCATGATCGACAAAGAGGCGATCACTCCGTTGACGATCAGCACCGAACGGAAGCCGAACCGCCTCAGCGTCGGCGTCGTCACCACCTTCATACCGAGATTGCCGAGGAAATAGGCCAGGACCATCATGCCAGCATCGACCGGGCTCAGGCCGAAGCCAACCTGGAACCAAAGCGGCAGCAGGAACGGCGTGGCGTTGATGGCGATGCGGAAAATCGTGCCGGCCGACAGCGTCGAGATGGCAAAGGTCTGCACCTTGAAAGCTGTGAGATCAAGCAGCGGATGGTTGGCGCGTCGCAGATGCCGCACCGCCAGCCAGCCGACCAAAATGCCCGTACCGAGCAGTGCCACGGTCGGCAACACCCCCCCTCGCGGATGCGCGATGCGCTCGAGGCCATAGAGCATCGCGGCGAGCCCTACCGAGGTCAGCAGGAAGCCCGGCCAGTCGAGCGGCTTGGCCCCAGCTTCGCGGTCGCCGGGAATGAAGCGGGCGACCAGCGCCAAACCGGCAACCCCAAGGGGAATGTTGATGAAGAAATTCCAGTGCCAGGAGACATAGGTGGTGATGAAGCCGCCAAGCACCGGCCCGACCACCGGCGCGAACAGCGCCGGCCAGGTGATCAGCGCCGTAGCGTTGAGAAGCTCGGATTTCGGCGCATTGCGCAGCACCAGGATGCGGCCGACCGGCGTCATCAGCGCGCTGCCCAGGCCCTGCACGGCACGTGCGGCGACGAATTCAGCCAGGTTCTGCGAGACACCGCAGGCGAGCGAGGCCAGCGTGAACAGGGCAATCGCCATGAGGAAGATGTTGCGCGCGCCGAAACGGTCCGCGAGCCAGCCGGACAGTGGCACGAACACCGCCATGGTCAGCATATAGACGGTTATGCCGATGCTCATCGCCACCGCCGGCACGCCGAAGGATTCTCCCATCTGCGGCAGCGAGGTCGAGATGATGGTCGAATCTAGAAGCTGCATGAAGAAGGCGACGGCGACGATCAGCGCCACCCGCCGGGCTTGCCGCGCCGCCGGCGCGGTTTCGGGTAAGGCTTTGTCTTCGGGAATGGCGGTCATGCGTAGAACTGTCCGAAGGGGAATCTTCTCCCGCCCCATCGGCAGCCGCACAAATGTCCGGCAAACCGATGACGCACCGGTTTCAACAGCATTTGGCCGGTGCCGTCCAGACATGGACCAACAAACTTTCGTGTGGCATCGCAGCCCGGCTATGCGATGACCTGGCCCTGCCGCCGAACCGGCGTTTTTACGATCCGCGATGGCGCTTCGCGCCACTGCCGGCGTGTCTCATGCGGCTTCGATCTTCTCCAGGAACAGGCTGAGCTGGTCCGGGTCCATGTGCACGACGTGCCTGTCTTCGGGATACGCCAGGCTGTTCACATCGGCGACATATTCGGAAAAGGCAGCGATGCGTTCGGCCTGCAGCCGATCGTATTCGGCGGCGAAATTGCGATAGACCTTGGAATGGCGCGGCATGTGGCCACGGTTCTGGCCGAGGATATCGTCTGCGAACAGGTATTGCGCATCGCAGCCGGTGCCCGCCCCCATAGACAACATGATCAGCGATGTGCGTTCCGAAATCGCCTTGGCCACCTCGACTGGCACCACCTCGATCTCGGCGCCGATCGCGCCGGCGGCCTCCAGTTGCTTCACCGCCTCGAACACCTGCATGGCGGTATCGGCGGTCTTGCCGACGGCCTTGAAGCCGCCGGTCCAGGTGGCGCGTGACGGGATGAGGCCGACATGCCCGATCACCGGAATTGCATCGTCGGCCATCCGTTTGATGGTGGCGTAGCCGGCGCTGCAATAGACCGCATCGGCGCTGGCCTTGTAGAGCCGGAACGCCCAGCGGACGAAATGATCGGCGGTGCCGATCTCGAAGAAATTCTCGCCCGGCATGGTGAACAGGCTGGGTGCCGCATCGCGATATTGCGGATTGAGCACCAGCTCCGGCGGCACCGAGACGATATCGACGCCGGCGCGTTCGGCGGCCTCGGCCTCGTCCATCGTCAGCACGCGCAGCATCGTCAGCTGCCGCTTGCCCTTCATGGCGCGCAGGTCGGCGACGGTCGGTCTTTTCCGGCTCATGGATTTTGGTCCCCTTTGCTACGTGACAGAAGGCCGGTCAGGCGATCTGGATCATCACCTTGCCAGCTTCGACCTTGACTGGATAGGTCGCGAGATTGACGCAAACGGGAGCGCCCTTCGCCTGGCCGGTCTTGTAATTGAAGCGGCCATTGTGCTTGGGGCATTCGATGATGTCGTCCATGACAAGCCCGTCGGCCAGATGAGCCTGTTCATGCGTACAAAACCCGTCGGTGGCGAAGAATTCATCGTCCGGCGAACGGTAGATCGCGAAGGTGCGGCCGCCATGGTCGAAGCGGATGACATCTTCCTCTTCGACATCGTCCACGGCGCACGCTTCGACCCAATCGGCCATCTCTGCTTCTCCTGAAATTTCTGCGTTGCGCTCGTGCAGTGCCTACTCAGCCGCTGCCGACATGTTCACGTCGTGGAACTCGCCACGATAGGGCCGTGCCGTCGGCGGCAATTCGCGCTTGAGGAAATAGTCCTCGTATTTGAGCTGCCTGAGCAGGACCGGCCAGACCTCGCGATAGGCATGCCATATCGAGGGGTTCGCCTCGGGCAGATCGTGCTTGATCAGTTCATGCAGCCTGGGCAGCGCGTGATACGGTACCATCGGGAACATGTGATGCTCGACGTGGTAGTTCATGTTCCAGTAGATGAACCGGCTGATCGGATTCATGTACACGGTCCTGGTGTTGAGCCGGTGGTCGACGACGTTGTCGGCCAGACCGATATGCTGCAGCAGGCCGGTCAGCACCATGTGCCAGGTGCCGTAGAGGCGCGGCACGCCGATGAGCACCACCGGTATCCACGACCGCATGAACACGGCGAGCGCGATCGTCGCGATGTAGATCGCGATATGCCAGCGCGCCGCGATGACGGCCTTGTGCTGTTCCATCTCGGGAACGTAGCTTTTCTCGTCGGGCGTCAGCTTGCCGAACGCCTGGCGTACCAGCGCCGGAAGCGAATAGCGAAAATCGAGGATGCCGGTGAAAGCCAGCGCGGCACGCAGCAGGTCCGGCGGGCGCATCACGGCGATCTCGGCGTCGCGGCCGACGATGATCGTGTCCGTATGGTGCCGGGCATGGCTCCAGCGCCAGGTCACCGGATTGCGCATCAGCATGAAGCTGGCGATCTGGTAGACGACATCGTTCATCCAGCGCGTGCGGAAGGCAGTGCCATGGCCGCATTCGTGCCAACGCGAGTCGCTGGAGGAGCCGTAGAGCACGCCGTAGACGAAGAAGAACGGCACGCACCACCAGGTGCCCCAGAAATAGATGGCGCCGGCGGCGGAGCCGAGGATGGCGATGATCCAGATGATCGTGTCGCGGATCGCCGGGCCGTCTGAGCGCTGCATCAACTCCTTGATCGCCTTGCGGGGGACATCGGTGTGGTACCACTCCGCCGAGGCCAGTCCCGTCTCGATCGCCCTGCGCGTGCTTTCGCCGACCAGGCTGTAATCGCGCTTTACCGTGCCAGCCATTGTGACCTCCAATTCCAGCTCGGCCGCGAACCCTCCCCGCTCCGGCCGGGACCAGCCTCCCAACTGGTGTCTCGTATCGTCCTAGCCATTATCACGACCTGCCTCCAAGAACAGGAAAACGGCCCGACGGCTGGGGATAATCCTGCTGCGGCTGCCTGGCGATTGCCGCGATCCGGCTCTCGGCGGCGGCGATCTCGCCGGCGCCGTCGAGAACCCGGAACACCGCATCGTACGAGCGGCTCTCGCCGTGCTCCAGCCAGATCATCTCGCCGCGTTCGCGCGCCGCCAGATTTCCCAGCACATGATGCGTCGACGGCTCGATGCCAAGCGCGTACTGTCCAGCCTGGAAATTCTGCCATTGGTAGGTGCAGGGCAATTGGTCCTTGCGCGTTACCACCTCGAACCCGAGGCCGAGCCTATCGTTGACCACCGCCACCGGGACTTCGCCGGTGCTGCCAGCGCCGAGCTCGTGCTGCCAGACCTGTTCGCTGAAACGCGGCTGCGGCGCCGGGACCGTGCGATAGCCGACCTTTTGCGCCTCATAACGCTCGCCGGCATGCCCGGCCCAAACGACATCCCTTATCGGCGCCAGATAGCGCGCGCCCTCGTCAAGCACCGGATGGCTGACATTGATGTGGTAGAAAAACATATGCGGTGTTCGGTTGAAACCGTGATTGACGACACGGTCCGAAAGCCGGATCTCGTTGCCGCCGACATCGGCCTCGATCCGCCGCAATAGATGCAGATCCTCGCCGAATACAGTCGATTGCTGGACGATGCCTTCGGCCCACAACACGCAGCGGTCGCCGTCCCAGGTCTCGCCGTAGCCACTCAGCCGCGCCGGGATGGTGCTGATGCGGCCATGCAGCGAATGGCGCACCGTCTTCTTCGGCGGATAGTTGTAGGTGTCGGCGGGTACCTCGTTCATGAACAATATATGGTCGAGGCCGCAGGTCAGTAGAAGGCCGGAAAACGACCGCGCCCAGGCCAGCCCGTCCTCGCCTTCATACTCGTGCAGGGCGGGATTGCGAAAGCCGCTCGGCGAATGCCAGCCGATCGCCTGGCCCTTGAAGTCGCAATCGGCGATATCGAGCGCCCGGTCGACCAGCGCGGTGAAGCGCAGGCCCGAGCCGGTGCGGAATTCGAGCATGCGGATGCCGCGCTCGACGCCGTCGCCAAGCGTCATCAGTCGCACGCCGGCGAACTGCGACAGCATGCCCGAGCGTTCCGAGACCTGCCGGCGCGACAGCGTCTTGCCGTAAAGCTCTACCATGTGACGGCCAGTTCCTTCACTTTGCTCCCGTCCTTCACTTGGCTCTCGTCTCCTTGAGCAGGGCCGACATGTCGGCGCCGGTGATGATACTTTCCACGGTCAGCAGGTCGGTGTCGGCGACCGTCTGCTCGGCGACGATCTCGCCGCGCCGCATGACGATGATGCGGTCGGCGACCTGGAAGACGTGATGGATGTTGTGGGTGATCAAAAGCACCGAGTGACCGGCGTCGCGCACTTCCTTGACGAAGCGCAGCACGCCGTGCGTTTCCTCGACGCCGAGATTGTTGGTCGGCTCGTCGAGGATGATGACCTTGGCGGCGAATTGCATGGCGCGCGAGATGGCGATCGACTGGCGTTCGCCGCCCGACAGCGTGCTGACCAGCGCATCGGCGTCGAGCTTCTTCGAGATGCCGACGCGCTTCAAAAGAGCCGAGGCGGCATCGCGCAATTGCGCGAGATCGAGCGGCGCGAACACACCCAGCCATTTGAGGTTGACTGGCTCGCGGCCGAGGAAAAGATTGCGCGCGATGCTGAGGTCCGGTGCCAGCGAGGTGTCCTGGTGGATGGTCTCGATGCCGAGATCCATCGCATCGCGCGTCGAGCGGATGGAGACCTTCTGGCCGCGCACATAGATGTCGCCGCGGTCGACCGGAAACACCCCGGAGATCGCCTTGATCAACGTCGATTTGCCGGCGCCGTTGTCGCCGAGCAAGGCCACCACTTCGCCCTCGTTGAGCGTGAAGGAGGCGCTCTTCAGGGCGCGGACGCTGCCGAAGGACTTTTGCAGGTTGTGCAGCCGAAGCACTTCCATGGTCAGCTCCTGGCGGCGTTCTTCTGCAGCAAAGCGTGCAGAATGAGCATGGCAAGGATGATGACGCCGACGAAGATGTTGTAGGCGAGCCCAGGCACGCCGATCAGCACGATGCCGTTGCGGATGCTGCGCAGCATCAGCGCGCCGACGATGGTACCTAAAATGGTGCCGCGCCCACCGGTCAGCGCCGTGCCGCCGACCACCACCATGGCGATCACTTCGAGTTCGTAGCCGGTGCCGGCCACCGGCGAGGCGGCAGAAATGCGGAAGGCGCTGATCATGCCGGCGAGACCGGCCAGCACCGAGGTCAGGATGAACAGCCAGATCTTGACCGCATCGGCCGGCACACCACGCGCCACGGCGGCGTTACGGTTCGAGCCGATGGCGCTGATCCAGTTGCCGAGCTTGGCGTAGCGCAGCACATAGATCGCCAGTAGCGACAGGCCGATGAACCACCACAGCGAGGTATAGAAACGGAACGTTCCGATATTGAAGCTGCCGGCCAGCAGCGTCACGAAGAACCCTGGCTGGTCCCAGGACTTCAGCGGAAAGCCTTGGGTGATGTAGAGGGCCGCGCCTCGCACCACCAGCAGCATCGACAGCGTCACCAGGAAGGAGGAGATGCCGATCTTGGTGACGATCAGCCCGTTGATCGCACCGATCGCTATGCAGAGCAGCAGGCCGGCCAGCAGCGCCACGCCAATATCCACCCCGCCGTTCTGCACCAGAAGCATGACGACAACCGGCGCCAGTCCGAACACAGCACCAACCGAAAGGTCGAACTCGCCCGCCGTCAGAAGCAGCGTCATGCCGAGCGCTATGATGCCGAGCTCGGGCAGGAACGCCATCATGTTGGAGATGTTGAGCGGCGACAGGAAATTCGCGTCGGCGATCGCGAACACCGCAAGCAGGACGATCAGGATGACGAGCGAAGAGAACTGCGGCGAGCGGATCAGGCTCGACCTGCGTTTGGCACGCGGCATTTCCTCTTCTGCGGCAATTGTCATGACTGCTTGGACCATATCTCAGGGTGACGCCCCCCGCCTGCGCGGCGGGCGTCAGTTCCAATCACTTGTTGTAGAGTTTCAGGATCGGTTCGACGCTCGAGGCGTCGTAGAGGCTGAAAGTGTGGATGTCGTAGCCGATCGGTTCGCCGGCGGCGGCCAACCCGAGCAGCGCCACCGGCATGAAGCCCTGCGCCGACGGGAACTGCCAGGCAGCCGCGTTGACGAAACCGGCCTTGACGGACTCGGCCGTTTCCTTCGAATTGCCCCAGCCGACGACCGGAATCTTGCCGGCCGGCACGCCGGCGCCATCGAACACCCGCTTGACGCTGGCCGCGACGGAATCGCCGAGCGCGATGATTGCCGGCGGATTGTTGGCCACCATGTAGTCCGTCATCTTGGCGATGATGCCGGCCGGATCGGTGCCGCAATCGACCACGTCATATTTGATGCCGAGCGGATCGAAGACGCTGGCAATGCCTTCGGTCTCGAGCTGCTGGTAGCTGGCACCCGGCACTTCGACCGGCAGGAACACCTTGTCGCCCTGCTTCACCATTTTGTGGTCGACCAGATATTTCGCCCAGATGACACCGGCTTCCCTAAGGTCGGCGCCGACATAGGCTTGCCGGCCGGTTGCCGGATCGTCGGTGTTGAAGAACACGATCGGGATGCCGGCCGCCTTCGCTGCCTTGACCTCCTCGGTCCACAGGCCGGGCTGCGCCGAAGTCGTGGCGATGCCGTCCGGCTTGGCGGCGAGTGCCGAGTTGAAGGCTTCCTTCTGCGCCGCCATGTCGCCGCCGCTGAACGAGATCTTGCAGGTCACCTTGAGCTGGTCGCAGGCCTTGGTCGCGCCGGCATTCCAGTCGATCCAGAAGGCATCCGACGGGCCGCCATGCGACAACAGGTAGAACGTCTTCTGGGCGTCCTGCGCCACCGCCGGAGTACCCAGCGTTGCACCGGCTAGAACCGTCGCGGCAGCCGCGATTTTCAACGCGAATTTCAACATTTCTCTTCCTCCCTTGTTTCGTAGCCGAACCGCGCCATCACAGTCCGTTGGCGCGGAATTTCCCATCGAGGAATTTCTTGGCGCGCGGCACGTCGTCTTCCGAAAGATGCTCGATGATGACCGGGATGTTCGGGTGCTTTTCGGCCAGCCGCTTGAGATAAAGGTCGTAGTTCAGCGAACCGAGGCCGGGCGCCGGCAGCTCGATCTCACCGACGCCGCGGAAAGTGTGGCTCTCCAGCGCGTCCTCGTCGCCAATGTCTGCGTGCTTCTCCGACTTGTCGCCGCCGGAACGCTTGACGTCCTTGGCGTGGGCGATCTTGATCTTGTCGGTCAGCGTGTCGAACACCTGGTTCAGGATCTGATCCATCCGGTCGATATTGTGGGTTTCGAAATAGTTGGTCGGGTCCATCAACAGGCCGAGGCCTGGGTGGTCGACCTGCGCGAACATCCTCACCGTCTCCTCGACCGAGCCGACGACATTGTTGACATAGGTTTCGAGCAGGAAGACCGCGCCGTGGTCATAGGCCGTCTGGGCAAGGTCGGCGATGACCTTGCGGCATTCCTCGAACCCTTCCTCGGTCTTGTTCTTCGGGTGATGCACCCAGTCGGATTCGGTGTTGTAGGTACCCGTTTCCGAGATCACGTAAGGGGTGCCGAAATGGCGCGCGTTGCGGATGATCTCCTTCAAATAGCCGACGCGCCTCTCGCGCTCGCCCATATCCGGATGGATGATGTTGGTGTAGCCCGACACACAGCAGATCGGCAGATTGTGGTCGCGGAACGTATCGCGGACGGTCTTGGCCTTGTCCTTGGTGATCTGCCCGGACGACAGGTCGATATCCCTGAAATGCAGGTCGAGCTGCACGGTGTTGAAATCGAGCGCACGGATCTTCTGCGCGGTTTCCTTGAGGCCATACGGGAAATAACCCGTGAAAATACCTGCCTGCATCATGGTGTGAATTCCTCCCTGTAAGTGATTCAGTCAGTTGATATTTCGGAAAGCTTGACCGTCCGGCCTTTGTCGATCGAGCGGTAGCCGGCTTCGACCAGCGCCATGGTCTTGACATTGTCCGCGACGGACAGCGCTGGCGGCTCGCCCGTCTTAACCGCGTGCTGAAGCTGCTCCATGACGCCGATGAAAGCATGCGGGAACCACATCGTGTCCCAGCTGGGTGTCACCCATTGACCATCGGTGGTCTCGGTCGAGGCGTAGGTCAGCGTCGACGCAGCGCCCGTCGGCCAGCCGATGGTGCCTTTGGCGACACCCTTGGTGCCGTCGACGCGCCAGTTGATGTGCTGGTCGTCCTGGTAGCCCTCCTGGCGCGGACCGGACCAGACATCCTCCAGCGATACGGCGAGCACGCCGGACGGGAACCGCAGCGTCGACACGATGATGCCGTCCGAATGATCAAAGCGGGTGCGCGGATCCTTGCGGGTCAGGGTGGTGATCTCCAGGGGATCGCCGAACAAGAAGCGCAGTACGTCGAGATGGTGGACGCTCATATTGGCGAGCGTCAGCCGGTCATAGTCCTCGAGGAAGGTCTGCCAGTGCGGGATCGCATGCATGTCGATCTGGGCGAAGACGATGTCGCCGAGCGCGCCGCTGTCGATGATCTGCTTCAAGACGCGCATCGACTGGTCGTAACGCATGTTCTGGTTGACCGAGAGGATCTTGCCGGCCTTGGCCGCCTCGTCGCGCAGTTTGACGGCTTCATCGAGCGACAGCGCCAGTGGCTTCTGCGCCAGGATCGCCTTGATATGTGCTTGGTTCAGCGCATGGCGGATCAGCGCCGGCTGCTGGTCCGGCGGAAAGGCAAGATCGATGATCTCGACGTTCTTGTCCTCGATGAGTTGTTCCGGCGTGTTATGGACGGTCGGGATATCCCAGCGCTTGGCGACCTTCTCGGCGCTGGCCTTGGTGCGCGAGGCGATCGCCACCACCGGAAAACCGGCTTCCTTGTAGGCGGCAAGGTGACATTCGGCCATGATCATACCGGCGCCGACGCAGCCGATCCTGTATTCCCTGGTGCGGACTTTAACGTCCGGCTCGAAGCCGTTGCCCGCTATTTCTTCGCTTGCCATATGTTCCTCCCGAAGCTCGTTTCTTGCAGCCGCCGTCATCTTGCCAGCGCTTCCCCGCTTTGCCCGAAATAATGCACCCTGCCCGGCTCGCAGGATATCGCCACCATCGCGTCCGGCCTGATGTCCGGCTGGCCGCGCAACAGCGCCCGCAGGCGCGCCTGCCCGGCGGCGAGCGTCACCACGGTGTAGCCGCCGAGCGGCTCGACCTCGAACACTCGCGCCGGGCGGCCCGCGCCCCCGTCCGAGATTCCATCCGACCAGGCCTTGACCTTGATGTCTTCCGGCCTGAGCCCGATCTCGACGGCATCGGCCGGCGCCGCCTTGTCCGCGATGCGGATCGTGCCTTCGGCCGCCTCCACGCCTTCCGCGCCGTGCACCGACTTCAATATGTTCATCATCGGCGAGCCGAGCAGCCGCGCCACATAGGTGCTGGCCGGCCGGTCATAGATCTCGGCCGGCGCGCCGATCTGCCTGATCTTGCCGCTCTCCAGTATGGCCATGCGGTCGGCGACCGACATCGCCTCTTCCTGGTCGTGCGTGACATAGATCAGCGTCTTGCCGAGCTCGCGCTGGATGCGCTTGAGCTCGACGCGCGTCTCCTCGCGCAGCCGGGCGTCGAGCGCCGAGATCGGATCGTCCATCAAATAGGCAGCCGGATCACGCACCAGCGCGCGGGCGATCGCGACGCGCTGCCGCTCACCGCCGGAAAGCTGCGCCGGCGGTTTGTGCAGGATATGTCTGATATGCAGCTTGGCCGCGACATCGGCGACGCGTTTTTCGATCTCGGCTTCTGCCACCTTCCGCTCGACCAAAGGAAAACGGATGTTGTCGCGCGCGCTCATATGCGGGAACAGCGCCAGATTCTGGAACACCATGGCGACATTGCGCTCCGCCGGCGACACCGTGTTGACCGGCTTGCCGCCAATCAGGATCTCGCCCGTGTCCGGGGTTTCCAGCCCGAGCACCAGACGGAGTATCGTCGACTTGCCCGACAGCGGCGGCCCGAAGAAGCAGAAGAACTCGTTGTCGTTGACCGCGAACGAGGCATCGTCGACAGCCAGCGTGCCGCCATAGCGTTTTGTCACATTACGGAAAACGATATCGGCCATCTCAACCTGCTCTCAACGCAAGGCCGGTAGCGGCGTCGAAGACGCGCACCGCCTCCGCCGCAGGCGCGACGACGGCTGTCTGCCCGATCGCCAGCCCGACATCATTGTCGAACACCGCCTTCACCGCGGTCTCTCCCTCGCCAAGATGGATGATGGTGCGCGCGCCGATCCGCTCGACGAAACTCACCGGCATGCAGAGGCCACGGCCGCTTTCGGCCAGCGTCACCTGCTCCGGTCGAAAGCCATAAAACACCTCGCCGCGCATCCGGCTGGCGGCATCGGCGATCTCGACCGGCAGCGGCGGCGTCGCCCCGAGTGGGCCAAGATCGACGACCAGGCCACGGTCACTTTCCGCCAACCAGCCCTTGAGCAGGTTCATGCCCGGCGCACCGATGAAGCGGGCGACGAAGACGTTGGCCGGGTTGTTGTAGACTTCCAGTGGCGTGCCGACCTGCTGCAGCACGCCGTGGTCCATCACCGCGATGCGGTCGGCCATGGTCATCGCTTCGAGCTGATCGTGGGTGACGTAGACCATGGTCTGCCGGAACTGCCGCTGCAGTTGCTTTAATTCGGTCCGCATCACCGCCCGGAAGGCGGCGTCGACATTGGACAGTGGCTCGTCGAGCAGGAAGATCGCCGGCTCCATGATCGCCGAACGGCCAATCGCCACCCGCTGCAATATGTTGACCGAAAGCCGGTCGGCCTTGCGGTCGAGCAGCGGCGTCAGCTGCAGCATCTCGGCAATGGCGCCGACGCGGCGGTCGATCTCGGCCTTTGGTGCGCCGCGCATTTTCGGGCCGTAGGCGAGGTTCTGCCGCACGCTCATATGAGTGAAGATCGCATAGTTCTGGAAGACGAAGCCGACGCCGCGCCGCCCCATCGGCACGCCGGCCATGTCGCGTTCGCCGAACAGGATCTTGCCGCTGGTCGGCTCTTCCATGCCGGCGATCATGTTCATCGTCGTCGACTTGCCGCAGCCGGACGGCCCGAGCAGCGCCATGAACTCGCCGTCGGCAATGGCCAGATCCATCGTCTGCAGCGCAGTGAAGTCGCCAAATTTCTTGACAAGGTTTTGCAGATGGATCGTGCTCATGCCGCCACCTCGCGTACCCGGGCCATGCGTTTCATGGCAAACACAGCGGCGATGGACAGCACGATCAATATGGCCAGCGCGATTGCCGCCACATAGCTCCAGATCAGGTCCTGCGTGGTGAGCTTGTAGATGTAAACGGAGATGGTTTCGGTAGCGACCCCGGGACCGCCGCCGGTCATGATGTAGAGGGTGTCGAATATCTTGAAGTTCTCGATCACCCGGATCGCCAGCGCAATGATGATGATCGTCTTCATCTTCGGCAGCACGATGGTGACGAAGCGCTGCCAGGGGTTGGCGCCGAGCAGCGTCGCCGCCTTGATCTGGTCCTCCGGCACGCCGACCAGGCCGGCAAGCAGGATCAGGAACATTAGCGGCGTCCACTGCCAGATGTCGGCGACCATCACCGCGATCAGCGCCAGCGTCGGATCCGAGAGCCAGGCGATGGTGACGGGAAAGCCTGACATCGCCGACAGGATGTCGTTGACCGGGCCGCCCGACTGAAACAGCATGAAGAACATGTAGCCGGCCACCGCCGGCACCACCATCATCGGCATCAAGAGGATCGAATAGAAGATCCGCTTGCCGGGAAATTCGTCCGCAAACAGCGTCGCCAGCGCGAGGCCGAGCAGGAACTCCGCCGGCACGCAGACGATCATGACGATGGCCGTGCGCTTCAGCGCGCTCCAGAAGCGCGCGTCCGCGGCAAGGTCGGTGTAATTGGCGAAACTGTTCCACATCGACCAGGCATTCCACCAGCCGGTGCCCGACAGCGGCGACCAGTCGGTCAGGCTGATGTAGAGCTGCATCAGCAGCGGGAAGACGGCGATGAACAGCACCAGGATCTGCGCCGGCAGGGTCAGCCGGAATCCGAGCCGCGCGCCCTCGTCCGGCAACACCGACGCCGCCTTGGAGGCTTGCATGTCGCCCTCCGAAATCGTGGCTGTCACCGAGCTCATTGCTTGAGCGCCCCGAAGGTCAGCCCGCGCACCAGATGACGCTGGATGGCGATGCCCAAGATCACCGGCGGCACCGCGGCGATCAGGCCGAGAGCTGCCTTGGCGCCGTAGAGCTGTCCGGTCATCGAGGAGGACAGCGAGGCCATGTAGACCGGGACCGTGACCCATTCGCGCGTCGTCAGAAGCAGCGCAATCAGATAGTCCGACCAGTTGAGGATGAAGACGAACAGCGCGGCACTGGCCAGCGGCGCCCGCATCATCGGCAGCGTGATGCGGGTGAAGACGCGCCACCGCGAACAGCCCTCGACCAGTGCCGCCTCCTCGATCTCGCGCGGCATGTCGTCGAAGAAGGTCTTCATCAGCCAGAAGGCGAAAGGCAGCGTGACGATGCCGTAGATCAGCGACAGCCCCCACCAGCTGTCGGTGAAGTTGAGGAAGGCCCACATGATCATCACCGGGGTCATGACCGCCATCGGCGGAAACAGGCGAAGCTGGATCAGCGCCAGCGGCAGGTTCTGGCCCGAGTTGAAGCGCGACAGCCCGTAGGCCGCCGCTGTGCCCGCCGACATGGCGATCGCCGTGCCGAACGTGGCCGACAGCAGCGACGACAGGATCGGCTTCAAAGCTGTGCGGTCGAGCGCGACGATAAGATTGTTGGTCGATTCACCGAAGACGAAGCGGAAATTGCTGAGTGTCGGGTTCTTCGGCCACCAGGTCAGGTCGGCGCCGGTCGCCGACCATTCGGCGATCGGCTTGAACGCCATCGACATCATCCACAGGATCGGCACCAGCGTCACCGCCATTGCCGCAAAGATCGCGGCATAGCGGAATATCTCGAAAGGAACTGAACGCTTCATCTTGCGGCTTTGCTGGGTCCTTCGTTATCGAGGGGAAGAGCAATCACTCCTCCCCTCTTGGTAAGATCCGGGAGGATCAGGCGATCGGATCGAGAACGGTGGGCCAGGCCTCCTTGTTGGTCTTGATGGCTTCGAGAAGCTTCTCCTCGCCGGTGCGGCGGGCAATCTTCTTCCACTCGGCCTCGGTGTCGGCCATCGCCTGCTCTGCTGTCTTGGCCTTGGTCAGCGCGGCGACGAGGTTCTCGTCCAGCGCATTGTGGAAGGCGGTGGCGCCGGGATAGTTGATGGTGGGCACGGTGCGGGCGACCGTCTCGCGCACCACGTCCATGTGGTAAGCATGATAGGTCTGGCGGACCAGCGGATCGGAGAAATCCGACAGCCGGAACGGATCGAAGTAACCGCCCGGGTTGGCGGTCATCCACGCATAGATGCGACTAGATCCCAGCCATTGCAGGAACAGGTAGCAGGCCTCCGGGTTCTTGGCCTGCGAAGACACCGACGCCGACAGATTGAGCCACAGCACCGAACGGCTGACCAGCTTGCCGTCGATCTCGCGGCCGGGCGGCAGCATCGAGCCGATCTTGCCGGTGACAGCTGAATCCTTGTTGCCGGCATTATCGAGGAATTTCGGCAGATTGGAGAAGGCGCAGGTCATGGCCGCACCGCCCTTTGCGAAATTGCCGTACTGCTCCGGCCAGCCCCAGGAGATCGCATCCGGCGAATGGTGCGCAAGCGACGCGATGTACTCGCTGGTCGCCGCAATACCTTGCTCCGAATTGATCAGCGGCTTGCCGGTATCGTCGAACAAGAACTGATTGGGCGAAGCCATTGAGACATAACGCTGATACCAGTTGGTATAGCCCCAGCCCTGGTTGCGCAGATCGGTCGAGCCGAACAGGCCCTTGTCCGGGCGCTGGAAGAAGGCTGCGATCTCGTCATGCTGCTTCCAGGTCTTCGGCGCCGCCAGTTCATAGTCGTATTTGTCGGAGAAGGCCTTCTTCTCGGCTGCGTCGCCGAACAGATCGGTGCGGTAGACCCAGGTCTGGAAGTCGCCATCCAGCGACACGCCATAGGTCGAGCCGCGATACTGATTGAGCAGCGAGACGCCCTTGGCGCCATTGACATAGCCGCGCTCGGGATCGTCCCATTCCGGCTTGTACTGCGCGACGAAGTCGTCGAGCTTGAGGATGCCCCCGGTTTCGGCGAGGTCGCCAAGACGGTTCCATTCGACCGCGTAGATGTCATACGCCCCACCCTTGGTGGAGATGTCCTGCATCGTCTTGGTGAATTCCTGGCCATTCGGCACACCGACGATCTCGAGCGGAATACCGGTTTCCTTCTCCCAGAGATCCTTGATCGACGGCGCACCGGCCGGAAACGGCTGTGTCAATTGGCCGATCGAACCATCGGACAGGCCAAGCACGATCTTGGCCGGCGCCTTGCCGGCGCCCTTCATCGCCTTGGCCGCCTCAATGGCGCGGCCCTCGGGCGTGTCGGCGCCATATTGATAGCGCTCCGAGCCGTCGAAGCCCGTCGGGCCACCGATCATGCCGGGCGCCAGGGCATCGGCCGCATAGGCACGGCTTGGGCGAATGAATTTCGGTGCGATACCTGCGGCAGCAACAAGGACTGCCGCCTTTCCACCGGACGCCAGCAAACGGCGCCGCGACACGCGGATCAAATTCGACATTGGAACTCCTCCCTCAGGGCCTTGTTCCTCCACGGCCCTTATGATGGATATTGACGGCACTATACGAAGCCTGTCAACATCATAAATAATCAAGACGCCTCATAACATCTCATGGGAGGGGACGAATGGCGTGTATCAAGGCACTCACACTGAAGCCGGTGCTTGAATTTGAGGGAGCCAGGCTGCCCACCTCCTCGCTTTGGTCCGTTTCGGCATTTTGGTGTAGCGCGGCAGCTTGCGTATCGGCCAAGGCTGGTTACATCATTTCCCATCAGAATCGCGGCTGGCGATGAAGCTGCCGCTTCGACAGCGGACCCATGAAATGCGTAATCTCGATGCGCCCTTGGCGCATTTTGGAATGAGGTGATCGACAGTGCGGTCCACCCTGACAGACATAGCCCGGGAAGCCGGCGTTTCCGCCGCTACGGTCGACCGTGTGCTCAACAACCGCGCCGGGGTCAGGGCGCGCACCCGCGAGGTCGTGCTCGAAACGGCGCAACGGCTTGGCTATATCGCTGAAAATTCGAATAATCCGAACTCGCGCAACGCGATACCTGGTGAGGTTATACGGCTCGATTTCGCCCTGCCCGCCGGCACCAATTCCTTCATCAAGATGCTGCACCGCCAGATCGAGGCGCAGGCGCAGTCGCGGCCGGACCTCGACGTCCGCGTCGCCACTATCGAAGGCTTCAATCCGGACCGGCTTGCCCGGCTGCTGCAGGAATTGCACGGACAGACGCAAGGCGTCGGTGTGATCGCACTCGACCATCCGACGGTGCGCGAGGCGATCCGCTCGCTTTCGGCCAGCGGGGTCAAGGTCGTTACCATCGCTTCCGACATCCTGCATGTGCCGCGGGTCGCCTATATCGGCATCGACAACCGCGCCGCCGGCCGGCTCGCCGGCTACCTGCTCAACCGCTTCATGGGTGCAGGGCGTCCGGGCAAGGTCGCGCTGTTCGCCGGTTCGCTCTCCTACCGCGGCCACGAAGAGCGCGAGATGGGCTTCCGCCACATACTGACGGAAGAATCGCCCAATCTGCAGATCGTCGAGATGCGCGAAATGCTCGACGATCGGGAAAAGGCCTATTCGGAGGCTTCCGCCCTGCTGGATCGGCACCCGGACCTGGCCGCCATCTACAATGTCGGCGCCGGCAACACCGGCATCGCCCGCGCGCTACGGGAACGCGGGCGTGCACTGTCGACGGTCTTTCTCGGCCATGAAGTAACGGAAGGCACCAAGGAGCTTTTGCTCGACGGCACGCTCGACGCGGTCATCGACCAGAACCCGCGCGTCGAAGCCCGCGAAGCGCTCAACACCTTGACCCATGCGGTCAGGGGATTGCCTTACGAACTGCACCAGCCAAGGCTGCAGGTGATCTTCAGGGAAAGCATCCCGGAGATCTGAACGGAAGCTTGGGGCAGATGGGGCGCGAGTACCCACTGAACATGACGTCATAAAGTTCATGACTTAGTCGGCGTCTGCTGTCTCCGAATACAGCGCCTGCGCCAGGTCGCGGACTGCATCGGCGGTGCGCGGGCCAAAGCCGACCATATAGGCGCCGTCCAATACGATCAGCGCCTTTGCCTTCGCCGCCGGCGTGGCGCTCAGCGCGCGCGTGGCGAACACCTGCTCGGCGGTGGGTCCGCCCTTGCCGTCGCTCATCATCAGGATGACGTCGGGCGCCATTTCGATCAGCTTCTCCTCCGACGCTGCCTTGTAACCCTGCATTACGGCCATCGATTGATGCCGCCGGCATAGCGGATGATCGCGTCGGCCGCAGTGCCCGCACCGGCAGCACTCAGCCGCACGAGGCCGTGGAAGAACACCACCTTCTTGCGGCGCTCGGCCGGCATTTTCGCGGCCAGGTCGGCAGCGGCCTGGAAGGCGTCGAGCACTTGCCTTGAAACCTTCCTGCCCTTGTCCTCGAGGTGGAGCGAGGCAGCGATCAACGTAATCTTGTGGTCGATGCCTTGAGGACTGTTGTCTTCCGGGACAAGAACAATCGGGATCGCCAGCGATTTGAGCACTTCGATCGCCTCCGGCGGCCCACTGTCTTCGGCCGCCAGGATCAGGTCCGGGCGAAGCGCGACCAAGCCTTCGGCGGACAACTGCGCCGGTAGCCGACATTGGGCTTTTGCGCGACGGAAGCGGGATATTTGCTGCCGCGATCGACGGCGATGATCCGCTCGCCGGCACCCAGCGCATCGACGATCTCGGTAACATCGGAACCGAGTGTCAGGATCCTGGTTCCCGGACCGGTCGCGACGGTGCGCCCCGATGCATCGACAATCGTCTCGGCGGCCAGCGCCTTGAAGCCGCAAGACGGCGCAAGAGCAGAAAGCGCCAGCATCAGCACCGCCACCATCCCGCCCAATTGAAACCAGCGCGTCTGCCTCCACCGTCTACCGCTGCAGACCCCGCCGTTTCGCTGCTCCATTTTAGATAATTCGGTCATGGTCGCGGCCTGTAAAATTAAGTTGACTATTATCATCATGTTTTAATAAGTAGCCCTGCCCGGCCCGCGTGTCGAGGCTTCTCCATCATGCCAGCCAGGGCCAACGGCCGCCGCCAGCAATCTTTGCTTTTCCGGGGCTGCACGCATGAAACTGACAAGCAACAAAACCTTGATGGCGTGCACCGCGCTCGCCTTCGCGCTCGGCCTGTGTGCCGCGCCGCCCGCCGCAGCACAGGAGCCGGAGAAGAAGGGCGCCGCCGCCAAGGCCGACCGGCCGGTCAAGCCGCCCCAGCAGGCCAGGACTGGGCAGAACGAGCCGACCGTGCTCGACCTGATCACCATCTCGGCGACGATGATCAAGACGGCGATCATCGAATCGATGGCCGCCATCAGCGCCGTCGATCAGGAAGAGCTCGAACGCATCCAACCCGACACCGCCGCCGACATGTTCCGCACCACGCCCGGCGTTGCCGCCTCGATGAACGGCGACGATCCGGCGACCGCCATCAACATTCGCGGCCTCGAACAATATGGCCGCGTGGTGGTGACGCTCGACGGCGCCCGCCAGGATTACTGGCGCGTCGGACACGGCTCGGGCTCGTTCTATGTCGAGCCGGAACTGATCAAGGAAGCGACCGTCATTCGCGGCCCGGTCTCGAATGCCTATGGTTCGGGCGGCATCGGCGGCGTCGTCTCCTTCGAGACCAGGGATGCCGGCGATTTCCTCAAGCAGGAGGAACGCTGGGCGCTGAGCGAGAAGCTGGGCTATGAGGATAATGGCGACGGCTTCACCACCAGCACCACCGGCGCCTACCGTTTCAGCGACGACGCCGACATCATCGGCAACCTCATTTACCGCGACCGCGACAGCTACACCGATGGCAATGGCGACACCGTGCCGTGGACCGGCGAGAGCATCACCAGCGGCTATATGAAGGCGACCCTGCGGCCCGCCGACGGCCACGAGCTCAAGCTCGGCGCGATCCTGCAGCGCTACGGCGACCAGGTCACCGGATCGAGCGGCTCGACCTCGCCGACGCTGAGCCGCTACGACACCGACACGACCAACCAGACCTATACGGCTGGCTATACGTGGAGGCCGGACGACAACGAGCTGATCGACCTCAGTGTCAACGCCTACCACAACCGCACGCGCGCCGAGCAGACGCAGGTCTGGCCGGCAACGGCGATCGGCAACTTCCGCTACTACGACCTCGCAACGAGCGGCTTCAACCTGAAGAACTCCTCGCGCTTCGATGCCTGGGAGATCGCTCACACCCTCACCTACGGCCTCGATTACTACTATCTGGAGGCTTCGTCGGACGCCGCGCATTTCGGCGCCGGCGAACAGCAGGGCTATGGTGGCTTCCTGCAATGGCAGGGCGACTACAGCGACTGGCTGCAGGTCATTGCCGCTGTCCGCTATGACGGCTATCAGCTCGACGGCGAAACGAAGACCGTGCCGCCGGCGGAAGCCTCGATTTCGGGCGATCGCTGGTCGCCCCGCCTTACCGTCGGCATGACGCCGTTGGAAGGCTTCCAACTCTACGGCACCTATTCGGAAGGCTACCGGGCGCCGGGCCTGCAGGACGTCTACCGCGGCGGCGGCGCGCATGGCGGCGGCGACAGCTACCAGCCCAATTTGCTTCTGCAGCCCGAAACGGCGAAGAACTGGGAAGCCGGGATCAATCTGAGATATGACGATGTGCTGGCCGCGGGTGACCTGTTTCGTGCCAAGGTCAACGTCTTCCACACCGCCGTCGAAGATTATATCGACGTCGACCTCACTGTGTTGCCGCGCACGGCGATCAACATCGGCGACGCACGGCTGAAGGGCATCGAGGCCGAGGCCGTCTACGATTATGGCTGGGGTTTCGTGAACCTCGCCGGCGCCCTGATCGACGCCAAGGTCGTCAGCGGCGTTTACTCCGGCCAGGCGCTGAACAACACGCCGCTCGACCGCTTCTCGGCGACCGTCGGTTTCCGCATGCTGGAGAACCAGCTCACCGTCGGTGCGCAATATCTCAGCGTCGGCAAGATCACCCGGACAAGCCGCACCAACCCCGACGCGCCGGCCGTGGTGGATGAAGGCTTCGACCTCGTCAACGTCTTTGCCAACTGGCGCATCAACGACCATGCCAAACTCGATTTCGGCGTCGATAACGTCTTCAACACCGCCTACACCGACCCGCAAAGCGCCTGGTCGACGACGGCGGCAACGGAACAGGGCAAGGGCCGCACCTTCAAGGTGGCGCTCACAGGCAGGATCGGAGGTTGAGAATGAGGCAAGCATCAGCGAGCGGACTGGCCTGCGAAGCGCGCTTGAACCTGCGCAACCTGCCGCATTACATCGACCGCATCAGCGACAGGCTGCAAAGCTTCGATGCCGATGCCTCGCGCGAGGGGCAGCGGCTCGACTTCCGCTTCGCCTTCGGCGACGCGTCCCTTGACATGGAGCGGCTGGTGATGCGGGCCAACGCCGCCGACCGCGATGGGCTGGCCCGCATCAAGGACCTGCTGGCTACCGCTGTCGAAGTCTATGCCAAGGAAGAAAAACCCGAGATCGTCTGGACCGGCGATCTCGCCGAAGAAACCCGCCTTGCGCAGTTCCGTGAGATGGTCGTCACCCAGGTCGGCGACCTGACCCCGCATATGCGCCGCATCCGCTTCGCCGGCGAGGATTTGACGCGCTTCGCAAAATTCGGCGGCATGCATATCCGCATGCTGTTCCCGACCAGGGATGTCCCCGATCCGCTCTGGCCCGTGCTTGGCAGCAATGGCTTGCCGGCCTGGCCCTCGGACGACAGGCGCCCGGTAGCGCGCGTCTATACCATTCGAGCCCTCGACGTCGAAAACGGCATCATCGACGTCGACTTCCTAATCCATCCCGGCGACAGCGTCGGCGCCTGCTGGGCCATGCAGGCGGCGCCTGGCATGAAGATCGGCATCATGGGGCCGGTCGGCCGTCCGGTACGACCGGCATCATGGTATCTCATGGGCGCCGACGAAACCGGCCTGCCGGCGCTGGCCCGCATGCTGGAGACGCTGCCCGCCGAGACCAAAGGCGTGGCGTTCATAGAGATCGCCGACGACGGCGAACGGCAGGCCATCGACAACGAGACCGGTATCGAGCTGCATTGGCTGCCGAGAAATAGCGTGCCGGCCGGGCTCGACGACAGGCTGGCGCGCGCCATCCGGTCGGTCGCATGGCCGACCGGTTCGCCATTCGGCTGGTTCGCGGCCGAAGCAGCCGCCGCCAGGACCGTGCGCGAACACTGGCGTGGCACGCTGACGCTCGGCCGCAACGAAACATTGGCGGCAGCCTACTGGCGGCGGGGCGCGGCGGGACTGATGGCCGGCTAGATCTTGCTCACCATCGCTTGGGCATCTTCGCCCAGACCGATTGCGATCCGGTCGCCGGAGACAATGCCTGATATCTCGCAGACGACCAGCGGCATGCTGATTTCGTAGAGGAATTCGGCAACGATGGCGCCGACGGCAAGGATCGGGTCCGGCCGCTCCAGGATAATGCCGGCCGGCGCCGTGCCCCTGCGGATCGCTTCGGCCAGAACCGAAGACGAGGACGACGACCCCCGCCCGCTCGGCATCACCAGGATCTTGCCGGCGATGTTGCCGCCCAGGTCCGGATGCGAATGGTCGATGATGTCGCCCGTTTCGACTTCGATCCCGCCCCAGAAGCTGAGCGCCTGCGAAAGCACCAGCGCCGGGCCTTGTGCCGAGCCGGAAAGGTGGAATGTACCGGTTCTGGCCGGTGCCTTCATGGCGCGCCTCGCACGACGCGGCCGGCCGCAGCCGAGCGGACGCAGTCCTCCATGTCACCGAAGGCCACCGAGGCACCGATATTGCCAGGTGCGTAATGCGCCCATTTGCCCGAATTGGTCATCACCACACCGTCGAGGCGCTCGATGATCGTGGTGACGTAAGTGCAGGTGTCGGCGACCGGAACGAGGCCGAATGCTTCCATGCCGGCCAGTGCGCCCTCGTCCTGCAGCCGCGCCAGCGTGGCACGCCCTGTGTTGACATAGATCGGAACGCCTCTGCCCGGCGCGACCTCGCGCAGCAACGGCAACAGGCGCATCCATTCCTCATGGGAGAAATGCGGCGTGCCTAACGAGACGGCGGCAAGCAGCACGCCGTCGGGGACGCTCGACAGCCTGGCCAGAGCATGGTCGATGTCGGCGCGGCTGATGCGGATTTTTTCCTCCGGCACCAGGCCTTGCAACGCCTGATCGAGAGTCTCCGCCTCCGGCGTGATGCCGACGGCATGAAATAGCGCCACCGCACCCGTCGTTGCCGCTGCCGCCCCCAGTGCCTTCAGTTGGTCCTCGTCGCGCGGCGGCGGCAGGCCCGATATCACCGGAATACGGTCGCCACTCCTTTGCCCGACGATCAGCCCGACGCCGACAAACAGGGCGTCGGTAGGCTCGAGACCGCCAGTCAGCTCGAACAGAACCTGGCCACGCCGGTTTTCGATCAGGTGCAATCCCCAGGCTGGCGCGCGCCCGGTGATTGCGGAGCACAAATCGATAAAATCGCCATAGCGGTTGGTCCGCGCACCGATCACCGAATTGGCAAAGACGATGGCATTGGATTCACCCCAGGCAATCTGCTCGCCAAACCCTGGCCGAAACCGCGTCTGATAAGGCGCGCAGGTGAAGGTCGCCTGGCAGCCGAGTTCCAGATGCGCCTTCATCAGACGGCGCGCCGGCACTTCTTCCGCGGCCGTCATCTTCACCAGTCCGGGATGGATCAGATCGAACGAGCCGACATTCAGCGTCGTTGGCACCCGAACGCGGCCGCCGCCCTCGATCAGCCTTTCGACGAAATCGAGGCTGGCCTGGCCGTGATAGAGGCAGCCGTCGATATGGGCACCGGCAATGTCCAGCAACTTGCGCGCGCCGACCGCCTTCGCGAAGGCGACCAGGATCTTCATGGCGGCAGCCGCTGCCGAGCCTTGCTCGCCATGCAGCATCGACTGGTCGCCCGCATTCAATTCAAGCGACATCGAGTATTCCGCTTCACACTTTGCCCGACCATGCTTTCCCCGATTGCGGACGCCTGGCAAGACTGAAGGATTGGATCTGCTAGCTCGCGTCGATCAGCACCGTACTCTCCGACGACCAGCGCAGCACCACCTGTTGTCCTTCCGCCAGCTTTTCGATGCCGGTGTTCTGCACGATGACCTTGATTGTCTGGCCATCGCGATCGACAAAATATGTGCTGTTGTTGCCGGCGAAGATACGCTTGGAGACCCGCCCCGTGAGCATGTTGGCATGGGCTCGGTCCGGAACGCCGGCATTGGTGGCGATGCGGATTCGTTCGGGCCGCACGGCGCAGCTCGCCTTCATGCCGGCGACAAGCGTAGCCCCCGCGCCTGCGGCAATCCCCGTTCCGTCAGGCAGCCGGATGCCCGTACCAGTGGCGTTGCCGCGAAGGATGTTGGCGTCGCCCAGGAAGGTGGCGGCAAACTCACTCTTCGGCCGATCGTAGATCTCCTCGGGCGGGCCTTCCTGCACCAGCTTGCCATCGCGCAGAATGCCGATGCGGTCGCTCATCGTCAGCGCTTCTTCTTGGTCGTGGGTGACGAAGATCGTGGTGATGCCGATCTCGCGCTGAATACGCTTCAATTCGATTTGCATGTCCACGCGCAGCGCCTTGTCGAGCGCGCCGAGCGGCTCGTCGAGGAGAAGCACGCGCGGCGTGGTGACGATCGCGCGAGCGAGCGCCACCCGTTGGCGCTGGCCGCCGGAGAGCTGGTGCGGCCGGCGACCACCGAGCGTGCCGAGTTGCACGAGGTCGAGTGCGCGCTGCACCTCGCTGGCAATCACCGCCTTGGGCTCGCCGCGCACCGACAGTCCGAAGGCGACATTGTCGGAGACGCTCATATTGGGAAAGAGCGCGTAGTTCTGGAACACCATGCCGATGCGCCGCTTCTCCACCGGCACCCGCTCAACACTTTCGCCGCCTATGGAGATGCGACCAGAGTCGGGAAAGTCGAAGCCTGCGATCTGGCGCAGCAGCGTGGTCTTGCCGCTGCCGGAGGGACCGAGCAGGGCGTAGAAGCCGCCGTCGGCGAAATCGATCGAGACATCGTCCAGCGCCTTGTGCGCGCCAAAACTGCGCGACACATTCGATACCTGCACGCCCGCCATTATTTCTCTCCGCCGAATTTGAAGAAGCGCGCCGTCAGCAGCATCAGCGCCATCGACACAACAATGATGATCGTCGAGACAGCATTGATCTCGGGCGTGAAACCCTTGCGGATCGCCGCGTAGATTTCGACCGGCAGCGTCGTTTGGCCGGGCGTCGACAGAAAGTAGGAGACGACGAACTGGTCGAAGGACACGGCGAAGGCGAACAGCCCGCCGGCAATGACGCCCGGCATGATCCAGGGCAGCGTGACGCGGTTCGTCACCTGCCATTGATTGGCGCCGAGCGAGCGCGCCGCCTCTTCGAGCTCTGGCGCAAATGTCTGCAGCCGGGCCGAGACGACGACGATGACATAGGGCAGCGCCAACGCCACGTGGCCGAGCAGGATGGCATGCAGCCCGCGGCCGATGCCAACGCCGAAAAAGAAAATCAGCATCGCCGTGCCAGTGATCAGCCACGGTATGGCGATCGGCGGAAACAGCAGCGCCTGCAGGAATTTCTTACCGCGGAAGTCGTAGCGATAGAGCCCTAGCGACGCCGCGGTGCCGAGCGCGGTGCAGATGATGGTAGTGATGACGGCGATCTCGACGCTGTTTCGCGTGGCCGCGATCAGCTGATTGTTCTGCCAGAGCGAGGCATACCATTCCGTCGTCCACTCGAACGGCAGTTGGTAAAAGGGCGAGACGTTGAATGACATCAGCGCCATGATGATGATGGGCAGGTACAGGAAGGCGAGCAGCATCAGAATGTAGACCCGGCCGAGCCATTCCAGGATTCGGGTCGTCGCCACTAAGCGGCCCTCCGCAGCACCGGCGAAGTAACCGCCAGGATGACCAGCACCACAGCCAGCAGGATGAAGGACAGTGCGGCACCCAGCGGCCAGTTGAACACGGCAACGAACTGGTCCTCGATGACAGTGCCGTAGAAGGTGCCGGTGCGGCCGCCGAGGATGCGCGGTTCCATGAACGAGCCAACGACCGGCACGAAGATGAGTACTGCGCCCGCCACTAGCCCCGGCATCGACAGCGGAATGATGACCCGCTTCAGCACCTGCAGCCGCGAGGCGCCGAGCGAGCGCCCAGCCTCGATCAGCGAGTCATCGATGGCCTGCAGGGTCAGATAGCAGGTCAGCACCATGTAAGGCACGTAGGAGTGCACCAGCCCGATGATGACGGCCGGATAGGAATACATGAGATCAATGTTGATCTTGAACGGCAGCACGGCGTTGAGCGCTGTGTCGAGAATGCCCCCTTCACGCAGCACCATCGCCCACGAGAAGATGCGCACCAGCCCGTTCGACCAGAACGGCAGGATGACGAGCAGGAAAATCGCCTCGCGGCTGCGGCCTTTCAGCACCTTGGCCAGCACGTAAGCGGCGGGATAACCGATGACGATGCACCACAGCGTCACCTCGAGGCCGAGGCGCAGCGAGGCCACCAGCAATGTCAGGTAAAGGCTTTGTGAAAAGAAGGCGGCATAGTTTTCGAGCGTGAATGCCCACGGCTTTCCCGATAGCGGCAGATCGGTCATGAAGGAGAAGAAGACCATGGCCGAGAGCGGCAGGAAAATTGCAACCGTCAGCCAGAGATAGGCAGGCGCCAACAGCGGCAAGGCCGATCTCAGCCCGCTGCGCGACGCGGCTGCGATCTGTACTGCCATGACATCTCCTCCCAGGATAGGAAGGATCAGCCGACATTGATGGTCGGCTGATCGCGGCTTCTGCTGTTACTTCACGTCGACCTTGAGCTGCTGCCAGAGCGCCAGATAGGTCTCGCGCTGCGCGTCAGTAATCGGCGCCTGGAACTGGATGCGCTTGGCGACTGCCGGGTCGCCCATCACCTTGCGGTTGAAGGAACCCTCTGGCAGCGCTTCGACCGCCTTGGTGTTGGCCGACACCGGCGCGCCGACCTTGGTAACCCATTCGACATAGAACTTTGGGTCGATCATGTAGTTGATGAAGGCTTGCGCCCCGGCGACGTTCTTGGAACCGACCGGAATGGAAAAGGCGTCAAGCCAGGCGACGGCACCCTCCTGGGGAATGACCAGCGAGACCGGCAGCTTGAAATGCGTCTTGGCGCGGTCGGCCGAGCCGCTCCAATAGGTGCCGATGTCGATCTGGTTGGAGGCAACCATCTGGTTCCAGTCGTTCTCCGAGCTCCAGAACGTCTTGATCTGCGGCATCAGCGAGGTCAGCTTCGCCTTGACCGCCTCCATGTCCTTGACGTCGTTGATGTTCTGGCCGGTAGCGATGGCGCCGAACTGCACGGCCTCGACGGCATCGTCACGGATGGTAACGCGGCCCTTGTGGGCGGGATCCCACATTTCGGCGATGCTGGTCGGCGGCTTGTCGAATGACTTGTCGTTGATGGCGAGCGCCGTCAGCCCCCAAACCCACGGCACCCCATAGACCTTGCCGTCATGGACAAGCATCGATGATCCGGCCTTGTCCTTGCTGATGTCGGCATAGTTCGCCAGCTTGGACGTGTCGATCGGCTGAATGAGCTTTTCCGCCATCGCCTGATCGTTGAAGGCGGCATTGATCATGACGACATCGTAAAGGCCGGGATTGGTCCTGAGCTTGGTCAGCATTTCCTGTTCGGAATTGAAAAAGTCGTTGACGACCTTGTTGCCGGTTGCCTTTTCGAAGGCGGCTATGGCCCAGGGCTCGTCGGCGCCATAGCCCTTCCAGTTGAGTACGTGCACCTCGTCGGCCCTGGCGGCCAGCGTAAGCGCCGAAGCGAAGACAGCGGTTGCCGTCAGAAAAGCAGTCAGTTTGGGCATGCGCATGTTCGTTCCTCTCATTGTTGCCCGGTTGGCGGGCTTGTTATCCCATTAGGCTGTCAGAAATGGGCCTCTTGTTTCCGGCCATGCACGGTCGTCGGTCGATCGTCATGGCTGAGGAATCGCTGGATCTCCTGGTCGTTCGGCGCCATCGACCCGCCATGGCGGGTGACCGAGAGCGCCGCCGCCGCATTGGCGTAACGCGCCGCTTCGAACGGCGACACGCCGTGCGAGAGCGCGCTGACGAAGGCGCCGATATGAGTGTCGCCGGCGCCGTTGGTGTCTACCGCCGCGACCTTGAACCCGGGCACATCTTGGGCGGTGCCGTCGGCCAGCCGCACGAAGCAGCCTTTTGCGCCAGCGCGGACGACCACGCCTGCCGCGTTGGGGCAGTGGCTGGCCAGCAGCCGGGCAGCAATAGCCTCGACATCGCCGGTGCCGGCGATCTCAGCCGCTTCGGCGGCGTTGCAGCTCAGCCAGCTCGTGCGCGCCAGCACCCGGTCGAGAATGGTGCGCGGAATGTCTGAAATGATCGGCGTCGGATCGAAGACCAAAGGAATTTCCGCCGGCAGCACCTCGATCCAGTCGACAAGCGCCTCTCGGCTTCCCGGATAGCTAACCGTATAGCCGGAGGTGAACACCCAGTCGCCCGGTGCGACCGAAATGAGCGCCATCATGTCAAGGCTGAGCAAACTCTCTGCACCAGGCCACGAGACAAAGGTGCGCTCGGCATCGCTCGAGATCATGGCGACGCAATTGCCACTGTCCAGAACCGGCGATGCCCGCGTCAGTGTCTCGATCCCCTCCGTGGCTAAGGCCGCGCGCAGGAAGTCGCCATTGGGTCCGCTGCCGAGCTGGCCGCCGAACACCACCTTCATGCCGGTGCGGCTGGCCGCGACCATCATGTTGAAGCCGCCGCCGGCGACTTGTGCAAAGCTCGATGCGGTCTTCTCCGTGCCCGGTGCCGGCAAGGCATCGATGCGGTAGACATAGTCGACTACCGCGCTGCCGATGTGGACGAGACGCCCGCTCATGCTGCCGCATCCTTGCCGGACCTGCTCTTCGCCGTCCGCAGGGCGACCAAGTCGGCGGCGAGCGCGCGCACCCGCCCAATGTCTAGGCCTTTGATCCGGGCGATGTGTTTTTGTGGCAATCGGGAAAAGCCGGTGCAGGCACCGGCCATGCCGGCCGCGATGGCGCCGATCGTGTCGGTGTCGCCACCGAGATTGGCGCTGATGACTGCCGCTTGCCAGGGATCGCCGCCGGCGACTTCCAGCACCGCGAATGCAGCCGGAACGGACTCCTGACTGGCGACGCCGGTGCCGACCAAATCGGTGATCAGCCGGATCGCGTCGCTCGTCTCCTTGCCGCGTACGAGCTTCTGCGCCCACCCAATGCGCGCGGCGATGTCACCGCCGGTCACCCAATAGCCGAGCGTTGCCCCGTGCCTCGCCCCGGCGATGGCTCTGTCGGAAGCGGCGCGCCAGTCACCGCCAGCGATGCCGCGACTGATGGCGGCAGCGACCGCTGCGGCCGAAGCGATTGCGATTGACGTGTTGTGCGTCGCCCTGCAAGTTTCGGCCACTTTGCCGACCAGTGCGTCAAGCGGCTCTGGCGGCATCATGATGCCGACTGGCGCGATGCGCATGGCTGCACCATTTGTGTCGCCGCTGCGTCCCGCTTCCTCGGCTGGCATACCGTTATTGATGGCGTCGATGGCGCGTTTGGTTGATGGTCCCAGCAGATCGTAGCTGCCGCGCGCCTTGACATCGCGTTCCCAGTCGAGCAGCGCGTTGACCCACCGCGCATGGTCGAACCGGTTACCGGATTCGACCAGGATACGGCCAAGCAGAAGCGCCTGTTCTGTGTCGTCGGTGATCGTCCCGGCCGGGAGTCCCTTCGACACCGGATGGTCGGCGAAAGGAGCAATGAAGTCCTCGACATGACCGTAGAGTTCGGCAATCCGCGCCGGCGACAAAAGCTGCGTCGGCATTCCCAGCGCATCTCCCAGTGCCCCGCCCACAAGCGCTCCCATGGCCCGATCGGTTATGTTCCCGGTGTCGTCCGGCATCACTCAGAACCTCATATGCAGCGCAAAATGCGCCGGGTTGAGCAGGCTGGTCACATATTCGATCGGCCGGTCATCGGCGGCGCGGGTCAAGCGGCAACCGCGCAGGAACGGCGTGCCTTGCGGGCAGCCGAGGATTGCGGCGTCCTCTGGGTTGAGCATTTCGATGCCGACCCATTCCTCGCCATGGTCTGGAATGAGACCGGCGCCGCGGAGCGTCTGGTGGAGCGAGCCTTCGCGCAGACCGCGTAACGGCACGTCCTCCAGTTCGGGTGACAATGGCAGGCGGCTGCGCTCAATGGAGATAGCATGGCCGTCGCTGGCATTGGTGCGCACCCGATCGACAGCGATGAAAAACGGGTTTTCTATACCAAGCAGTGCGGCAAGATCAGGGCCTCGATCACCTCGAGCCGCAGCGTCCGCGTCTCGGCATTTGCGCCGGCGTTGGCGAGCGCCCGCGACCAACCGATTGAGTCATCGACGGGCTTGCCATCGAAGGTGACGAAAGAGCCGATGCCGACCTTGGTGGTGATCAGCCCGCGGCTGGACAGTTCCTCGAGGCCCTTGCGAACGGTGTTGCGGCTGACGGAGAAACGCTGGACGAGCTCGTTCTCGCTTTGCAACCGGTCGCCGAAGCCCAGAACACCGGAGCGGATTTCATGTTCGAGAACCGTGGCGATCTGTTCGGGCTTGCCCGTACCGGGAGACGATGGGACCACGCGGCGGACCATAGGCATACCTGTTCATTGCACCTGTATAGTCCTGTGCAATGTATCTGCAACGCCAGCTCTGTCAACCGACGGCGGAGGGGCCACACAGATAAACCAAGCTGCTTGATGATACCCAGTGGCCGTGAAGGCCATGCGAGGTGCGGCGGGCGAACGGGGTCGCTGGAGATTCACTGTTCGCTGCTGGAAGACCCCTCGGCTGCCCCGTCACCATCGGCAGAATGCGGCAGAATGCCGAAGTCGCGCGACTTGGTCCCATGCGCCGCCGTCAGGAAGCCATCGGCTGTGAGGCCTCGCCTCAAAAGTTCGCGTACCGCAGCCGACCGGCTCGGCATGCGCTTGTCGAAGCGCCAGTTCTCCAATGCCGCCAGTTCATCGACGGTCAGCATGATCTGCAATCGTTCCGGGCGTTCCAGTTCGGACATCTCGGCCTCCAGCCATACCAGGCTAAAATTAGCTGAGTTAGTATGTTCCTAATTCTTTGTAGAGTTAGGTATATTGGCAGAGTACGTCAAGACCTCCAGATGCATGATCCGTGCAGAAGTCCGATGAAGCGGATCAAGCATCAAATGGGCAATCAACAAAATACTCTAACTACTTGGCACAACACGATTTTTGATGATTTTCGCTTGCCAATCGCGGACCCTGGGCGCATGGTAGAACACGAGGGACAAACCGCTCCCGAAAGGAAGGTTTTCCATGCGCTACGGATTTTCGGTTCGCCTGCACGAAGACGTCAGTTCCCGAGTCCGAGCTACATTGCGGTCCGGGATTGCCATCAATCTGACTGCTGTCGCCGAAGCCGCGCGACTGCAGAACCTTGCCGAGAATGTTGCGCGCGAAGACATCGAATGGCTCGTCATGCAAGCAGCCCAGCTCCAAGGCGCAGCTATCGAGTTCGACGGCTTCGCGGAAACCGATCTGGCGGAGTTCGCGTGCCCCGAACCGATGCAAAGCAGTCCCGCGCTGGGTCGGGACGCCTTGGAGGGCGGGGTGACCGTTTCGCCGGATTTTGGCCGTCAAACGCATTGAGGCGCGTGCTCTTGTGAGCCCCCGTCATGCTGCCGCCACGTGCTCGGCAAAAAGCCCGCCATTATGGCGGGCTTTGGACTGATGGAGGTTTGGTGGACGAAGGCCTCTCGGCCGGTCGGACATTTCATTCCGATGTATTCGCCCTAGCGGCGCGCGATCAGCAGGCACAACTGGCGCAAATCGCTGTCATAAGTGCCTTCGCTGCTGAGCACGTCGACGCAGCGCCTCTTCATCCTGGCCAACTTGTCGCTCGACATGTCGGCGACGACCTGGGGTAAGTTGGGATTGCTGGGATTGTTGGGATTGTTGGGATTGGACGGGCTGCCCGGGTTGGACGGATTGCTCGGATTGGTACCACCGCCGATCCCGACACCGGCGCCGACATTGATGCCGCTGCCGATCCCGACCCCCGCGCCGGCCCTGACGCCGCTGCCGACACCTACCCCCGCGCCGGCGGCAATGCCACCGGAACCGCCGATCGTGGCGCCGGCACCGGCGTTGATGCCGCTTCTGCCCCCGACCGACGCGCCGGCGCCCGCGGCAATGCCGCTGGAACCGCCAACCGTTGCGCCGGCGCCGGCGTTGATGCCGCGACTGCCGCCCAGCGACGCACCGAGGCCGGCCTTGATGCCGCCGCTGCCCCCAACCGTTGCGCCGGCACCAGCGTTGATGCCCTGGCGGCCACCAACCGTCGCGCCGAGGCCGGCTTTGATGCCGCCGTTGCCGCCAATGGAAGTGCCAACACCAACGGCAATTCCGTCCGCGGCATTCACGGGCATCGAGAGCATGAAAACAACTGCGCTGCCCGCCACCGCATCGGTGATTGTTTTGATTATGATGGTCATAACACTCTCCTTGCTGTAGTTGCGCTGAACAGCCCGCGACATCGCCGGTTGCATACCTACTAATTTGCAAGAAGATTATCGGTTTCTTTGCCGATCAACTTACTGGCCTCATGGTATCTGTTCACACAACAGCCGAGTGAAGTTTGTAGTGAAATTTTCCGAAAGTTTTACTTCGGGAAGGTCCTCTGCCGGGTGAAGCAATGCGAGCGTCAACTGATGGGCGCCGCGATAGACGAACGTCGCCCCAACGGTCGGTCGCCATGCGATGACAACCGAATGATGGAGATCAACATGCTTACGAAAATCCTGACAGCCTCCATACTTGCAGCCGGTCTGGCGACCGCGGCGATGGCCCAGAATGCCGGCTCGGACAACAATGCGCCTGGCAGTGAGAAGAGCATCGTCGCAAGCCGAATGGCATCGACCCTGGCACGACCAGCAGCACGATGCGCACGACGGGTGCCATGAACTCCAATGCGGATCAAAACTGCCCTGCAACCCCGCAAGGTGCCCAACCCGATGCGTCCAACAAGCCTGCCGGGACGGTTTCCCCGACTGTCAACGACAACAATTGCGGTAAGTAGTAAGCCACGACAATCAGGCTTACCATCGAGGGTGGGCGGCAGCGGGACTGTTTAGGACTGGTCCCGCCTTACGATGGGCCGACCGGACCGCGAGATCCAGCGATGGAATCAAATCCGCTCGAGTTCACGCTTTGCGTGGTCGCGCCTTGGGTTTGGCTCCCTCCTTGGTGGCCGGCTTAGGCTGGCGTGGTTTCGGCTTCGGCCGGCTGGCTGTCTCCTGCGCGGCGGTTTCTGCGTCGATCTCGGCGGTAGCCTGATCCCAATGCTGCTGATGCGCCCCGTCGGGCCTGCCTGCCTGTTCCCAGATCGCGTGTGCCCGCTGGCGAATCCGTTCCTGCCTGTCCGTCACTGTTGCCTCCGTCGGCTCGGTTCATGCGTAAGCAACTTTGTTCTAGCCGAAATTTCGACCCGCGTCTTGAGCGGCAGGCACCGTTATTGAGCCTCTCTGTCACACAGGACAGCAACGCCGAGGAGCGCCGCCTTCTTGATGATCAGCCCTTCAAGATCGGCGTCCGAGCGCTCCGTTCCGGTGCGTTCGCGCAACAGCGCTATCGCCGCCTTCATCGACAGCAGGCCATCGCCTCGTTCAGCAAGCAGTTTGTCGACGGCTGCGGCCACGTTGGTCGGCTCGACATGCGGCAGCATGGGAATGGCTCCTTCCTTATTCCGAGACGACAGCGGCAGCTCCATCCCGATCGCTCGGGATGGAACTCGATTTCATAAGACCGTGACCTTTCCAAATCCGGTTCGCGGTTTGGGAACGCCGGTCACTCGATGACGTGCACGATCCTGCGCGTGCCGGGGTCGACGAGCACGGTGCGACCGTCGACGACGACGTATCTGTATTGCACGTCGGGAACATCGATCGGTTGCAGCTCGACCGTATCGGGCAACGTGGAACCGATATTGAGCTCCACCCCCAGAAGATTGATCGACGCCAACGGGTGCTTGTGGACGTATTCGCGGATGACCGTCTGCTGTTCGGGTGTGACAATCACCTGGTCTGCGGTGGCCACGCCGACGCCGGCGAGCAACACCAATCCCGCCGCAGCAGGAACAAGGTGGATTTTCATCGTCTACTCCTGTTGTTACGGGCCTCGCCTTTACGGTTGCGACGCGGCATTCCGGCCGAAGCGGCGAACCCTCTAGGCAAACGCCCAGGCCACCTTGTTGTTCCGTAAGTGGCGGCTAATCGAATAGCGGTGAAGTGCCCGTGCGTGCGGCGAATGGACTGCGGATGAACTGCGGTGGCCCGCGTCGCAAGACGCGGGCCGATCGGTTTCCCGATCAGCAGCGATACCGGAGGGGGTGATATCGGCTGCGTCTAAAACAACATTTAGGACAAGCTAATGTTCCTAGGCGACTGCAACAAACCTGCCGGCTCGAACGGCGCGGCGTTACCGCCCGTCGCAGCCCCATGGGCAGCCCCTGTGGCAGCAATGAAGCGGCTACTGCTTGGGCGGCTGTGGCGGCACATCGCCGGGCTTGATCACCGGGGTCCTACCCTCATCCGGCGGCGGCGCCGCCATGCCCTGATCGCCCGTTGGCGGCGGGTTCAGCACCCCACCGCATGGCTCGAGCATATCGGACAAATTGTTGCCGGCCGGCTGCTGCTGCTGGCTGTTCTTGTCCGGCGGCTCGACCTTGCAGCGGTCGAATTGCGACTGTTCGCCCGGCTGCGCGGACGCCGGCACCGCCAGCACCAGCGCGCCTAGCATGTACGGCAAGAAAATGAGCGGTCTCATGTCGAGCTCCTTTCGCGCCAGGATCGTCTGACTTGTGAAGCCAGGCAGGCGCGATTGGTTCCGTCGTGCGGCAATGCGCCCGGACCGCAGTGGCCCGGGAACCGGCCGCCAGACTTATGAGTTCAACCACTGAGCCAGTTCAGGGCCGCCGACATTATGGAGAACCAGCGATGGAACCGCGCAGGAAAGAACGAACCGACGACGAGACGGAGAGCCCGACCATCCAGCAACAGGACTGGGATGCCATCCGGAGCGGGAGAATTCTCCCAGACGGCGTGCCGCAAAACGGCGACATCCGTTACGACGTCGAGAAAGACGGCGAACTGCCGGAGGAGGACGACGATAACGCTTACCAGGAAAGCGACGAGGCCTTGCCGGACGATACCGATGAACGCGTTATTTCACGCGATCTCGCACGCGAAGGTGGTCCTTTCGACGAAGAATGAGCCACCGCCTTTCGCACTGCCCTCGCTGTCCGCGTCGGCGGCCGGATGAAAAAGCCCCTGCCTTCAATTCGGGAGGTCGAAAACCGGCTCCTGGCAGCGATAGACCAGACATTGACCGTCACGCGTCTTGATATAAGCGGCGCCCGGCACCTGCGGCCAGTCGCATTCATTGCCGAATCGGCGGACGTATCGGTCGTAGGTGTTCCGTCCGGTGGTGAGCACTACCGAGCGATGCCTCTGGATCAGTAGCTGTGTCTGTTCGCACGTCATCGCGCGGCTGTCCGGCCGGGCGTAGGCCGTCGCGGCAAACAGAAGCGCCCCGGCTGTCAGGACTGCCGCTTGTGTCAGGACTCTGGCAAGCATGACACCATCTCCCGTGAGGCCTAAAGCGTATCTTGGTTTCGCAAGCGCCGGATCGAGCCGCCCTCGCAGAGAAAAGATCGTACAGATTGCCAGGGAAAATGCAAAAGCCCGCCGCACCTTTCGGCGCCGCGGGCTTCAACTGAACGTCACTCTTTTGTCAGCTTGGGCGGCTTACTCCTCCTTCACCGGCCCGAACCGGCGCACGATCACCTCGAAGACGATATCCGAGATCCACATCGCCGAGACGCCGATGAGGAACGCGGCGGCGAGCGTCGTGGTGTCGTCGTCCGGAGAAGGAATGGGCAGGCCGGCGGCGCGGAAATAATGCACGACCGGCAGCGTCAGATAGGCCGCCGCCAGCGCGCCGCAGATCGGCGAGGCCACCATCTCGCGGACCTTGTAGCGGTGACGCGACAAGGCCCGCAAAATGCCGCCGGAAAGGCCGGCGACCAACACCGGCGCCTTGATGCCCAGAACGTCGAGCAGCTCATGCATCATGGCGTCCACCCGCACCATCTGGCACCCTGCCCGTTGAAGGCGTTCATCTCGTCGAGCTCGGGCCGGGTCACGGCGGCGACGACGGCCGCCGATGGCCGGCGCGGCTGGTTGTGGTCGCACCAGACCTGGCGCGGATTGCCGGCCGGCGCGGTTGTCGTGCAGCCGGCGAGCACCAGGCAGAGGATCAGCGCTTTGCCCATTTCCCAGCCTCCGCTCGTGCTGCCGCATCGGTCATGCCGGCGGCCTTGCGCTCTTCTGCGGCGGCCTCGCGGTTCATTTCGAGGCGATCTTCTCCGGCCGCGACTTTTGCCTCGGCCTGTTTGGCCGCTTCTTTCTTCGCCCGGTTGATGCCACCGGCAACATAAAGGCCGATACCGCCGGCCACAGCAGCGAATATCGTCATGACGAGCTTGTTGCCGATGATGGCGCCGAGAATGGCGAGGAGTGCGGCCATCACAAATCCTCCGCGCGGCGGCGGCGCAGGAACTCGGTCAAAACGCCGTTGACCACAAGAAACCAGGGGAACCATTCGCCCGGAATGATCGGCGAAAGAACCTGCGGGTCGACATAGGTGACGATGCTCGCGATGACGCCGATGGCGGCCTGAAGCCGCGCCCAGAATATTGTCTCGCTATCGCAGAAAAAGCTCTTGATCCGGGTCCACATGTCATTTCCTTCCAAACAGTTTGAGGATGGCTGATAGTTTCAGGACGGCGGCGATCAGCGCTGCCCGGAAGCCGGGCTTGGCGACAGGCACAGGAGGCGCAGAGAGCGCGGCGGCCGGCGGTGGAACGGGAATCGATTTTGCGGGCTCTAGCGGAGCTGCAGGCCGAAGGACCACCAGACCGGCAGACGGCCACGGCGTATCCTTGATGCGCGACCATTTGCGATAGGCCTCGGCAAGCCTCGTGTCGTAGGCGTTCTTGCGATAGCCGGCGCCGTTGTAGCCCTTGGCGAATCCCGCCCAGTCGTGATTGCGCAGATTGTCGTCGAGCCGCTTCTCGACGATGAAATCGATCGCCGCGCCGAGCTGCAGCGCCTCGTCCGCCATCATCGCCTCGACCATCGCCTGCACGGTAGGAAAGCCGGCGGCTTTGAAATTCTCGCCGAGAACCTGGCCCAAGCCCCATGAGGCGGATTTGAGCGCCGCGGTTTCGTCGATCGCACAAGCTGCCCTGAGCCGTGGGTAGCTATCCCTTGGATAGGGCTTCTCGCCCCATTTCGGATAGGCGAGGCCGGCGGCTACCGCTTTTGCCCGCTTGGCACCCGACAGGTTGCGGTAGAAGACGTGCGGTTCGAACAGGATGACCGGCCGGCCAACGGCGTCGAAGCCGTGCCCGCTGGTTTCAACATCGAGGAACGCGTGGATCTCGTCCTCGCCGACGCCGATCCGGGCGCCGAGTTTCGGCAAGTCTATGTCATCGAGGCGCCTCGCGGCGCCCTTGAATGAAAGGTCCATGGGCAGTCCTTTCCGCCCTTGTGGGCAGGTTTTGAGGTTGAAAAACGGATGCGTGGCGGCAAAGCAGAATTGGGCGGCAGCGCGTGCCGATGTGGCAAGGAAGGTTGATGTTTTCGACCCGCCGTGTGAAATGGGCGCGGGATGGTGCACATGCCTGATGATGAACAAACCGCTGCGGCGCGCTGGTCGGTGAGGTCCGAGCTCCGTGCCGTCGGTCGCGACAAGCCGCTGCTCGCGGTGCTGGCGGCGATCCTCTGCCTTTATTGTGCGTTTATCGCCGGACCGATCGTCTATGCGGTGCTGGCCATCAACGGCATTGCGGATTTCTTCAAATAGAGCCGGTTTCGGCGATCTCGCGCCGGTCCGACCCGCTGTACCGGCCCCGAAATGGCTCTGGCCTGCATGAAATTGCTTAGCCGGATGAAACTGTTCGCGTATATCGTTCGTACCTGTAGGGGGTGCGGGAGGACACGTGACGATAAGAATCAGGCTTCCAGGCGGGACTTTGAAGATCAAGAAAAGCGACGAGCTGCGGCGTCGCGAGCAGAAGCGCGAGGTGCCGGTTTGGCAGGTCGGCAATTACTTCGTCATCTGGTGGCCGAGCAGCGTGTCCGATCGCCCATCCTCGCCCAAAAAACCCCCGCCCAGGAAATAGCCCAAGCACCCGACGATCTCGACTGGGCGCTGGCGCCTTCGTGCAGGATCAGGAACCGCCCTGCGCGCGCCAAACCTCCAGGACCGCTCGCCAAATCCCAAAAATAGTCAGCGGGCAGGCGTTGACTCTTCCGCGACGGAAGGTCTCTTGTGCTGCATTGCACAATGGGGTGGCGGAATCGATGGCGGTGCGTATCAGGATGCCTGGCGGCACGCTGAAGGTGAAGGTGTATCGCGAATTGCGCGATCGCGAACGCGCCCGCCGCATACCCGTCGTCAGGCTCGGCCGGGTTTATTTCACATGGTGGTCGAACCGCCAGCGCCTGATTGACGATCGGTCGCCAGGATGAAGCTCCTTTCGTCCGGGCATGCGCCTGCCCGCCCGGCGCCGCGAAGCCTCCGCGAGCCAGCTCGCAAAATAAGTTGATGATGCTGCTGTTGACTCTTCCGTAACGGAAGGTCTCTACTTACCGCATTGCACACAATTGCTGCGTTGCACAACGGGAGTTGGACCGATGGCAGTGCGTATCAGGCTGCCGGGCGGCACTCTGAAGATGAAGACCTATCGTGAGTTGCGAGCCCGGGAACGCGACCGCCGCGTTCCCGTGATGAAGATGGGCTCGCTGTATTTTGTCTGGTGGTCGAAAGGCCAGGAGCCTCACGAGAAGCCGCAGGACAGCAGGCGGTAGCCGCTGGGTTCGGTCGGCGAAGTCTCGGTTACAGCGAAGATCTTGCCTTGCGAACTCGCTGCGTTCCCGCTGTGCTGGATGCTTGGCACTCTTCGCTTAACAGGCCCATTGGTTGACAGCAGGATCGAGATAATCCAGACCGGTCGCACATCGCTATCTCTCGTTTCGGGCAAAACTGATAAATGCCGTTCGTGCCACCGTTCCTGCAGCGCTTAGCCGGCATCAAGGCCGGTGCCGGCACGAAGATGAACCTGCGCAGCGTACACACCGCTCGGCGCGGCCGTCACTCCATCGGCGAACGTTGCATCTTAAGCTCGTATTTTTCGTTCGACCGGCCTGACGCGCAGATCGTTATCGGAAACGGAACCTACATCGGCAAGAGCCATCTTGTGGCAGCAGACCGCATCGAGATCGGGAATGACGTGATCATAAGTTGGGGGACAACAATTGTTGACCACAACTCCCATGCGACAGCATGGCAAAATCGGACGACTGACGTCGCTGACTGGCATCAGGGCAAGAAGGACTGGACGAATATCACAATGGCGCCGGTGAAAATCGAAGACAACGTCTTCATCGGCTTCAATGTTATCATCCTAAAAGGTGTGACGATCGGCAGAGGAGCTGTCGTCGGCGCGGGGTCTGTCGTAACCAAAGACGTGGCCCCCTTAACTATGGTCGGGGGCAATCCAGCAAAACCTATTGGCGCGAAAATTCCATCAGCTGGTCGAGCATAGTGCTCCAGCCATGTAGGCCATGCTGCGCATCGCGGTTTTGGGCGCGACTTTCAACAACCCCGTTCGGATTTGGTACTTTAGCCAACCTTTTGAGCGGCCAGCCAAATACTGCTCATAGGGCAGGCTTTGGCCAAAAGCCTTTAGCCGTTCGACCTTTAGCCCGGATGTTTTGAGAAGGTTTTCAAATGTCTGGGTCGTGTAGAAGTTGATATGCCCATACGGCCCCGACATCCGAATGGCTTTGCTGAGATCTCGGGTATGTTCCAAAGGCACTTCGATATAGAGCTTCTTGCAAACCCGAGCCGCCTCCCTCAGAAACATCCGTTCGTGCTCGACATGCTCGACCACGTGGATTGCCAATCCTAGGTCGAACGACTTGTCGGGATGCGGGATGTGATACCCGTCAAAATGCAAGACGCTTTCGAGATTGGGAATTTTCCGCGAGTTGATCGCCTCGATACCCGAGGAAGAAATCTCGACCGCCGCCAGGGTCTTTCCGAACCCACGCTTGTTGAGCTTGTCTAGCACGGCGCCTTCGCCGCCGCCGATATCGAGTATCGTGTCGAAGATTTCGCCTTGGACAAATTCCTTGACGTGGTCGACTGACTGAACAGAAGCAATCTCGCGTTTCGCGTGCACCTTGTCGCCGGCATAGTAGTCATCATATATCGCAATAATGCTGTCGGCGTTGGCCATGGCACTGGGCTCCCCTTCGGGGAAACCCTGCCATAACCCACCAACCACGTCCAGCGTCGACTAGTTATCCCCTTTCCGCGATGTGTTCGATGAAGCGCTGCGCGTTGCCGTCATGGCCGGCATCGTTGAAATGCAAACCCTCTTGATAGTTGCCCGAGCTAATATAGTCGAACCCGTCAATCGGGATGCTCAGCACATTGCGGGACCTATAGGCCTGACGGATTGCGCCGAGGGCGGCATCGTAGGTACGGCCTGACGTGTAGCTTGCATCCCATGCCGCCGACGGCCGCGTGGGCGGCATCACGATGATGCGCGGAGCCAAGGCCGCTTCCAGCGTGTTGAAGATCGTCGTGATGGTGGACGAAATGGACGATGGCGGAGTGCCAAAGCTATCGTTGATGCCGAGCGCCAGAACCGGCACGATCTTGCCACCGGCATAACCACATTGAACAATGGCAGAGGTAAGACGCGCGGTACTGTAGGACGAGAAGGTATAGCTCCCATGTGCCGCGCGCAGCGTGCGCAGACGTGCGCGCGAACCAGCTGCCTTGATGCCAAGCCGGATAAGCCCGGTGATCTCGACCGGCCCGCCAACCGCTGTAAGGGTGTAATTGCCACTCGCGGCCTGCCCGGTAAGCGACGGTCCAGAAAACTGGTCAAGCACCAGAGCCCCAGCAGCATTGACCGTCTTGTAGGCCGCGCCACCGTTAAAGGCGAAGGCAAGCGAGCCCTGACCGGCGTCCTGAGTATAGTGCACGTCGACCTGTTCATAGGCGCCGGTGAACGTGAGAGACGCGCCGGCCGCCAAGATGATGCTTTCGCCGATCGGCCCGCGCGTTCCGGTCGAGACGGTTCCAGCAGCCGTGACGCCATAGAAAGCCGGCGTATAGCTGGACGAGGGCCGCAAAGCGGTCATGCCCGGCTCGTCGGCCGCGATGCCGATGTTGGCGAAACTAGTGACATGGTTGAACCAGTGCTTCGGCCCATCGCTGGCAAGCGCCCAAAGACCGATGCTATCCGCGATCAGACAAAGCACGTCATTGTTGGCGATGTGTTCCGCCATCTTCGCGCGAAAGCCATCGTACAGATTCTGCAGCGACGGCCGACTTGGGATGAAGAACCGGCGTCCGCCGACAGATGGCTTTCCGGGTCCCCAAAATCCATCGCCGGTCGCGGGCATTGCAGTCAGCGCGAAACTGCCGGGATCGACATAGGGTTGCGGATGCTGCGCCCCGGCGGCCGCAAAAATTGCGGTGGCGTCAAAGACGCCGGTGTGATCGGCATCCTTCAACAAACCGATGCCGGCGGCCGCCGCCCCATTGGTCGTTGGCGGATTTAAGGCGCGCGAGACATCGGCGATGATGCCGGTCTTGATCGTGAATGAAACCTCGAAACGGTGCGCCCCTTGCTCGATGACGGCTGCGCCATTCGACAGTGCTCCGGATTTCACCCATGCTCGAATGCCGAGCGGATTGCTGTTCGCCTGATATTTGTAGCCGCCACCACTGATCGCCAGATATTGCCCGACCGCAATCGGAATGCCGAGCGGCAGTTTGCCAACGCCGTTCAACAAGTCGACGGGCGTGGTGCTAATCACATTGACGGTGGGGCCAGCCGCAATATCGACAACGTGGATCTTGGCAGCGCCATTGGCTGCGGCTCCGACATTAACTTCAGTAATGTAGCCACTGATTGAAGACGGGGTTTCAGGGATGACGCTGTAGTTAGCCGGTGTATCCGTGCCCGTGTTGACCAGCGTTGGCCATCCGATCGTCTGCGTGGTGCCGATCGCCTGATTAATGCCGGCAAGCGCCGCCGCAGCCGCGCGTGCTTTGCCGGCTACTTCGCCGCTAAAGGTTGCCTTCCATTGTGGACCATTTATCGCGCTTATGGTCTTGGCCATGTGCGACCCAGGAATTGCCCCTGTGAACCACTCGACTTCGCCGTTCGGAATTGCCCCGGCAGTGTAGTACCAGCTGCCAGCGCCAGTGCGCTGGACGCCCATGACACTGCCGGCAGGCTTCAGGATCGCGAGCCCCGAAACAACTGACGACGGGCCGGCTGGAGCGGATATCGTCTGCTCGGAAACCAGGCTGAGCGTCCCGTCGGCCTCGACGTGGGCGAAGACGATATGTGCTGTCCCCGGCACGGCGCCAAATCCAAGTTCCAACGTCGACAGATATTCATCGACAGCCGACAGCGACCCTGGCCAGAAAAAGGCGTTGTCGTTGGCAATCACCGTGCCGCCGACAGAACCAGTGATGGGGACTGGCCCCACAGTCCGTGAGCTGATTAGGGCAATTTCCGCCGGTAACGCGCGAATGCCGGTATCGACGGCAATCGGGCCTGCCCCGACGCTGTGCAGCCCTACAATGCCGGCGCTGACCTCCGTCCAGAAATACTCGCCGACATCGACATTCCTGCCCATTACCGCCACCGCCGCGGCGCCGGCCAGCCCCGCCGACGCCCCGAAGCTGAACGTCGGCGCCACCGTGTAGGAGCCCGGCGCCGTGATCAGTATCTGCGTCAGCGCCCCGCCCGCCACCACGAAGCGGCCGGCCGCGCCCGAACCTGTGCCGCCGGCAAACGCCAGGTCGAACGTGCCATTGGCGCCGCCCGAGCCCGCCGTGATTGCGCCATTGCCGACGACGCCGAAGCCGATTGCCGCCGCAGTCGTCGGGAAAATGCCCTTGCCGTAGAGCGAAGCGTCGCGTGCGGCCTGGGCGCTGATGACTGCGGCCGCCGCGGCGACTGCATCGGAATTGGTGGCAGCCCGGTCGGCCGTGGTTTGGCTGGCATTCGCGGCGGAAGCGGCTGCGCTGGCCGATGCCTGGCCGGCGCTGGTTTCCGCAGCATCCTTCAAGGCCTGGGTTTCATCGCGCAGCGCCTCGACCTCTTCGACCACGTCGGCGATGTCGGGCGGAACGGATGCGGCGATGGTGATGGCATCGGCGCCGACGGCCGGCTCGTCGGCCGTGAATTCGAACACGCGGTCGGCATTGACCGACCCGATCTGGGTGTGAACGGTCGTGCCCTTCTGCAGGGTGCGCGTCGTGCGGGCGTCGGCGGCACGGAACCATTCGCCTGCGCTCGCCGTGTAGATGCCGTTCTGCGTCGGGTCGGCCTGGTCCTTGACCAGCACGCGGTCGCCGATTTCGGCCGGCACGCCGTCGATGGCCTGCAGGCCGTGCAGGAGGATGTCGGCCGTGGTTGCGAGGCGCACGGGTTCGCGTTCGCCGGTCAGGAGACGAACGGCGGCAGTTGCAGGTCGGGACATGAGGGCTTGCTCCATAAAAAAAGCCCCGCATGAGCGAGGCTGGAAGGGGGTTCGGTGCTGGCGGTGGGAAATCTAAGCTGAGCGGCCGGACACCGCGTTATCCGGCGCGGCCGGTGTATTCACTGACAATTTTGCGGACAACGAGCAACGCGGTCCAGGGCTATAGCAATCCGCCAACAAGCCTTCTTGTGCCGCCCATGGCCGCCAGCCCGCAGGCCATGCCGGCGCAGTCGGCGACCCAGTCGAGGATATCCATATCGCGCGCGATCAGCTGCGCGCCCTGAAGCAGCTCGATCGCCGCGCCGGTAATGGCAAGGAGCACGACCAGCCTCGTCTTGTGTTCCGGCCAGCCGAGGCTTCCGAGCGCCGCCAGCACCGCGAACGCCGCGGCGTGGTTGAGCTTGTCATGGTGGAAGGTGAAGCCCATGTCCAACTCCTGCAGGAACCGCACCGGCGAAAGCGCGAGCAGGAGAACAGCGGCCAAGGTAAGCAGAAAAGCGATCCTTGCCATGGTCGCAAAAGAGTCTGTACGCAACAGGTCAATCCTTCATCTGAAACAGGAGGCGATCCAGAAGGCACCGCCAATTGGGACCGCTCTGCGGTCAGCAGGCGATAAGCCAGCATCGTGACCACAATCAGACCGCCTATCGCGGCGCGCTCTTTTCGCGCTGCGGTCCTTGGCGCGAACCGGAGAAATTCGGTTCGCAGCTTGTGTAGCAGCCGAGGCCATGTCGGCCAGCACGTGTATCATGGTCTCCGATAGGACTTTGGAAGAGTCGTACAAAAGGGGAAAAGTGCCGTAGTGTCGGCGGTAGTTTTTGCAGCCTTATTTGGCATTCTGCTGTTGGTCCTAGCCCTTCAATCGTTGAAAGCTCCGGTTAGACGGTTTATTCAACGCGTCAGTGTCACTTTATTATTACTAGCCCTTTCCTTTGTGCCTCTCCTACCCAAGCGTCGAAGACCAAACACTCTATTGACGGAATTGCTAGTCCTAGATGCATCATTGACGAGATCGAAAACGTTTTGACTTTGCTGAGCTGGACTTCTCCGTCCAGGTCAATCGTGGGACCCTCAAAGAGCACACCAACAAAGTAGAACTTCGTCTTGAGGTGATAATCTGAGGAGCCGCGCTCGAATCCCCCATTCGGATCATAGACGAATATCGGTGACCCTGACGAACCTGGAAAGCAGGCGATATCCACCATGAACTCGTTACGCCCCTGAAATGGTTTTGTGATGTCACTGGCCATGTAGCCGCTCCGCGCGATCGGTAGGTTGTTGGCGTGATCAAACAGACCGTTCGGGCAACCGATCATTGTTATCCGTTCGATGGCATCCAGTTTGCTGACCTGTTCGTAAGTAGGGATGAGTCTCTTGTCGATGGGATAGTAAAACGGTGCCTTTCCTGTCCGGCCAGCCCACTCCAACCCCTCACCAATCAAAATAGCGCAAAGATCAACGGCAGGGTCCGGATGCTTAATGACAACTTCGTCCCGAAATTGAATACGCCCGGAAACAATTTCCCCGGACGGACCTGAATGGGCTTCATTTGCCAAATTGAACGCAATGCCTATACGATCCGCTCCCTCAATTACATGTTTGTTTGTGATAAGCATGGGGATTTCCTTCTGGGGATCGTCCAGTATTACCCTGTAGAAAAAGCCGGTCCCCGTTCCGATAAGCTTACCTCCGTCGTACGCTGTAACCCTCGTAGCGCAATAAAACATCTGCTCTGTGAGTGACATCGGCATGAACGTTTCCTCCCATTCGTTGAGAGTACGATGTCACGCTTTGTCGAATATCACTAGCTAGGAGACCACGGCGTGCGTACCTTTCAAACGATCATGATCTTGTGGTAGGCACCAACAACACAAAAGTCTGAACGGGACTTCACGATGCGCAGCTTGATTAAGAGAATCACGCCTCTCAGGCGATTGTACTATCGATCGCTGATCGCCAAGGGCATCGGCGGCCAATCCGACGAAGGCTCCATTCTTTTGAGGCTTGCTGAGGCGACGGGAGCCCCCAAGAACTTCATTGAATTTGGCTTTCACCCAATCCAATTCAACTGCGCTGAGCTGGTCGGCTCGTTCAAGGGCTTTCTCATTGACGGCAACAGCCAGCAGGTGGCCGACGCGCGGGCACTGCTCCCTTCCGACATTCGCATTGAAGAACGTTTCCTTGATTTGAACAACCTGGACTTCATACGGAAAGCGTTCCCGAAGATCGGGATCCTGTCCATCGACGTCGACGGCAACGACTACTGGTTCCTCGAGAAGCTACTGGACACCCAGCCGTCGGTGATCTCGATCGAGTACAACCCGAGCTTCCTGCATCACTCGGTTTCCGTTGTTTACGATCCAGCGTTCGATCGCCACAAGAAGCATCCTTGGTATCACGGCGCCTCCCTGTCGGCGATGTCGAAGCTATGCGCCTCCCACGGATACGGCCTAGCTGCGGTGTCCGATGGCGGGGTCAATGCGTTTTTCACCAAGACCGGAACGCTGGACCCGAAGACTGCATGGAAGCCATCAAAACTTAGGGAAAAATGGTCTGGCACCACGGCGGAACAGCAGTGGGAGACCATCAAACACATGCCCTATGTTGAGATTTGATACCGGCGTATCTCTTCAATGCACTCATACAAGAACGGCTTCCAGTGCTGATAGCCAAGCTCTGAAATGTGGACTCCGTCAGAAAAGCCGGATGAAACCGGCAGCGCGGCCTTTGCCAATGAGGCCCTGAACTTGGCATCCATATCGAAGACCAGTGCCCGCTCGCGAACCGCACGAATTTCGATATTCTGACGCTGGAACAGCTCTCTGTTAAAACGGCCGACCTGAGACCCTTCCGTATCGGGCTCGGTTATGGTGAGTATTGCTAGTGGGCGATCCAAACAGGAGCGGATCAAGGCATCCAACATCGACCTGAAGTATATCGTTCTGGAATCTAGATCGTTCCCTTCGCTCAATTCCGCATCGTTGATACCCACTCCCACGACAAACCCACCGACCTTATCCCATAGGTCGTTAGACTTGATCCGGGAGACGATCGCCTGGACGTCGGCGATTCGAGACCTGCCGACCGCACCCATTATAACATCAGGGCTGCCGCTTTGGCCCCGAGATTCGGCGACTAAGCTATCGCCCAACAACAGTATGGAAGGCCTCGGTGAGTTAATCAGCTGAGCCATCAACTCAGCTTCCCTATCCGTCCGCGACCGCCCCAACGCAACCCTGGCCATGCCAATGACCGGCTTGAAAAAATGATGCATATTTTACCCCAAGCACTACCCATCAATACATCTGCCACACCTCAACGATCTGGTCTAGATAGACTACGCTAATTGAGTCACCGCCAACCAACCATTCAGGTCAGATTTAACTGAGGTGCGCCGAAGACTTAGCGAGCAGCTTCTAGGGAACGCGACTGCCGCCCTGATCATTGATAGCTTTTGGTCGAGCGGTTATGCCATCCACGTCGATACGCAGAACGGAATACGATCCGAAGAATAGAATCCTTTCGGTTTGGTTCGTAGCCAGTGGCAAACGGTACGAGTTTGAGGGCGTGCCGCCGGAGACCTATGCTGCGTTCAAAGCGGCCTTCGCCAAGGGCCGCTACTTTAACGATCACATTCGTAACCACTTCCGCTACCGGCTTGTCGCTACCGACGACGGGTGACTACCTTTGACGATCATCCCCCGTTCGAGGGATGCGTTACGAGATACCAAGACCTAGACCCTAGTCGTGATAAAGGGACCGACTGCCGGAGGTCTAGAGTTCATCCCTCCGATGATGCCTACTCTGGTAGCGAAGCCGCCCCAGGGCGTCGGATGGAGTCACGAGGTCAAGTTCGACGGCTACCGCTCCCAGATCATCATCGACGCCGGCCGCGCGCGAATCTTCACCCGGCATGGCCTAGACTGGACATCGAAATACCGCGACCTGGCTGCGGCAGCCAAAGAGATGGACGTCCAGAGCGCCATCATCGACGGTGAAATCATCGTCCTCAATGACAAAGGCCTGTCGGACTTTGCCGAGTTGCGCAAGGCGATCACCCGGCGCCAGCACGATCTCTATTTCGTCGCCTTCGATCTGCTGCACCTCAACGGCCATGATTTACGCGACATGGCGCTGGAGGAGCGACGCGAAATCCTCGCCGGCGTGATAGAGGCCGGTGGCCGTATTCAATTCAGCGAGGCGCTGCCAGGCGAGGCAAACGCGATCTATCATTTGGTAGACAAGGCCGGCCTAGAGGGCATGGTGTCTAAGCGAATAGAGAGCAAGTATGTCAGCGGCCCCACCAACAACTGGCTGAAAACCAAGTGCTACACAACTGGCGAATACGAATTGCTCGGCGTTGAACGCGAGCGCGGCAAACCGGCTTTCGCCCTGATGGCCGAGCCCGGCACGCGCAAATATGTCGGCAGCGCTTTCGTCAGCGTCAATCGTGAAATGCGCGAGCGGCTGTGGAAGCGGGTCCAGGAACATGCCGGCCCACCGCCAAAGAACATGCCAAAGCGGCCGGCAACGCAATGGGTGAAGCCGGGGATCAAAGCCCGCGTCAAACATCTCAGGGGCGAGGAAGACCTTCGGCACGCTTCGCTGCAGGATTTCTGGGTCGATGAGTGATCCAAGCTTGCCGCGTCAATCTGGCAAGTTCGAGGAGCGGCGATTGGCCGGCCAATACCTTACCACTCCTGTCGAGCCGCGCGTCGACACGTGAGGCCTATCTAATTGCAAGCGGCCTGATATGATGTTCTTCGTAATCTTGAGAGGGGGGACTCATGAAGATTTCGGTAAACCTGCTTGTCAGCGGAATACTACTCAGCACCGTTCTAGTTTTCGGGCGACCAGCCTTTGCAGAGGACATCCAAATCTGTGGACAGCTAGGGGCAAATGGCACCTTCTTGCAATGTCGTTGGACCACTGGGGCTGGCGTGTGCGTCTTCCCTTGGACAAGAATTGGGGATGGCGGAGGGAGTAGGGAGGAGGCTTGCCGACGAATGCAGAGCGGTGATCCGAAATACGCCAATTGCCAAAAAATAACAGGCTGCTAATCCGCAACGCCTAAACCTAGATATCTCGCAAGACTGGGCCGCCGAGTTGCGCAGACCCGGAATCTGCGAGTGGCGGCCTCCCGCGGCGCTGCTGCGAGACGCGGGGCGATCAGAGAGGAACTTGTATTCGGAGGACGCAGACTATGCTACTTATTTTGCTCGGGTAGCTGCTACCGCTACTTGGGTGGCATGGAGAACAAACTAGTGTCGATAGGGGGATGACATGGAAGTACGTTATTCTATTTTAGCCGCTGCCGTTATATTTTCCTTTACCGCGCTCGCTGAAGATGCGGATCAAAAGAAAGATACACTTATGGCCCAGGAAGATCACTGGGGCTATTGCATGAGCCAGAGCTCCGGGCACGACGACTGTATCGTCGTAAATAGAACTCAGAACCTCTGTCCAGATGACTATGGCGACGGCGGCGTCTTGTACACAAGTCGACAGGCAGCTTGCCAAGCTGCTCATAGTTCTATGTCGTGCGGGGGCGGTGTTACTTGCTAGGAGGAGTAATGCATCTAGTCACCGCTCAAGCGGCGATCGCATTCAGTGGCGATAGTCGGGGTGAGAAGGCGTACATTCTTGCTCATTTTGCGTCGCGGGTCAGCCTCTCGACAGTATCGATGATTGCCTTTGCAAGGGCTTCGGCCTCATGGATAGGCAAGGGACCGTAAAGTCCCAATACGGCCTCCTCGCTCGGCAGCACGCCGGGCGGGCACTTCTCCTCGATGACCATGCGAATGAGGTTGAGGCAGTTCCGGGCGTCACAGGCCGGGTCGTTCATCGTCATGATTCTGGCGCAGGTCTGGCGATCGTCAAGATCGGTCCAAGCGCATCCTCGCGCGCAATGGCCATCTGCGCCTCGACCTTTGGCATTTCCCTTTGCTTGTTGTTGTCGTTTAGGGCCCGTCGGGCGAGCATTCGCGCTTTCAGATTGTCAATTTACCGTCACGTGCGCCCTTGTGGCCCTGACCTTTCCGCTAGCGCATCTAGCCGATTCCGACCTTAGCTCTGGGGCTGCGCCTAGGAGACTGCGCCCTACACTATCAATATTGACGCAGTTTCGCGGCTACGTGCGCCGCTTTTTAGAAGCCGCCGTTTCACTCCAAAAGGCCGCTCTCCAGCTCGGTTGCTTGGCCGACAAGCCGAAGAAGATAACCCCGACAAACGGATTAGTACTCATCAATGTCCCACCGCCAGCGCCAAAACGGCGACGATATACGAAACGGCAAGCATTGCGTAGGCGATTTGAAGCAGGGTCATGGGCGCGAATCCTTTTCGCTGAGTCAGATGACCACCTTCATATGCCTCCCGACACGAGAACAGATCATGAAAATATAGAATATCACTTCTATGCCCGCGATTCACAGCCTCGAGTTTCTTGTGAAAAGCAATTAGCGTATTCGCCCTGTCGCCTTGGCGGGATAATCATCATTTCCTCAGAGAGACCTTGCCGTCGCCGCGGTGCTCGCATGAATCGGCTCCCTGATTTAGCTCGATTTGCCAAAGTGAACAAAAAGCGAACGATAGGGTCAAGGGCCTCTTGACCTGAGAGGAAAACATTCCTTATTCCTCTTTCATCTGAGCAGGGAGGAATGGTGGCGAGGCGCCAGAAGCGCTGGCCGGCGAAGCTATGGCAAAAACAGCAGAGGACAATTTCCGGATCGAGGTTTGGGACCGCGATGAAAAACGGCTGGTCGAGACCATCGGGCGGTCGCCGGATTCGGTGGTCAGCCAAGCCGCATGGCAGGCAGCTATCCGCCGGCGGCCCGGAATGCTGCTCATTCATTACAACGGCCGGCATGTAATGGAGAGGATCATAACACCCGGCGAGACGAAGGTTGAGTCCCAGACTATAGTCGACGGCAGTGTCCACGCCGGCCTCGATGCCTCCCTTGGCGATCTACGCGAATGGCATACCCTGAGAGCATGGTGCAAAAACTGTTCGCACCATGCCGAAGTAAAGCCCGCGAGTCTCATCCGGCGATATGGAAAAGATGCGCTGTTCAGCACCGTGGAACGAGCGCTCTTCTGCACGAGTTGCGATCGAGGCGGACCGGTCAGGCTTGAGATCCACAGCCTGCCGAGGAATTAGCCGGCCGATTGTCTAGCCTCATCATCTTCGGGTGAGTCGGTATCGCCTAAACAAAAGACGCCGACTGCTAAAAGTATGAAAAAAGAAGTATGCTCCTCATCTCTCGATTCTTGGGGTATGGCGATGGTGGGCGAAGTCTTTGCGGGTATAGCCGCTTTTAAGACCATGTTCGATTTGGCGAAGGCTCTTAAGGAGATGGACGCCGCGAACATTCGGAATAACGCTGTCATGGATTTGCAGGACAGGATCATGACAGCGCAGACAGCTTATGCGACGCTGGCCGGCAGCGTAAGCGAGCTTGAAGCACAAGTGCGACGCTTCGAAACATGGGAAGCTGAGAAACAGCGTTATCAGCTTGAAGAACTGCCACCCGGTATTTTGATGTACCGCCTGAAGAGCGGCATGGAGAACGGCGAACCGCCTCATAAGATATGTGCCAATTGTTATAACAAGGGCGTCAAATCGCTGCTGCACAACACCGGAACGTACAACGGAAGAACTCATTGGAAATGCCACTCCTGCGGTTTTGACGAGCAAACTGGGAATTTCAACCCGCCTCCAGTTAACCGGAGGGGAGACGGCCCTTGGCGCTAATCTGAAGCCAAGGCGCGGTTCGGCTTCGAGGGAACTATTGGATACCGGCCGGCACCTCGGCCACCCGTACCGCCGCTGCGTGAGCCTGTCGGACCAACGCTTGCCTCTCGTCAGGAGTGAGGTCGGCCAACCGGCCGGCACCCGGCCCAGTCCCCAGCACCTCCGCAGCGCGCTTCGGGTCCCGCGCGATCATCGCCTGGGCGAGCGCCTTGGCCGTGTTGCTGCGCCAGGCGGCCTCGGCCATCTGCCGGGCCACCGGGTTGCCCATCTTGCCGATCAGTTCGAGCCCGCTCTGCCGGATCGCCTCGAACGTGCCGCTATCGGGCGGGTCGCCCTGCGCGATGGCGCTTGTGTAGCCGTCCTCGACCTTGCTCCACTCGGCCTGCTCATAGTTCTGGCGCCGCGCCTGCTGCTGCGCGGCCATGCGCGCCGAGCCGGCGAGCCGCAACGCCTGCTTTTGCGCCAGGAAATTGGCGCGTTCGCCCTCCGGCACTTTCGCCGCGGTGTCGTCGAACATCTGGTCGAACAGGCCGGGCTTGACGACGCCGTCGCTGCGCGGATCGAGCTGGCCATACATGAAGTCGTGCAGGCCGCCGCCGTCGGTCGGCGCGGTCTGCACCGCCACGGCCTCGGCGTGCGCGATGCGTGCGTTCAGCTCGCGGCCGATAATGTCGGCGTCGAACGCATCCTGCTGCTGCTTCTGCTGCCGGAAGCGTTCGGCAATCGCCGACAGCTCGTCGCCAAAGCCTTGCATGGCGGCGCCCACCGGCGAGCCGTTGGGATAGGAGGCCACAGTGCCGGTATCGAGGCGGCGCTGGGCAAGCTGGAGCGGGATGGTGGCCATCAGTAGAGGCCTCCACCCGGCGCCGGCGGGAAGGCGCTTCTGCCGAACGTCACCGCCTTGGCCGGGTCGTAGAGGCCGGAGATGCCCGATACGAGATTGCCGCCGGCCTTGAAGATCGAGGCGCCCACTGCCTGCTTGCCGGAAAAGCGCGCGATCGCCGCCTGCGTGGCGAGACCGTTCTGGCGCAGCTGCGAGCCGTACTGGATCGCCTTGAGGTCGAGCTGGCCCTGCCTGGCGTTGGCGGCCAGCACCTCGGTCGGCGAGCCCGCCCTGGCGACGCCCGAAGCGCCGGCCTGGGCACGCGCCTGCGCCTGCAGCAGGTCCTGCTTGTGGCGCTCCTGGCCCTGCTCGAAGGCCGAACTTTGAGCGTCGGCCCGCGCCTGCTGTTCATAGGCTTTGGCCTGGTAGTCGGCCATCTGCCTGGACTGCTGGCCTTCCGCCAGCGCGCCGCCGACCGAAAGCGCCGTGCCGATAAGAGCTAGTGTGCACATGGTCAGCCTCGTTCGCCGGCGGGAATGAATTTGCTTTTGATGCCGTCGACCGGCGCGCCGATCGAAGGGCGCCGGTCGAGCACGCCGCCGGGACTGAGGAAGGACAAAAGCAGCCGGTCGGCCTGGATCGCCGGGCGGCTGAGCCGCGATGGCGCGGCGGCCCGCGGGCCGGCCATGGCCGTGCGCCGGATGGTGGTCAGGTTGACTTTGACCCCACCTTCGGCATCGAACACGCCGTTGGCGGCGGTGACGGCGCGGCTCAAGGCATCGGCCGCGAACAGCTCCTGGCGCAGTTGCTCGATCAGCCAGTGGACCGTGCGCCAGCGCTCGCCGAGAGCCTCGGCGTTTGTCCTGACCTCGTCGCCGTGCGGCGGCGTGTCAGCGCAGGGTTCGGCGGGGGGTTCGTCCAGGGGGGCGCCAACGCGGCGCTCGTCCGCGTCCTCGATGGTTTTCTCGATCAGCGCAATTTCAGCGGTGCAGTCGTCCAATGCGGCACGCGCCGCCGTCAAATTGCCGGCGCCGAAGATCGCGTGAAACTTTTCCGTTTCCAGCTCGCCCTTGCGGGCGATCGCATTGTTGAGGTCGGTGTCGAGCAAGGCGATGACGGCGGCAAAATCGGCAGCCGTCCGCGCCCTGCCGAGGTCTTCGGCATGGGGGAGTTGGGTCACTGGAGAATTTCCTTCTTGAGGGAGGACATCGCAGCTGCCAATCTCCCCCCTTGTGGGGGAGATGCCCGGCAGGGCAGAGGGGGGCGCGAAGGATCGCGGCTTTAGCTAACTGCGGTCAGGCCAGAATGGATAAGGACGTAATTACGATTGGTCGGCGGGACAGCGCCCCTCTCTGTCCTGCCGGACATCTCCCCCACGAGGGGGGAGATCGGCCGTAGTCAAGAGTTTCGCCAACCTGCAATGCGTCTAAGGCTCGGCGTCGAACACCGGTGTCATCGCCCTGATCGTGCAGGGCGTCGGATTGACGTGGCGGATCTTCACCCGCCCCTGCCCTTCCCAGCTGTCGTCGATCGGCACCTCGACATTGCCGGTGAACAATTTCGCCATGGCACCCGGAGCAACCGCGGACGGGATGCGAACCTGCTCCCATCGGCCGCGGATAAACGACTGGACCTGAAGCCCGGCGATGTCGGTTTCCAGCAGCGAAAGAATGAGCTTGGCGACCTTCTTGCGCCGGCCGACGATCGAGCCGTCGCGGCCGCCGACGTCCAGCTCCAGCGTGTTGGCCTCGGACTGGTAGCCGAGCCCGACCTGCCATTTGGCGGCGGTGGCGCCGCCCGGCAGCATCACCTGGCCGGAAGCGACCGTGAGCCCTTTGTAGACCTTGCCGCCGGCCAGCACGTCGACCGCCTGGCCTTCGAGATGATCGAGGCCGGAGACGACATTGACGGCAGCACCCGAATAGGTCAGCCCGCAGTCGATCTCGAAAGCGTCCTCGATTGCCGCATATTCGAACGGCACGGTCTTTATTTCGATATAGCGCCTGGTCACGCCGCCGATCGTGCGCTTGACGATCAGCCACAGGTCGTCATTGCCGTCCTGGCCGGGCGTCACCACGGCGCTTTCGACAACGGCCCAGTTCGATCCGGCGAAACTTCCGGCGATCTGGTGGATATGCATGCCGCGCACGTCTTGCGACGGCTGGTGCGTGTAGCCGCCGAGTTCGCCATTCCCGAGCGGGAACCAGAGCAGCGGGTCGGGGTCGGTCTGAAAGGCGAGTTCGACGACGCCTTTCTTCGGAATGTGCTCCGATATTTGACCGACGTCGTCGGAGGTGAAGCGGCCGGTGGCGTTTTGTGTCAACTCGGCGATCGATTTGCGGGAGCGGGTGACATAGAGGAACGACTGCCCCGCATCGACAGGACGCATCGGGGCACAGCCGAAGGTCCGCGACCGGCGGTTCTTGAACGAGGACGGTGTCAGCGCCTCGTCGATGCCGGAGCCGGACAGCGCCCTCACCCCGCCAAGCGTTCCGATGATCAGCGCACCGTCCGATTCCGCCACCCACGTAATGTCATTGGCCTGACCGCCGCCGGCCTGCACGAATTCCAGCGCGTCGGTGTCTTTCTCGCCGGTGGCGAAGTTGTCGAAATCGCCGGTTTGCGAGGCATAGACCGAGAATTTTCGGCTGAACGCCAGGCGCTCCTCGTAAAGCGAACCGCTCTGCACGTACCTGCCGGGCACGAACGTGCCGAGACGCCAGCGGATGATCGGGCTGAGATCGGGAAGAGCATGCCCATACAACTGGACGGTGACCACCGTCATGCTGGTGCGGGCAGTGACCTTGGCCCAGCGCCAGAAGCCATCTGCGCCAAGCAGACGAATGGCGCGGCCGACATCGCTGGTCTGGAATCCAGTGCCGTCGTTGATGCCGACGACCGAGGAGGCCGAGAGATCAAACGGCGTTTGCGACGGCGCGTATTCGTGCAGGGCCAGTTCGGCGATAGCGGTTCCGTCGCTGTCGCCGCCCGAAAACAGCAGCTGATAAAATTCGTAGGCAACCGTGTTGTTGAAGCCGTCGAAGAAGCGGGTTTCCGATTTGGACCAGCCGGTCTCTCCGTCCCGGCTGTCGAGCGTCGTCCAGTCGGTGCCGTTGTGCGAGGCCTGGAACTGCCACTGGGTCGGCGAGACAGTGTCTGAGTGATCATTCGTCGCGGTAATCCAGTAGGCGTCGACTGCCCTGGCCTCGTCGCCGCCGAACTGGCAGCGCAGATACCCGCTCGGAAATCCCGCTATGTCCACCCCCTCCTGCTTGTCGCCGCCGAAAGCCTGCCACACGTCGGATGAGCCGTTGCTGTTGCTGACCGTGCCGCTTGGCAGCGTATTCGAGGCCATAACCGGCATGGCGTTGCCGGTTGCGGCCGGCGTCAAGGTCGTGGCGGTGGTGTTGATCTTGTCGTATGGGCCGTCGAGAAAGACAAAATCGGCGAGCGTCCAAGTCGTGTGCGCGGTGCGCGTCAGCACCTTGACCGGATAATCCTTGTGGGTGATCCACATCTGGTCTGCCGACTGGACGAACTGCAGGTCGAAGAGATCGGCCTCGAGATAAGGGGCCGCCACCTCGACCGTACCGACGCGGGCGCCATAGGCGTAGACGCGGATGTAAAGGTCGCCGAATTCGAGCGCATAGGCCTGATCGGCCGAGAAGATGAACGGGATCAGCCGTGTCGCCTTTGACGGAGCCTTCACCTCCGCGCAAAAATAGGTGCCGCCGCGCTTTCTGATGCCGCCATGCGGCAGCGTGACGAAGTTCGTGCACTTGGACAGCGCCGCCCGGTAGAGCTCAAGCGAGGCGCGAGCGTGCAAGCGGGGAGAAATCTCGCCGCGGATGAAAGCGTCCTGGACCGGATAGAGCGTGGTCATCGGCCGACGAACCTGTTGTCGCCGCGCTGGAAAGCCCAGGAAATCGCGGACAATCTGCCGCCCCGCTGGATGGCATTGGCCGAGTAGGCGGCATCCAGCGCCCTGTCATAGGCGCTGCGGGCGACGTCGATCATGCCGGCCTTGTGGGTCAAGGGATGCGCGATCTTGATGGCGAGCGCCGCAACCAGCACCTCGGTGAACAGCGCGTCCCAGTCGTTGGGGTCGGTCAGGTTAGCGATATAGCGGATGAGGCGCGGCCCGGCCTGATCGGAATAGACCAACCCGGCCTCCTGCCGCCATGAGAGCGGCACGCCGTCCGGCTCGCCATTATGGGTCAGCGGCAAGGGCCGCAGGCAGTCGGCGGGAAGTTCATAGGCAAAGTTCAGCGTGCCAGCGCCGCTGCCGGTGTCGAAGCCGGCGACCGAGGCCGCCAGGATAGCGAAGACATAGGCGTGCTTGGTCAATTCGGCCTCGCGGGTCAGGTCGAAGTGCAGATTGAGCAGACGCGCCGCCTTGGCGTCCTGGTCGAGACTGTCGATCGGCGCCTCGTCGAGCACGGCGAGCGCCATGTTGGCGATATCGAGCGGGGTGATGGCCATGGCTCAGGCCTCTGTCTGTGTGGTTGGTCGGGGAAAACGGGGCATGGTGCCTCCACGGCAAAAAGCCGCTTCAAGGCGGCTGGGGATTCTTTGTGATTGTTGCTTGGGCAGAACGTTGCACGTCTCGTGCATGGAGCCGTCACGATGCCAGCCGCCCGTCAGGGAATGGGTGGCACGTGCTGCGTGATCCGTCTTTTTCCATTCGAGCGAGGAAGACGGCAATGCTTCGGTTGTTGCAGTTTCACGACACCGCCGCGCAATGCGGCGATGTCTTGCCTGGATTGTGTCAGCCGATGCGTGCGCCGGTCGAGATCCCTGTTTCGGCTGACTTGGCAAAGACGCTTGCTTTCACCCTTCCGGCACCTCCCGCCAGAGCCAAGCCCTTGTCCAGGGCATCTTGAAGACTTGGTGTGTAGTAGGCGGTGTCCTCCAGACCGCTGAAGAAGTTTATGCGATGAACTTCCCCCTTCTTGCTCATGACAATGCCCGCTTTTCGGAGCACTTCCTGAACTGTTTTGTACTTCACGTTCATAGTTACCTCCCTTGCTCAGACAAGGCAGCATCGCCCTTTCTTGTAACTGTTTGGTGCCGTCGATTGGCCAAACGAGCAACATGAACGTTGTGGCGAACCGCAAAATTCGCATCACTCCGGCGCGGCGCAGCGGGTGAACTTGGGATTCGCCACACCGGCCGACCTGGTGTCCAGAAGGGGCGGGACGTCTGATGCCCGCCCCTTCCGGCCGGATCAGGCCTCCATCGTCTTCAGCGCGATGAACGTCATGTGCTTGACGCTCGACGCCGTGCGGTCCCAGTTTGCTGCCAGTGCCAGCTCGGCATCGGTGGCGAATTCGCCGGCCGAGGACGCGTCGAGGAAGCGGGTGCCCGGCACATGCGGCACGAAATGCCGGCGGCCGACCATTTCGGTGACGCCGCCGCCATGGCCCTGCCGCGGCTTGCGGTCGAACTCGAGCGGGCCGCCTTCGGTGTTGACCGGCAGCTCGTTCCACAGGATCGCCTTGTCCTTGAACATGAAGGCGGTGTAGACGCCGCCGGCGACCGGAATATCGTCATCGACGACGGCCCTGAGCCCCATGTAATAGGGGATCAGCGGCCCGCCCTGCTCGGACGACGGCACATAGTCGATGAGGTCGGCGAGCTTCAGCGCCTTCATCTGTTTCGAATGCATCCAGATCGTCTTGAACTTGTCGGCGCGGTCGCCCATCAGATAGGCGGCCTCGATGATGTCGGTGTCGACGATGGAAGCACCGGTAACGCGCACCAGATCGCTGCCGTCATTGGCGATGTTGTCGGCCAGCACGCCTTTCAGGATGCCGAGCAGCGTCAGCTTGTTGGCGCGCTGCCAGTAGTCGGTCTGGCGACGCACGATGAGCTTCTGCGGATCGTCGCCGGCAAGGATCGAAGTCAGGTCCGGGATGCCCCAGGCCTGCGCACGCACATTGCGGGCCGCGACTTCGCGGCGCGCACCGATCTTCTTCATCTCGATCGAGTCGGCCGGGTCGTCATTGACCGGCTCCGAGGGATCGTTGCCGAGATCCTTCCAGCCGGGCATGTCGACGGAACGCCCGCCCATGGAGAGCTTCGAGGCGATGGCCGGGTCGGAAAACAGGATCCCGGCCTGGTAGATGTCGAGCGACTGGACATGCTCTTCGAACGAGTATTGCGCATAGACGGACGGAACGATCGCGTCCGCGATGCGGGTATAGGCGTCTGCCATTTTTGTCTTCCGTCAGGTTTGTGGAGATTGGCGGACCATGATCCAGAAAAGTGGAAACCGATTTTCGGAAAAGATCATGATCCAATTTCAGAGAGGGTTGTTGGGCATCCATAGATCGGGGTTTTCGCCGGCCTCGCGTGCCAGCCGCCGGGCACGGGCGGGGTCGCTTTTGACCAGCGCCGAGATGCCGGTCAGGTTGCGCTCGCCGGCAGCATTGCGCTTGAAGGGATTGCCTCCACTCAAGGCCGCGCCGCCGTCGATCGTGTCTTCGCGGAACATCGCCTCGCCGATGGCGTGGAACGCCTTGGCGATCTGCGGGTCGGTCAAGGCGCCATCCGGCAGAAGGATGCCCTTCGCCTTATAGGCATTGACCAGGCCGAGCTTCTTCATCGCCCTGTTGGCGACCTCGAGCTTCTGGCGAAAGCCATCGCTGCCGGTCGGTCCCCAATCCCGCACAAGGTCGTCGTGGGTCGTCTCGACCGAGCGGGCAACGGCGATTTGCTGTGCCTTGGCCTGCTCGGCCATGTAGCCGACGAAGCGGTCGTGATAGGCCTGCGCGACCTTCGGGGTAGCACCTGCCTCGACTGCCCAGGCCTTGGACGCATTGGCGAGCTCGTCCGAATAGGCGAAGTTTTCGGGGAGCCCGTCGGGGCGCCTGTACTCGACCTTGTCGGGCGAGGTCAGCGGACGCATCGCCTCGGGCAGTCGGGCATGGAACCTGTCCCAGTCTTCCGCGGCTGCATCGGCTGCCGGAACGCGCAGGCTCTCACCCTGCTGCCGCTCCAGCTCCGCATAAGAGGTGAGAACCCGATCGAGGCTTTCAGGCTTGGTCCAGCCCTTGGTTTCAGCAAGCTTGCGGTTGCCTTCGGAAAGACCGTCAAACCAACTTTTGGCCGTAGGCGGGGCGGACCCGTTGTCCCCGTTGGCCGGTGGCCGTGCAAGGTTGCCCGCCGGTGGCGCCGCCACCACGGACCCGGCGTCTGCCAGATCTGTCATGAGAAGATTCCTTTTGTTGAGGTTTCAGAGGAGAGCCGATGGCGAAGCTGCCAATCTCCCCCCTCGTGGGGGAGATGTCCGGCAGGACAGAGGGGGGCGCGAAGGAACGCGAGGATCCGGTGCACTTCGTCACCAACGCCCCGGGAAAGATTGCAAGCACGAATCAGCTGGATAAGCCGGCGGGACAGCGCCCCCCTCTGCCCTGCCGGGCATCTCCCCCACGCGGGGGGAGATTGGCCGTCACTTCCGCTTTCGCCAATCACCCGTATCTGGAGGGAACCTAGATATTGTCGCCCCAGTTCTCCCAGAGCAGCGTGATAGTGCCGGTGACGGCAACCGTGCCGTCAGCGTCGATATCCGTGCCGGTGGCAAACGCCAGGTTGAGATAGAGGTCGACCGGCGTCACGGTGCCGTCGAGCGTAGCGGCTGCGGCAACATCGGCAATCGACGCGTTCGACAGCGCGGCACCCGCGCCATCCAGCGTACGGCCGGTCGCGCCCAGCACATTGACCATGGTGCCGGCGAGCGCAGCACTCGACGCCGCCGTCGAGCCGAGCGACCAGGTCAGCGCGGCATTGTCGTTGATGGTCGAGGCTCGCGGCGTCAGCACGGCGAACTGCAACCTTGCCGTGCCGCCCTTGATCCGCACCTTGCCGTCGAGGAAATCGAACAGCTTCTGGCTGGCATAGGCCAGCGCATCTGCTACTGGCACCGGCATGGCATTGAAGGAGAAGACGGTGCGGTAGGCGCCGCCCTGCCCGGTCGTCCTGGCGGTAAGCCCCGCCTTGGGCGGGGCAAGGCCGGCTTCTCTGGCGGCGGCACGCGAAAGCGTCCGGGGAAGACCTCGGGTCATCTGGTATCTCCATTTTTTGGGGATGAGGAAGGTTCAACTGGACCGCGCACGTAATCTGCCGCAAATCTCATGGACATTTAGCCCTTCTGTGTGTATCTATACACAACATGAAGAGCGCCGATGTCATTCATAGGCTGCTGGCGGATGGCTGGTACGAAGTGGCTCGAAAAGGAAGTCACGCCCAGTTCAAGCACAAAGCCAAGCCGGGCCGGGTGACGGTTCCGCATCCCAAGCGCGACATCCCGATCGGCACTCTCAAGAGTATCGAAAAACAATCCGGCTTGAAGCTGAGGTAGAGAAATGCGGAACTACATCGGACTGATCCACAAGCAAGCGGACAGCGACTTCGGCGTCTCCTTCCCCGATTTTCCGGGCCTGGTGACAGCAGGCGTCAATCTGGATGATGCCCGCGCCATGGCCGAGGAAGCACTGGCCTTTCATGTCGAGGGGCTGGTCGAGGATGGCGAAGCAATTCCCGAGCCGTCGTCCCTGGAGGAAGTGATGTCGGACAAGGACAATCTGAGCGGTGTCGCCATCCTGGTTCCCTTGAAAGCCGAAGCGGCGAAAGTCGTGCGCGTCAATGTCACCATTCCGGAAGATATCCTCGATCAGATCGATCGATATGCAGAGCGCCACGGCTACAGCCGATCCGGATTTCTGACCGCTGCGGCAAAAAAGGTGATGCAGATCGAGGCAGCGTAGCCCCTCGAAGGTCGATTTGAGATGAAGCTCCGTCGTCTTGTTCGGTTACATTTCTTTCCGAAACCGAGCTGTCAGACTAAAACAACCATGTCTTATTTCGTGAGGCTCAGTGCCTATGTTCCGCCGCAAATGCCACCGCACTTGGCAAAATCAGCCAGCGTATTAGTTCATAGGCTTCAAGGGAGTACCAGATGATGACCATGTACAAAGCCATTGCCGCCATGCTTGTGACTGCCGCATTGGCAGGCTGCGCGCAGACCGAAGCACAGCAGAGAACCAGCACCGGTGCGCTGCTCGGTGCCGGCGCCGGCGCTCTCGCCGGCCAGGCGATCGGCGGCAACACCAAGAGCACGGTCATCGGCGCGGGCGCCGGCGCCCTTCTGGGTGCCGTGGTTGGCAACGCCACCACGCCGCAGCCGCGCGGCGAACAGCTTTGCCGTTATCAGGATCGCAACAGCGGCCGCATCTACACCGCCCCCTGTGACGACCGCTATTATAACGGCGATTATTGAGCGTGCCCCCTTCTCCCCGTTCTGCGGGGAGAAGGTCCCGGCAGGGGGATGAGGGGCAGCGCAAACTTCTGAAATGCCGGCACCGCCCCTCACCTGCCTGCCGGCATCCTCTCCCCGTAAAACGGGGAGAGGGAAGCAGCTTCAGCCTCGGCGCATCCTTTTCCCTGATTTGGTCCTTCCGCTGATTAGAGGTCAGCGCTATCTTCCCTACCAAGGGGGACGAGCGATGCGGGCTATTGCAACTTCGAGGCCGGTGATCCTCCGCCTCGTAATCCTTTTGCTGGCTTGCTTGTTTGCGATGGAGCCGGCAAACTCGAAAGACGGCGACGTCTTCTTATGTACGGTGAGCGACTTCCGCACGTGGTCCGACATACCGTCATCTGGTAGCCCGGAATTCGTCGCAAATAACAAGGCCAGGAAATTCGATATCCAAGAATTTGCCGATCACTTCATTGTAACCAGCAAATCGAGCACGTTCAAACCATCCTCAACGAAATACGATATCTTCCAACGCAGCGTGTATCAGGTCGCTGCATTTGATAGCACGACATTCATGCTCGACACGTTCGTTATGAGGACAGCAGATGTTGAAGGTCCTCCGACCAAGGCGCGGGTCACGCTGCAAACTCCAACATATCTGAACACGTGGTATTTGGACTGCGCCTTGCAGAATTGATGCACCGCAGAACCGATGGCTATTCGCGTTCAGATATCCTGTAGCCCCAAACCCTACCTCCCCTCCGCCCTCGCCGCCTTCTCCAGTGCCGCCAGTTGCGCTTCGTCCAGCGTCAGGAACCCCATGATGTGCTGCACCACCTCGGCGCGGGCGTTGCTCAGCGCGCTGTGCAGCTCGAAGCCGTTCGGAGTTTTCGTCTTGGCCAGCCACTCGCCATAGGATGGCCGGCGATAATAGCCGGTCGCGGCCGTCAGGTCGGCCAGCACCATTTCGCCGTCCTGGCCTGAGAACACCCTGAGATAGGCCTTGGCCAGCGCATCCCGCGCCTTGGCCGGGCCGCCGGCCTGGCTGGAATGGGCGAAGCGTTTGCCGCTCATGCGCGCTGCCCGCCCGAAGCATCTTGCACACCCTGCGGCATCAGCCCGCCGAGCCCATCGAGCAGGCCGCTGTCGCGCGCCTGCACTGCGGCGGGCACGGCATCCCTGGCGACCTTGCCGGCGGTGGCGACCGCCGCCATGCCGGCCTGTTCCTGCTGGGCCTTGGCACGAGCATCGCGAATACCGGCCACCTCGTCCTGGCGGCGAAAGATGCGCTGCGGGCTGCGGCCCGCGCCCTGCACGATCTTCAGTGCTTCATCGCCGTCGATATTGTCCATGATGCCGGGATCGAATTGCGCCATCTGCATGGCCGTCGTCACCACCTGGATGGTGTCGCGGGCTTCGGCCGAGCGGCGCAGCACGTCGAGCGGGCCGGTGAAGGTCGGCCGCAGCGCCTTGCCGGCGAGGCTCGCCGGCGGCAGGAAGCGGCTGTCTTCCTCGTAAAGTCCTTTGTCTTCCAGAATACCCAGCTCGCGGTCGAGATTGCTGGCAAAGCCGGCCTGGATGATCGAGCCGGACGGCCCGAGCAGCGCGCCCTTCTCCTCCTGCCGGATCAAGGCCTCGGTCGCCGTCATCTGCGGGTTCTGCACCAGCGTCTGGAACAGGTTGACGAACATCATGTCCCGGATCTCCTCGGCCCGGCTGTCGGCATAATTGAACGCATAGGTCGGGTTCTGGCCGGTGGCGATGGGCGCGATCAGCGGCCGGCCGGCATCGTCGATCAGGCCCGGATAATTCTCGCCGGGATTGAGCACCGGCACATAGTCGAGCCGCGCCTTGGACGCGGTCGCCGGATCGGTGATCTGCTGCAGGGCGCGCAGGCCGGAGCGCCGCACGGCGTTCTCCTCGCGCACCGTCGTCAGCGCCTCGATGGTCGGCGAGATGCCGTAGGGATCGCCCTCGTAGCGGCGCCAGTTGAAGCACGATACCGGGAACGAGCGAAAACCGCTTTCCCTGACGATCACCTCCTCGTCCTCGATGACGTGATAGGAAGCGAACGCCGTATCGAGATACTGATAGGTGCCGCTCAGACTGTACATCTTGCGCTCGTCGCGCGGCTGGATGCACTGGATCAGCGAGATCTTCGTCTCGCATTTCGAGGGGTCGTCGACCAGAACCTTGATCCGCACCGGCAGCTTTTCATAGCCGAGCAGTTGCGCCGCCTGCCGCGCCGTGCGCTCGTAGCGGCGGTGGAAAATATCGACCTGGCCCCAGCGGTTGCGCGAGAGATAGCCCTCGACCACGGGGATCGAGGCATAGCGGATCAGCGTGCCGCCAAAACCCTCCTCGGCGTAGAGATAGGCTGGGCCGTAGCGCACGACATTGCGCAGGCATGCCTGTGTTGCCGGCACGAAGTTCGAATTGGCGGAGTAGCGCAGCGAAAACAGGAAATCGCGCAGCGCTTCCGCCCATTCCTTTTCCTCGTCGGTTTCCTCGTCGTTGATTGCCGCGGTCGACAGCCCATGCCATTTCTCTGACTGCGGGATGATCAGGCTTTCCAGCCCGGCGGCCAGCCGGTTGGCGGCCGAGTTGATGGTGTTGGCGTAGACGCGCGCACCGCGCCGCTCCTGCCGTTCGGCCTGCGAATCCGTGCCGGCCTGGCGGCGGCCACTCCAGATGTCGGGCGCATCGGGATCGCAGAATTCGGAAACCGCCCCCCAGACATGCTCATACTGGCTGCGTTCGCTCTCCAGTTCTGCCTGTCGCGACAGAATATCGCGAGCACGGGAATCGCTCATGGTCAGCCTCGCTTGATGGATTTGATTGAAAAGAAGCGGCGGGACGCCGAAGCTGCCGACCTCCCCCTTGTGGGGGAGATGTCCGGCAGGACAGAGGGGCGCGAAGGATCGCAAGCCTGCGTTTTTTATGTTTTTCCGACCGGATTCGCCCAACCGGAATTCGCCTAACGTCGCGTTACAAATGATCCACAAGCCGGCGGGACAGCGCCCCCCTCTGCCCTGCCGGGCATCTCCCCCACGAGGGGGGGGAGATCGGCAGTTTCAGCTGATCATGCGCTGCCCTCGAGCGCCGGGCTCCGCCCAAAACGCTGCACCACGAAACGTCCCATCTTCTGGCCGGGCACTTCGATCAGCGTGTAGGTGATCCAGGACAGCAGGCACACCACCGGCAGAACGACGACAGTGACGACCGCAAAGCGCAGCGGCGCCGACAATTCGTGGCCGAACTGGGTGATGACCAGGGCCGCGACCGGCTGGAGAACCAGCAGATGGATCAAATAGATGCTGAAGGAAAGCTCACCCATCAGATGAAAGAACCTGTTGGCGAGCGTCATGGCGATCTTTCTGGCCACGATGCCCATCATTCCCGGCAGCATCCGGTAGAGAACCAGGGCAAAGAAACCCAATACGAGCGCTTCCCGCATCAAAAGCTTGCCAAGCCCATAGCCGCCGCCGAAGGGCAGCGCGGCCAGAGCCATGGCCAACGCCAGATATGCGAAGGGCCGCTTTTGCCTTTGATGGACGACGCCCGCCAGCAGCATCCCGCACAGGAAAATCTGCATCTTCAGCGGCAGGAACGACGGCATCGGAAAATGCACCGACAATTGCCCCATCAACAACACGATCGCGCTGCCGGTGGCCGCGACCAGAATGGCGCTCCATACCCAGTCAAGCCTGCGCACCAGCAGCATGATCGCCGGAAACACCGCATAGAACTGCATCTCCAGCCCGAGGCTCCAGTCCGGCAGCGGCGTGCGATAGGCGAAATTCGGCACCAGGCCGAACAGGAACAGCAGATGGGCGCCAATATTCTTCAGGCCGCTGTCGAGATAACGCTCGGGCGCCTGCGGCGACCTCAGCAGGAACTCGTCGATGACCATCCTCGACTGGTAGAGATAGGGGCCAAGCGCCAGGGCAGCGAACAGCATGATGTAGAACAGCGGCGCTATCCTGAAGTAGCGGCGGGTCCAGAATTTCAGCCAGGTTTCCGGCCTTTGCCAGGGCTCCTTGTCCTGGCGCAGCTGGTAATGGAACACCATCAGGAAGCCGGACAGCATGATGAACAGATCGACGCCGAGGTCCGGTTCGCCGAGGATAGGAACCTGCCAGCCGGTCAACAGCAGGCAGTGCCCGATAAGCACCCAGATCGCGGCGAGCGCCCGAAGCCCGTCCAGGCACTCGATGCGCGATGTTTCCGTCATGCCGAACTTCTCGATAGCCATGTTGCAATGCAGCATGGCGGCTGAGGGAAGAATGTCAACCGTGCGGAAGGAACACGATTTGCGCTCGGTTGTTACGGAAAACGCGGAAGCTGCGATCTCCCCCCTCGAGGGGGAGATGGCCGGCAGGCCAGAGGGGGGCGCGAAGGAACGCCAGCCTCTGTTTTCGTTTCCCGCCGGAATGAGCCGATGGCGGCAACTTACAAATTGATCACCAAGGCCGGCGGGACAGTGCCCCCCTCTGCCCTGCCGGGCATCTCCCCCACGAGGGGGGAGATCGGCAGCATCACCCGCCTCTCTTCTTCACCAACCTTGCGTGCCGGCGCCAGTACCACCACGCCAGCACGCGGTTGCGGAACACTCTTCTCATCGCGCCCATGTCAAACCCCCAGCAGCACGCGGCGCTGGCCGGTGAGCTCACTGGGCGACAAATCGGTCTTCACCGTTCCCGCGGTCCCATCATTGGCCGCCAGCTGGGCCCGCAACGCGGCCTCGCGCGCCTGCACGTCCTTGTCGGCAATGGTCGGTGTCGGCGGCAACGGCTTCAGCGCCGGCGGCTTTTGAAAAAGGCACATGGTTTTCTCCAAAGTGAGAGATTCTCGTCCAGTCGTAGAGCAGAAAATCCTCGCCGTTCCGGCCGTAGCCCGGCAGGCGGCAGCGTTGCGTGGCACCAAGCCGGGCCAGCCAGCGCAGCGCCAATTCATTGGCGGCCAGCGCTCGCGCCTCGACCCGCCAGGCGCCGTGCGCCGCAACCTGCGGCCCGAGCACGGCGTGAAAGAATTCCGTAATCCCAGGCACGCAGCGCCTCATGCGGCGCGTGCCCCAGCTCCAGGCGATCCACAGCCCGCTGCGCTGTTCGGCGGCGCCGAAGCCGGCCTCCGGATTGCCGTCGAGCTCGGCAACATAGGCAAACCCCTGCAGCGCCGTCAGCGCCAGCAAAGCCGGCGACCACTCGTCGAACTGGCAGTCGATCTCGGCTCGGTCCTCCGGCCGCAGGTTGGCGGCGATATAGGAGAGATCGCGCAGTGTGGCGGGGATGATGCGGATGGTCACCGAAACGCCCCCAGCGGATCGGCCTGCCCCGCCTTCCGCCGCGCGGCTTTGAACACCGCCGGGTCGACCACCGCTTCCCTCAGCATCATCACGCCATAGCGGGTCGCCGCCATCAAATCGTCGCGCAACTTCACCACCTGGCCATCCCGGCGGTGATAGAGCCGGAACTCCTCGAACCACGGCAAAAGCGTCGAAAACACCTTGAAGCGGCCTGATTGCATGCGATCGAGCATGTCCATCAGCCCGGCCTCGACCGATACCGAACCGTCGGCGAACTGCGCATGGCTGGCGAGCATGTTCAGCCCATGTGCCGAATATTGCTTGGCAAGCGCGGTGCCGGCACCCTCCAGTGTCTCGCGGCGGCCGTCGCGCGGCCATGCCCATGGCAGCCATTCGCCCCACGGTTTCAGAGTCAGCGCCTGCATGGCGGGAGTCTGCTGCGAAGCGCGGCAGGCCTTTGTGACATAGACGACGTCGGCCTCCGTATCCCAGGCGAGCTCGACCGCCGCCGAGGGATGGTCCCAGCCGAAATCGAGTGCGCCGAGCCGCGGCCAATAGCGCGGCAGCGGGAACGGCTCACAGGCGATCAGCTCCTCGGCCACCGGAAATATGCGGCCGGAGCCGAGCACCGGAATGCCTTTGGCCCGCGCCTCACGCTCATGCGCCGGATAGGCGGCAATGATCTCGGCGCGCTGCTGCGGCGTATAATGCTCGGCATCGTCGATGGTCATGAAGGTGACGTGACGGGTCATTGTTTTCACCCTCGCGGCATTGAATCATGGTGGCAGGTGTTGGACGTATGCTGCTGTTCGGTAAGATGTTTTCATGATGGCGGGACAGCGCCCCCCTCTGTCCTGCCGGACATCTCCCCCTCAAGGGGGGAGATGGCAGCTTCAGCGTCTCGCTTATCCGCAAGCATTGGAGATTGGCGAAAGCCAATGCGACATCCAATCTCCCCACTAGAGGGGAGATGTCCGGCAGGACAGAGGGGGCGCGAAGGAACGCGAGTTGCGCGATTTCGCAGCCCTGTCATCCCCTCCCCATCCCTCCCACCTGCTCCGCGGACAAAAACAGCAGCACCACGTCCGACATGCCGAGCAGCGGCGTGAAGGTGACGATGGTGATGCCGCCGGTGGCGTTGGTGCGGGTCAGTCCCTCGGAATAGATGTCGAGCGGCGGCTCCTCGTCGAACCAGACGCCGTGCAGCGTTTCGCCCTGCCATTTCTCGCGGCCTTTCTCGTAGCTCTTGAACGACAGCACCGATTCGTCGGCCTGGACATCGCCACCGCCGCCCCAGCGCACCACGATGCTGTCAAGCGCGCCCGGCGCCCGTCCCGCCATCGTGCTGACGATCGCGTCGGCCGGGATCATCCCGGTGCCCCAGGCCGCCTGCTGCTGCGGCGGGCCGATCAGGATGCGCTGCGGGTTGTCGCGCGTGCTTTCACCGGTGACGCCGGCCGCCCACATCCGTACCGCACAATCGAAAACCTTGCCTTGCCACCAATCGGGATAGCGGCCGGTGAGGTGCATCGCCCACTCGGCGCCGCCCGCCCTGGTCTTGCCGAGCTGGTTGCCGGCCATGAACAGGCGCTCGCGATTGGTCGCGCCGGCTGCGTGAAATTCGGCCTGTCGGGGATAGGGCCGATAGGCGGCAAGCTGGTTAGTGCGGCGCCTCCGGTCCAGTTCCGCCAGCAGGCTGAGATATTCCTTCCTTGCCGCCCGGCTGGGCGAAGCCTTTTGCGAAGTCCGGCTTCTCGAGGAACGGCCTAAGGACGGCTTCGAGGCCGCGGATGCGCTGCCTGATTTCGTCATCGCTCAATTCATCCAGATTGTTGATGTTGACACTAAGATCCTTGGGCAGCACCGAGAGCACGAGCTTCAGATACTGATCGGGCTTTTCGGCGCGCACCTCGGCGATGACGCCGGCGCCATGGGCGCGGAAATCGGCGCGGATCGCTTCGAGGAAGCCGTCGGCCAGCGTCTTCTTCGCCCGCTTGGTTCGCTTGCCGGGTGCTTGATCGTGCGGCTGGGGATCGCCGGTGGAAGGAGCCTTGGCCATGCCCTACTCTGCCGTCCCGGCGGAGATCGCCGGCTTCTTGTTGGCTGGCCGCACAATGCGCTTGCGCGGCTTGGCCTTCTTGCCGGCGCGTGCCGACTTCGGCTTGTGCGGCTGGCTCGCCGGCTTCGCATCAGTCGGCGTGCCGGGCTTCATCGCACCGGCGTCAGGCAAGGCATTCAGCCGTGCCCTGAGAATTGCCACCGCCTTGCCGTCGAGTGCTTCCGACGGGAAGCCGAAGCCGCCGACCGCATCGACGGTACCGCCACGCAGCATACCGATCCGCACGCCGGCGGCGACCAGTTCGAAGCGGCCGATGCGTGCATAGGGTGCGGCGCCGGCGAACTCGCCAATGGCGCTGACGACCTCGTGGCCGTCATCGTCGGTGATGATGGTGGCGTAACGGTTGGACATGGTGCGTTTCCTAGGATGGGCGCACGCGGGCGCGTTAATCTGAGGATCGTCGAGGTCGCGTTCCTTCGCGCCCCCCTCTGTCCTGCCGGACATCTCCCCACAAGGAGGGAGATTGGCTGTCATCACCGCTTTCGCCAATTTTGTAGGATGCAAAAAAGGTGCTGTCGCCAAAGCTGCCGATCTCCCCCCTCGTGGGGGAGATGCCAAGTGGTGGGAAGAGGGCAGGACAGAGGGGGGCGCTGTCCCGCCGACTTACAGCCGGCAGCACGCACACCATTCGATCGAAAAGGAAGCCTGAAACAAAAAACCCGCCTTGGCGGGCGGGTCGTTGGAGCCAATTGGCACCATACCCAAATTAGTAGCATAGCTGCCGGCACAAAGCAAGAACAAAATGTGGCAACAGCGGAAAAAAATGCACTGACGACCTCGCACCCTTCATCGGTGGACGGCTGGAAAGAGGGGTTCTTTGGCGAGAAGGCGGGGCATTGCGTGAGACTTGCGTTGATGGGATGGTGTTTGCGCTTGAGGGGAACGCGTCATGGGCAATGTCACCGGTCACTACGGCAGCGACGGCATCGTCGATCGCATATTGGCCGCGATCCCGGACGCCGACCCGGCCGGCAAACTCGCCGCCGCGCAACTCTATCCATTCGATCAGCTCCATGGCCGCGAACTGATCGCCACGCGGGAGCATGCTGCCCGTCTTGCGCCTTCGCCGATAGATCGGATCTTGGATATCGGCAGCGGCATTGGCGGGCCGGCAAGATTTCTGGCCTCGACCTATGGCTGCCAGGTCGACGGCATCGACCTGACGCCGGCCTTTGTCGCCGCGTCGAGCCGACTGACCGCACTCAGCGGATTGTCCGACAAGGTTCGCTTCCATCAGGCCGACGCGACGAAATTGCCTTTTGGCGACAGCACGTTCAATGCGGCGATCTGCTTCTATGTCGGCATGAACATCGAGAATAAGGCCGCGGTCATCGACGAGGCCTGGCGCGTGCTGAAACCGCGAGGCAGGCTGATCTGGACCGAGGCCGTGCTCGCCGGCGGCGAGCCGTACTACCCCACGCCCTGGGCGGTTTCGCCGGCGACCAGTCACCTCGCCGATCGGGAAAAATTGAAAACCCTGTTTGCAGATGCCGGGTTTCGACGAAACCGGCGAACATGTTGAGCTGGCGCTGCAGAGAGCCAATTCCGGCATCGTGCCCTCGCCGGCGCAGCAGCAGGCAAATGAAAGCGCGTCATGGGCGCGGAATTCCTGCAGCGCCGCCGCAACTACATCCGAAGCCTGAGTGACGGAAAGCTCGCCTCGCTCGCCGTGATCGTCTCCAAACCGGCCTGAAACAAAAAACCCGCCTCGGCGGGCGGATCGTTGGAGCCAGTTAGCACCATACCCAGATTAGTAGCATAGCTGCCGGCACAAAGCAAGAACAAAATACGTTGCGGCGGCAAAAAATGCGAGGTGGTGGGCGAGGCACACCGGCCGGCGAGACGCCACCGTCCGGATCAGAACAGGCATTCGCGCGTTTGAAGCTTAGCCAATGGGAGCAAAAGCCATGAACGTCGCCAATCTGCAACTCGAAGGCCTGCTTATGGCCATCGCATCGATCAATCAGGTTCTGGTCCGCAAGGGCGTGCTCTCCGTCGAGGAGATAGACATCGCCTTGCGCAAGGCCGAAGCCAGCGAGACCAACGAGGAAAGGTCCGAAGGCATGTCGGCGTCGAGCCGCGACGCCGTCAACTTCCCGATCCGACTGCTGGAGTTGGCCAATCAGTGTCAGCCGGAGACGGACATGCCGTCCTTCTCGAAACTGGCGCGCATGGTCGGTCAGATCAAGGAACCTTACAACGACCAGATGTGACGCGGCGATCATAACTGGCGCCGCGATCGGAGTTGACACAGCGATAACGGCTGCCGTGCCGGGCTGGCGGCGACTGCTAGCGGCCCTGCATGATCCTGATGACCTTGCTGTTGTCGGCGGTTGGCGAATGCAGCTTCACATAGTCGGCGTAGGTCAGTCTGCCACTGGCAATGGCATTGCTGATACGGCTGCACAGGGCCGTCTCGTACTTCGCCACGCTCACATTCATGAACGCAGCGTACGTTTTCTTTTCGCCGAGCGACGTGGATTTCTCTCTTGCAATGCAGTCCTTGATGACCAGGCGCTTCACGGCAGGGCTGCCTTCAAGCGTGGCATGCATCGTGTTGAATTCGCCTTCGGTCAACGTGGTGCAGCCGGCAAGCAGTGACGCGCCGATCATGGCGGCAGCAAAACGCGTGGCGATGTTCATGAATTCCCCCTCAAGACCCGTGTCTTGCTTAGCCCGTCGAAAGTTGGAAGTACAGAGGGAATGCAGGCGCCTCTACAAAAAGCATAAACCTAGAACGCCCGTTACTTTAGCTGTCGCTTTTATTGCACTCGACCTGCGATGGCCTGAATGACGGGACCCGGCCGTCCTCGATGTCACGACGATGCTGGTGCGGATCGAGACGCCGGATCCGAAATTCCGGCATCACCCCCTGCCAAGCTTCAGCGCCAGGACGCGGCCTGGCCCGTGCACGGCGGCAAACAGCAGCCCGGCCAGGAAGGTGAAATGGTCGACGAAGAAGCCGAACTCCGCCTGGTTGCCGGCCCAGTGCGATGGCCCGTGGAAGGCGAAGCCCAGGAACAGCACATAGGCGCCGGCGACGAGTGCTGCCCAGGAGAAGAAGGCGCCGGTCAGGAAGCATAGGACGAGGACGACCTCGAGCAGGGCTGCGCACCAGGCCAGGAACAGCGGGAACGGAAATCCGGCCGCCGCGATATAGCCGGCGGTGGCGCCGATATCGATGAATTTGAAGGTCACGGCCATCAGGAAGACGGCGGCAAAGATCAGGCGGGCGACAAGGATTGCCGCGGTCTGCCACGGCGACTGAACGGATGATTGAGTGGTTTCCAAGGTCATGATGTCCTCCCAAGAGTTGCGACGGTTTCGCCCCAAGGACGCACCACCAGCCGCAAGCCCGACATCATCCCCCGAAAAACCTGCAGGATACAAGCGCGTAGCGGGCCAGACATTGCAGAACCTGGTTCCTCGCCCAATGGAGGCAGGGCGCATATGGGCAAGTGCCCCCTCACCCGGATTGCCAACCGAATTGCGAAGGGCAATTCGGGGCAGTCCGACCTCTCCCCGAGGGGAGAGGAGGTCGCCTGCGTTGATGCCAGCCTCTTCTCCCCAGCGGGGAGAAGGTGGCCGCCCACGGGTCTTGCCTCCGGCAAGCCCGAGGACAGGCTCCGCGGCCGGATGAGGGGGACTCCCTATCGATTGCCTGCCTTTACTAGGGCGAGGAACCAGGTTCAGGACTACCCCACCTTGGCCCCCGGCTTGCTGATCGGCTCCCGTATCGTTCCATACTGGCTGCCCCAGCGGTCGGTCATCGCCCAGCGTATGTCCCAGAGCTCCGGGAAGAAGCGGTGGCGGGCGCCGGCCTCCAGCAATTCGACCGGCCGGCCCTTCAGCGATTTCGCGCCGAGGCCGATCGTGCGGTGGATGAGGTAGAGGTGGTTGGCGCGGAATTTCTGGAACAGCTCGTCGAACTCGACCAGCGCTTCGGCAACGACATAGCTGTCGCCGTGATCGTAGCCGGCATCGTAGACGTCCTCGACCGAGAGCCCGCGGCCATCGAGGTAGGACGCCTTGAAGGCCCGCCACAGATCGGGCGGCAGCCGCAGCAGCTGCTTGAAGCCCGGCGATTCCTGGCCGCTGCCATTGCCGAGCTGCAACCGGATCTGCTGGTATTCCTTGGGCGACATGGTTTCGAGCAGGTCGAGCTGCGCCGTCATCATGCGCATCAGCCGGTGCACGCGCCCCATCAGCGTGACGATGCGATGCGTGTCCTGCTTTTCCAGGAAATCGACGACGTCGACCAGCGTATAGGCGATGAGCTTCATCCACAGTTCCTCGACCTGATGCACGATCTGGAACTGCAGCTCGTCGGCATTGACCATCTCGGCCAGCGGCTTCTGGCAGGCGAGCAGCCTGTCGCATTTGAGGTAGACGCCATAGTCGCGCATCTCAGGCGTTTCGATGCGGGCATAATAGTCCTGCTTGTCCATGGCCATGCTCCTTGCCCCGGCCGTCGGGCCGCAGGCGCTTGTTGGGTCCCGGTCCCCGAGTCTAATCGCTTTCTTGCCGAACATTGTCCCTTTCTGTTATTCGGCTGGCGGGAAACAAAGGACAAAAACTGCATCTGAAGCGGAAGGAAAGAACGAATGCTGCTGGATGCGGTCGACCGGAAGATCGTCGCGGCGCTCGAACGCGATGCCCGCATCTCCTTTGCCGCGCTCGCCGACGAGGTTGGCCTGAGCAAGACGCCGTGCTGGAAGCGGGTCAAGGCGCTGGAGGACGCCGGCGTCATCCGCGGCTACTCGACCCGCATCGACCCGGCCAAGCTCGGCTTCGGCATCGAAGCCTTTATCCAGGTGTCGATCGATTTCGAGCTGTCGGACGCCTTCGAGGCGGCGGTGCAGAAGCATCCGCTGATCCGCCGCTGCCACGCCACGACAGGCGAGGCCGACTATCTCCTGCAGATCGTCACCGTCGACATGATGGCGCTCGACAGGATGCTGCGCGAGGAGCTCAGCCGGTTACCCGGCGTGCGGCGCACGATTACCTCGATGGCGATGCGCGAGATCAAGGGCGGCATCTCGTTCGCCAATGCCGTCGGGCATACGCAGACAAAGCGATAGACGGGCGGCGGGGCGGCGCCCCGGTCAGGCCCTCGTCACCAATTCGCGCCCCAGCCGCTTCGGTGGCTCGGCGCGCAGAACCACATTTGTCGTCACCGTGCCGTAGTGGCCGATGCTGTCGACGATGCTTTCAAGGTCGGGCGGTGACGGGACTACGACTTTGACCAGAAAACAGTCCTCCCCGGTCACGCGCAGCACCTCGATCACCTCCGGCAACTGGGCGAACTTCTTCAGGCAGGCCTGGATATGCTCATGCGTGGTGCGCAAGCGGATGACCGCCATGGTGCCGAGCCCGAGCGCTGCCGAATTGATCACCGCCTTGTAACCGGTGATGACGCCGCGCTCCTCCAGCCGCTTCACCCGTTCCGAAGCGGCGGGCTGGGACAGGCCGACGCGGCGGCCAAGCTCGGAGATGCCGATGCGGCCATCCTCCTGCATGATCTCGATGATCGCCAGATCGGTGGGATCGAGCCTTGGCCGATAATCGCCGTTCCGCATGATCACCTTTAATCCATCGGATTTCTTCGCTGCTTTCCGATGATCTCTCATTCCGCCGCCTGGGAGAAGACCTAGAATTGCGCGCGTTGCATCAGGAGAGAAGGGCTTCGCATGACCGAATTCATCATTGTGCCGGGCATCGGCGGATCGGGCAAAGCCCACTGGCAGACACGTTGGCAACAGGCGGACCTGGCGATGCGGCGGTTCAGCCCGGCGAGTTGGGACGCGCCGGACTTCGACGACTGGGTGGCTGCGCTGGAAGCCGCTGTAGGCCTGGCAAGGACACCACCGGTGCTCGTCGCCCATAGCCTCGGCTGCCTGCTGGTCGCGCACTGGCAGCGGATCTCGCCCCGCGAGGTCGGCGGCGCGTTGCTGGTTGCGGTTCCGGACCCTGCGTCGCCGGCCTTCCCCTCCTCCGCCCGCGCCTTCGCCGAGACACCGCAACAACGGCTTCGCTTTCCCTCGCTGATTGTCGCCAGCACCAACGATCCCTACGGCTCGCTGGATTATGTCAGGGCAAAATCCGAGCGCTGGGGCAGCGATCTCCATATCGCCGGACCGCTTGGCCACATCAATGGCGACAGCGGGCTCGGCGACTGGCCGGCGGGAATGGAGCTGCTGACGGCTTTTCTCGGGCAAACGCAAGCAAGCGCCCGAGGCGCCGTGCTTCAGCCGTGACCGCATCAGGACGGCTACCGCGCCGCCGCTCTGACCTGGTTGCGCCGCGATGCCGCGCCTCAGTTCGATGCTGCGGCCGGCGAGCTGAGTTCGAGGAACGGTACGGTTGAGCCCGGGATCATCGACTTCGGCAATTCCCCGTTCCATCTCTCCGCCTTGGTCAGTTCGACCAGCAGCGGATTGTTGGCGATTGCGGCGGCGCGGGCCTTGATGGCTTCCGCGGTCGCCTCGCCTTCGATCCTGGTCTTGTAGGCGCTGGCTTCGGCTTCGGCCTTGACGCTGTCGGCGCGGCCCTTGGCCTGGGTGACGGCGATGTCGGCCTTGATCTTTTCCTGCTGCAGGTTTTGTTCCTGCTTCTGCACCTCGACCTGCGCCGTCATCCTGGCTTCGACCGCCTGCTCGTAGGCGTCGGAGAAGTCGATGTTCTCGACCTGCACGCTGTCGATCATCACCGGGCCATCGGTTACCGCCGCAATGGCCTCGGCGACGTCCTTGTTGAACTTCGCCCGGTTCTGGATCACCGACACCGCGTCGTACTGGCCGAACACCGTCTTGATTTCCTGCGGTGCTTTCCTGGCGATGACACGGTCGGCCAGTGCCTCGATCGACCCGTAATTGGTGTAGACGTTGCTGACTTCGGCGGCCGGCACGTGGAAATTGACGGTGACGCGCATGTCCGCCGGCTGCTGGTCGCGCGAATAGGCCTGCATGGCCGGCAGGCCGCTGCAATCGTTCTGGTTCTCGCAGCCCCATTTGAGCACCTGCTGGCGCAGGCTGATCTTCTCGACGCGCTGCAGCCATGGCAGCTTGAAATGCAGCCCGGGATCGACGACCGAGCTCAGCGCCCCGTTGGTCAAGAGCACGCCGCGGTCGCCCTGGTCGATCGTGTACCAGGATCCCAGGAGCGCAAAGACGCCGAGCGCCACGATGACGAGGGCGATCAGGCCGGAACCGATCGACGCCGTCCCCGGCTTGCCCTGCGGACGGCCCGAATTGCCTTGCGTATCGGTCATTGCCCACCCCAACTTGATTGCCCGTGCTGGTTTTGCCCACAATAGTGGCGGCATTGCAATCCTCTGGACATGGAAGGATGTTCGCGCCGGCCGGTCGGACCGGCCGGGTGGTTCGGGCCGGCCAGGGCAATTCCCTACGCCGAAATTGCTTTACGGCACCTGCGTAATGCTGCCGCTGCCTCTGACCTCCGAACGCCGCATGGTCGGGTGCCCATAGACGTCGACGTCACCGCTGCCGGAAATCGTGACGTCCGCATACGCTTGTGCGGTAATCTCCGCATCGCCGCTGCCGCGGATCTCGATCCGCGCGGATTGGGCGATAAGGTTCCTGAGCCGGCCGGTGCCCGAACCGCGGATATCCAGATCGACCGTCTGGGCGGTTCCGGTTGCGGTAACGCTGCCGCTGCCGCGGATGTTCAGCTGCAGCCCGGGCTGATTGATCTGCGACAGGGCAAGGTCGCCGCTGCCGACCACTTTCCAGTCTGAAATTGCCGGCCCCGACACGCTGACATCGAACCGGGACGCGAACCAGCCCGGTTCGCAATCCAAGGTGAGCCTGCTGCCTTCCATCCGCACATGGTCGATCAGGGTCGACTCGCCGCTGACGACGGCCTCGGCCTTGTCACCCGGCTGATAACGGACTGAAGCCGGCAAAGCGATCGTGAAACTGCCGTCGTTGCGGAACGGCAGCGTGACCTCTTTTCTGGTCGATGTGGTTGCTCCGCAGGTGGATTGTCCGCCAATCCATGAACCCCCGGCGTTGATCCAGTCCGGCCCGGCCAGCCCGATGCCGACGGCCAGGAAGAGCGCGGCGCCGGCCAGTCCCGCCGCTGCGACGAATGCCAGTTTTCCCGTCATGGTCCGTTTCCTTCAACGTGATGACAAATTGCGATCTTGGCACCGCTCAAGCCTGGTTGCGGTCCGGGTGGGTCAGACGGGAATGCATCCGGGCATAGCGCCCGAAGACCTGTATGCCGGCGCTCGACCCCAGCAACAGCAGGGCGCCGCCGCCGAGGAACCCGCACACCAGTCCGGCGCCGATGAAGACGCGGCCAAGCATCGCCGTGAGCGTGCCGCCGGGCTCGAACAGCAGCGTGGTCAGAATGATCTTGATGCCCAGCGCACCGATGGCGACAAGCGTGATGCCAAGGCCGAGCGCAAGCACGACCGCGGTGATGAGCAGCGGCAGCAGGAAGACGATGTCGACGAAGGCAAGGCCGGCAAGCGCGAACGTCGCCGCCAACATGTTCGACACGCTCCAATGAGTTTCAAAACGGCGCAGCCCAGCTTCGGCGCGGAGTTCGCGGGCAAGCCTGGCCGGGTCACCCAGGGCCGCCGCGACCTCCGCTTCGCTGCGGCCCGAGGCATCGGCGAAATGGGCGGCGTAGTCGCCAATAATATCCTCGATCTCCTGAGTTGGCAGGCCGGCGAGCCCCAGTCTCAATTTTCGCAGGAAGGCATCCCTGGTCATGGCAAATCCTCAAGAAGTTTGTCGACTGCGCCCGCGAGCGAGCGCCAGTCGCGGCGATGAGCTTCGAAAGCCTGCTGGCCGAGCGGCGTGAGCCGGTAATATTTGCGCGGCGGCCCGCTGCTCGACTCGACGATGCGGGTGGCGACGAGGCCGTCATTCTGCATCCGCCGCATCAGCGGATAGATCGTGCCTTCTCCCATGTTCACAGCGGCGACCAGCGTGCTGGCGATCTCGTAGCCATAGCTTTCGCCCCGCGACAGCACGGCCAGGACGCACAACTCGAGAGCGCCTTTTCGCAACTGCACCTGGATCGAGTCGGTCATGCGTAACTTCCAATTCAATGGCTGTATATAACATGCTACCTGTTTATGCAAGGTAGCGATTGGTAGCTCGCCAGGCTAGGCGGACAATAGAGATTGGCTTTGAAAACCGCTTGTCTGTTTGACGCAGTTCCGGACGGAAAACCGCCGACACTTTTCTGGAACCGCTTTAGCGGACTTCCACTCCAGCGCAGCGCCGCGCTGGTAGGCGTTGCCTGACGCGTCCTTCTGCCGTTCGGCATCGCTTTTGCGCTTCGGGCAATCCTCGTAATTGTGGTCGCGCCCACCGCAGTAGGAGCAGCATTTTGCCGGCGCGTCGGAGCGAAGCATCGTTGGCATGCACAAGAATGCACGAAAACCCGACAGATTGCTAAGGCTGCGGCACCGGCAAGGTCGATTTCGCCACGGAACCGCTGCCGTCGCATGAAAGTTATCTGCTCATTGCAACCGGAGCACAGGACATGGCCGACGACCAGAACCGCTACGAGACCGGAGCGAGGAAATATCCGGCAAAGACGAGCCCCGACGCGGCCGACGAATTCTCGCAGGATGCGGCCGGCAACAAGCCACCTCCCGGCGGCATGGGATTGACCAGGCCGGCTGACGATTTCGACGACAAGACCCGGCATTCGGAGGGCCAGAACCCGCCGCGCGCAGCGATCCGTCCAGACGGCAAGGCTACCGTCAAGAAGCCCGGCAAGGATGCAAGACGATGAACGTCGCCAATCTCCAGCTCGAAGGACTGATGATGGCAATCGCGGCCGTCAACAACGCGCTGGTCCACAAGGGCCTGTTATCGGTCGACGAAGTCGACATGGCGTTGCGCCGGGCCGAGGCGGCGATGACCAGCGACGAGCGTCTCTATGAAGACATGTCGCCGTCCAACCGCGACGCCGTCTGCTTTCCGCTCAGGCTGCTGCAGGCGGCCAACAATGCCCAGGGCGAAACCGGCGTGCCGTCCTTTGCCGAACTGGCCAGGATGGTCGGCCGGACCAAGGAGCCCTATAACGACCAGATGTGATGGAGGACGCCATGGCCGACGACAAATCCAAGACCAAGCAGGATCGCAAACTGGTCTCCGGCGAAGAGCCATACGAGGTCGCTGCGTTTGCCCGCAAATACGGCATACCGCAAAGCGAGGCCGCGACCATTATCAAGCGCTACGGCCCCTCGAGGAGGAAGCTCGACGCGCATATGGCGAGCCGCAACGCCTGATCCACGTTGGCGGCCGGCGCCGCTCACGCCAGAAGCGTCCCTGCCCTGCCGCCTTGTCGAGATCCGCCCCGCCGGGCGGCCTGCTGTGTGTCAGGCTCGCCGCTGCGGGATTCAACGCCTGGTTTTGATAGCCGTGGAATACTCTCGCGGCGCAACAACTCATTTACCTCGACACTGTACCAGTCCGGTGAGCAAAGCCGGGGGGTCGGATGCAGGAACAACTATTGCGCTACGAATGTGTCTTGGAGCCGAACGGACGATGGATGGTGTGGGACATCGTTCACGATCTGCCGGCGCAATTTTCGCAGATCGCGCTGATCGGCCTGAGCCGTCGTGAAGCGGTTTCGCTCTGCCGGCTGCTCAACGAGACGAGCCGTTCCGAGACGCGGCAGAGCCGGGCCTCCTGAGAATCGCGTGCGTCTCAGGCCTGCCCAAGCTCGGGGGATTTACATGCGATCGACAATATTCGGTCTGGTCCTGTTGCTGCCGGCCGCCGCCCTGGCGGAGCCGATCGAGACCCAGAAGATCATCACGGCGGCGACCGGCGACTGGAACGGCGATGGCGCCGCCGATCTGGCGATGATCGTCGAGACCGAGCCCGGCTATTCCATGGACCTGCATTTGTTCCTCAGGGACCGCGACGGCAATTTTCTCAGGCCTGCCGGGGTCGTGCATGAACAGATTTACGCGGAATGGAAGGACTACGACCGGCCAGGCCCCGCCACATCCGACGCCGAGCCCGAACTCACCGCGCTCCCCAACGGCTCGATCAAGCTCTATATCCCGGCGATGGAGATCGGCAGCGAGCGGACCAACAAGACGCTGACGCTCGCCTGGCGCAACGGCACGTTCGTCGTCGCCGGTTTCGCCTACGAATATTGGGATTACATGGACGACAATGTTGCCGGCGACTGCGACTACAATGTGCTGACCGGCAAGGGCAAAAGCAGCAAGAAGCTGGCGGACGGCACCACCAGGCACGCGACCGTATCGGTCGAAGGCAAGGTCATCCCGTTCGCGGAGTGGACCCCAGGCACTGGCTTCAGCGCTTGCGGAGCGTGAGAGGTTTCGGTTGCCTCACTGCAGCGGCGGCTTCCACAGCAGGCTGTTGCGATCGGCGGATTTGACGCGCAGCCAGGTTTCGCGGCCGTCGCGCAGCACGCGGATCGGGATCTCGGCGCCCGCCGGGCCGCTCTTCCACAGCTTGCGATAAAAATCGGCGAGCCCGTCGACCGCCGCGTCGCGGACATCCGAGATGACGTCGCCCTGGCGTAGGCCCGCCTGGGCGGCCGGGCCGCCCTCGGCGACGCTCATCACCACGACCTTGCCGTCGCTCTCGGCCGAGAAGGCGCCGAGCCACGGCCGCGGCGGCCTGGCGACCTGGCCGCGCGTCAGGAGATCGTCGAGGATAGGCGGCAGCAGATCGATCGGCACCACCATGTTGATGTCGGCGACCTCACCGTTGCGGCTCATCTGCAGGCGCAGCGAACCGATGCCGAGCAGCCTGCCATCCGCGCCGATGAGGCCGGCGCCGCCCCATGAGGGGTGGGCCGGCGCCGTGAAGATCGCTTCGTCGAGCAGATATTCCCAATAGCCGGCGAATTCCTGTTTGGTGACGATCTGCGCCCGCACCGAGCGGCCGACGCCGTCGGCGAGCACGACGGGATCGCCGATCTTCGCCCTGGACGCATCACCGAGCGCAATGGCGGGCAGTCCGAGCGGCGCCAGCGCCTGCACCAGGCCGAAGCCCGATTCCTGGTCGTAGGCAAGCGCATGGGCGGGCACCACGCGGCCGTCCTGGTCGGCCAGCCAGACCTCCTCGGCCTCGGTGATGAGATAGCCGATGGTGAGCACCAAGCCGTCGCCGCGGATGACCACGCCGCTGCCTTCGCGGCGGGTGCCCAGCGCGTCTGCCGTGAAGGCGTCTTCGGGGACGGTGGCGCGGACGGCCACGATGGATCGCAAAAGGGGCTCGATATTCATGCTTTGGTTCCTGGCAATGTTCGCAGGCTGATATGAGGTTCGCAGGCCGATATGGGCTATAGGTATGGCGCAGGTGACCAGGCGCAAGAGGCGGCGCCGGCTTTGGTGTGGACCGGCGCCTCGCCGTTGGCGCCGGGGTTTTGCAACAGCGCCGGCCGCCCTATCTGTACCTACGGCTATCCGAAGCTGTCCTATGCAAAGTTCCTCCTCCATCACCCAAGTTGATACCCTGAGATCCTCCCCAATCCTTCCAATCCCCAATCCTTCCAATCCAAAGGCCTCCCGACATGAACGACTACACAACGGACCAATATACGCCGCCAAAAGTCTGGACCTGGAACAAGCCAAATGGCGGCGCTTTCGCCAGCATCAACCGGCCGATCGCCGGCCCGACGCATGACAAGGAACTGCCGGTCGGCAAGCATCCGCTGCAGCTTTATTCGCTGGCGACGCCGAACGGCGTCAAGGTGACGATCATGCTGGAGGAGCTTCTGGCGCTCGGCCACAGCGGCGCCGAATACGACGCCTGGCCGATCAGGATCAATGACGGCGACCAGTTCGGCAGCGGCTTCGTCAAGGTCAACCCCAACTCCAAGATCCCGGCCATGATGGACCGCAGCGGCGAAAAGCCGATCCGCATCTTCGAATCCGGTTCGATCCTGCTCTATCTCGCCGAAAAATTCGGCGAATTCCTGCCGACAGAGCAGCCGGCTCGTGCCGAAACCCTGTCATGGCTGTTCTGGCAGATGGGGTCGGCGCCCTATCTCGGCGGCGGCTTCGGCCATTTCTATGCCTATGCGCCGATGAAGATCGAATATGCCATCGACCGCTTCGCCATGGAGACCAAGCGGCAGATGGACGTGCTTGACCGGCGCCTGGCCGAAAGCGAGTATTTAGGCGGCAGCGACTACACGATTGCCGACATCGCGGTGTGGCCCTGGTATGGCGGGCTGGCCAAGGGCCGCATGTATGATGATTCCGGCGAGTTCCTGCAGGTGGAAGAGTACAAGAACGTGCAGCGCTGGGCCGACGCCATCGACGCCCGGCCGGCGGTCAAGCGCGGCCGCATGGTCAACCGCACCTTCGGCCAGCCTTCGATGCAGCTGCACGAGCGCCATGACGCCAGCGACTTCGAGACGAAGACGCAAGACAAGCTCGAGGCGGCCAAAAGCTAAGCGGACGACGCGCCGATCTCCCCCCTCGTGGGGGAGATTGGCAGCTTCGGCTGGCTCGCCTCCACCGCCGCCATCCACAGCCGGTCGATATCGGCCAGGAATTTCTCGTCGAGCTTGTCGAGGTGCTTCCAGTACATACCGTCCTCGAAGAAATAGCCGAGTTCCTTCTCGATCCTGTCGGCCTCCTCCGCGCGATCGAGCCGCAGGCCGGCAAGCACCTCCGCCTTCATTTCCGAAAGCTGAGAGGAAGAAAGCGCATCGAGTTCGTCGAGCGTCAGCCGCGGGAAGATCAGCCGGCTGCGCGGCAGGTCGGATAGGTTGACGCACAGGCACCCGCGCCGGAGCGCATGGATGAGCAGGCGGGCCGACTTCGCCTCGAGGTTGCGCAGCGTGACGTCGTTGCGCAAAGGGTCGGCGCGGCCGACGCCGTAAAAATGCGTGTTGCCGGGCTGGTCGTAGATCATGTCGCAGCCAAGGAATGCCAGCACGTCGGGCTTCTGGCTGTGGATCGTCCAGTAGGCCGCCGTCATCGACATGGTGCCGCCGGCATAGACGAAGCCGCCAAAGCTGTTTTGCGCCGGAACGTAATGCGAGGCGCTGAAGATCTGCGCCTGCTGCAGGGGATCGCCTTGCGGCATCCGCTCCGCCGGGAAATCGCCGGCATGGACGAGGAAATCCCAGTCGGGGCGCACGCGCCAGGCATTGTTGATGGCGACGATCTTGCCGAAGGCCTGCTTGGGCCAGGCCGCGCAGCGCACCACATCGGGGGCGCTGCCGATCAGCAGAATCACGTTTGGCGTTCCGTCGATCACCATACCCCCTCTCGACCGACCGAAATGCATCTCAAGGCCGCCCGGTTGAACGGCTTTATAGCCTCAACGCCGCATCGAAACACCAGCCGGATTTAGGCTGACATCAACAAAAGGGAGCTTTGCCAGCCGGTTGTAAAGTGTGGCCTCAGGCACCGTCGTACAAGCAGGAGGCAGGTTTTCCCGCTAGCCCAAAACCGACGATATGAGTTGGGCGATATATATTAGTTGACTAAACTAGCGGAACGTCCAATGCACATTCCCAGAACCGAACATGTCCTGTCTAGACCATGATATCTATATGGGACATTACTACATAAGCTGAACGCGACCTCGACGGTTCGGTGGCTGCGCGTCCCCTACTCCCCAGCAACCTCCCTGTACGCCCTCACAACCCCATCAAGCCCACGTATCTGCCACGTCTCCCCGTCCCGCGCCTCGAGATAGGACCGGCCGAGCGGCAGTTTCCCTCCGCCGTCCGGCAGGTCCAGCACATAGACGGGGTTGCAGATGCCCGACAGGCGCGCACGCAAGGCGCTGACCAGCGCCTGGCCCTCGGCGATCGTGGTGCGCCGGTGCGCCATGCCGCGCGCGAGATCGCCGTGGTGCAGGTAATAGGGTTTGACGCCAAGGCGGTACATCAGCTCGCGGCACAGCTCTTCCAGCACCTCGACCGTGTCGTTCACGCCTTTCAGCAGAACGCTCTGGTTCAGCAGCACGAAGCCGCCCTGCCTTAAAGTACGGCAGGCCCGCTCGGTCGCCTCGGTGATCTCGCGCGGATGGTTGAAATGGGTGACGACCGTGACCATCAGCCGGCCCTGCAAGGCTTGAACCAGCCCGCCGGTGACGCGCGAGGGCAGCGCCACGGGCACGCGGGTGTGGATGCGCAACAGCCGCACATGCTGGATCGCCTCGACGCGGGCGCGGATTTCGGTCAGCGCCTTGTCCGGCAGGGAGAGCGGATCGCCGCCGGTCAGAATCACCTCGCGGATTTCCGGATGGGACTCGATGTAGGCGAACGCCGGCTCCAGCGCCTCGCGCGAAAAACCCCGGCCGATCGAGGTCAGCGACTCCTTGCGAAAGCAGAACCGGCAATAGACCGCGCATTGATAGGTCGGGAACAGCAGAACCCGGTCGGCATGGCGATGCGTCAATCTCGGCACCGGACTGAAGGCGTGGTCGGCGATCGGATCGTCGAGCTCGCCCTCCTGCTCCGTCAGTTCATTGGGCGACGGGATGACCTGAAGCCGTATCGGATCGGCCGGGTCGCTCCAGTCGATCAGGTCGAGATAGGCCTTGGGAATGCGAACCTTGTGACGCATGGCCGCGGCTTCGGCCGCCGCGCGCTCGGCAGGCGACAGCGGCAGGGAATCCAGATCGCCTATGTGCCGCACGCCCTCGCGAACATCGTCCTGCCATGCGGCATCCGCCTCGTCGGCACGCTCGTCATCGGCTGTCATGCCGGCCGCATCGACGGCCATGCTGGCGTCGGGGATGTCGGGATGTGAGGTCATGGAGGCTCCTTGAATTCGGGCTGGGTACAGCATTGGAGCCACGACTTGAAGGCAATAAGCGGTGTTGGGCCGGTTGGAGTGCGCGGCCAGGAGGCGGCGGCCGTCCACTGATCAGAAACCAACGTCCCGCCCGCTGACGCATAACATTAGCTTGCTCTTATATTAGCTTGAGCGTATACACATAAACGGCCGGTAATCTACCCCCCACCGGTTAGGCTCGGCGCCAGTCCCTCCCTACCCCTCAGGTCAACGACGCCGGGCCGCTCGGCCGCCGCAATTGAGGCGACCGACCAGTTCTCTTCGATGTTGATCATGTCCCTCCTCGACCCGGCAGCTGGGTGAATGCATCGGCGATGTCCGCGTCTCTTCCCGTCGCCGGCCGCGGTCGCTAATCTCGGATCGCGAAAAAGCTGGAGAACAGGGAATGGCGAACGACTTGTCGCCAAGGCTTTTGGCGATCATCAACGCGCTGCCTTTGCGGCCGGGCATGCGCGTGCTGGAGATCGGCTGCGGACCAGGTGCTGCGGCGCGCGAGATCGCGCGCCGGATCGGCGGCGGGCATGTGCTGGCGATCGATCGCTCCGCCAAGGCCATCGCACAGGCCGGAGCCGCCTCGCGCGCCGAGATTGCGGCAGGCCGGTTGAGTCTTCGCCAGGTCGCGATCGAAGATTTCGAGTTGGAGGCCGACGAGAAGCGCTTCGACATTGCCGTTGCGGTGCGCGTCGGCGCGCTGGACGGTCGTCATTCCGAAGCGGGAAAAATCGCCCTGCAACGGCTCGGCGCTGTGTTGACCGCGCAAGGCCGGCTGTTCATCGACGGCGGCGATCCGCTGCGCGAAATTGCGATACACGGCTGAACAGCTCGTGCTTAGCCTCAGGAATCGAGCGGCAGAGCTGGGTCCGCGCCTCAGCTCCTCAACCCCGGCGCCTCCTGCCCGGTGCGCTCGACATACTCCGTATAGCCGCCGCCATAGGTATGAATCCCCTCGGGCGTCAGTTCCAGCACCCGGTTCGACAGCGCCGCCAGGAAATGCCGGTCATGCGAGACGAACAGCATGGTCCCCTCGTACTGCGACAGTGCCGTGACCAGCATCTCCTTGGTGGCGATGTCGAGGTGGTTGGTCGGCTCGTCCAGCACCAGCAAATTGGGCGGATCGAACAGCATCAGTGCCATCACCAGCCGCGCCTTCTCGCCGCCCGACAGCACGCGGCATTTCTTCTCGATCTCGTCGCCGGAAAAGCCGAAGCAGCCGGCCAGCGCCCTGAGCGGCGCCTGGCCGGCCTGCGGAAACGCGTCTTCCAGCGTCTGGAACACGGTGCGCTCGCCCTCCAGCACTTCCATGGCGTGCTGGGCGAAATAGCCCATCTTGACGCTCGGGCCGCGCGCCACCGTGCCATTATCCGGCTCGGAAGCGCCAGCCACCAGCTTCAGCAGCGTCGACTTGCCGGCGCCGTTGATGCCCATCACGCACCAGCGCTCGCGGCGACGCACCTGAAAATCCAGCCCCTCGTAGATCGAGCGGCTGCCATAGCTTTTGTGGATGTTCTTCAGCGTCACCACGTCCTCGCCGCAGCGCGGCGCCGGCTGGAAGTCGAACGACACTTTCTGGCGGCGCTTGGGCGGCTCGACACGGTCGATCTTGTCCAGCTTCTTCACCCGGCTCTGCACCTGGGCGGCATGTGACGCCCGCGCCTTGAAGCGCTCGATGAAGGCGATCTCCTTGGCCAGCATCGCCTGCTGGCGCTCGAACTGCGCCTGCTGCTGCCGGTCGGCAATCGCCCGCTGCTGCTGGTAGAATTCGTAGTTGCCGGAGTAAGCGGTCAGCGAGCCGCCGTCGATCTCGACCACCTTGTTGACGATGCGGTTCATGAACTCGCGGTCGTGCGAGGTCATCAGCAGCGCGCCGTCATAGTTCTTCAGGAACTGCTCCAGCCAGATCAGACTTTCGAGGTCGAGATGGTTGCTCGGCTCGTCGAGCAGCATGGCGTCGGGCCGCATCAAAAGGATCCTGGCCAGCGCCACGCGCATTTTCCAGCCGCCGGACAGCTTGCCGACATCGCCGTCCATCATCTCCTGGCTGAAGCCGAGCCCGTCCAGCACTTCGCGGGCGCGCCCATCCAGCGCATAGCCGTCGAGCTCCTCGAAACGATGCTGCGCCTCGCCGTAACGGGCGATGATCTCGTCCATTTGGTCGGCCTGGTCAGGGTCGCCCATGGCGTGCTCGAGCTCGCGCATCTCGGCCGCCACTTCGCTCACCGGCCCGGCGCCGTCCATCACTTCGGCGACGGCGCTGCGGCCGGACATGTCGCCGACATCCTGGCTGAAATAGCCGATGGTGACGCCGCGATCGACCGAGACCTGGCCTTCGTCAGGCTGCTCCTCGCCGTCGATCATGCGAAACAGCGTCGTCTTGCCGGCGCCGTTGGGACCGACCAGCCCGACCTTCTCGCCTTTCTGCAAGGCGGCCGAAGCTTCGATGAAGACGATCTGCCTGCCGTTCTGCTTGCTGATGCTTTCGAGACGAATCATGGTTTTCCGGGAAAGGCCAAAGGAGCGTTCCCGCGCCAATACGCGATAGGCCGCGCTTGCGGAAGCCCGCAAGTGGTGAGGTGCCCCGCGCCAAATTGTCTGAACCCGCCAGTTTCTTCCCGGCTGGATCAGGCTTTGACGGCGTAGGGATGAGCCGGCGGATCAGCTATCGGTCAGGGCTTTTGTCGTCACCAGTTTAACCCCGGTGGCGGCAAATGCCGCATTGTGCCGGGCGATGATCTCCGCGGCCGTCTCGCTGGCGGCGTCGAGCGTGCTGTGGGCGTCGGAAACCACCGTGACGCCCAGGCCCGCTGCAAAGGCGCCCTTCACCGTGGCCGCCACGCAGAAATCGGTCTGCGCGCCGATGAGAACGACCTCGCCGGCGCCCTGCCCGGCCACCCATTCTGCAAGGGCTGCATTGCTGAACGCATCGCCGACACGCTTGGCGAAAGTCGGCTCGTCCTCGGCCTGGCCAAGCGCCGGCCACACCGGCCAGCCCGGCTCACCCGGCGCCAGAGGATCGCCCTGCGGGCCGTCGTGCCTGATGAAAGCGACCTTGCGCCCGCTGCGCCGTGCCCATTCGATCAGCGCGCGGGTCCGGGCAACCATGCCGTCGGCATCATGGATCGGCGGCTCGGCAACGCCGTCGAACATGCCGGTCTGAAGGTCGATCACGATGAGCGGTGCGGTGGCCGCGGGGCTGGTCCCTGACATGGATGCGAGCATAGCGTGGGTGGTAGGTGGGTCAAGGATGCTCGGCGCCGCCGTTGAAGCCGCCGATCTCCCCCCTCGTGGGGGAGATGTCCGGCAGGACAGAGGGGGGCGTGAAGTATCGCGGCCCTTCGCAAAGTAGCCCGGCGGCCCCGGTGCATTTCACACCCGGCCCGATGTCCCATCCTCGCCAAAAATCCCGGTCACCCAGTCGATGAACACGCGTACCCGCGGCGCGAGCTGGCGGTTCTGCGGGTAGAGCGCCGACAGCGGTGTCGGCGACGGCGGGTACTCCGGCAGCACTTCGACAAGCGTGCCGCGTGCGAAATCCCCGGCGAAGCGGTAATGCGGCGCCTGCACCAGGCCGAAGCCGAGACGCGCCAGCTCCGCCATCGTGTCGGAGCCGTTGACCGTCACCCGGTTGGGCAGGCTGACATAGCGCAACGCGCCGCCAACGGTGAATTCGAGCGGCATGACCTCGCCGGTCCGCGACGAGCGGAAGCCGACCATCAGATGGCCTTCGAGATCGTCGGGGGTTGCCGGCATGCCGTGCTTTTCGAGATAGGCGGGGCTGGCGCAGGTGACTTCGCGCAATGTTGCCACCCGCCGCACGATCATGCCGCTGTCGGCCTGTTCGCCGGAACGCAGCACGCAGTCGATGCCCTCGCGCACCAGATCGACCAGCCGGTCGCCGTCGCCGATATGCAGGTCGATCCCGGGATAGCGGTCAAGGAACTCGGAGAGCCGCGGCAGGATGAAATGGCGGGCCATGAAGCCATGCACGTCGATCCTCAAAAGGCCCTGCGGCTGCGCCGATTGAAAGCCTGCCTCGGCATCCTCGACATCGGCAAGGATGGCGAGGCAGCGCTGGTAATAGGCCTGGCCGTCCAACGTCGGCGTGACATGGCGCGTGGTGCGTTCGAGCAGCCTGACCCCCAGCCGCGCCTCCAGGCCCTTGATCGCCTCGGTGGCGGTCGATCGCGACATCGACAGATCGGCGGCCGCCGCAGTGAAGCTGCCGCGCTCGATCACACGGGCAAGCAGGCGCATCCGGTCGAGACTGTCCATCGCCATTGTTCGCCATATCCGAATGGTGTTGGCAAGTCCCGGGCGATTATCCCGCAAGATTTATCACCTATTTTCAGTCGACAAAAATTTTGGAGAGCTGACATGATTACGCGGAATGGAAAGGTGGCACTGGTAACCGGCGCCTCGAAGGGCATCGGTGCCGAAATTGCCAGGCGGCTGGCGCGCGACGGCTTTTCGGTCGTCATCAACTATGCCAGAGGCGCAGAAGCCGCCGAAGGCGTGGTGCGCGAGATCGAGGCGGCAGGCGGCACGGCGATCGCAGTTCAAGCCGATGTCGGTGATCCCAAGGGGGTCGCGCATCTGTTCGACGCAGCCGAGCAGGCCTTTGGCGGCCTCGACGTGCTGGTCAACAATGCCGGCATCATGAAGCTCGCGCCGATCGCGCAGACGGACGACGCCGGTTTCGAGCAACAGGTCGCGGTGAACCTCGGCGGCGTCTTCCGCGGCATGCGCGAGGCCGCAAGGCGGCTGCGCGAGGGCGGCCGCATCATCAGCTTCTCGTCCAGCGTGGTCGGGCTCTACCAGCCGACCTACGGTGTCTACGCTGCCACCAAGGCCGGCGTCGAGGCGATGACCCATGTGCTGGCCAAGGAACTCGGGCCGCGCGGCATCACCGTCAATGTCGTGGCGCCGGGGCCGGTGGCCACCGAACTGTTCCTCGGCGGCAAGTCCGAGGCACTGGTCGAAACGATCACCAGGATGATCCCGCTCGGGCGGCTCGGCCAGCCCGCCGACATCGCCGGCGTGGTGTCGTTCCTCGCCGGACCGGACAGCGGCTGGGTCAACGGCCAGGTGCTGCGCGCCAATGGCGGCACGGTCTGACTTTACCTCCAACAATCAACAGGAAATCGACATCATGCCGTTTGCAAATTTCAAGGTGCCTGAGCGCGCGCTGTCCGCCGGACAGAAGGAGGACCTCGTCCACAAGACCACAGCCCTGTTCGTCGAGATGTTCGGCGAAGGCATGCGCCCCTACACGATGGTGCTGATCGAGGAGGTCGCCGATGGCGGCTACGGCCGCGCCGACGTGGTGTTCACGATTCCTGGGGGAAGGACGTGAAGCTGCCGATCTCCTCCCTTCTGGGACCCTCAAGGGTGAGATTGCAGCTTGGCGGTCGCGCGCTAGATCGCTGGCAGAGGCTAAGGCGAGGCCAGCGATGGACGATTGGAAGCTACCTTGGGACGGCGGTTGCTTGTGCGGTGGAATACGCTTTCGCATCAGCGCGCCGCCCTTGCTGACGACGGCGTGTCACTGCACCGGCTGCCAGAAGCTGAGCGCCAGCGCGTATTCCCTGACCATCGCCGTGCCCAGCGACGGTTTCGCCATAACGCAAGGCGAGCCGGTGGTCGGCGGCCTGCACGGCCCGCACCGGCAGCTCTATTGCCCGCACTGCAAGAACTGGATGTTCACGCGTCCGCATGGCCTGGATTTCCTTGTCAACGTGCGCGCGACCATGCTGGACGAGCACCATTGGTATGTGCCCTTCGTCGAAGTCTTCACTTCGGAAAAGCTGCCCTGGGCTTCGACCGCCGCTACCTACAGTTTCGCTACTCAGCCCGACCTTGAGGGATACGCCCCTTTGATCGAGGCGTTCGCCCGCGAAGCGGCGCGGCCAACCTGACTGGTTGCCGCCCGGAAAGGCGGCGCCAGCTTTCGTGCCTCACTTCAACTCCAGCCAGACCGGCGCGTGGTCGCTGGCGCCGACCTCGCCGCGCACGTCGCGGTCGATGCCCGCCGCTACCAGCCGGCGCGACAGCTTCTTGCTGAGCAAGATATGGTCGAGCCGCAGGCCGGCATCGCGCGGCCAGCGATTGCGGCGATAGTCCCAGAATGTGTAGAGCGTCTCCGTCGGGTGCTTCTTGCGCAGCGCATCAAGCCAGCCCTGGTCGAGCAGCCGCTGGAACGATGCCCGGCTTTCCGGCTGCACCAGCGCGTTGTCGTCATAGGAGCGGGTCGGGTAGATGTCGCGCGGCTCGGGCACGATGTTGTAGTCGCCGGCCAGCACCACCGGCAGGCCGGTGTCGAGCAACTGCGCCGCATGCGTCTCCAGCCTTTCGTGCCAGGCCAGCTTGTACTGGAATTTCGGGCCGGGCTGCGGATTGCCGTTCGGCGCGTAGAGGCAGGCGACGAGGATGCCGTTGACCGCCGCTTCGATGTAGCGCGCCTGCTGGTCGCCGTCGTCGCCGGGCAGCGCCTCGCGGGTCAGCACCGGCTCCGAGCCACGCGAAAGGATGGCGACGCCGTTCCAGGTCGGCTGCCCGACCCACACCGCCCCGTAGCCGGCCGCCGCAAGCGCGGTGCGCGGAAACTGCGTCTGCCTGGCCTTGAGCTCCTGCAGGCAGGCGATGTCGGGTTTGGCGGCGGCCAGCCATGCGAGCAGGTTTGGCAGCCGGCCGTTGATGTTGTTGACGTTGAAGGTGGCGATCTTCATCGGCCTGCTTCAGCGCACGATCCGTTCGGTCCACGCCTTCACTGCATCAGCCAGCGTCTTCAGATGATCGGCGGTGGAGAAGCCGGAGATGTTTTTGCGCGGCTTCAGATCATGGTCGCCGTCTTCCAGCCAGAAGATCTCGATTGCGTCGGACAGAGCATAGGTCGCGACCTCGTCTTTGGTCCCGAACTCGTCGCGCGTGCCCTGGAAGACCAATGTCGGCGTCTTCAGATCGGCGAGATGCTTCGTCCGAAGCTGCGTCGGTTTGTCCGGCGGATGGAAGGGATAGCCGAGACACAGCAGCCCTGAAATCTCGCCCTTTGAAAACATCTCGTCGGCGATCATCGAAGCGACGCGTCCGCCCATCGACTTGCCGCCGATGATGAGCGGACCCTTCACGCCCTTCGCCCTGAGATCGGCGATTGCCTTGATATATTCCGGGTTCACCGTCTCGGCGCGCGGCGGCGGCTTGCGATGGCCGTAGCGGCGGGCCGCCATGTAGTGGAACTCGAAGCGCGCAACGCGGAAGCCGGCCTCGGCCAGCGCTTTTGCCGTCGCGGTCATCGAGGGCGAATCCATCGGCGCCCCGGCGCCATGGGCGAGCAGGATGGTGATTGGGGCGGTGTCGGGGCCGTCGAAGAGGAAGGTCGTCATGGGGTGGCCCGCAGATGAAGGCCGAGTTCCTTCGCACCCCCCTCTGTCCTGCCGGCCATCTCCCCCGCAAGGGGGGAGATTGGATGTCGCCATCGCTTTCGCCAATCACCAACGTTGGAAGGCGGGCGGTAAGGAGAAGCTGCCGATCTCCCCCCTTGCGGGGGAGATGTCCGGCAGGACAGAGGGGGGTGTTCAAGCGTGACCAAATGAAGCCCTAACCCGCCGACATCCGCGCCAGCTGCAAATCGACGAACTGGATACCCTTGGCCGCCATACGTGCCCATTCGGAATCCGCGTCGAGTTCGAGGTAGCGCGCCCAGTTCCGCCGCGCTTCGGCTAGATTGCCGGCGTCGAACTCCAGCCTCGCAAGGTTGAACACCGCATCGGCGTACTTCGCATCTAGCGAAATCGCCTTCAGCAGATGCCGCCGAGCCGACGCCACCCGCCCCTCTTCGCTCATCAGCCCGGCAAGATTGAACCATGCCTCGACGAACACCGGGTCGCACTTGATGGCGCGGGCATAGTCGTGCGCCGCCTCGGCCGCGTGGCCGGAGGCGCGCAGGCAGTTGGCGCGGTTGAAGGCGGCGATGGCATCGCTCGGGTCGATGGCTAGGCAGCGCTGGTAGAGTGCCGCGGCCTGCTCGTGGTCTTCAGCCTCTTCCGCCGCCTCGGCATCGGCGAACAGCTCTTCCAGCGTGTCGTCATCCTGCGTTCCCAGATCGAACAGCAGCTGGCCGTTGACTTCGCTCTGGCCGCCCTCGAGATAGATCGCGTCGGCCCGCCCGTGCTGCGAGCCGACATTCAGCGATTTGGCGGTGAGCGAGGCGATCGGGCCGGAGCGATGCACCGACCGCACGATCGCCCCCCATGAGGCGCCGCCGGCGACCAGCCCGGCATATTTGCGGGCGAGGATCAGGTCGCGGAAGGAATACGGTTCGCAATCATGCTCGAAGGCGTCGAACAGCGACAAAAGGTCGAGATCGGCGCCGGTCAGCCGCGACTGATCGATCAGCGACTGCCGCGACAGCGTCGAGGCTTCCGGTGCCTTCATCAACCCGAGCAGCCGCAGGAAGCCGTTCTCGCTGACCAGCCTGCGCCCGGCTGCACGTTCCGCAGCGACGCGGCGCTCGATCTCGATGTCGCCGGCCCTGGCGAGCAACATGCGGCCCAACACGACATGCGTGGTGCGCCGAGTGACGCCGCGCCGCAACTGGCCGTGCTGGCGCGCGACCTCGCGCGCCGCCAGCCTGAGCGGAAAGGCCGCCAGCGCGCCGACGATGCCGAAGACCGTGCCGGCAAGAGCCGTCACGCCTTGCTCTTGCCGACGGCTTTGAGAAGGTTCGCCTTGAGCGGGTTTTCCTTGGCCGCGCCAGCGCCGGCCTTGGCGGATTTCGCCGCAGGCTTGGCTGTTTCATCGGCCTTGCTCTTCGACTTGGCCGGTGGCTTGGCCGACTGCGACAGGCTCGCCTTCAGCGCATCCATGAGATTGATGACGTTGCCGCGCTCAGGTGCCGCCGCGATGATAGGCTTGTGGCCCTTGAGCTTCTCGCGGATCATCGTCATCAACGCGATCTCGTAGCGGTCCTCGTAATTCTTCGGGTCGAAGGTGGTTTCCTTCTGCTTGATCAGCGCTTCGGCCAATTGCAGCATTTCCGGATCGGGGTTTCCGGCCGGGATATTGCCGAAATATTCAGCCGTGCCACGCACTTCGTTCGGATTCCTCAAGGTGCAGACGAACATGCCGTTCTCGCGCGCGCCGATCGTCACCACGCGCTCGCGGCTGGACAGCACAAGGCGGGCGATCGCCAGCTTGCCGGATTTGCGCATCGCTTCGCGCAACACGGCAAAGGTCTCCTCGGCCATTGCGCCATCCGGCGCCAGGTAATAGGGCGCGTCCTGGTAGATGACGTCGACCGAACGCTCGTCGACAAAGGCCTCGATGTTCATCGTATGGTTGGATTCGATGCGCACCGCGTCGAGATCGGTATCGTCGATGATGATGTATTGCTTGTCCTCGTATTCGTAGCCCTTGACCAGGTCCGAACGCTCGACCAACCCGAGTTCAGGGTCGACCGGCTTCATGTTGATGCGGTTGTGCGTCTTCTTGTGCAGCTGGTTGAAGCTGATGCGCTCGCTGGCACTGGTCGCCGGATAGAGCCGGACCGGACAGCTGACCAGACTGAGCTTGAGGTAACCTTTCCAACTTGCCCTGGGCGCCATGAAATACTCCTACGCGGCCTTGTGCTGTCGAACTGTTCGCAGCGCTGTTTCGTCCGGAGGACGAATGCGGCTGCCGAAATCCTACATTGCCCCTTACAATACCGGCAAATCCCTAGCGAAATCTTCCTCCGCTGGGAGCCGCCTGCAGGCAAGAGGTCCGTGGCGAAGAATAATTCAAATTTTCCGGAGCGTCGATGGAGTCTGGGCCGCGCTCGCAGAACTACGTCGCGGTGCCTATCGCCGGCAAATCCCTGGCGAAATCTTCCATGTCGGCCCAAGGGTCGCCTGACGTCGCCAGAAGGCCCGGCAGCGAGGAATAATTCAGATCCTGCGGAGCATCGATGGATTCCAGATCGCTCCAGCTGACCGGCGTCGAGGCCGGCAAATTGGTGCGGGCGCGCAGTGAATAGGGAGCCGCCGAGGTGTGGCCGCGCGCATTGCGGTGAAAATCGATGAAGATGCGCCGCTTGCGGTTGTCCTTGCCCATGGTGGTGGTGAAAGTGTCGGGCGCGGTGGCGGCAAGATGCGTGGAGATGGCGCTGGTCGCCTGGTGCAGTTTCTTCCAGTTCTGCTTTTGCGTCACCGGCACGGTGATGTGGATGCCGTGCCCCCCGGAGGTCTTGGCGAACGGCACCAGCCCTAGCGCTTCCAGCTCGCCCTTAATGTGCACCGCCGCCTCAACCACCTCGCGCCAGGCGATCCCTTCGCCCGGGTCGAGGTCGAAAACGATCAGGTCCGGCTTGTCGAGCCGCGTGCGATGGGTGCCCCAAGTGTGGAACTCGACGACGCCGAACTGCGCCAGAGCCAGATAGCCCTTGGCGTCTTCCACCGAGAGATAGGATTTGGTCTCGCCCTCCGAATTCGTCGCCTCGAAGGTCGCCACCGAGGAAGGCATGCCGGTGAAGGCGTGGCGCTGGAAGAAACAGTCCTGCGGCTTGCCGGTCGGGCAGCGCACCAGCGAGACCGGCCGGCCGAGAATGTGCGGCAGCATGAAATCGCCGACCAGCGCGTAATAGACGGCGATGTCGAGCTTGGTCGGGCCGGTCTTGCCGAACAGCCGCCGCGTCGGGTTGGTCACCCAGATTGTGGCGAGGTCGGCCTCGGCGATCAGCCGCTTGCGCTTGGCCGAAACCGGCGTCGACAGGCCGACGTCACGCAGGCCGCGGAACACGGCATGGCGCAGCGCATTGTCGGTGGTCCGGTTGGCGTAATGGATATGCGCCGAAAGCAGCGGCCGCACCCAGTTCATCTCGCGCATGATCTCGCGCGGAACGCCCTCGGGCGCGGATGCACCGGCCCGCAACGGCTCCAGCCGCGCCAGCAATTCGCCTGCGGTCGCGGCATCGAAGCCGGTGCCGACCTTGCCGCGATAGTGCAGCTCGCCGTCTTCGAATTCGCCGAGGCCAAGTGCAGCGAGTCCCTCGGCCGCGTCGGAGACGGTGTAGCCGGCGATGACAAAGTCGCCGGTCTGGAGCGCCTTGGTCTTGGTCCAGGTTTTGGTGCGGCCGCTCTGGTAGACCGCCGTGGCGCGTTTCGACACCACACCCTCCAGCCCCATCTCGGATGCCTGGTCATAGAGCGCCTGGCCGTCGCCTTCGACATGATCGCTGAGCTGGATGGCGGAGTTGGCGCCGAGACCGGACAGAAGTTGCGAAAGCAGCGCCTTGCGCCGCCGAAGCGGCGCTTTTGTCAGGTCCCAGCCGTCGAGATAGACGAGGTCGAAAGCGTAGAAGTGAAGCTTGTTGCCGGCGCCTTCGGCCAGCGCGTCCTGCAAAAGCGCAAAGCGGCTGATGCCCCTGGCGTCGAGCGCGACGACCTCGCCGTCGATGATCGCCTCCCGGCACGGCAGCCTGGCGAAGGCAAGCGGCAGGTCGCCATAGCGCTTCGTCCAGTCGAGGCCGGCGCGGGTGATCAGCCTGACCGCACCGTCGGCCAGGTGCGCCATGGTGCGGTAGCCGTCGAACTTGATCTCGTGCAGCCATTCCTCTCCAGTATCCTCACCGCCCGGCGGCTTGGCCACGGAGGTCGCCAGCTGCGGCTCGATCCGGGAAGGCGGCGGCGCCTTGACGGCGCCCGGCAAAGCGCCGGGTTTCAGCACCACCGGCTTGGCAGGTTTGGCGGCAGGCTTCGGCGGTGCCACCAGTTCCTCAATACGACGGCCGGATTTGACGCTTTCCGGCCGGGCTTCCAGTATGTCGAGCGTGGCATCGGCGGCGAGATCGCGCTCCTTGAACAGCAGCCAGTTCTTCTTGCCCTCATCCTCGCCGGGCTTCGGTTTCAGCCGCGTCAGCATCCAGCCGCCATTGAGCTTCTCGCCGGCGAGCCGGAACTTGAAGGAGCCGGTGCGCAGGCTCTTTTCGACGTCGTCCATCGGCGCCCAGACGCCGGTGTCCCAGACGATCATCGGTCCGCCGCCATATTCGCCTTCGGGAATGACGCCCTCGAAATCGATATATTCGAGCGGATGGTCCTCGGTCTCGACCGCCAGCCTTTTGTCGGCCGGGTTCAGCGACGGGCCGCGCGGCACCGCCCAGCTCTTCAGCACGTCGCCGACCTGCAGGCGCAAATCATAGTGATCGGCGGTGGCGTGGTGCTTGTGGACGACGAAGCGGTTGCCTTCACCGGCAGCCAGGCCACCGGCCGGTTCCGGCGTCCTCGTGAACTCGCGCTTGGCGCGATAGGCCTTGAGCTTCGAAGGAGCTGGCATGGACTAGGCGTAGGTGGTGGGCAAAAGCAACGAACGCAGCATCAAAATCCCATCGCAGCGGCGCTCCAATGTCACGGCATGGATCCCAGGGTCTCCGCGACGTCGCTTCGCTCCTGCTCCGCCCTGGGATGACGAAGGATGGGAGGTCACGCCGCTCAATCGTCGGTGGCCGGCGTCAATTCGAGCTCGGCCGGCGACAGGCCCTGCTGCAGCTGGCTGAGCCGGAATTCGTCGACCCAATAGGCCTCGCCGTCGACCAGCACCCGCGCACTGTAGCCGCCGGCGGAAAAACGCTGCGCGGTGATGTAGACCTTGTGGCGGTCGAGCGCCTTGCGCACCGCGGCGCGCTTGGATTTCTGGCTGGTGACGGAACTGGCCATGCTGGTTACTCACGCACAAAGCCGCAAGGCGGCATGCCTAAGGATGGCCGAGAGCGGGTCGGCTGTCAATTTGGCGGCCGCTGCGAGCCCTCGCGCGGTGGCGTCTCTGGCTCTGTGGAAACCGAGCCGGCGCGCTATATTGAACGTGGCGGCTTGGAACGCGATGCTGACCTGGAGAACTTCACATGACGTTGACGACACGCAAACTCGGCGGCCAGGGGCTGCAGGTTTCCATGATCGGCCTCGGCTGCATGGGCATGAGCCAGTCCTACGGCCCGGCCGACGAGGCGGAATCGACCGCCACGCTGCACCGCGCCATCGAACTCGGCTGCACCTTCCTCGACACTGCGGAAGTCTATGGGCCGCACGCTAACGAGGAACTGCTCGGCCGCGCGCTGCAGGGCCGGCGCGATGAGGTGACGATCGCGACGAAATTCGGCTTTCGCATCGAAAACGGCAAGCAAGTCGGCACCGAGCGCGACAGCCGGCCGGAGCATATCCGCGAGGCTGTCGAAGGTTCGCTGAGGAGGCTAGCCAGCGACCACGTCGACCTCCTCTATCAGCACCGCGTCGATCCGGCGGTACCGATCGAGGAGGTGGCGGGTGCTGTCGGCGAGCTGATTGCTCAGGGCAAGGTCCGCTTCTTCGGCCTCTCGGAGGCCGGCGCCGCCAATATCCGCCGGGCGCATGCCGTGCATCCGGTGTCGGCAGTGCAGAGCGAATACTCGCTGTGGGAGCGCAATCTCGAGCCGGAAATCATTCCCCTGCTGAAGGAGCTCGGCATCGGCCTGGTGCCGTTCTCGCCGCTCGGCCGCGGTTTTCTCACCGGCGATGTCAGGCGCGCCGAAGACTATCCAGAGGGCGATTACCGGCGCGGCGATCCGCGCTACCAGGGCGCCAACTATGACGCCAACATGCAGGCGGCAGCCACGGTACTCGACATCGCCGCGGCCAAGCGCGTCAAGCCAGGCCAGATCGCGCTGGCCTGGCTGCTCCACAAGGGGAGCGACTTCGGCATCGACATCGTGCCGATCCCCGGCACCAAGCGCAGAAAATATCTCGAGGAGAACGTCGCCGCGGCTTCGATCAGGCTCGACGCCGCCGAGATGCAGGTGCTCGACGACGCGCTGGCGCCGGGCAAGGTCGCCGGTCCGCGCTACGGCGAGCGCACCATGGTGATGATCGATCGGTAGGTCTTGCCTTCTCCCGTTCTTGCGCAAAGCTCCGGCCTTGGCTAGCATCCGCCGGCAGGCACCGAGCGGAGGAGAACGTCGCGGTGGACCGGCTGGAGCGCCGTTGCGTCCCTTCAAACACGAGTTGGGCGCTCGAAGGACACTCCATTTTTGAATCGACGCAAGGAACCTTCCGGAAAACCCATTCCGGTTTCGGGGTCGTGCGCTCATCTGGGAGGAGACTAAATTGATCAACAGACGTGAATTCCTGCTGTCGACCGCGGCGATGGGCGCCTTGGCGCTGGCCGCTCCGCAATTGGCTTTCGCCCAGGACAAGCTGACCATCCTCGGTTCGGTGCCGAGCCTCGGCTTTCCGTTCTTCGTGCACATGCTGAACCAGATCAAGGCTGAGGCGCAGGCGCAAGGCGTCAACCTGGTCGAGAGCGACGGCCAGAATTCGGCGCCCAAGCAGACCGCCGACATCGAGGCGGCACTGGTGCAAAAGGTCAACGCCATCGTCATCTCGCCGCTCGACGTCAACGCGCTGGCCCCAGCCATCGAGGAAGCGGTGAAGGCCGGCGTTCCCGTCGTCACTATCGACCGCCGCGTCGAGGGCGTCGAAGGCATCCTCGCCCATGTCGGCGCCGACAATGTCAAGGGCGGCGAGGCCGAAGCACAGGCCATGGTGGCGGCGTTCCCGAACGGCGCCAAGATCTTCCATCTGCAGGGCCAGCCCGGTGCCGGCCCGGCGATCGACCGCAACAAGGGTGTGCACAACGTCCTTGATCCCATGAAGGACAAGTACCAGATCATCTTCGAGCAGACCGCCAACTTCGCCCGCGCCGAGGCGCTGTCCGTCACCGAGGCCGGCCTTGCCGCCAACGGCAAGCCCGACGCGATCATCTGCGCCAATGACGACATGGCGCTTGGCGCGGTTGAAGCCTGCGCGGCGCGCAACTTCACCGACGTCAAGATCTACGGCTTCGACGCGCTTCCCGAAGCGTTGGTCGCTGTGCGCGACGGCAAGCTGGCCGGCACGGTCGAGCAATTCCCCGGCGAGCAGTCGCGCACCGCCGTGCAGATCGCGGTCGCCTACGCCAGGGACAAGACCGAGCCGAAGGAAAAGCTGGTGCTTTTGACGCCGATCGTCATCGGCAAGGACAATCTCGACAAGGCGGAGAGGCTGGGCGAGACGAAGTAGGCGAAGCCGGCGGGACAGCACCCCCCTCTGGCCTGCCGGCCATCTCCCCCTTCAAGGGGGAGATTGGATGTTACCCGGGCTTTCGCTAATTTTCGATCTTGCAGAAGAAGCGAGGCCAACGAGGCTGCCAATCTCCCCACTTGAGGGGGAGATGGCCGGCAGGACAGAGGGGGGTGCTGTCCCGCCAGCCTTGCGTACAACCGAATGATCGAGGAGCAAACTTTGCCCAAGGCAGCCGCTATTGTGCCCTCCCCCGCCCTGCTCACCGTCGAGGGCGTGACCAAGCGCTTTGCCGGCGTCACCGCGCTGAACGACGTTTCGCTCGAAGTCCGCCCCGGCGAGATACTCGGCCTGCTCGGCGAGAACGGCGCCGGCAAATCGACGCTGCTCAAGATCCTGTCCGGCGTGATGCCGCCGTCCAGCGGTCGCATCGTCTTCGACGGCGTCGAATTCAATCCGCACAATCCGCAGGATGCGAAACGCCACGGCATCGTTACCATCTACCAGGAACTGAGCCTGATCCCGACGCTGACCGTGGCGGAGAATATTTTCATCGGCCGCGCACCGCTCGGCCGGTTCGGGCTGGTCAGTTGGCGGCGAATGGAGGAAGATTCCCGCGCGATCATCGCTCGTGTCGGCCTCGATCTCGACCCGGCGACGCCGGTTTCCGCACTGTCGGTGGCCGAACAGCAGCTGGTCGAGATCGCCCGCGCGCTATCGCTGAAGAGCCGCTTGATCATCATGGACGAGCCGACCTCGGCGCTGACCGAAACCGAAGTGCAGAAGCTGATGGCGATTATGGGCCGGCTGCGCAAAGACGGCGTCGCCATCATGTTCGTCACCCACCGGCTGGAGGAGGCATCGGCAATCTGCGACCGTATGACGGTGCTGCGCGACGGCAGGCTGGCCGGCCATCTCGACCGCGAAGGTGGGCCGATCAAACTGCCGAAGATCATCGAGAAGATGGTCGGCCGCGCCGCTTCCGAGCTCTATGCGAGGCCGACGCAGCGCGATGTCGCCGGCGACGTCCGGCTCTCGGTGCGCGGCCTGCGCACGGTGCGCGATCCGCAGGCGCCGCACGCCATCGTGCTCGAAGGCGTCGATCTCGACCTCAAGGCGGGCGAAATCCTCGGCGTCGCCGGGCTCGTCGGTTCCGGCCGCACCGAGCTCGCCCGCGCCATCTTCGGCGCCGACCGCATTGCCGCCGGCACCATCAGGCTCGATGGCAGGCCGATCGCGCCGGCCTCACCCGCCGATGCCATCGAGCTCGGCATCGGCCTGGTGCCGGAAGACCGCAAGCACCAGGCGATCTTCGCCGCACTCGCCATCCTCACCAATTTCTCGATCGCCGCGCTCGACCGCTACTCCAATGTCGGTTTCATGGCCGAGCGGCGCGAGCGAGAAGCGCTGGCGAACTACAGGAAGATGCTGTCGATCCGCATGGCCTCGCCCGAGCAGGCGATCGAGGGACTGTCCGGTGGCAATCAGCAGAAGGTCATCCTTGCCCGCTGGCTGGCACGCGATCCCAAGGTGCTGATCGTCGATGAACCGACGCGCGGCGTCGACGTCGGCGCCAAGGCGGAGGTTCATCAGATCCTGGTAGAGCTCGCTGCGCGCGGCATCGCCATCATGATGATCTCGTCCGAGCTGCCCGAAGTGCTTGCCGTGTCGGACAGGATCGTCACCATGCGGCGCGGGCGCATCACCGGCGAGATGCCTGGCATCGAGGCGACCGAGGAGAAACTGATGGAACTGATGGCGCTCGACCAGAAGCAGGAAGCCCAGAATCAGGAAGCAACGCAATGACCAGCACGACCGAACGGAGCCAGCGCGGCGGCGTCAATCTTGCGCGCCTGCTGATGAGCTTCGGCCCGCTGATGTTCCTGGCGGTGCTGATCGTCGTCTTCACCGTGCTGAAGCCGAGCTTCATCGACCCGATCAACCTGTTCAACATCATGCGCCAGATCTCGATCACCGGCCTGATCGCGCTAGGCATGACCTTCGTTATCCTCACCGCCGGCATCGACCTGTCGGTCGGCTCGCTGCTCGCCTTCTGCGGCATGGTCGCGGCGGTGGTGGCCAAGGGCGGCACCGCCAACACGCTGTCGCTGTCGACAACGGGCACGCTGGGCTATGGCTGGTTCGCCGCCCTTCTCGCCGCCGTCGTCGTCGGCGCCGTGGCCGGCGGTGTCCAGGGCTTTGCCATCACCAGGCTGAAAGTACCGCCCTTCGTCGTCACGCTCGGCGGCCTCACCGTGTTTCGCGGCCTAACGCTGACGATCTCCAATGGCGGCCCGATCTCCGGCTTCGACGCCTCGATGCGCTGGTTCGGTACCGGCCTGATCGGCCCGGTGCCGGTGCCGGCGATCATCTTCGCGATTGCCGCAATCCTGTGCCACATCGTGCTGCGCTACACGCGCTACGGTCGCGCCGTCTACGCCGTCGGCGGCAATGCCGAGGCCGCGCGGCTCTCCGGCCTGCGCGTCGACCGCATCCTGATCTCGGTCTACATCATCGTCGGCTTCTTCGCCGGCCTTGCCGCCTTCGTTTTGTCGGCGCGGCTCAACTCCTCCGAAGCCGTCGCCGGCATCGGCTACGAGCTGACGGTGATCTCGGCGGTCGTCATCGGCGGCACCTCGCTGTTCGGCGGCATCGGCAGCGTCGGCGGCACGGTGGTCGGTGCAGGGCTGATCGGCGTCCTGCAGAACGGGCTGCAATTCAACAACGTCTCGTCATACACGCAAAGCATCGTCATCGGCCTGATCCTCATCCTCGCCGTCGCCTTCGACCGCTGGCTGAAATCGCGGGTAAGGCGGTGATCCAGGTCAGGTCGGCGGGACAGCACCCCCCTCTGTCCTGCCGGACATCTCCCCCTCAAGGGGGGAGATCGGATGTCGCTCCAGCTTTCGCCACTCTCCAAAGAAGCGCGCTTTCGGCGAAGCTGCCAATCTCCCCACTTGAGGGGGAGATGTCCGGCAGGACAGAGGGGGGTGTTCAAGCGCAGCGGAGAGGGATAGGCAAGTTTCGCGCTGAGGAACAGAAGTAGTGAACCACTATCCCGTACCTCCCCGTAGTCGCGGCAATGCGCGCAAGATGCGCAAGGCCATGACGGATGCCGAGCTGAAGCTCTGGAATGAGGTCCGGGCGCATCGTCTCATGGGACTGCCATTTCGGCGCCAGATGCCCATCGCCGGCTTTATCGTCGATTTTGCCTGTCCGGACAAAAAACTCATTGTCGAGTTGGACGGCTCTCAGCATGCTGAGGCCGAAGCTTCGGCATCGGATGCAGCAAGAAGCGCGAGCCTTGAAGCGCTGGGCTGGACTATCCTGCGCTTCTGGAACGACGACGTCATTCGCGATATCGACAATGTCTGCCAGCACATAGTCATGACGGCCGGCGCGGATGTGCGCTGAACTCGGCCGTGCAGGATCGGCGGGACAGCACCTCTCTGTCCTGCCGAACATCTCCGCTCAAAAGGGGCAGGTTTCTGAGGCGAGGTGCCAATGACCCAAATAAGAACCATGACCGAACAGGACGTGCCCTCGGTATCGCGGCTGCTGGGCCAATCCTGGCGCCACACCTATTCGCCAATCCTGGGTGCCGAGACCACGGCACGGCTGTCGGATGAGAAGCACGCGCCGGAGCGGCTGGTGACCGAGCTCGGGGACGACAGCAAGATGTGGTTCGTGGCCGAGCGGGCGGACGGCTCGCTCGCCGGCTACGCGATGGCCGCGATGGGCAACAAGGGCGATGTCATGCTCGAGCGGCTCCATATCGACAAAAGCGAGTACGGCACCGGGCTGGCGGCCGATCTTTTGCACGCGGTTCTTGCAGCGCATGCGGGGATTCCCAGCATCGCGCTGGAGGTGATCGAGGGCAACGACCGGGCAATCGCCTTTTATCGCAAGCACGGTTTCGAAGTGGTCGAGCGCCGGCCGGCTGCACACGGGGTGGGCGGCCACGCCTCGCTGATTATGCGCCGGTTACTACCGATGGCTTAGAGCGCTGTCGGCGAAGCTGCCAATTTCCCCACTAGAGCAGGCAATCGCGCATCCGCGCCGCGATCATTTACGCTCTTTCCTTGCCGGCTCCCACGCGTTGAGCCGACAGAAACATCAGCGTGTAGGCAGCCTTGCGGCGGTCCCAGCCGGCCGACTCGGCCATATCCAGCAGGCCGTCGACCAAAGGCGCCAGCGCCGCCCTGCAATCGGTTTCATAGTTGAAATCGTTCTTCGGGCGGGTCGGCGCCGCGATCTTCCCAAAACTGTCCATCATATCCATGGCAACACCTGCTCAGCATTCGACCCGAACCGGCAAGCCCGTGCCCGCGTTGGCGGACAGGGCCCATCTGCCGTTTCGAAATCTCGCTTTGAAAGCCTGATCTTAGAAGTCCATGCCGCCACCGCCGGGCATCGGAGGCATGGGCGTTTCCTTCTTCGGCTTCTCGGCCACCATCGCCTCGGTCGTCACCAGCAGGCCGGCAACAGAGGCGGCACCCTGCAGCGCAGTGCGAACGACCTTGGCCGGATCGATGACGCCCTGCCCGTACAGGTCGCCGAACTCGTTGGTCTGGGCGTTCCAGCCACAGCCGAAGTCGGTCGTCTCGCGCAGCTTGCCGACGATGATCGAACCTTCCGCACCGGCGTTCTCGGCGATCTGGCGCACCGGCGCTTCGATGGCGCGACGCACGATGTCGACACCGGTCTTCTGATCGGGATTGTCGACGACAACGTTATCGAGCGCCTTCGCCGCCCTCAGCAGCGCCACGCCGCCGCCGGGCAGGATACCCTCCTCGACCGCCGCGCGTGTGGCATGCATGGCGTCGTCGACGCGATCCTTGCGCTCCTTGACCTCGATCTCGGTCGAGCCTCCGACGCGGATGACGGCGACACCGCCAGCGAGCTTGGCTAACCGCTCCTGCAGCTTCTCGCGGTCGTAGTCGGAGGTGGTTTCCTCGATCTGCGCCTTGATTTGGCTGATGCGCGCCTGGATTTCATCCTTGCGGCCGGCACCGTCGACGATGGTGGTGTTCTCCTTCTCGATCAGCACCTTCTTGGCGCGGCCGAGCATCTCCAGTGTGACGTTCTCGAGCTTGATGCCGAGGTCTTCCGAGATCGCCGTGCCGCCGGTCAGGATGGCGATGTCTTCGAGCATGGCCTTGCGGCGGTCACCGAAGCCCGGCGCCTTGACGGCCGCAACCTTCAGGCCGCCGCGCAATTTGTTGACGACCAGCGTCGCCAGCGCCTCGCCTTCGACGTCCTCGGCGATGATCAACAGCGGCTTGCCGGATTGCACGGCGGTTTCGAGCACAGGAAGCATGGCCTGCAGGTTGGACAGCTTCTTTTCGTGGATCAGCACATAGGGTTCTTCGAGTTCGACGCGCATCTTATCCTGGTTGGTGATGAAATAGGGCGAGAGGTAGCCACGGTCGAACTGCATGCCTTCGACCACTTCCAACTCAGTCTCAGCGGTCTTGGCTTCCTCGACAGTGATGACACCCTCATTGCCAACCCTTTCCATCGCCTCTGCGAGGAAGCGGCCGATCTCGGCATCGCCATTGGCAGAGATGGCGGCGACCTGGGCGATCTCGTCGTTCCTGGTCACCTTGCGGGCATTGGATTTCAGGTCGGCGACGACGGCGTCGACCGCCTTGTCGATGCCGCGCTTCAAATCCATCGGGTTCATGCCGGCAGCGACCGCCTTGGCCCCTTCCCTGACGATGGCCTGAGCAAGAATCGTCGCGGTCGTGGTGCCATCGCCTGCGGTGTCGCTGGTCTTCGAGGCGACCTCGCGCACCATCTGCGCGCCCATGTTCTCGAACTTGTCCTCGAGCTCGATTTCTTTGGCGACAGTCACGCCGTCCTTGGTGATGCGCGGCGCGCCGAACGACTTATCGAAGACGACATTGCGGCCCTTTGGACCGAGCGTTACCTTCACCGCATTGGCGAGAATATCGACGCCGCGCAGCATTTTCTCGCGGGCTTCGGTATGAAATTTCACATCTTTGGCAGCCATTGGATCACTCCTTCGAATAGGCAGCTTTTCGTTGACTGGAATGCTTGTTCAGGCCCCCCTCAGGCAGCCCTCTTCATCTCGCCGGCGCCCTCGATAACGCCCAGCACGTCGCTCTCTTTCATGATGAGCAGATCCTCGCCATTGAGCTTGATCTCGGTGCCGGACCATTTGCCAAACAGGATGCGGTCGCCGACCTTGACATCGAGCGGCTGCAATTGGCCGCTGTCGTCGCGCGCACCGGGGCCGGCGGCAATGACCTCGCCCTCCTGCGGCTTCTCCTTGGCAGTGTCGGGGATGATGATGCCGCCGGCGGTCTTCTCGTCGACCTCGATACGGCGGACCAGGATACGGTCGTGCAATGGACGGAACGTCATGTCGTTCTCCTCTCGGGACAAACAGATTTTCGAAGATCCTCCTGACCGGACCGGCAATATCGGCCCGGCACGGGGTGCGCGACCCCTTCATCAGGCATCGCGCGCATACGAACTAGTCGCGCTTTTTTCTGCTTTCAAGAGGGTCACGCAAAAATTTTAGCACTCGATCAATGAGAGTGCCAATGTACTGTAATTGCTTGCACATTCGTCGCTCTCCCGACGCGACTGGAACCTATGTGGAACAAGAGGCGTTTTCGCGGACGGAGATTTCAACGGAAGGAAGATTGCATGACCAGCAGGGACTTTCAGCTCCAGATGCAAGGGTTTGGCCTCACCACGGCGGAGATCCATTACCGCCTACCCGATCATCGAAGCCTGCTGCAGCTCTATATCTGGCAGGAATACGATATCGCCCCTGATTTCCCGACGCTGAAGCATTTCCTTGATTTCTGGGAGCGCGAGATCGAAGGCCCGTTGCATTCGGTGCGCGTCGCCCATCATCACCTGATCCAGCCCTCCGAATGGCGGGCCGTAAACGGCATCATCACCGTCCACTAAAGAGCAAGCCGGTTATTCCTCCTCGTCCGGCCCTTGCAGCAGTTCGATCAGCATCGCTACTCTTGCCGTCGGCAGCGGTCGGCCCTCGTTCACCAGCGCCTCGTCGGCGGCGATCCAGGCCAGGGCCTCACGCAATTCCTGGACCGTCCCGTCCGTCGCCGCAATGTCGGCGATGACGGCATCGTCGACCGGGCCCAGCACAGAAATGATCTCGTCGCGTGTCATGGTCAGCTCCATCTGCGAGTGCCGGGAATGGGCCCGGCAACACAAGAATCTGGGTCTTGACCTGCGGCAGACAATAACCGGCCGGGGGAAGTCGACGTTGGCGATTGAAGCCAGCTGGCGAAACCGCCAATCTCTCCACTAGAGGGACACTAGAGGGGGAGATTGGCAACTTCGCCGACGGCGCCTCTTTGCGAGATTGGCGCCACGTTCCGGCACAAGAAAACCACCGGGTCTTGACTTGCGGCGGACGACCACCAGATCGAAAGCACAGGTCGCCGAAATGGGGCCGGCGAACCCCGGGAGCGCCGGCTCTTGGAAGAGGGCAACTGTCGATGACCCGTTCTCCCGACGCTCCGGTTCCGCCTGACCAGGCACAGCAGGCCCTGCAGTGCCTGACGACCGAGCATTTCGTGCTGCAAAATGCTCGCGCCGCGACCATTCAGGAAGCGAACCAGCGAGCCGATCTGTTCCTAACCTCGGTCTCGAGCGCAACCATTGCCCTGTCCTTCGTCGCGCAGGTCACGGAGATGGGCAGGCCGTTCGTGCTGTTCAGCCTGATCTTGTTGCCTTGCCTTTTCTTCATCGGCCTGGTCACCTTCGTGCGCGCGGTGCAGGTTGCCATCGAGGACATGGTGCATGCCCGCGGCATGGCCAGGATCCGCCACTATTTCGTCGAGCTGACGCCCGTCCTGCAAAGATACCTTGTCAATTCCACCCATGACGATCCCTCGGCGGTGCTGGTCGACAAGGGCCTCAGGCCCTCACCGCTGCAATATTTCATGACCACCGCGGGGATGGTGGGCACGATCAATGGCGCCATCGCCGGCGTCTTCACCGGCATCGTTGTAAAGTCCGCGTTTGGCGGGGGCATGACGCTCGGCGTGATTTGCGGGCTGCTGGTCTTCGCCGCATGCATTCTCATCCTGCGGCGTTACCACAGTCGCGCGTGGGCGGCGGCCGAACAAAGCTTGCCCGCACTGTTCCCGGGCGACAATGTCAACAGCGAAAGCTAGCGCCGACACATCCGGATGTCGAAAAGTGGCAGGGCGGCGCCCTTGCGTCTTGCGCGCCAATTGACCATCCTCGCCAACATTATTTGCACCGCGGCCGGGGGGTTCGCATATGCCGACGCTTTATGAGCTGAAACCGGCCTTCCAGGCCAGGTTGCGGCCGCTTGCCGACGGACTGGCCAGGGCCGGCGTCACCGCCAACCAGATCACGCTGCTGGCCGCTGCCCTCTCGCTCGTCACCGGCCTTGTGGTGGCAGCCCTTGCCGGCCACCGCATGGTCTTTCTGCTGATGCCGCTCGTGCTGTTTACGCGAATGGCGCTGAACGCGATCGACGGCATGCTGGCAAGGGAACATGGCCAGGCCTCGAAGCTCGGCATGTATCTCAACGAGCTCTGCGATGTTGTCTCCGATCTCGCTTTGATCCTGGCCTTTGCCGTCATTTTTCCTGCCTGGGGCGTCGTTGCATTCGCTATCGCGGCGGTGATTGCGGAATTCGCCGGCGTGCTCGGCATCGCGGCCGGAGCGGGGCGCAACTATGCCGGCCCCTTCGGCAAAAGCGATCGGGCGCTGGCGCTTGGCATCCTCGCGGTGCTTATCGCGTCCGGCCTGTGGGTCCCGGCGCTCACGCCGCTCGTGTTTCCGGCCATGGCTACACTCTCGCTGGTGACCGCCATCAACCGGATACGCGGCGGCCTTAACGGGAACGGCAGCTGAATTCCGGTCTCGCCAGGGAGAACAACATGCTTCACCAACAGACGGTTGCCGCCGTGGCTCCAGCCAACGTCGAGCGGGTGGCGCAGGAGCGCAGCTTCAAGAGCCATGACGGCACCGAGATCTTTTATCGCTATTGGCCGGCGCTGTCGGAACATCGCAAGGGTGCCATCCTGCTGTTCCATCGCGGCCACGAGCATGGCGGCCGCATGGCGCATCTGGTCGACGAGCTCCAGATGCCCGACCACGCCTTCTATGCCTGGGACGCGCGTGGCAATGGCCGCTCCGCCGGCGAGCGCGGCTATGCGCCGTCGTTTGCCGCGCTGGTGCGCGACATCGATTGCTTCGTGCACGAGATCGGCAGTGACGGCTTTGCCCGGCGCGATATAGCGTTGATCGCGCAATCCTTCGGCGCCGTGCTTGCCGCCGCCTGGGTGCACGACTATGCGCCTGACATTCGCGCCCTGGTGCTGGCCTCGCCGGCCTTCTCGGTCAAGCTCTACGTGCCCTTCGCCAAGCAAGGCATTGCGTTGTGGCAGAAGCTGAAGGGCCGTTTCTTCGTCAATTCCTACGTCAAGGCGAAATTCCTGACGCATGATCCCGAGCGCATCGCCTCCTTCGACGCCGACCCACTGATCACCCGGCCGATCGCCTCCAACATCCTGGTCGAACTCTACGACCACGCAGCGCGCATCGTCGCCGATGCCCGCGCCATCACCGTGCCGACACAGCTTCTGATCTCCGGCAGCGACTGGGTGGTGCGGCATGGACCGCAGCACGAGTTTTTCGTCAATCTGGCGAGCCCGGCCAAGGAGCGGCATGTGCTGCCCGGCTTCTTCCACGACACTTTGGGCGAGCGCGACCGCCACAAGGCACTCGACCTGATCAGGCCTTTCCTCGAAAAGCAGTTCGCGGCGCCGGAAAAGCCGCTCGACCTGACCGGGGCCGACCGCGCCGGCTACACACGCGACGAGGCCGACCGGCTGGCCTCGCCGCTGCCGCTACTGTCACCCAAAGGTCTCTACTGGGCAACGAGCCGCGCCTCGATCCGCATGGGCGCATGGCTGTCGTCCGGCATGAAGACCGGGATTGCCACCGGCTTCGATTCCGGCTCGACGCTCGACTATGTCTACGAGAACGATGCGCGGGGCATCGGCCCCGGCGGCCGCATGATCGACCGCACCTTTCTCGATGCTATTGGCTGGCGCGGCATCCGCCAGCGCAAGCTGCATCTGGAAGAGCTGATCGGCAGTGCCGCTGAGACGCTGAAGGCCGCCGGCCGGCCGGTCCATATCGTCGATATCGCCGCCGGCCATGGCCGCTACGTGCTCGATGCTGTGCAGAAATGCGCCGAGCCGCCGGCCAGCGTGCGGCTGCAGGATTTCTCCGAGCTCAACATCTCGCTCGGCCGCAAGCTGATCGCCGAGCGCAAGCTGCCGGCGAGCGTCTCGTTCCATCAAGGTGACGCCTTCGACGCCACGATGCTGGCCGGCCTCGACCCGGCGCCGGATCTCGCCATCGTCTCGGGGCTCTACGAATTGTTTTCCGACAATGCCATGATCGCCCGCTCGCTCGGTGGACTGGCCGGCGCCATGCAGCCCGGAAGCCTGCTCGTCTACACCAACCAGCCCTGGCATCCGCAGCTCGAGATGATCGCGCGCAGCCTGACCTCGCATCGCGGCGGCCAGGCCTGGGTGATGCGTCGGCGCACGCAGGCCGAGATGGACCAGCTGGTGGCGGGCGCCGGATTCGAGAAGCTCGACCAGCGCATCGACCAGTGGGGCATCTTCACCGTTTCGATCGCCCGGCGCGTCTGAGCATGGACTTGCCTGCCTCTGCCTTGCCTCGCGATGCCCCTGCCCTTCCGGCCTTGCCGCGCGAGCCGTATCCCGGGATAGTCCTGCGCGCCGCGCTGTGGCTGGCATTTCTGGCGCCGTTCTTCTACTCCACCTACGGCTTCGCCAACTGGCTGGCGTCGCGGCGCGACGATGTCGGCAGCATCGTCTTCGGCTGGGAGCATGGCATCCCGTTCCTTGCCTGGACGATCGTGCCCTACTGGTCGATCAATCTATTCTACGGCCTGTCGCTGCTGTTGAACAATTCGAAGAACGGCGTCGACCGCCTCGCCGGCCGCTATCTGACGGCGCAGATCATCGCCGTCGCCTGCTTTATCCTGTTCCCGCTGACGGCGACCTTCGTGCGTCCGCAGACAAGCGGCCTGCCCGGTTTCATGTTCGCCGTGCTCGGCGGCTTCGACAAGCCCTTCAACCAGGCGCCGTCGCTGCACATCGCACTACTGGTCATCATCTGGGACCATTGGCGTCACAGGTTGACCGGCATCGCCGGCGCCGCCTGGCATGTCTGGTGTTTCCTGATCGGCGCCTCGGTGCTGACGACGTGGCAGCACCATTTCATCGACATTCCGACCGGCGCGCTGCTCGGCCTTTTCGCTCTGTGGCTGTTTCCGCGCGACGGCGAGCTGCCATTCGACGGCTTCCGCCTGAGCGTTGACCCGAAAGCGCGGCGGCTGGCGCTGTTCTATGCGCTCGGCGCAAGCCTTGCGCTGGCCAGTGCCGCTGCCGGCGCGTTGGTCTCGGCGCTGTGGCTCATCCTGTTGTGGCCGGCACTGGCGCTGGCCATCGTCGCTTTCGCCTATGCCGGCGCCGGCGCCAAAGTGTTCCAGAAAACAGCTGATGGCCGCGTGTCGCTGGCCAGCCGTCTCCTGCTTTGGCCCTACCGCCTTGTTGCCAGGGTCAATGTGTGGGCGTGGACGCGAAAGCTTCCAGCGCAGATCGTCATCGCCGACGGTGTTTGCCTCGGCCGTTTTCCGACCGCCGCCGAGGCCGACGCCTTCGGCACGGTGGTCGATCTTGCCGGCGAATTGGAAAGGCCGCGTGGCGCCTCGATCCGCTGGGTGAGCCTGCCCATGGTCGACCTTTTGCCGCCGTCTCGCGAGGCGCGTGCGCAAGCGGTGGCGGCGATCGAGACGGCGCGGGGCCAGGGCACGGTGCTGGTCTGCTGTGCGCTTGGCTTCCAGCGCAGCGCCGCCGTCGTCGCCGAATGGCTGGTCGCCAGCGGCCGGGCCGACACGCCGGCTCAGGCGCGAGGCAAGCTCGCCGCCGCGGGCCGGCCGGTGCATCTTGGCGTGGACGCACCGGCATGACCGCCTTTCGAGATAGGGCCGAGACGTTCGCCGCCGGGCTGATGGTGCAGGTGGCATGGCCGCTGCTGCTGGTTGCCGCTGCCTTGCTGGCGGCGCCGGTCGTCGGCCTGGCGGCAGTGCCGCAAACATCGTCGCTGTCGGCGGTAGCCTGGCTGATCGCCGCAGCGGGTGCCATAGCCACAATCATTCTCTCGGCCCTGCTTTTGTTCGACGCGCTGCTGTTCCGGCTGATGGCCAGCCACGCCAGCGAGGCAGGCGGCGGTGCCGCGGTCGACGATGTGCTGGCGCGCATGCGGCTGAAACCCACGGCGGCCGGCGGCCGCTCGCTCGACCAGCGGATAGCCGGCACGCGCCGCCTGCTTGCCAAGCAGCGTATCACGTTCGGCCTGTTCGCGGCGGCCTCGGTCGTCGCGGCATTCTTTTGAGCCCGTACATGACAAAGCTTCGTGTCAGCACCTATACCTTGCTGCAGACGGTGACCTCGGTCGGCCTGTCGGCGCTGGCCTGGGCGGTCACCGGCGTGCGGCCGATCTGGAACGGCAGCCAGCCATCGGACCGACAGCGCATCTACTTCGCCAACCATGCCAGCCACGGCGATTTCATCCTGCTGTCGGCCTGCCTCAGCGAGAAGGAACGCGCCAGTACCCATGCGGTGGCCGCCGCCGATTATTGGGGCAAGACGCGGCTGCGCCGTTTCATTGCCGAGGACATGCTGTCTTCCGTGCTGATCCACCGGCAGTGGACGGATGAAACGCAGCACCCGATCTCGATCATGCTGTCAGTGCTCGATCAGGGCCATTCGCTGATCCTGTTTCCCGAAGGCACGCGCAACATGACCGACGAACCGCTGCTGCCGTTCCGCTCCGGCCTCTACAATCTGTCGATGGCGCGGCCCGATGTCGAACTCATCCCGTGCTGGATTGAGAACATGTCGCGGGTGCTGCCCAAGGGGCAATTCGTGCCGGTGCCGCTGCTTTGCCGTGTCGTCTTCGGCGCGCCGATCGCTATTCAACCGGGTGAGGAACGCCGCGCCTTTCTCGACCGTGCCCGCGAAACGCTGCTGGCGCTGAACCCCCGGCCGCAACGAGACGATTGAGGACCAAGGCAAAATGCTGCCGATGATGCACGAAACCCTCATTCTGATTGTCGGCCTACTGGCGGTGCTGATCAGCGCCAGCGTCGTCGCCGGCGTCTTGTCATGGCGCGCGCCAAAACCGTTGTCGCCGACGCTGGTCAACCTCACCCAGCGCATCAATGCCTGGTGGGTGATGGTGGTGGCGATCACCGTTGCCTTCTTCTTCGGCCGCCCCGGCATGACCATCCTGTTCGCGCTGATTTCCTTCGCCGCCCTGCGCGAATTCGTGACGCTGACACACAGCCGCCGCAGCGACCACTGGGTGCTGCTCGGCATGTTCGGCATCGTCATCCCGTTCCAGTACTGGCTGGTGTGGACCGCCTGGTACGGGCTCTTCACCATCTTCATCCCGGTCTACTGCTTCCTGCTGATGCCGGCGATCACCGCACTGCACGGCGACACCGAACGCTTTCTCGAGCGCGTCTCGGCGCAGCAATGGGCGGTCATGATCTCGGTCTACTGCGTCAGCCACGTGCCGGCGCTGCTAACACTCGAAGTACCCGGTTTCGAAGGCCGCAACCTGTTGCTGATCGCCTTCCTGATCGTCACCGTGCAAGGCAGCGACGTGCTGCAATATATCTTCGGCAAACTGTTCGGCCGCCACCTCCTGGCGCCGACGGTCTCGCCGTCGAAGACCTGGGAGGGACTGGTCGGCGGGCTGGCGGCATCGAGCCTGCTCGGCGCGCTGCTGTCGTTCCTGACGCCGTTTTCGCCGCTGCAGGCGGCCGGCGTCGCTCTGGTCGCCTGCCTGATGGGATTCTTCGGCGGGCTGGTCGCCTCCGCCATCAAGCGCGATCAGGGCGTCAAGGACTGGGGCCACCTGATCGAAGGCCATGGCGGCATGATGGACCGTGCCGACAGCCTGGTCTTCGCCGCCCCGGTGTTCTTCCATACCGTGCGCTATTTCTGGACGGTGTGAGGGGTACGCACCCTTTGCCGCGGCACCGTCCGGACGGTTCAGCGCAATCCTTGCGAAGACACCTGATCCGTTTCGCTAATTACCGTTTTCGCGAAAACGGTAATAACACCACTGCCGCGGTCGTTGGCCGCGCTCATTTTGCCGCGGCGAGCGGCTCTTTCTTGCGCGCCGGCGCCAGGCGGCGCATGCGGCGTTTGGCGGTGGTCTTCAGCGCCACCGGCGGATTGCTGGACAACGCACCGAGCACCGCACCGACCATTCCGTGTGCGACGAAATCAGCGTTGATCTCATTGGCCAATTTGGCGGCTGCCTCCTGGTTGTCACTGTCGGGTTCCGACCACAACACGATACCCACCCGCAACCTTGGTTTGGCGCGTTTCAGCCGACGGACCAGGAACCGGCCGTGCTTGACGGAATTCCGGTTCAAAAATCCGACGACGGCGGTATCGATAGCGTCGAGCTCAAGGCGGCGAATGCTCCCCGGTTCCATATCGGCGAAGCTCGCTCTCAACACCGTGGCGCCCTGGACTTCGAGCACCTGTGCGAGCATGGCGGCAGCCGCGTCGTCGAGTTCGCCGCGCCCTCCGGCGCACAGCACCGACATGCCCGTGCCATCCGGTAGTTCGGTGTCGTCCCCGCCCTGAACCTCCCCCTGAACCTGCTTGTCCTCGTGTGAGCCGTTGTCCTCGGCCGCGGCAGTGTCGCCCGCTTCCGCCTCCTCCTGCGCGCTGTCGTCGAGGTTCGCCACCATCGTCAGCGCGCTGCCCGCGACCTGCTGTCTTTGCTCATCGCTCAACACACCACGCACACGGTCCTGCTCGCCGAGCAGAAGTGCGGGAATCGCGACCTTGTCGTAGAACTCGACGAGATATTCTTCCTCCAGCATCTCCTCGGCATGGTCCGTCGCTTCCTCGGGATCGCCGGCCAGCAGCCGCTGGTAAAGCCGGGCGTGCGGTTCGAGCACCGGTTCGTTGCCGAACAGAACGTCGAGGAATTCGAACTGCGGCACATATCGGCCGAGCACGACGAGGCAGACCGTGAGCGGCGTCGACAGAACGAGGCCCAATGGCCCCCAGAGCCAGGTCCAGAAGATCGCCGCAACGATAATAGCCAACGGCGACAGCCCGGTGCGCGAGCCGTAGAGCCAGGGTTCGATCACGTTGCCGGTGATCAGTTCCACCACCGCGAAAAGCCCGGCGGTCCATAGCACGAGCGACCAGCCGGGCGCCACGGCCAGCGCCAGGAACAGAGGCAGCAGCGTCGCGATAACCGGGCCGATATAGGGAACGAAGCGCAGCGCCAGCGCCAGCAAACCCCACAGCAATGGATTGGGTATGCCCAGCAGCCAAAGTCCGATTGCAATCGGAACGGCATAGACGATGTTCACGACCAATTGCATGAGCAGATAGCGGCCGACGCGCTTGCCGGCATCCTGCAGCGCCTCGGTGGTTCGATGCAGATCGCCGTAGCCGACGAGGCGTATGAAGCGATCGCGCAGGTCCTCCCGCTCGAGCAGCATGAATATGACCACCACGACGATCAGTCCGGCCGATGCCAGCGGGCTCAGCAGCGGGCCGATCAGATTCTGGAGAACCTCGAGCGGTCGTTCGCGCGCGACGATTTCGACCGGGATCGGCTCCCGCGGAGGCTGATCGGCGGCGGGTTGCGCGGGTTCCGGTCTGTCGAGTTCCTGGCCGACGCGTTCGATCACCCGGCTCAATCTGGAAACGATGCCTCCGCCGACGCCGGTTTCCTTGAGCGACCGGACCTTGGTCAGGATATTCGCCTGGTAAAGCGGGATGTTCTGCGCCAGTTCACTGACCTGTGTGGCGACTATGAAGGAGAACAGCGCCAGCGCCGTGAATGCGCCGAGCACGCTGGCGATCACGGCAGGAAGACGCGGAATGCCGGCTCGCTTGAGTGCCGACACCATCGGCACAAGCGCAAAGGTAAGCAGCAGGGCGATTGCGATCGGCAGAAAGACCTCGCGCCCGAAATAGAGCGCCGCGACGGCCGTCACGACCGACGCTACGCTGGGCAACGATGTGCGCGGAAGCGCCCTGGCCGCGGAAACAATGCTCGCCCGCCGGGTCTCCGACAGGTGCGCGCCGTTTCGACTATTTGCCGCCACTTGATACCTCCGCCCCGCCATTGCCATGATCGGGCATATTGAGCCGGCGTGCAACTTCGCAGCCTCTCCTACAGCGAAGCTTTGATTTGCCGTCGTTTGGCTTGCTGCCGGCAGCGCGGCAGCTCCGTCACGGTAGAATTTTTTGCATAAGTGGCGGCACCAGCAATCCTGTTCCATGCTTGCGCCAGAACCTGGAACTTTTGGGTCAAAACGCCGTTCCTTCGTAGATCGCTGATGGACAACCTCAAAGCAGCAGCTCAGGAGGAATGATCATGAACATCAAGATGCTTTGCATGGGCGCGATGGCGCTTTCAATGATGACCGGCGCAGCGCTTGCCGCCGGTGCCACTGGCACTTCGGCGCTCGACGATCCGCAGAAAATGTCGCCGTTCTTTACCGATGCCGGCATGAAGACCATGAAGCCGGCAGCCGAATTCAAGACCGCATGGATGGCCATGTCCAAAGAGGACCAGGCGATGATGATGAAGGAATGCGGCGACGAGGCCATTGCCAAGGAGCATGACGATTTCTGCAAGATGACCAAGCAACTCGGCGGCGCCAACTAGGCACGTCGGTTCAGCACAATCGCAGTGGCGGGCAGAGATGCCCGCCATCTTCGTTTTGGGACCCTCGGTTCAGTCGGGCGCAAGCGTCAATCGCACTATTCGGCGTCAGCCGATCCTGACGACAAAGTGCTTGGTCACCGGCTCGATGATCTTCCACGTCCCCTTGAAATCGGCTTCCACCACGAAGGCATCGCCGGGGCCGACTTCGACAGGCGCGCCGCCATCCGGCGTGATGACGATACGGCCGGCTATCATGTGCACGAACTCATAGTCGCTGTAGGTTGCGTGATAGGTGCCCGGGCTCGCCTGCCAGGTTCCCGACATGACCTTGCCGTCCTCGGTAATGTGCTGGACGGCGGTCTTCATGGTCGGCTCGCCTTCGACCACGACCCATCCCGCGAGATCGCCGGTCTCGGCGTTCTCGACGGCGCCGAATTTGAGGATGGTCTTGTCTGTCATGGTCGGCTCCGTCTTGAATTGTGCCGGAATGGCTGCCGGTCAATAGCTGATGCACCTGACCCCGGCAACGCGGCTTGACCCAGCACGCTTGACCTCGCCGCCAACCGTGGGATAGGCCGGGACTGGCCCAACCATCCCCCACCGAAGCCTACGAAAGACCTGCCATGACCGACGCGATCGTACGAGACAGCAATGGCACGGCGCTGCACGAGGGCGACTCCGTGACCCTGATCAAGGATCTCAAGGTCAAAGGCACCTCGGAGACGATCAAGCGCGGCACGCTGGTGAAGAACATTCGCCTCACCGGCAATCCCGGCGAGATCGAATGCAGCACCAGGCAGGTAAAGGGCCTGGTGCTGAAGACCGAGTTTTTGAAAAAGGCGTGAGTGCCTCGGCACCCTTCGTTTCGCTTCAATATCAATCGCTCTCATGACTGAATCGCTCATGTGAGTGAACCGCCCACGCCAGAAGCTGGAGGAGCCGCGCCCTCCCCCTATGTTGCACTGCGTTAGATTTGTTGCATTGCAATATCGGCGCATCGGGTCGAGCCTCTGCGAGGTGGGCATTCCTTGCATGAGGTGATTGTGTCGGCATCATTTCGGCCTGACATCGAAGGGCTGCGCGCGCTGGCGGTGGCGGGTGTCATTGCCTTTCATTTTGGTCTCTCCGGTCTGCCCGGCGGCTTTGCCGGCGTCGACATCTTCTTCGTCATCTCCGGCTACCTGATTACAAAACACCTGGTTACGGAAATCACCGAAACCGGGCGGCTGAATCTCTGGCGCTTCTACGCCCGGCGCGCCCGGCGCCTGTTGCCGGCGGCACTGTTCGTCATCCTCGCCACGCTGTTCGCGGGTTATTTCATCCTGTCGCCGGAGGAACAGGCGCTCTATTCGAAAGGCGCCATGTTCGCCTCCGCCTACATGATCAACCTCTGGCTGATCCGCTGGTCGTTTGACTATTTCGCCGCCGACGCCACCAACAACCCTTTCATCCACTTCTGGTCGCTCTCGGTCGAGGAACAGTTCTACCTGGCATGGCCGGCGCTGCTTCTTGCCGCCGCATGGCTGCGCCCAGGCAAGCGCACCGCTATAATCGTCATCGGCGTCGCAGGCCTAGCCTCCTTCGCCGCCTGCGCCTGGCTGACCGAAGTGTCGCAGCCTTGGGCCTTTTACTTCTCGCCGCTCAGGGCCTGGGAATTCGCCGCCGGCGGCCTCGCCACCATGGCGCCAGCAAGGATCTGGCGCGACCGGCCGCTGCTGGCCACCCTCCAGGCATGCCTCGGGCTGGCGCTGATCGCGTGGGCCTATCTGATGCTGGACGAAGACTCGCCCTTTCCCGGGGTGAATGCGCTGGCGCCTGTCGCCGGCACCGTGCTGCTGCTGCTCAGCGGCAGCGGCCGCAACCTGCCAAGCGCCGTGCTGGCGCTGGCGCCCCTGCAATGGCTGGGCCGGCTTTCCTATTCGCTCTACCTCTGGCATTGGCCGGTCATCGTCTATGCGGCGATGATGGTTCCCAACCTGTCCACGCTTGACCGGCTTGCCTGCGCGGCGCTGACGCTGGTTCTGTCGATGTTCACCTATCATTTCATCGAGAACCCGATCCGCCGCAACGGCTGGCTGATGGCCGGAGCAGCGCGGGCGCTGGTGCCCGCCGTCGCCCTAACCGGCGCCGGCGTGGTCGCGGCCTACGGCAATGCGCGCTTTGCCGAGCACAATCTCAGCCCCGAACAGCACGTCATCGCCGACAGCGCCGCGCAGCTCTCCACCGTGCGCGCGAGCGACGGCGGCTGCGTGCTCGATTTCGAGACCGTCAAGCCGAAACCCTGCATGTTCGGCCGCAAGGACGCCCAGCGCTCGGTCGTGCTGTTCGGCGACTCGCATGCCGACCATTGGTCGACGCCGCTGATCAAGGCGGCCGAGAAGAACAACTTTCGCGTCGTCACCTTTCTCAAATCCTCCTGCCGGGCTTCGCGGGTGACGACCTGGAATTGGCGGCTGAAGCGCGACTACACCGAGTGCGACCAATGGCGCGAGCAGTCGGTCAAGGACATCATCGCGCTCCACCCGCAACTGGTGGTGATCTCAGAATTCTCGATCGGCAATGTGATCAAGGAATCGCCCGAGGAGTTGAAGCACGCCGATTGGCAAGAGCAGTGGCGGACGGGCCTGACCTGGACGCTTCAAGCGTTCAGCCAGGCCGGTATCAAGGTCGCGGTCATCAGGGACGTGCCCTATAACGCAAGCTACGCCGACAAATGCGTGGCGCGGGCGCTGTGGCGGGGACAGACGCCCGCGACATGCGATACGCCGAGGATCATGGCGGCAAATGACGACATCGCCACGATCGAGCGCGACATCGTGCGCTCGACACCCAACGCCAGCTATATCGACATGACCGACCGCTTCTGCGACCAGACCACCTGCCACGTCTTCATCGACGGCAAACTCGCCTTCCGCGACCGCCACCATCTGGCAACGCCCTTCGCCGAGACGCTCGAGCCGGCGGTGGAGCGGGCGCTGTTTTCGGATGTGATGGCGGCGGCTGTGAAGTAACGGTGCCGGCAGCCTTTCCCGCCGAATCCTTCAGGTGGGCTTTGGTGCCACGTTGACCGACACGGCAACCATCCCGGGGTCAGCTAAGGATGAGACCCGCGAGGAAAACGGTAAGGATAAGCGACAGCGGAACTGCAAGAAGGCAGCACAGCTCGAAAGTATTGGCTCGCCAAGAAGTCATTGGGCGCTTTTCCATGTTGGCCTCCTCCCTCAACGGCCAGACCGGGACGGCAGTTCCGCTTAGATGGTGCTCATCCCCACCACTCATCATGCAATTGACGCAACTCGTTCCGCTTCCTGGTCATCCATCGTGCACGCGCCAGGTGTGTCGCCCACGCCCGGAAAGCCCTGTCTGGCTCCTGCTCCGGATCAATGTGCAGAACGATGCGGGCGACCTCACGCCAATCGGTCCCTTCAGCCGACGCGTCGAGCAGCCGGATATAAGTAAGCATGCGATCCTCGTCATAGCCGGTCGGCACTGAAGACGTCGGCGCTGCGTTCGCGATATGAGAGTTTGGCTGCTTTGGCATTGCGACCTACCAGCAATGGCGCACCGTAGCAGCCTATGAAGAAGCCGGCGCCCTTTGATCGGAGGATGCGGATCGAGATTCGCCTCGACGGTCGGCAAATGCGGGCCTCAGGCGGCAGTTCGCCGCCCAGGAGGGCCACGCCTCATCACATCGCGATCCGGTCGACGCATTCCATGTATTTTAGTGGAACCTAATTTAGTTGGCGCAATTATGCATGCGTGAAAAAGCGTGAAATCCAGACTGTCACTGAAAGCTGGCTATCGCGAGATCAGTTGGCCGATGATCCAGTGATTGCCGTCGATTTGACCGAACGAATATTACAGGCGGCCGAAAACGACAGGATCGTCTGCCTCGTCGTGGCAACGGAGCAGCTGGAAACCGACAGCATCGAGAAAGCGGAACCTCAGGAGACCAGGATTGCCGCAAGTTTCGTCCGGGACTTTGAGGTGATGCTGCTTGTTCTTTATGCGGCCTACGCCCTCGCTGTGCTGGGTGCGACCGCCTTCGTTTTGCTGGAACTGGGCCATGTTCTGTAGATCGGCAAGGTGACGGGACTGGCGCTGGCCAATTTGTCGCTGTTTGACGGGATACATAGGGCGCGGACCACAACCCGCTCGGGGCTTGCGTCGGCGGCCCCACCCTGGCGCACAGCCAGACGCGTTTTCGCCCCCGCCGGCGCTAATTTGGGGCTCTCGGTTCGTGGCATCTTGCAAATTTGTGGAACGAGCCTGCCCCTCGGGGGTTTTTCTATTAGAGGGACGTTAAAGAAGGAGGTAGCTATGAAGAAGCTCCTGCTTGCCTCGGTGATCGCCATCGCCTCGGCGGCTTCCGTGATCGGCCCGGCCAATGCCGGCGGTAGTGTCACGATCGGCATCGGCAACGGCTATGACGACGACTATTATTATCGCCATCATCGGTATTCCGATTACGACGATGAGTACGTCCCCCGTTACCGCTATGACGTCTATGACGAGGACTACAGGCCACGCTACCGGTATCACCGGCGCTGCCACACGGAAGTCGTCAAGCACTGGCGTCATCACCACCGGGTTATCGAACGAATCCGTGTCTGCCGTCGTTGACGGATCGATCCGGCCGGCAGTGCCGGCCGGATCGGTGGACCTCCTCACCGCGGCTTGCGCATCAGCATCATGCCGTAGTGCACGGCCAAAATGTCGAGCCCGATCTTGAGTAGTTTCACCACCACGTCGCGCGGCTCGCCGGCCTGTTCGGCCAGGCTCTTCACCGTTGCGTCGGCACAGCAGACCTTTTGCACGATGCCGGCGATCTCCCAATGGGCAAGCGCCCTCGTGGCCTCGGCATGGTCGCGGCCGGCGGACAGGATGTGATCGGCGACACCGCTGCCAGTGCGGCCGCCGTCGACGCGCTCGGCCCAGGCCATCGGCTTGGCGCTTGCCTCCGACGAGTTGCGGAAATCCTGGCGGTAGCGCATGCCTGCCTCGCGCTGCTGGCGCGACAATGAGGTGAGGCCGGTCAGCGGGTCGACATTGCGCACCCGCACGATGCCGCCGGTCACGGTGTGGCCGTCATTGGAAACCTCATAGAGGCGCGCCGCCTCCTGCGTTCCCTTGGCCAGCCGCTTGCGGCCGAACCGGTCGTCCTGCAGCGCGAAATCATGGCCGATCTCCTTGCGGATGCGCACCTGCTCGGCCTCGCCCTTCGGCAATCGCGGTAGCCTGGCTTTGGTCTTTTGGACGGTTTTGTTGCTCATCGGCTCTGTCCTCCTGGTTTTCTGTCGTCGGGCTCTGGCGAATTTCCGTCATCCAGCGGGGCTCAAATAGCTTTGGCCGGCAGCGTGCGCAGGAAGCGCGCCGCGTGATAGGCGCAGTAGCTTTTCGAAGGCCTTGTGCGCAGCCCGCAGCACAGCATGTCCAAACCGGGGCGGTTGCCGGGGGCGTCGTTTTCCGCATCCTCCTGCAGCGTCGTGTCGAGCGGCGCGCGGCAGCGGTCGAACAGGCAGTCGATGAAGCGCATGGCGACGAAGTTAGGCTGGCGGCCGCCGGCGGCGATCGGGCGCGGCGCCGGCATTTCGAGCGGCTCGCCATCGGACCCCGTGATCCGAACCGGACCCGGCTGCCAGGCCGGCGGCGCCAGCCTGGCCGAGAGCCTTGCCGGGCGGCAGTGGTGCTCGGCCGGTACTGCCCCTGCCTGGCCGGCGGAGTTCGACGGCTCTGGTGCCGATTTTCCATGCCGGCCGCCCGACCGTCCGCTACACCATCCCTTGGATCTGGCAAGGCCGATGGCGTGCAGACGGGCGGTGCGGTGGACGATGCCGATGATGGCCGCGCGCGAGGCCGGGCGGCCGCGTTGCGCACTCAGCCGGGCGGCGATCTTCGCGGCCGACAGCCCACTCATCAGCCAGTTCTCGATTTGTTCCAATTCGGAGGGGGAATAGCGGGCGGCCATGATGTTTTATTCCCTGCAAAGGTGGTTGTGTGGCGCCGGCTTCGCCGGCCTCAGGCTCGAAAGCCGGTCAGCCCTCGCGTGGCTTGCTACGATCGAGCTTCATCTCGGCCGCCTGCCTTGTTGCGCCGGAGACTGCCTTGGCCGCCCGCTTGTCGAAGGCGATTACTGTGCCGTCTTCGGTGCGGATGCAGGAAACCGCGGCATCCGCATTGCCGGCCGGCAGGCAATTCGTGGCCGGAGCCGTGAGGGGAACGGCTCCGGCCGTTCCGGCCGCTTGCGCTGCCGGATCCGAGGCGCGAGCCTCGGGCATCGTCCCGGCCGGGGAGGAGGACAGCCAGGACGAAGGGGAAAAGGTTGGCACATGACTATCTCGGCCGCCTCCTTGGCGCTGGGGGGCGGATTCGAGGACCGAAAGCTGGCGGAGCGACTTGTGCATGGCCACATAAGAGCATAACTTAATACATAATGCAAGCTATTCTTGCATAGACGAAACCGAATCTTGTGCCTCAGATGGAGCCATGGTGAAAACTGCACTGTCGATCAAGGTCGGGGCGGCGATCCGCCGGGCGCGCAAGCAGCGCGGCCTGGTGATGCGCCACATTGCCGAGCACAACGACACCGACGTCGCTGCCGTCGGCAATTGGGAAACCGGGCGCAACCTGCCCAAGACCGAGAACCTTTTGAAGACCGCCGCCTTCCTGCGCGTCGACCCGGTGGCGCTCGGCAAGGGCGAGGTCGTCTTCCTCGAAGATGCCGGGCCGGTCGCCGATGCCGAGATCGTCACCGATCCCGGCCCCCTGCCCGCCGGGCCGATGGACATCCAGCTTCTCGGCACCGCCGTCGGCGGCGACGATGGCGACTTCACCTTCAACGGCCAGCCGGCCGGCTATGTCCAGCGGCCGCCGGGGATCCGGCATCTGCGCAACGTGTTTGCGCTGCACGTGCTGAGCGATTCGATGGTGCCGCGCTACGAGCCCGGCGAGATGATCTATTGCGGCGGCCGCGAGGCCGTGCCCGGCGACCATGTGGTGATCGAGACGCTGCCCGAGGAGAACGAGCAAAACGGCAAGGCCTTCATCAAGAAGCTGGTCAAGCGCACCGCCGCCGAGCTGATCGTCGAGCAATACAATCCGCCCAAGACGCTGACCTTCAACCGCTACGCCATCAAGAACGTCTTCCGCGTTATCCCGCTCAAGGAACTGCTGGGGTATTGACGGGCGCTTGTTGCCTTCTCCCCTTGTGGGAGAAGGTGGATCGGCGCACAGCGCCGAGCCGGATGAGGGTGCTGGAAGGAACGCGGCGGAGGAAATGTAGACGCGATTTTAAGCACTTACGCCATCAAGGTAGCGATCCGTCCAACACCCCTCATCCGACCGATCTTCGCTCGGCCACCTTCTCCCACAAGGGGAGAAGGGAAGAGCAGCACGCCCTCCCCCTCAAGCCCGCCTCGATTGCTCCAGCTCTCGACCGTTGAGCAGGCGCGCCTCGGCGCGGGCCCGCTGCCGGTCGTCGATGAAGGCAGCCTGGATCGAAACGGCGGCGCCCGGCAGGCCGTCGGCCCGGCAGGCCTTGCAGATCAGGCGCCCGGAAAGTGCTGATAGCGGTGTCTCCGGCCTCACCCCATGCCGCTTGAGCTCGGCCGGCTTCCACCACCTGTTGCGGCCGCAATCGATGCACTCGACGGCAATCGAGACGACATCGGCGATCGTCGCTTCCTTGCCCGCTAATGCCATGGCCATCCCCATCGTTGTTCCTGCTTTGTTCACATCATTATCGGTTTTCGAGGCGGAGTCGAGTCGGTTCCGCTTACACCAACGTGAAAGTTTCACTTGTTCATTTATTTGAGTTATGCTTCTATACCATGCAAGCTGGAATCGGCGCAGCCGCGGCCGCTCCGTCCACCGAATGCAAGGGAGTGACGATGGACCTCGCCCAGTTCGCCCAGGCCTGCGGTTATGCCGGCGACAGCCCGGCCATGCTTGCCGCCTTCGCGGCCATCCGCCAGGACGGCATCCGCACGGCGCGCCAGGGCCATCGCCAGCGCAAGGCGGCGATCGACCGGATGAAGCCGAGCCGCGCTTTGTTCCTGGCGGCGATCCGCCCGGCGCAGTCGGCCGAGGAGGCGATCGAGGACGCCGCCCGCTTCCTGTCGATGTTCCGCAACATGCCGCACTGGCGACAGGAAAGGCGCAGCGCCGACCTCGCCCGCGCCAGGCAGCAGCGCCTCTTCGCCCGCTTCTTCCGCCGCTACAGCTATCGCCTCTGGGCGTTGGAGGCCGCCTGAAGACGCGCGCCCCCCTTGCAGTCAAAACGGATATTGCGATCGCCAACACTGCGCCGTATGTCTCCGCGCGATGAGCGAGATCGAATTCCGTCGTGCCCAGGCGCCCGACCTGCCGGCGATCGTTGCAATGCTTGCCGACGATGCGCTCGGCGCAGACCGGGAAGACCCGTCCACGCCGCTCGCGCCATCCTATCTCGATGCCTTCAGCGCGATCGATGCCGATCCCAACCAGTTGCTGGCCGTGGCCGTCGAGGCCGGGCAATTGGTCGGAACGCTGCAACTCAGCTTCCTTCCAGGCATTTCGAGGAAAGGCGCCTGGCGCGGCCAGATCGAAGGCGTTCGCGTCGCCCGGCAATGGCGCTCTCGCGGCGTCGGCAAGCTGATGATCGAATGGGCGATTGAAGCGTGCCGTTCGCGCGGCTGCAGCCTCATTCAGCTCACCACGGACAACAGTCGACGGGAAGCGCACACCTTCTACGAGCGCCTCGGTTTCACCGCCAGCCATCTCGGCTACAAGATGGCGCTGTAGGTCGCTGCAGCAGGCGCCGTCGGCGAAGCTGCCGATCTCCCCCCTTGCGGGGGAGATGCCCGGCAGGGCAGAGGGGGGTGCTGTCCCTCCGACCTGTCAACCAATCGGAGCCAAACCCTCAGGCTGATTCGAGTTGGCAACAACTGAAGTCGAAGTTGGCGATCCGTCCCACCCCCCTCTGTCCTGCCGGACATCTCCCCCGCAAGGGGGGAGATTGGATGTTGCTTCGACTTTCGCCAACCACCAACGCTGGAACGCAGGCAGACAGAGGGCGCCAAACTGAAACAATTGCCCTTCACCTGCCCTCCGCGCCGCTTGACAATCCGCCCACAATGTTCTCTTTATGTTCTCATCAAAACTCTAGACAAGGCGGCGTTCGAACCGCCGCGGGCGAACGGGCCGGATGGAAGCCAACATCCTTCACGCGGATATGGATGCCTTCTATGCCTCGGTCGAACAACTGCTCGACCCGGCCTTGCGCGGCAAGCCGATTGCCGTCGGCGGCGGGGTAGTGCTCGCCGCATCCTATGAAGCCAAGGCGTTCGGCGTGCGCGGCGGCATGCCGGGACGGCGGGCGCGGGAACTCTGCCCGCAACTCATTTTCGTCGGCGGCCATTTCAAGGACTATCAGCGGCTGGGCGATGCGGCAATCAAGGTGCTGGGCGATTTCACGCCGGTGGTCGAGCGAATTTCCATCGACGAGGCCTTTGCCGACGTCGCCGGCTGCACCCACCTGTTCGGCTCGCCGGCCGAGATCGCCGGCAAGATCCGCCACCGCGTGCGGGCAGAGCTCGGCCTGCCGATCTCGGTCGGCGTAGCCCGCACCAAGCATCTGGCCAAGATCGCCTCACAGGTCGCAAAACCCGACGGGCTGGTGGTGGTCGATCCGCGCCACGAGCTGGAGTTCCTGCACCACCTGCCGGTCGAGCTGATGTGGGGTGTCGGCCCGGTCACCAGGGAGCGGCTGGCCGGCATCGGCGTCAACACCATCGGCGAGCTGGCGAAGACCAACGATGGCGCGCTGGAGCGCCTGCTCGGGCCGGCGGCGGGAGAAAAACTCAACGCGCTGGCGTGGAACCGCGATCCGCGTAAGCTGGAGACGCAGCGCCGGGCGCGCTCGGCCGGCGCGCAATCGGCGCTCGGCCGAAAACCGGCCGAGGAGCAGGTCTTCGTGCCTGCGCTGCTGCATCTGGCCGATAGGGTCGCCACAAGATTGCGGGCGAAATCCCGCCCCGGCCGCACGGTGACGGTTCGCGTCCGCTTTGCCGACCTGCGCTCGGTGACGCGCTCGATCACGCTCGACCAGCCGATATCGGCAACCGCCATGCTGGCCGAGATCGCCGAGGCGCTGGTGCGCAAGGTGCTCATCGACCATCCGCACGAAAAGACAATCTCGCTGCTGGCGATCGCTGTCTCGCATCTGGAGCAGCATGCCGGCCTGCAACTGGAACTGCCGCTCGGGCTCGCCGACGACCGCTGCCGCCCCGGCACCAGGAAGGGCGCGGCGCGCTGGACCGCAGATCGCGCCGTCGACAAGATCCGCGACCGCTTCGGCTGGGAGGCGGTCGGCTACGCCTCGGTCGCGCTCGGACTGTCGCGGTCCGTTCCCGACGCGTTTCGCGAGCTCGCCGAAAAGGAATTGTGAGCTGCGCGGCCGGGGCGAAAAAAGATTATCCGGCAGGAGCCAGGGGCGATACGGCCGGCCCGTTCAAAGCCGTGCCATCGACGGCAAAATGCGAGCCGTGGCAGGGGCAGTCCCAGCAGCGTTCCAGCGAGTTCCAATGGACATGGCAGCCGACATGGGTACATGCGGCCGAGCGTTTGTAGAGCGTGCCGTCCTCGTCGCGAAAGGCCGCGACTTTGGTAAGACCTTCGCGGACGATGGCGCCCTGCCCCGGCCGCAGCTTGTCGGCGGAATCGATTTCACCAGGCGCGACATACTCGGCAAAACTCCTGATCGCTGTCGCATTCTCCGCTAGATAATCGGCGATCGCCCGTACCGTCTTGCGAGAGGGTTCGTAAAGTTCCCGCCAGGGGCTTTCCCCCTTCAGAATCAGGTCCGAAATCAACAGGCCTGCCACGACCCCATGGGTGATGCCCTGGCCGGAATCGCCGGTAGCAACGAAGACTCGCCGATCACCGGGATTGCGGCCGATGAACCCGGCATAGTCGACCGTCTCCATCACCTGCCCGGACCATCGATTGGCTTCCGCGCCGAGATCGGGCACCAATTTTTTGATCCAGGCCGCCAGGGCCGTGAAGCGGTGGTCGGCGTCGTCGGCCTGCCCTGTCTTATGGTCTTCACCACCGACGATCAGAAAGTCGGTCTTGCCTTCGCCAGGCTGCAGACGGACGTAGTGATAGGGGTCCAGCGTGTCCCAATAGAGTGCATCCGGCAAAACGTCGCGCGCGATCTCGAACGACATGGCGTAGGTCCGATACGGCGCCTGCTTGGTATGGAGCGCGACCCGATCGTTGATCGGCGAGTTGGTGGCGACAACGGCCGACCTGGCAGACACGGCAAAGCCCGAGACCGTGCTTACGCGCACGCCGCCGTCGGTCTCCTCGACCTTATCGACGATGGTCTCCGCATAAAGCGCGCCGCCGTGCGCGCGGATGCCGGCAGCCAGCCCGCGGAGATATTTGAGCGGGTGGAATGTCGCCTGATTGGCGTAGCGAAGGATCGGTGCATCCGAAAAGCCTGCAAACGGCACGCCTGCGGTTTTCTCGACGTCGACCCCGATCTTCAGAGCGGCGTCCAGTTCGCGCTCGATGACGGATTCCTTCCTGCCCGACGCCGGAAACAGAAAACCGTCGAGGCGGCGGAAATCACACGCCATACCCTCCGCCTCCAGGATCGATTGGATACGGTCAATAGCGGCCGACTGGCTTTGATAGTAAATCCGCGCCAGTTCCTCGCCGCGCAATTTGATCAGTTCCGAAAAATAGTCATCGCAGATCGATGACAGGTGCGCGGTGGTGCGGGCCGTCATGCCGCTTCCGATCCGGCCGCGATCGAGCACCGCCACCTTTTGCCCGGCGATGGCCAGTTCGTAGGCGACCGACAGTCCGACAATGCCAGATCCGACGACCACGACATCGACCTGTTCACTCCGCTCGAGCGGAACCGCATCAGGCGCGACTTCGGTTCTCGCCCAAACGGATACAGTCCTTTCGTCGCCGACATTCATGGCGGAGCCCTTCATACCCGACATTCGGATAAACGGACGCCAGGATTCAAAGTTCCTTGACGCCTGAATGCCTGCGTAAGCTTGACGTCACCGCCGGTCCGCCCCGACGCGTTGTGAGCCGGCCTGGCTGGGGCGGTGCGATGCACTTTACGTGGCCGTCACACCAAAAGCGTTGCGCTGCCCCAGGCGATCAGGGCGATGCCGGCTGCCCGGCCGACCCACTGGCCGGCAGGAAACGCCTTTTCAACCAGCACCAGAATGGCGAGCCCGGCAACCCACACCAGGTTCATGATGCCACCCACGAACAATAACGCCATCAGCATCCAGCAGCATCCGACACAGAACGCCCCGTGCAGCGCGCCCAAACGCAGCGCGCCAAGTGTGTGGGGACGCCAGTGGCGGGAAAGGAACGCCGTCGGCTTCCTGCAATGCGACAGGCAGGCGTTCTTGAGCGGCGAGAGCTGATACAGGCCCGCGGCGATCAGGACGATGCCTGAAAGCCAGCGGCTCTGCGAACTCATCGTCGCCGCGGTAACGAATGCCTCGCGTTCGAGCAGCCAATGCAACGCAGCTGCCGCGACGGAGAACCCCAGCCAGACCAAGAGATAGCCTGCCATGAATACGCCGGTGGGCGCGAGCTTGTCCTGGATCTGGCCCTGTGCGAGCGCATGGCGATGCACGCGCGCATAGAGCAGGACAGTCGGCGCCGCGCTCGGAGACATCATGGCGATCATCATGACCCACCACATGGCGATCATCAGCGCCCAGATCGCGGCCCCCCAAACCCGCGGTTCGTTCGCCATGGCCATCGCGCTCATGTCCATCCCGCTCATGTCCATGCCAGACATATCCATGCCAGACATATCGGAGGTCATGTCGGCGGTTTGCTGGTGGGGGAATAGCGCGACCCTCGTCATCTCCCACGCATTCATGCCGAGCCCTGCACCGGCGACGATATAAAGCCAGCCCAGCAGGCACAGCGCCGCCACGCCCGCAATCGTGATGACGCGGTCGCGTCTGAGCAGCCGTTCCAGTGGCGACCCACCGTCCATGCGGCGCGTCAGGCTCGCACCACCCCGTGATTGTTGAGATGCAGCCGGGCGAACTGGCCGTAACTGTCCTTCATATTCACCTGAACCGGCCCGCTGGTTGTGCTTGAAGCGCTGCCGATCTCGGCGACCGCATATTCGAAGCCGTTCGGCAACACGATCTGAGCGCGCGAGTCCGCGCCCGTCACCTTGTTGCGAATCGGTTCGCCGACCGTTTCGATGTAGTCCTTGACGAAGATGCGGCCCCTGCGGCCGTCGATATCGAGGTCGAGATCGATCTTGGTGAAAACCGGCTCATTCATTTTTGTCACGGTTGAGGCGTAGACGGCGAACATCGTCGCGAACGGGTCGGTGTCCTGGCCGGTCATGATGCGCAGCAGCGCGTCACGCTGCCGGTCGGTTGCATTCTCGTCGACGAAAGCGATGGCTTCACCATTGCCTTCGTGGATCGCGCCAGGCCATTTGAAGATCGCGGCGATCCGCAGGCCGTCGAGAGCGGTTTCGCCATGATGACCTTCGTCAATCTGGATGCCCGCCACCGCATGGCAATGGCCTTTGTCGGGCAGCGCATTGAATTGACAGTTGCAGCCATATTCGCAGGTGCAATTGACGAGTTCCCGTCCCTTGATTTCCCAAGACGTCATGCTGTCCTCCCTGATGCGAAGTATTAGACCATCATCATACACCTGCGCCGGCCGTGCCGCCATCCTGTGGCGCCAAGAGTGATCGCGACAAGAGGCGGCAGGCCAATGCGGTTTCTTGTCGAATTTGGGTGAACATACCCCCCGGAGATGGCGGGGCGATATCGGAACGGCAGACGTGGGTCGAAACAAGCGTTTCCGAGCGCAACCCGCCAAGGTCCGGAAATGACCCAGAAGGGGCGTTCGGCAGCGATCCGAGCAGCAAGGATTTGGCAGGACCGGAAATCGGCATGGAATGCCGCAATCATCATCATGTCCCGTCCAAGTTGTGGACACTTCCTTCTCAAAGGCGCACTCTTGGCATGCGAAACGCGAGCCAGAGTTTCGTCCAACGCTTCACATGCCTGACTTGCGTCGGTGATTGTCTGACCTATCCGGATACTTCCGGATGGGCAGACCTCACATTGTGTCGCCTATCCGTGATCAGGCTACGGCCTAAGGCACGTTGCAGCCCGTTCCGGATCAACTGGGAGGTAAACAACATGCCTGATTTTCAGCGCAGAGAACTTCTTGTTCAAGGAAGCGCGGCTCTTGCCGCAATTGCTGCTCTCTATACCTCGCGTCGGGCTTACGCTTTTCCAACACGGCCGAGCGAGGAAGTTATTCCGTGGCTGGATCAGCCGACCAAAAATCCCGATCCGGTGGGTATCCAGAAGCAGCTTGTCTGGGAGGATTTGGATAGCTGGATAACGCCAAACGACAAGTTCTTCAGCATCTCGCATTTCAACCGACCAACGATCGACGAGAAGACATGGTCGATGGAGATCGGAGGCTTGGTCAAGAAGCCCTTGGAGTTAACGCTCGCCGACATCAGGGCGCGACCGCGGCAGGAGGTCGTTTTCACAGTGGAATGCTCGGGCAACCACGGATTTCCCTTTTTCACCGGCGGCATCGGCAATGCCCGTTGGGCAGGGACGCCGCTCGCCCCGATCCTCGAGGAAGCCGGTGTTCTGGAGAAGGGCATCGAGGTCGTCTTTTTCGGTACCGACACAGGCGAGGTCCCGATACGCGACGTCAAGATGCAGCAGAACTTCGCTCGTAGCATGTCGCTCGCCGACGCGATGAACCCCGACAATCTCCTCTGCTATGAAATGAATGGAGCCGCCTTGCCGGCGGCCAACGGCTTCCCGGTACGGCTCATTGCTCCAGGCTGGTACGGGATCGCCAACGTCAAGTGGCTAAAGCGCATCGAGGTTCGCGATACGCGGTTCATGAGCCTTCTGATGGCCCGTGACTATGTCACCATCCGGGAGGAGGACCACAACGGCGAGACCGTATGGGCCGAGACTTCGGTCGGGCGAGCGCTGATAAAGTCCGCGCCCGCGAAGGTTACCCGGAAAGATTCAGATTACTCCATCATTGGAGCAGGCTGGGGGGCGCCGATCGAACGGGTCGAAGTGCAAATCGATCAGGGGCCTTGGGCACCAGCGACCATTGACCACAGTGAGGAGGCAGAACACGCCTGGAAAATTTGGTCCCTGGATTGGGCAAATCCCTCTCCTGGAGAACACACGGTGACCTCGCGCGCGGTCAGCACCACGGGACAAATTCAACCGGCGATGGACGATCCCTTGATTGCCAAGAAACACACATACTGGGAAAGCAATGGCCAGGTGACGCGCCGCGTGCGTATCGGCTAGCGCATTTTGCAGCCAAATGGAATCATTTGGCGTCCGCATAAATGCGGCAAAACAGATAGTTAGAGCGGGTTACCGGTTCCAGAGAACCGGAACCAGTCTAAGAACTTGCTGCCGTGTGACAATTTGCGTTTGGGTCACCCAGGAGGAGGCTGCCTGATCCGAAAGCTGGCACCGCTCTATATCGAGCATGACGGGTGTAGGCCGTAGATCCTCTTCGCGACGATACCGGTCCCCGAAATCGGGGGCGGAGCCCTTCAGCTTAGTGATCGAGGCGATGGCAGACTTGTCCGGTGGCGCAACCTTGGCCCTGTCGCCTCCGCGCGCCATTTCCGCACCATTTCCAGCGCTCGCCTCACCTCTCCACGGCCCTGATTTCCGCATCGACCAGGCACCACGGTGCATAGCGGAAGTCGCGGATCTGGATGATTTCATCGCCCGCCCATTCAACCAGCACGAAGCCGCGCACGGTGCCGTCGGCCGCCTGCGGGTCGCGGATAAGGATCGCCGGCCTGCCGTCGACGAAGCCGAGTGACAATGCCCAGTCGCTGATACGGTCGTAATTGCCGAAATAGGTCGACGCCTGGGCCTTGCCGCGCAGGCGGACGCGGTTGACGACTTCGAGCCGGACGTCCTCTGCGATCAGTGCCTTGACCGCGTCGAAGTCGCGCGCGTTGAACAGGTCGACATAGCGCCGCAGCCGGCGCTCGTCATCGGCGTCGAGCTTCGGCGCGAGCGCCTGCTCGGGCTGCAGCGCCAGCAGCTTGAGCTGCGCCCGCCCGCGATGCAGCGCGGCCTTGGTGGCGGCGAGCGTCGCGCCGGTCACTTCGCAGGTCTCATGCAGGCTGAGGCCGAGCACGTCGACCAGGATCACGGCGCTGCGCTGCGGCACCGAAAGCTGCATGAAGGCGCGCAGGCCGGTCTGGGCGGCGAGCCGGCTGTCGGCGCTGCCGGAGGGATCCTCGATGACGCTCATGTCGGCCTCGGTCATGCGCGACCTTTCCCGATTGCGCCGCCGCAGATGATCCTGCGCGGCATTGTGGGCGATGCGAAACAGCCATTGCTCCGGCCGTTCGACCATCGCACCGCCGTCGATCGCCTGCAGCGCGTTGATCAGCACCTCCTGAACGATGTCCTCGCCGTCGATCACCGAGCCGGCCATGCGCGCGCAGTAGCGATGCAGCCTTGGCCGCAACCCGACGAGCATCGCCTCCAACGTCGCCCTGTTCATTTTCGGCGTAGCATCCCGTTTCTGCGCGAGCGGCATGGCAGGCGCTATCCCGCCTTCTGACCCGCCAGCATACGGTAATTGCCGATGACTTTGACAGGCGATCGCATTGCCGGGGTCGAACGGCGTTCGGCGTGGTTTTCCGCAAATGCCTTGAAGGCGGCAAGCCCGGTCAGCGCCGACGAATCGCCGTCCTGGCCGACGATGTGGACGAACGAGCCGTCGTCCAGCTCGAGCACGAGATAGCGCACCGTCGGCGGTGCCGCCTCGCCCAGTGCTTCGAACACTTTTTCGACCAGCGCGCGGTTATCTTCCAGGTCGGCTTGGTTCACACCGTATCGAATGAGCGCGTAGTCCATCGTCGTCTCCTGACTGGTTGGTATGAACGAAGGACGACCGGCTGCGCTGAAAAGATTCTCCTTGTGGAAGAATCTTTTCGGTTGCCCGCATCGTCTTTCCCGCGTGGGCGGCTGCGCGGCAGCCATCAAGCAGGAGAGACGACCATGCATATCCAGTTTGCCGAGCTTCCGGTGTTCGACCAGGACCGCGCCAAGGCGTTCTACACCAGGCATCTCGCCTGTCAGGTGCTGGCCGACCAGAAGATGGGCGACGGCGGCTGGCGCTGGATCGAGCTGGCATTTCCGCATGCCGTGACGAACCTGCATTTCATCAGGCGCGCCGACGACGCCCCCGGCGCGGAGCCCGTATTGGTGCTGGTCGACGAAAATGTCGGAGCAATGAGCGCGGCGTTGAAGGCGGGCGGCGTCGAAATCATCACCGAACCGCATGATGCGCCGTGGCAGCCGGGGCGCACGGTGGCGGAGTTTCGCGACAGCGAAGGCAACCGCATGGTCCTCGCCAGCCGATAAGCCACCGGAGCCCTCTGTCCGGCGGGGCATCGTACCTAAGTCCTACCTTCGGCCCGACCATCGGCCGTGCTTCCTTCGTATTATTATTTCGTGACCGCTGCGCGCCGGAACCTTCCCTTGCATCGGGCGTTCGGGCGCTGTATTCGCGATGCCTCATATTTAGGCAGGCGGAGGAAATGCGAATAACGGCGGGTGGCAAAACAAACATGGGCCGGGGAGGAGCATCTTACCATGTCGAACCGTAAAATCGGAATGTCCCCCAGTTTGGGGCTGCGCGTCGCTGACCTCAAATCCAGAATGCAAAGTGCCCAGATTACCGAGCACGAAATCAAGACGTTTCAAAAGGTTGCCGCCATTATGGGCGGCGCCAAAGGCTCACTGCGCCTCGATGCGGACGATCTGATTGCCGCATCCTTCCTTGTCGATCCCGTGGAAGATCTCCCGCTCTCCAGTTGACGGCGCTGAACGCGGGTCGAAATCCTATCGGGTTTGAACCTGCGATTGCCGCCAGCGGAGCATCCGCCAGCCCAGGCCGCATGCGAGGATGACGTTGGCCAGCGCCAGACCAGAAAGCGCGGCCAACGTCCCATGCGGGCCGAAGCGCTCCAGCAGCAATGCGCCGGCCGAGGGTGCCGCCGCCTGGGCGATCAGGCTCGGCATGGCGAGGCGGCCCATCAGCTTCGCGTAGCCGTTCGAGCCGAACAGCGCGAGCGGCAACGTCCCCCGCGCGATGGATTCCAGGCCGATGCCCGCGCCATAGAAGCCGAGCGCCAGCGGGATGATTGGCATGCCGGCCCAGAGCGCCGAAACGCCGATCGCCACAAACGTAACCGAGGCGAACTTGGTCAGGATCGGATGGTGGTAGCGCGCGATGGTCATCTCGATCGCGCGCGCCGCCACCTGGGACGGGCCGACCAGCGCGCCGAGCCCGACGGCCGCGGCCAGCGCCATGCCGCTGCCTTGCAGGATGGTGAGCAGATGCACCGACACCGTCGAGGAGATCACCGCCGCAAGCGTAAGGGTGGCGGCTAGAACGATGATGATCGACGGATCGGGATTGCCTTCGCCGGCCGGCGTCACCTCTTTCAATCCTGGCCCGACCGGCAATCCTGGCCCGACTGCCGGTTGCGGCGCCTCGCGGGGCAGGATCACGAGATAGAGCGGAAGCGCAATCACCAGCTGAAAGACAGCGTAGGCCAGGCAGGTGCCGCGCCAGCCGACCTCCCCAAGAAGCCAGGCCGAAATCGGCCAGCAGATCGTACTGGCAAAACCGCCGAACAGCGTCAGCGTGGTAATGGCGGAGCGCGCGCCGTGGCCGTAGTGGCGCCCAAGCGTCGCGAAAGCGGCATCGTAGAGCCCAGCCCCCATGCCCAGTCCGATGCCCAGCCAGGCTGCGATATAGGCCGCAAGATTAGGGGCGAGAGCCAGCCCGATCTGGCCGAGCCCGATGCATACGGCGCTGAACGCCAGAACGCTGCGGCCGCCATGCCGCTCGATCGACGACCCGACGCGCGGCGAGATCAATCCTGCCGTGAGCAAGCCGAGAGACAGGCCGCCGACAACCCATGCCAGCGGCCAGCCGGTATCGGAGGAGACCGCCGGCGCAATGACCGCTGGAAGATAGTAGGAAGATCCCCACGCCATGATCTGCGTCAGGCCAAGCGCCGTGATGATTGCGCCGCGGCTGCGCAGGATGGTGGGCGAAGGCGCCAGAAGGCTCATTCCGCGACGCCGCAGCCACAGCCGCTTTTGCCGATCGCCTTTGCTTCGGCATCGGCGACACAGCAGGCATCCACCGCTACCGGCGCCGGACCGCCGCAGCAGCCCGTGTCGGCAATGCCGATCCGCGGCACGGTGCAGACGCCGGTCTCCGGCAGCACGAGCTGGACATTGTCGGCGGCCACCATGTCGCCGGCGATCGCCGCGGCGACGGAGCGGACCTGCTCATACCCGGTCAGCAGCAGGAAGGTCGGTGCGCGGCCATAGCTCTTGATGCCGACCGTATAGAACCCATGCTCGGGATGGCTGAGCTCGCGATGGCCGTGCGGCGGCACGTCGCCGCAGGAATGCCCGTTGGGATCGATCAACGGTCCCAGTGCCTTGACGCTTTCCAGCCACGGATCGAGCTCAAGCCGAAGCTCGCGGGTCAGCGACAGATCGGGGCGCTGTCCGGTCGCGGCGATGATGCGGTCGACCGGGCCAATCCGCTGCAAGCCGTCCTTGGTCTGGCCTTCGACGACCAGCCGTCCGTCGGCATCGCGGATCGAAACAGCCGCAAAGCCCGTCACCAGTCTGAGGCCGCCGCTCTCGGCGAGTTCGCGCACTTCGGCGCCGAGTTCGCCGCGTGCCGGCAATTGGTCGGCATCGCCGCCGCCATAGATGCGCACCAGGTCGGTGCCGCGCGTTGTCCAGATGAAGGCCGTGCCGGGCTCCATATCCGCCAGCCTGGCGAGATCCAGCAAGGCGTTGGCGGCTGAATGGCCGGAGCCGGCGACCAGCGTCGTCTTGCCGGCATAAAGGCTGCGGTCGCGGTCGAGAATATCGGGGATGCCGTAGGCGATGCGATCTGCAAATTGCGCTTCGCCTACGGCATGAATTCCGCCGGCGCCGAGCGGGTTCGGCATCTGCCAGGTTCCCGAAGCATCGATGACGGCGCGGGCGCTGTCGCGCCGCGTGCCACTGGCGGTTTCGATCACCAGCATGAACGGCCGGTTTTCGCGTTCCTTGCTCAGCACCTTGTCGGCGCCCCAGCGCGAAATGCCGACGACGCGGGCGCCGGTTTCGACCGACGGTGACAATTGCGGAAGCTTTGCAAGCGGCTCGAGATAGTCCGCGACGAGATCGTTTGCCGTCGGGAATGCCTCGGGCTCCGGTATCCGCCAGCCATGCACCTCGAGCAGGTTTCTAGCCGCCTGATCGACGCAATAGCGCCAAGGCGTGAACACCCGGACATGGCCCCAATCCCTGAGATTGGATGCAACCGCATTGCCGGCTTCGTAGACTTTGACAGGAATACCTTGCGCGATGAGGTGGACCGCTGCCGCCAGGCCGACCGGCCCGGCGCCGATCACCGCAACGGGAAGCCTTTCGATCATATCCATATCTTCCATCCTTCCGGTAGTTTCGAATTACAATGCCAAAAAAATTACGCCGCCGTCTTGGCCGTCGCTTTCACCGATGCCGGCGCACAGGTGGCGTCGGCGCAGCATTCGTCCGCGAGGTATCCGATGAGCCCGTTCATGGCGGAATAGTTGGCCCGGCAGATCAGCGTCGTCGCCTGCCGCTCCTGCGTCACCAAGCCGGTGTCGACCAGCCGCTTGAGGTGATGCGACAGCGTCGAGGCGGCGATGCCGAGCCTGTCCTGGATGCGCCCGACCGGCAGCCCTTCATCGCCCGCCCGCACCAGGGTGCGGTAGAGCTGCAACCGCGTCGGGTTGCCGAGGGCTTCAAGTTGCGCAGCTGCTTTTTCGAGTTTCATGGAAATACCATACTTCCAAGAAGACAGGGCGTCAACGTTTATTTCGAACATTGTCGAATAACCGGGCAATCGCCGTCCCCCTTTGCGCCAATCGTCTGCCTCAAATCGACCGCTGGTTTACCCGTCTGGCAAGCTCTTCCGCGCTTTCGACGCGTTCGGAATAGCGGTTGGTGAGATAGGCGGACCGATTCGCGCAGAAGAAGCGTGAATTTCATCAGCTCCTCCATCACGTCGACTATGCGGTTGTAGTAGGGCGAGGGCTTCATGCGCCCGGCCGCATCGAATTCGTTGAATGCCTTTGCCACCGACGATTGGTTGGGGATCGTAAACATGCGCATCCAGCGGCCCAGGATACGCAGTTGGTTGATGGCATTGAAGCTTTGTGAGCCGCCGGAAACCTGCATGACGGCAAGCGTCCGGCCCTGGGTGGGACGCACCGAGCCCAACGACAATGGCAGCCAGTCGATCTGCGATTTCATGATACCGGTCATTGAACCGTGACGTTCGGGCGAACACCAGACCTGACCTTCGGACCAGAGCGAGAGCTCACGCAGCTCTCTCACCTTGGGGTGATCGGCGGGCGCCGAATCCGGCAGCGGCAGACCGGCAGGGTTGAAGATACGGACTTCAGCGCCAAGCCAGGTCAAGATACGTGCCGCTTCCTCAGTGGCCATGCGGGAATAGGAACGCTCCCGCAAGGAGCCGTAGAGCATCAAGATCCGAGGCTTGTGGGCCGAGGCGGCCACATCGAACAGCGCAGATGCATCGATTGCCGGGAGTTGCTCCATATCTATGTTTGGCAGGGACCCTGCGTGATCGACTGGTTTCATGGCTTCAAAGCTTTCTTATTTCGAGTTTCATCGAAATAGATAGGCGTGATACGTCGTGGCGTCAAAGCAAATTTCGAGAAATGTCGAAATACTCTAGGCGACGCGCTTGCCGCTGGCGTCGACGACGACCTCGCCGTCCTCCTTGGTGAAGGGGCCGATATCCGGATTGGGCAGGATATCGAGCACCGCTTCGGAGGGTCGGGCGAGCATGGTGCCGAGCGGCGTCACCACGATCGGCCGGTTGATCAGGATCGGATGCGCCAGCATAAAATCGAGGATCTCGTCGTCGCTCCACTTCGGGTCGCCCAGGCCAAGTTCGGCATAGGGCGTGCCCTTCTGGCGCAGCAATTGGCGCGGCGTCATGCCCATTGCGGCGATCAGCTCGACGAGCTTTTCGCGCGACGGCGGGGTTTTCAGATATTCGATCACCTTCGGCTCCTCGCCGGACTGCCTGACGATGGCCAGCGTGTTGCGCGAGGTGCCGCAATCGGGGTTGTGGTAGATGGTGACGGTCATTGCGCAGCTTTCATCTGTCCGACTGGTTTCGGTTGGGCGAGCAGCCACCCTGCCAATCCCATGGCGAGCAACGCGCCCAAAAGTTCGGCGGCGATGAAGCCCGGCAGATCGGCGGGGCGGATGCCGGCAAAAGTGTTGGAGAACGCTCGGGCGATGGCGACGGCCGGATTGGCAAAGGATGTCGACGCGGTGAACCAATAGGCGGCGGTGATATAGAGCCCAACCAGCCAAGGGATAGAATCCGGGCGGGAACGCAGGCCGGCAAGGATGGTGAAGACCAGCCCGAAGGCGGCGACCAGCTCCGCAATCCATTGGCCGCCTCCGGTCCGCACCGTCGCCGACACTTCCAGGATCGGCAATTCGAACATTGCATGCGCCAGGAACGTTCCAGCGATGCCGCCGGCAATCTGGGCGGCGACGTAGGCCAGCGCTGCGTTCGTTTCGATTTCACGCCGAAGCGCGAACACCAGCGTCACCGCCGGGTTGAAGTGCGCTCCGGAGATCGGCCCGAATATGGCGATGAGCACGACCAGGATCGCCCCGGTCGGCAAGGTGTTGCCGAGCAGCGAGACGGCGACATCGTTGCTCAGCCTGTCAGCCATGATGCCGGAACCGACCACGGTGGCGACCAGCAGAGCCGTGCCGAGGGCCTCGGCAACAAGGCGCCGGGAAAGCTGAACCACCTCAGCCGGCCTTCGGCAGATTGCGGCCGATCTCGTCGAGGCGCTTCTGCAGCGCAAGTCTGTCGACCGCATTGATCGGCAGGCTGACAAAGATCGAAATTCGGTTGTTGAGCATGCGGTAGGCTTCGGCGAAGGCGAGATGCTTTTCCGCCTCGGTGCCTTCGACGGCTGCAGGATCAGGTACGCCCCAATGCGCCGTCATCGGTTGCCCGGGCCAGACCGGACATGATTCGTTGGCGGCATTGTCGCAGACCGTGAAGACGAAATTCATCTCTGGGGCACCCCGCTCCGCAAACTCTTGCCAGTCTTTCGAACGGGCGAACGACGTGTCGTAGTTGAGGCTTTTCAAAAGCTGAAGGGCGTAAGGATGAACCTCTCCCTTCGGATGCGATCCAGCCGAATAGGCCTTGAACTTGCCTGCGCCGACGCGGTTCAGGATCGCCTCGGCGAGAATCGACCTTGCCGAATTGCCGGTGCAGAGAAAAAGAACATTGTATGGCTCGCTCATCGCGCACCTCCCTTCTAGCAGTTGCAGGTCACAGCCTGGATCACAGGCTGGCAAAGTTCCGGCGCGCCATTGCAGCAGTCCTCCATCAGGTAGGCCAGCAGATCGCGAAAGCCGGCCATATCGGCGAAATAGCGCACGCTGCGGCCCTCCCGTTCGGTCCGCACCAGGCCGGCATGCGACAGGATCTTGAGATGGGCCGACATCGTATTCGGGAACGCGGCGAGCCGCGAAGCGATCTCGCCCGCCGGCACGCCGTCGGCTCCAGCCCGCACCAAAAGGCGAAAAACGTCCAGCCGGGTTTCCTGGCCGAGCGCGGCAAGCGCCGAAAGGGCGAGTGTCTTGTCCATAATTCCAGGATTCCAGAAATGGCGAAGAGAGTCAACGCGCCTCTGCCAGCGACCCAAGGCAATCTCTCAGTTTTGAATTCGCCCTCTAAGCGTTTGCGTTGCCCCTCACCTGCCTGCCGGCATCCTCTCCCCGTATAGTGACGGGGAGAGGGGCCTCGTCATCGGTGATTTCGCCAAACATCGGCGGTGCAGAAACGACGCCAACGCTGCGGCCAGCCCCTTCTCCCCGTCACTATACGGGGAGAAGTGCCCGGCAGGGCGATGAGGGGCGGCGCCGACTTGTATAATTGATCGTATCCGACACATCGAAGCGATGCCAGCAGCCCTCGGCGGCTCGCTCGACCAAATCAGCCAGGCACCGTGGCGGCAATGGCATCAGCGCGGCCAAGACCGGCAACCGCTTTCCTGACCCGCTGCAGATGCGCCTGGCGTCCGGCGGCCGAGACGCTGTCCATCCGGTAGAGCGCCAGGAATTTGGTCCGGCATAGTGGATGGCAGACGGAGCGGAAGCCGCGCAGCAGGGTCCGCCGGCCGGGCTGTCCCATGATCCACGACATCAGCGGCGTGGCGCCACATGTGGTCATTGCCATCACCCGGCGTATGTGCCGCAATTTGGGCCGCGGGCCGCGTCGTGCCGTCGGCATCTCGAAAGCGAAGCCCGGCACCAGTACACGCTCCAGCCAGCCTTTCAGCATCGCCGGAAGGCCATACCACCAGGTCGGATAGATGAAGACGACCGCCTCCGCCCAGAGCAGCTCCTGCGCATGTTCGTGCACCGGTTGCAGGTTCGCCGCCTTGTCGTGGTAACCGCGCCATTCCTGCGTGCGCATGACCGGATCGAAGCCGGTCGCATAGAGGTCGAGCAGGTGGACCTGGTGGCCGCTTTCGGCAAGCGTCTCCAGCACCGTGTCGCGCACCGCGCCGCTGAAGCTGTCGGCGCAGGGATGGCAATGGACGACGAGGACCTTCATCTGGCGCTCAGACCTGTCGGTCGCGAGAGGATCGCGGGGGTGCATGCAAGCGTCGCATGCAAACAAGCCACCCGCAGACGTAGTCGATCAGCTGTTTTCATGCGAAGCCCCGCAGCCCCCATATCAAGACGCAACACCTCCGGTCGCGTCAAGGCCCGTTCATGCGCAGACGTGGGCTTGCTGGGGCCAAAACCCTAACGGTGGATTCGGTTTTTCGATCAGCATTGTTCCAGAAAGCCGGCGCCCTAGCTTCAGGGCGGGTCCAAAGCGTCAGGAGAAAAAGATGCAGACAGGAAAACTGAGCGGCAAGATCGCCTTGGTGACTGGCGCCTCTTCCGGCATCGGCGAGGCCACCGCCCTGGCACTGGCGGCAGAGGGCGCCACGCTGGCGATTGCCGCGCGGCGCGCCGAGCGCCTGGACGACCTGGCGAGGCGGATCCGTGAGACCGGCAGCGCGGCACTGCCGATGACGGTCGACGTCACCGACGAGGCGCAGGCCTCGGCCATGGTCGAACGGGTCGCGCGTGAATACGGCCGGCTCGACATGCTGCTCGCCATTGCCGGCGTTGGCGTCGCGGCGCCGTTCCGCAACACGACGCCGGAAGAGTACCGCCGGATGGTCGACGTCAACATTCTCGGGCTGCTCTATCCGATCCATGCCGCACTGCCCACGATGCAACGGCAAGGCGCCGGCCACATCGTCGTCGTTTCCTCCGGCACCGGCCGTTACATCCACCCTTCGGTGGTCTATTCCGGCACCAAGCACGCGGTGAGCGCGATGGCGGAATCGCTGCGCCGCGAGATCGGCAAGGACGGCATCCGCGTCACCTGCATCGAGCCTGGCGCCGTCAAGACCGAGTTCACCCAGAATATGCGCGCCGATGTGCGCCAGGCGGTCGAGCAAAGGCTGGGCGACATGGAGCAGCTGGAAAGCCAGGACATCGCCGCCGCGATCCTCTACGCGGTGACGCAGCCGCCAAGGGTCAACGTCAACATCCTGACGCTCTATCCGACCGAGCAGGCGTGAGGGCCGCAAAGGTGGTGCCCTGCGCCGCCCCCGCAGCCCTGCAGCGTCATCCGCCGGTCATCAGCGTGAACACAAGCTGCCGCAGCTTGCCGCCTGGGCCGAATTCGACCCGGTCGAAATCGCGGCTCGCCTGCCGTTGTGCCTGGGAGATTCCGGCGAGCCGTCTCGTCACTTCGATCCTGATCTTGCTGCAGCCACGGTCATCGGCGACGGTCAGGCCAATGATGGCCGCCTCGATCTTGTGCACCATGTCGACGATGCTGGCGCCGTGCACCTTCTCGTGGGCGGCGAGGCCGGCTGCGAAAACCTCCCAGTTCTTCTGGATTGCGCCCGGCAGCCGCGCGGCCGGCTTCGGCAAGGTGTAGGTAATGATCAGCTTCGGTCGCGCCGACACCAGCACGCAGGCGTCGCCTTGCGGCTGGTAGTCCCTCACCCAGGTCAGCTTGAAATTGGTATGCGCGATGACGCGGCGTTCGCCGAGCAGCGGTCCGCGCCCGCCGATCGAGGCATAGAGCTCCGGGCCGGATTGCCCTGAGATGGCATAGGTCTCGACCTTTTCGACTGCCTGCCAGCCGGCATGCGCCGGCGATGTCGGCAACAAGGCGGGCAGCAGGCAAAGGCGAATGGCTGTTTTCATGCAAGTCCTCGCAGCCGCTGCGCACGACGCAAACGATATGCAGTTCCCTTCCGTGGACATAGCCGGCGGCCGGCTATAGTGGGATGCTCGTATACAAGAATCCACAGGCAACATCATGTCGCCGCGACCGAACATTGCCCGGCAACGCCCTGCCCCCGGGGCCCAGCCTCCCGGCGTCAGCCTCTGTCGCGCGCTGTCGAAGCTTGGCCTGTGCTCGCGCAAGCAGGCCGAGCTTCTGGTTTCCGAGGGGCGCGTGCGGGTCGCCGGCAAGATCGTGCGCAACGGCTCGATTCGCGTCGATCCAGGCCGCGATCGCATCGAGGTCGACGGCCGCCGCGTCGCCGCCGAGCGCAAGGTCTATCTGATGCTCAACAAGCCGCGCGGGCTGGTCACCACCCGTGACGACCCGCAGGACCGCGGCACCGTCTATGATTGCCTGGCAGGCCTCGACCTGCCTTTCGTCTCGCCCGTCGGCCGCCTCGACAAGGCCAGCGAAGGCCTGCTGTTGATGACTAACGACACGCGCTTCGCGCAGCGCCTGCTCGATCCCGCCTCGCATGTCGCCAAGACCTATCACGTGCAGATCGGTGCGCTGCCCGACGAGGCCATGCTGGCGCGGTTGCGCGCCGGCGCGACCGTCGACGGCGAATTGCTGACGGCTCGGTCGATCGAGCTGCTGCGCGGCGGCACCAGCACCGCCTGGCTGGAAATCGTGCTCGACGAGGGCCGCAACCGCCATATCCGCCGGCTGCTCGGCGCCCACGATATCGAGGTGCTGCGCCTGGTGCGCGTTGCGATCGGCCAATTGCAGCTCGGCGAGCTTGCCAAGGGCAAGGCACGCCATCTGAGCGCCGAAGATCTGGCGCTGCTTCAGGCCTGAACTGCTGGCGGCGACTCGACAGTCAGCCAACTGCCAGTCGAAGCCCACGTGACGCAGCAAGCGGCGCGGGCGGACAAGGGTCGCTTTCGACTCCTGGCGGATATTCCTGACCGACCGCTCACACCGGTTCGACCGATATCAATCTCTGTCGGTATTACATTCCGTCAGCACACAACAGATCGCAGCCGGCGGCATTGATTTTCTGCATAAATATCTTGAGCGATTCTTGGGCAGGCATGGGAAGCTGGCCAACCGACGGGACAAACAAAATCGATCAGAGCCTGGCGATGGTCTGGAGAGATGCTCTGCGCGAGATAGGGACCATCTGTTCTCAGCGATTCAACAAGAACTATCTTGTTCCCCTCCTTCAGAGCCGGGTCAGCCAGAAAAATTGAGGCGCCACGAAACATTTTCTCTATGCCTCCTCGAGCTTTGGCTCCGTTGGCGCGCAACATTTCGGCAGCGTTAGGTTGGTGCGCTAGGAAATCATTGAAAGCTAGCTGGGAAGCGGCAGCAGCCCGAATCAAAAGCGCTAATGACTGCGTAGCTTCATCCTGCAGAGGCAATGGGCTATTTTGGCTATAGAGCGCGAGTAGCGACCCACTTCTGTCCATTACGAAAGACAGTGCTTCCAGGTCGCCCTCATCGTATGGCGGCGAACCTATCAAAGCCTCGCCGTCCCAAATCTTGTGCAGTAGATCCCGGTCCGTTGGATCTTCAAGATTTGGCAATTTGCCTTCAATCCGGCGCTGCTGCAAAAGTTCATCGAACTTGGCGAACAAATCCTTCGCATAAGCCGGGCCTGTTGGCGGAACATGGGCGTGCGCCCATGTGGCAAATAGGATTGCAAAAATCGAGCACGCCGAACGTTTCATGGCCGTTCCTTTACTTGACTACCTTCAGAGGGCGACGGCGTTGTGCAATCAAGGCCAGGCGATAGTCGATATTGTCGATCGGAGCGCCACGCTCCTTTGCTTCGAGCAGAAATTTGCGAGCCTCCTCGAACCTCAGCAAGCGCTTCTCATACAGAACCGCCAACGCCAACCGATGGCACCAGTCTGCTGGCTCCATTTCAATTGCGTGCAACAAGGCCTTTTCTGACTCGTCGTACCGGTCTGTCAATTCGCGAAGAAAAATACCGTATTGATTATAGGTCCAAGCTGAAAAACCCGAGAGTCCGAACACCTTGTCGAACGCCTTTTGAGCCTCTATGGGCGCGTCTGTTTCGAACGCCATCAGAGCGGCCAGATTCTCCCACACCTTAACATAGTCCGGCTTGAGTTTGATCGCGCGCTGATACGCCGTTTTGGCGTCGGCGAAACGGGCCAGATGATGATGATAAACAAAGCCGAGATTGAACCACGACCATGCGTGCTCCGGATCGATTTCAACGCACCGCAGCGCAAGTTTCTCAGCTTCATGGTAGCGGGCGAACCGGCGACGGAGCAGTCCCGACAATTTCCCTGTCGCCCAGCGGTAGCGTGGATCGATTTCTATTGCCCGGCGATAGGCCTTTTCAGCCGACAAATAGTTGCCGATTTCATCGAGCATTAGCCCAAACGATGCCCAGGCGACGCAGGCATCTTCTGTGATTGCATCGAGGCGGCATTGCTTGAATGACTGATAGCTGGATTCCGCTATCTCGCGCGCCGAGTTACCAATGCGATGCGTGTCGGCAACGCAATCCCAGATGATCGCGTTGCGCGGGTGCGCGGCTATTCCCCGTTGCAAGGCGGCCAAAGCCAGCTGCGGCGTTTCCATTTTGTCGCGCAGGAACAAGGCAAGCAGGATATAGTCCCGCCCGGTGTGCACCTCGCCCTCTGCGCGCGTAACGTTCTCGGCACATAAGTCAGGGAGATTGAGCTTCTTGAACTGCTGAGCGAAGAAAAGGCTCGTCTGCGCGCTACGGTGCGTATCGATTTTCCACCGCTCGTAGAAGGCATGGACGCTCGCTTCGCTCAAAGCCATAGTCGGCCCTTCGGCAACTCCGCAAAACCAGACAAAATTGTCGACAAATCGCCAAAGCTGTTCCCTGTCGGATACAGCATCAATTGCCCGCAAGAGAACCGACACCGCGGTGTCCAGGCTGCTTTCCTCGGCCTCCAGTTCGACAAGCCCTGTCCAGGGATCGAGGTTAGCGGGATCACGCTCTATCTTCGCAACCAACGTCTCGCGCGATTCAAATTGAAATGTAAGGGGTTCATCAGTTGTCATTGTCGGAAGAAGCCTTGGCTTTGCCGCACTGGGCCAGCACCTTGCCGATGGCGGCGGATGAGCCGGCAAGCGGAAAGCTGTTCTCGCCATATTTGCCCGAGGCGACCGTGACCTCGCCCTTGGAGCGCAGCAGGGCCAACAGCGGGTCGGTGCTGCTCAATTCCACGGTGAAGGTGTTGTACATTTCTTCGAGTTGAAGCGTCTTGGTCACCGCCTTGCCGCCGGCCTTGAACGCGAACGAAGCGATGCCGGGTTCCAGTTGCGGACCGCTGTCGCCCAAATCATAGCTCAGCGTCGGCTTGCCGAAACAGACCAGCGTCAGCTGGGCGCCGCCATTCGATCCGCCGCAGACCGACGCCATCAGCACTTTGCCGCCCTCCTCTTCCTCCAGTTTCGCCGTCCAGCCGCACGGCGCGGCAAACGCCGGCTGCGCCGCTTGCAGGACGACCTGAGCGGCGACGCAACCCGCCACGACGAATTTCGCCAATCCGCTTCGCATGATCTTCCCTTCCCAAGTCATCGAACCATCGTCGGCCACGTGGCATCAAGGACTATACAAAACAAATTGTCCCGTGGCATTACCGGTGACAGGGCGCTGTAGCAATTCAGGCGATTGATTTTCGATCGAGTGGAAGCGGCACCAGCACCGCCTGGCTGGAGATCGTGCTCGACGAGGGCCGCAACCGCCACATCCGCCGGCTGCTTGGCGCCTACGATATCGAGGTGCTGCGCCTGGTGCGGGTGGCGATCGGCCAATTGCAGCTCGGCGAGCTTGCCAAAGGCAAGGCACGCCATCTGAGCGCGGAAGAGCTGGCGCTGCTTCAGGCCTGAGCGACCAGACACTGGAGGCCCCTCGAACCGAAGCGGCAATTGACATTTGCATCTCTGTTTCATATTTTCCATTTGTGAAACCGAAATGCGCCGATGCAGTCAAAGTGTCAGGTTGACACGCATGCGCGAAGCTGGCTTGGAAGCCGGAGAGAAAACATGGCTACGGCGTTGCGGGCGGTTCCCAGATTCCTGGACGAATTGGGCACGTTTGGCGGTCTCAAGGGAACCGATATTGCAAACATCACCGACGTGTCCAAGGCCACGGTTTCGAGGTGGAAGGCCGGCGACATCAAGCCCCAGCCGCGCAGCGAGCTCATTCTGTCGGACCTGCACTATATCGTCGGCCGTCTGCAGGAGTTCTACGAGCCAAGCGATATCCGCACCTGGCTTTACGCTCGCCACCCGCAATTGAACGGCGAAAGAGCAATCGATCTCATTCACGACGACCGTGCTCTCGACGTGCTCAAAGTCATCGATCGGCTTGAGAACGAGGTCTTTCTCTAGTTGGCGATCGCCGGGCGGAAACGACGCGATAGCCGGCTCATCGACGCTATCGAGGCAATAGTTCCGGTCGAATACTCCGGAATGGTTTGGCGTGTGGTGCGCCAGGGCCGCAGCCCGGTTCAGTGCTCGAGTTCCGGCGGCCGTTGGGACGATGGAACGTTCGACGTGCTCTACACCTCGCAAGAGCGCGAAGGTGCCTTGAGCGAGATGAGATTCCACCTGACGCGGGGGCAGCCAGTGATCCCTTCGCGTGTCAGATACAATCTCTTCGAGATCGATCTTGCTTTGGACCGGACGCTCAGACTGCTCGACCTGGCAGCCTTGCAGACCCTTGGCCTCGACACCGCGCGCTACGGGCAGCTTTCGTATCAGGAAAAGCACGCCGAATATCCGAGGTCGCAAGACATCGGCGAGGCCGCGCATTTCCTCGATTATGACGGTCTGATCGTGCCCAGCGCGCGATATGATTGCCTGAACGTCGTCGCGTTTTGTGATCGGCTGCCGGCCGGAGCGATGACGATCAGAACCGATCACGGGGAAATTGCCTGGGCAGCGGCGGCCCCGCTGCCATCCATCCCCCGCACGGGTGATGCGGCCAACGGAAGTGGCGCGCTAACATTGCCTCCAAGTGCAGAGGTCTAACGCGCAAGGGAGGATCCATGCGTATGCTCCGACTGATACCGACGCTGCTGGCGCTGCTGGCCGTCTTGCCATTGAACGCTGAAGCGACCACGAAGAAGTACCCTAAGGGCCACGGCACGAATTGCGCCGAGAAGGACCAGGCGTGCCAGAAGAAATGCCAGGCTGTGCCGATCGACTACAACAGCGTCAAATCCATCCAGGGGCGCAACGAATGTCTGAATAATTGCACCATCGGCTACGATCAGTGTCTCGGGGCACCCGCCCGAATCCAGGAACAGACAATCCAGGAGGACGCCGCGCAATAGAAGCCCGCCAGAGATGGCTCCAATGCGCAAAACATAGGTGTGATCGAATGACGGCGACAGCCCGCCGGTCGCCTTCATGTGCGGCCGCCGACTTCGTCGGCATGTCGTCGGAATCTTCATAGACGCGAAACGCGCCCGATTGGCGGAGCTCCTCGGTGCCGTAGCCGCCGCTGAGCAGGCCGACATTCAGCAGGACCGTGCGATGCGTCACCCGCCGCGCGCCGCGTCATGGATTTCGGCAAAATCCAGCCCATATTCCTAGATGTGGAGCTTTGAGCGTGAAACTCGCGCGTGCGGTCCTGCTTGCCGCGGCTTTCGTGGCTGTTGCGGCCGTTTGTCCCTCTTCCGCAACCGGAGAGGCGGACGGCCGGGAGAAAATTGTGCTGCGCGTCGAGATAGACGGCGCCATCGGTCCGGCGAGTGCCAGGCAGCTCGAGGAAGCGCTGGCGGTGGCCGCGGACCGAAATGCCCAGGTTCTCATCCTGCAGATGGACACGCCCGGCGGGCTGGTCACCAGCATGCGCGAGATGATCGCCGGCATTCTCGCCTCGCCGGTTCCCGTCATCGGCTATGTCGCGCCGGCCGGCGGGCATGCGGCGAGCGCCGGAACCTATATCCTCTACGCCACCCATCTGGCGGCGATGGCGCCCGGCACCAATCTGGGCGCGGCAACGCCGATCGAGATGGGCGGGCCGCTGCCATCGTTTCCCGGCGACAAGAACGATGGCCCGGAGGCGGACAAGGACAAGAAGAACGCACCCGCGGGCGATGCGATGATCGCCAAGGCGACGAACGATGCCGTTGCCCTGATCCGCAGCCTGGCTGAATTGCGCGGGCGCAATGCCGAATGGGGTGAAAAGGCCGTGCGCGAGGCGGCCAGCCTGTCGGCCGGCGCGGCGCTGCAGGAGCATGTCATCGACTTCGTCGCCCGCGACACCACCGAGTTGCTTCAACTGGCCGACGGCCGGACCGTCGAGATCGCCGGCAAGAAAGAGGCATTGGCGACGAAAGGGCTGCCGGTTGAAACGCTCGAACCAGGCTGGCTCATCCGGCTTCTCGCCGTCATCACGGACCCGAACATCGCCGTCATCCTGATGCTGGTCGGCGTCTATGGCCTCGTCTTCGAATTCACGAGCCCGGGCGCGGTCGCGCCTGGCGTGATCGGCACGATTTGCCTTCTGCTCGGCCTCTATGCGCTCAATCTCCTGCCGATCAGCTATGCCGGCCTTGCCTTGATGCTGCTTGGCATCATCTTTCTCGTCGTCGAAGCCTTGAACCCGACAGTGGTCCTTGGGCTGGGAGGCGTGGCTGCGTTTCTGCTGGGCGCTGCCATGCTGCTCAAGATCGAGGGGCCCGGCTTCGAGATGTCGTGGGCCGTTATCGGCACCGCCGCCGTCCTGACGCTCGGCCTGGCGCTGTTGACCGGCAGCTATCTGTGGGCGGCCCGCAAGAACGTTCCGCGTGTTGGCGCACAGGCCATGCAGGGGCTGCCGGCGGAGATTCTCGACTGGCAGGGCAGCGAGGGCCACGTGCTCGCCCGGGGCGAGCGCTGGCGGGCAAAAGCCGACGAACCGCTTGCGGTGGGCGACAGCGTCGAGGTGGCTGATGTCAGGGGTCTTGTGCTGACGATACGGCGCCGCAATGTGGGAAGCGATGGAGCAAGGCAATGATCATCGGTTATGTGGCCTATCTGGCAGCAGCGCTCGTCGTGGTCATGTTCTTATCCGCGGCCATTCGCGTCCTGAGGGAATATCAACGCGGGGTGGTCTTCACGCTCGGCCGCTTCACCGGGGTCAAGGGCCCCGGCCTTATCATCCTCATCCCCTTCGTGCAGCAGATGGTGAAGGTCGACCTGCGAGTGGTGGTCCAGGACGTGCCGCCGCAGGACGTGATCTCGCGCGACAACGTCTCGGTGAAGGTCAACGCGGTGCTGTATTTTCGTATCGTCGACGCCGAGCGGGCGGTGATCCAGGTCGAAGACTTCATGACCGCCACCAACCAGCTGGCACAGACCACGCTGCGCTCGGTGCTCGGCAAGCATGAGCTCGATGAAATGCTGGCCGAACGTGACAAGCTCAACAGCGATATCCAGGAGATTCTCGACCAGCGCACCGATGCCTGGGGCATCAAGGTCTCCGATGTCGAGATCAAGCATGTCGACCTCAACGAGAACATGGTCCGCGCCATCGCCAAGCAGGCTGAGGCGGAACGGCTGCGGCGTGCGAAAGTGATCAATGCCGACGGCGAACAACAGGCGGCGGCAAAGCTCGTCGAGGCTGGCAAGATGCTGGCCGAAGCACCGCAAGCCATGCAGCTACGCTATTTCGAGGCTCTCCATGACATCGCCGGCGAGCGCTCGTCGACGGTCGTGTTTCCGGTGCCAATGGATCTGCTCGGTCATTTCATCAAGCAGGGCGGGAAGTGAGGGAGGAGCGCATAATCTCCCTCGTGGGGAGATCAGCACCCTCACCTCTGCCACGGCGGGACCGGCGCAAAGCGTTTGCCGATCCAGTCGGCGAAGGCACGTGTCTTGGCGGCTTGCCCCTTGGCCGAAGGCGTGACGACATAGACGGCCCCTTCGTCGGCAAGGGTCCAGTCCTCCAGCACTGGCACCAGCCGGCCGTCGGCGAGCTCGCGTCCGACCAGCCAATCCGTGCTCATCATCAGCCCGACGCCTTGCACGGCGGCTTCGACCAGGACCTCGGCGTCGTCGGTGACCAGCGGGCCGGAGACCTCGATACTGACGCGGCGGCCCGTGGTGTCGGTCATCTCCCAGGCCGGAAAGGTCTGGAAGCCTGAGAAGCCGAGACAGCTGTGTTCCAGCAGCGCTTCCGGCGCAGCCGGCGTGCCCCGGCGGGCGAGGTAGGACGGCGCGGCGCACAGCAGCCGCCGCCGTGTCGCGACCTTGCGCGCCACCAGCCGCGAATCCTCCAGCGCGCCGAGACGAACGGCGACATCGAAATTCTCGGCGACGAGATCGACGAAACGGTTGGAGAACTCGGCCTCGATACGGACGTCGGGAAATTCGGTGAGAAACTGCGGCAGCAGCGGGCCGATCCACATGCGCCCGAACGAGCCGGGCAGCGCCAGCCGTAGCACGCCGCGCGGCCCGCCGCCGGCATGCGCCGACGCTGCGGCCTCGGCCTCGTCGACCGCGGCCAGGATAGCGCGGATGCGGACAAGGAACTCCGAACCCGCCTCGGTCAGCGACACGCTTCGCGTCGTCCGGTGCAGCAGGCGCACGCCCAACCGCTCCTCCAGCGAGGCAAGGCGCCGCGACAGGATCGTTGCGTCGCGGCCGATGCGAGCCGCCGCCTTGGTGAAGGAGCGTGCTTCGGCGATTGCCGCGAAGGCGGCCATTTCGGCCAATGCTGCCGGTTCGTGCGATTGCTGCATCTGGCGCAGAGCTCAAATGTAAAAGCCAAGGATTATATACCAATAGCGCAGCAGCTAGTTTCACTCAATCCCGGCCCGTCAATCGGCCCATCAACCGGAGTGAGACATGAAAGCGATCGAACTAACTGCCCCGAGACTGGACGCGTTTCGCGCGGCCACCGTTCCCACGCCTGAACCGCAGCGCGGCGAAGTGCTGATCCGCCTGCGCGCCGCAAGCCTCAACTTTGTCGACGTCGCGATCGCGAACGGCAACTACCCAGGTCCGAGCTTTCCGCTCATTCCCGTCGTCGACGGCGCCGGTGAGATCGTCGGCATCGGCGAGGGTGTGTCGAGGCTCGCCGTCAACGACCGCGTCATCGCCCATGCAAAACCGCGTTGGATCGGCGGCCGTCCGCGGCCTTATGAGACCAGAGAGATGCGCGGCCTGACGCTGCCCGGCTCGCTCGCCGAGTATGTCGCGCTGCCGGCCAATGCCGTCGTGCCGATGCCGGCTCACTTGTCCTTCGAAGCGGCAGCAACGCTGCCGATCGCTGGCACCACCGCCTGGAACGCGATCCGCGCCGCCGATGCCGGGCCCGGATCAGTCGTCGTCCTGCTCGGCACCGGCGGTGTGTCGATCTTGACCCTGCAGCTGGCAAAGGCAGCCGGCGCCACGGTCATCATCACCTCGTCGTCGGACGAAAAGCTGGCCCGCGCCAAGGCCTTGGGTGCGGATCATCTCATCAACTATCGTGAGACACCGGACTGGGACGCCAAGGTGCTCGAGCTGACCGACGGCCTCGGCGCCGATCTGATCGTCGAGACCGGCGGCTCGGCCACCTTCGCCCGCTCAATCAATGCCGCGGCGCCCGGCGGCACGGTGTTCGCGATCGGCTTCGTCACCGGCGCCGAGGCCACCACGAACCTGCTGCCGATCATCATCAAGGCGCTCAAGGTAGTGGGCAACAACACCGGTTCGGTATCCGACCTGCGCGACGCTGCGCGCGCTATCGGCGCCGCCCGTATCGATCCGGTCATCGACACAATCTACAGCCAGCACCAGGCGACCGAGGCCTACGCCCACATGGCGGCCGGCGGCCGGCATTTCGGCAAGCTTGCGTTCAGTCTGTCGTGGTGAGCCTGAAAAGGCAGGGCGTTCAAGCTGCCGATCTCCCCCCTCGTGGGGGAGATGTCCGGCAGGACAGAGAGGGGCGCTGTCCCTCCAGCCTATCAAGCAGTTCGCGCACCCACGTAAGGTTCTCAGCTCATCAAAGTTGAACTGAACGCTGGCGATCCTTCACGCTCCCCTCTGCCCTGCCGGGCATCTCCCCCACGAGGGGGGAGATTGGCAGTTCCACCGCGTCCGCCTAAATCAGCTTCTCCAGCGTGATCGGCAGATCCCGCACCCGTTTCCCGGTGGCGTGGAATACCGCGTTGGCGATCGCCGGCGCCACGCCGACGATGCCTAGCTCGCCGACCCCCTTGCCGCCAAGCACCGAGGAATGCGGGTCGGGAATACCGACTGAGATTACCTCGATGTCGGGAATGTCGGCATTGGTGGCGATGAGATAGTCGGCGAGGTTGTTGTTGACGATGCGGCCGTGGCGGCGGTCGACGATGCCTTCCTCGAGCAGCGCCTGGCCGATGCCCATGATGATGCCGCCCTTCCACTGGCTTTCGGCGAGCTTGGGGTTATAGAGCCGGCCCGAATCCAGCGCCGATACCACGCGCGACACACGAACCGTGCCAAAGTCCTCGTCGACGCGCACTTCGATGAAATGCGCGCACCAGCTGTGGCGGGAATAGTCGCCCTCGGTGTGCGGCAGCGCCATGGCTATGGTGGTGTAGTTCTTGTAGCGGTCCTCGACCGTCGAATTGGCCGGCATCGTGTCGCCCTTGGCCTCGATATGCTGGCGCCCGACGCTGCTGAGCAGTTCGGCGATGGAAACTTCAGGGCCGTTGCCGCGCGGCGACGAAATGCGGCCATTGGCGACGACGAGCGTGTTGGCCTGCAGCGTATGGAACGGCGAAGCCGGATCACTGATGGCGAGCCCGACCAACTGGTCGAGCGCGGCACTCGCCGCCTTGTGGACGGCGCCGGTCATCACCCCGGCCAGCCGCGAACCGCCGGTGACGCCGGCACGGGCATAGCGGGAATCGCCGAGCTTGACGATGACGTTTTCCGCCGGCACGCCCAGCACCTCGGCGGCGGTCTGCGCCAAGATCGTGTAGGTGCCCTGCCCCATGTCGATCGACGAGCTTTCGACCTCAACCGAGCCGTCGGCGAGAATGCGCACGACCGCCTCGCCATAGGCGCGCCGCACCGGGTAGGTGCCGGCGGCGACGCCCCAGCCGATCAACTGGTTGCCGTCGCGCATCGAACGCGGCTGGGGCGTCCGCTTCGACCAGCCAAAGGCTTCAGCGCCGGCCGCGAACGCCTCGCGCAGCTGCCGTGTCGACCACGGCTTCTTCGCATGCGGATCCTGCTCGGCATAGTTCCTGAGACGGATTTCCAGCGGGTCGATACCGACCTCATAGGCGAGCTCGTCGATCGCGCTTTCGATGCCGAAGGCGCTCGGGTTCTCGCCCGGCGCGCGCAATGCCCCCGGCACCACCGTGTTGACCCGCACGACGTTCTGCCGCGACGAGAAATTCGGCGTCGCGTACATGACCGAGGTGACCGAGCCGAGCGGCTCGACCCACATGCCGTCGACCGAGGTCTCGTTGACGCCGCGATGCACGATCGACTGGATCTGACCCTCTGCGTTGGCGCCGAGCGCCACGGTCTGGCGCGTCGCCGCCCGTCCGCCATAGGCGGTGAAGGTCTGCGGCCTGCTGACCGCCAGCTTCACCGGCCGTCCCAGCATTTTCGCGGCGACTGCCGCCACCGCGCCGTAGCCATAGGCGAACGCCTTGGAGCCGAAGCCGCCGCCAATATAGGGCGAGACCAGTCGCACATTCTCGAACGGCACGCCGAACCATTCGGCATAGGTCCGCGCCATGCCGTCGAGCCACTGGCTCGGCTCCCAGACCGTGAGTTGGTCGTCCTGCCACTTTGCGATCAGGCCATGCGGCTCTATCGGCGCCTGGTATTCGCGCGGCGTGTTGTAGGCGTTGCAGATCCTGACCGGAGCCGAGGCGAACGCGGTCTCCGCCTCACCCCACTCCTTGGTCATCGCATCGACCGCAATGCCGTCGCCGGCTTTCGGATCGCTGAGGTCGACGATCGCCGGCGCCTCGTCATAGGCGATCTTGACCAGCGCCGCGGCTGCGACCGCCTGTTCGAAGCTCTCGGCCACCACCGCCGCGATATGCTGGCCGCTGAAGGTGATGCTGCGCGCCAGCGGGCAATAGGCAACAGCCGGCGGCGGCGTGCCCAGCCAGTCCGTGGCGGTTCTCAGCGGCAGGAAATTGTCGGGCGTCAGCACCAGCAGCACGCCCGGCGCGGCTTCGGCCGCTGCCGTGTCGATCGACTGCACCCGGCCGGCGGCAATGGTACTCTCGACCAGCACCGCATAGGTGAGCCCCTCGAGCTGCTGCTCGACGGCGTATTTGGCGGCACCGGTGATCTTGGCCGGTCCGTCGACGCGCGACAGCCGGCCGCCGACCTGATCCGCGAGGACGGCGCCGTCCGAAGCGTCGCCGCGTTTGGCATCGCCAGGTCTTGTTCTCAACTCGTGAACGGTCATGCCGTTTCTCCCATTTTGAGGATGGCGCGGGCGACGACGCGCGGCGCCAGTTCGATCTTGTAGTGGTTGGCGCCATGGTCGACGGCGCCCTCGACGGCGAGCAGGCTGGCTTGCCTGACGACCTCCGGCTCGAGCACCTTGCCTTTCAGCGCCTCTTCGACGGCGCGGGCGCGCCATGGCTTGGTGGCAACGCCGCCAAGCGCGACGCGCAGATCGCGGATCGTCCTTCCGTCGGCCTCGAACTCGATACCGACCGCGGCACTTGCCGCGGCGAATTCATACGACTGGCGGTCGCGGACCTTGAGATAGGTCGAGCGGCGGGCGGCGGCCGAAGCGGGAATGCCGATCGCGGTGATCATCTCGCCGGGTTCGATCGCATGTTCCCGTTCGGGCGTGCTGCCCGGCGGCAGGAAAAAATCATCGACGGCGACCTGACGGTCGCCGAGATGGAGGATCGCGTCGAAGGCGACGAGCGCAACCGCCAGGTCGCCGGGATAGGTGGCGATGCAGGCTTCGCTGGTGCCGAGCACGGCATGACCACGGGTGACGCCGCCGATCGCCGAGCAGCCGCTGCCGGGCGAGCGCTTGTTGCAAGCGGGGAAATTCGCCGGATCGCGGAAATAGGGGCAGCGCGTACGCTGCATCAAATTGCCGCCGATCGTCGCCATGTTGCGCAACTGCGCCGATGCGGCCTGCCACAATGCTTCCGAGACGGCTGGGAACCGACTCTTGATATCGGCATGGTCGGCGACGCGGCTCATCCTGGCCAGCGCGCCGATCGTGGCGCCCCGGTCATCAACGGCAATCGTGTCCAGTCCCTTGAGATGGGTGATGTCGACCACGGTCTCGGGTTCGGCAACGCCGCATTTCGCGAGATCGACAAGCGTCGTGCCGCCGGCCAAAAGCATGGCGCCGGGAAGTGCTGCTGCCTCACGGGCTGCATCGACGGAGCCGGCGCGGAGATACGAAAAGTCCCTCATGACGCGGCCTCCACGGCCGCCTGGCGCACGGCGGCGATGATATGCGGATAGGCGCCGCAGCGGCAGAGATTGCCGGCCATGTATTCGCGGATCTCCTCGTCGGAACCGGCATGGCCCTCGCGAATGCAGGCGACCGCCGACATGATCTGGCCCGGCGTGCAATAGCCGCACTGGAAGGCATCCTGTTCGAGGAAGGCGGCCTGCACCGCATGCAGCGTGCCATCCTCCCCGGCAAGCCCTTCGATGGTGGTGATGTCCCTGCTCTCAGCCTGAGTGGCAAGCGTCAGGCAGGCCAGCACGCGCTGGCCGTCGATATGCACCGTGCAGGCGCCGCACTGGCCCTGGTCGCAGCCCTTCTTGGTGCCGGTCAGGCCGAGATGGTCGCGCAAGGCGTCGAGCAGGGTAACGCGCGGTTCGACCTCCAGCTCATGTCGATGTCCGTTGATTTGAAGTTGGATTGGAGTTCGGGTTTTGCTTGTCATGGGGCGTCTGGCTCCAGTTGCTTGACGCGGGAGGGGATGATCTGGTGCCCGGCCGGCGAGCGGCAAGGTCAGCTTATGGCTAGGTGAAGGCTATCTTCCCCTTGGGGGAAATGCCCGGCAGGGCAGAGGGGGTCTGCCTGACTTGGCGCGACCTCGGGGAGGCTGCGGCTTGCGAGGTCCAAAGACGTGACATACCCGATCCCGTGATTACATGAGAAAGGCGCTCCACAATCGGAGGCGCCTCCGCTTATTACCTAAGGACCTGCTCGGCCCTGTTCAAGCCCAGGATCGAAAATGATCAAAATTGGAGAAAATTGGCAGGGCAGCCAGCCGTCATGCCTGGAGACAAAAAAGCACCACCGGCCCAAGCCGGTGGTGCTCTCTGAACTGTCTGTAGGGGCAGGACAGTCCAATGATCCTGAGGGGATCGTGCTCAATGTCGGCTCATTTTTGCCTCAGGGCATCGGCCGAACAGATGAGGAGTGCCGGCCGCGCCAGGAAATATCCTCCGTCGTCATCCACCGGGACAGGCAAGATGCGGAACGCCGGCCCAGACTCGATCCTGTGATTGTATTTACTTGCGATTATATTTGTCGGAGGCGTAACGAAGTTGGAGGCGTCTCCGTTGTTGAAACGGGGCCTGCCCTATTCGGATCAACACTGGAGAAAAAATTGGCCGCAGAGCCGCCCGTCATATCTGGAGACAAGGCCGAAGCCGCCGCTGCAAAACCGCTGCGCGCCGACGCGCAGCGCAACCGCGACGCACTGGTCGAGGTCGCGGCGAAAGCCTTTGCCGCGCATGGCGTCGATGCCTCGCTGGAGGAGATTGCGCGTCAGGCCGGCGTCGGCATCGGCACGCTCTACCGGCATTTCCCAACGCGCGAGCATCTGGTCGAGGTGGTTTATCGGCGCGAAGTGGAAGGACTGTGCCAGGCGGCCGACGAACTCGCCCACGATCATGTGCCCGACGTCGCGCTCGAACAATGGATGCAGCGCTTCGTCGACTACATCGCCACCAAGCGCGGGCTGTCGACAAGCCTGCGCATCCTGCTCACAACCAACTCCACCCTGTTCTCCGACGTTTCGGGCAGGGTGACGCTGGCTTTGCGGCGGCTGATCGATGCCGCGGTCGCCAACGGCTCGATCCGCAGCGACGTCGATGCCTCCGACGTGCTGCATGCGCTGGGCGGCATCTATTCGGCCCCGGACACCAAGGACTGGCGCGACCGCTCGCGCCGATTGGTGTCGCTGCTGATGGATGGGCTGCGGTTTGGAGCGGCCAAATCCGGCCCATCCAGGGAATGACGAATGCAATGACTGCCCTTATTTCAGCGAGATGCTCATACCGCTGAGATCGGCGTTGACTTGCAGACCTACCTGCCTGCCTGTGAGTTCGAGTTGGGCACCCTTGTCATTGGTCATGACGATCACCTGGGCTCCTTTGCCAAGCGCGCCGCCACCGCCCGCTGCACCGTACACCCCCGTCACATCCCGGGCGCGGCGTATGTGGCGCACGGTACCTTTGAAATAGGTCTTGGAGGCGCCGAAGGCGAGGCCGCCCGAGATGCCGCCGACCGAGATGGGATATCGGCGACCATGGAAGGTCAGTGTGCCCTCGCCTCCGGAGCCGCCGATGAAAAAGGCCGCCTTGTAGATGGCGAAGCGGATCGTACCGCTGTCGGCATGCGCGACGCTGGCAAAGCTAACTGCCGCGGCGGCGATGACGGCAACCGCGACTGAACGAAATCTGGACGAAATCTTCATGATGAGAAACTCCTCAAGATCGCCGCATGCCCAGCCGACCGGGCACATCGGCGTCGTATCAAAGTCATAGCTGAACAGTCTCGCCCGTCATTGGTTCCAAGCACGCGGCCTGAATTCGGCTGCGAGAAGACCGCTACGAAACGAGGCGGACGGCGAGCATAGACCTGGCTGTAAGAACAGCGGCCGAACGGTGGGAATCCTTCGCCGGCGCTCCTATGAAAACGTAGGTGTTGAAGCCGAACGGTATTAGTCTGCGCTGTCTGGGGCTTCGGGAGCGCGGCAAAGAATGGATTTGAACTCTGGCTACGGCTACCTGCTGATCGGCGGCCTGATCCTGGTCGGTGCCGGGCTCCTGGTCGTTTCGCTGATCGTCAATCTCCGTGTGGCGCACAGTGTGCGTGACGACGTACGCCATCGTGAAAAGCTGCTGGAATACTATCGCAACATCTTTTCGCAGCTGGGTGTGATCCTGATCGGCATTGGCGTGTCCCTGTTCATCTTCTTTTTCCAGCAGAACTATCAGGACCAGCGTAAACGCGAAACGGAGCTCCAGCAGGTTCTCGCCAAACTGGCGGCGCGTATTGCCCGCGGCGGCGCCGTCGTGGAGGCCCTTGGCGAATTCGATGCGCTGCTGGATGATGGCGGCGCCTATGTCAGTCCGGAACTCGGCGGCAACAATGCCGCGGTCAGCGCCCACGGGACGGCGCTCGCCAAGCAGGTTTCGCAGATCCTTCTGGTCGAACGCGACGTCGATGTTCAGGGGTTCGATACCCTGAATTTATCACGCGATTTCGAAGCATCGTTCGTCGTCAACGAGCTCAACCCAACGCTATGGTTCAACATCGTCCGGGACGAGAGCGACATCAAATATGCCACCACTCAGATCGCCCTGGATTACAAGGACCTGCAGGATGCGATCGGCGGCGAGGCGATCGAGGTTGCGATCGCCAATCCCGAAAAGGAGCGGAAGATCAAGCAGGAGGTGCTCGACATTTTTTATGATGCCGACCTCCTGCGCCAGCGCAGCAGGCGGTTTCTCGGCCGCGCATGCTGGCTGTTCAGCAAGGGGCGCGGTTTCGTCAAGCTTGCACCGGCCAATGAGATCGAAGCCGATGCCAGGTCGCACCAAGAATGGATCGACCGGTCGAAACCCTTCCTGACGCAAGCGACGCCGGGCAGCGGCGATTGCTTCAAATTGCTCCAGTTCGGCCCGGCATCCTGAACCGGCAAAGGCTCGCCCGCCCCGCGACGGCTAATCACCCTCGCGCTGCAGCGTGCCGAGATGATTGTCGTTGAGAAACTCGATGGTCACGGCCGACGCCTTGCCGTCGGGGTCGATGACAAAGCTGACGGCCGAGGGCCTGTCCGGCATCTCGGCATCGGGGAAGGTCACGAAGAGGTCGCGGTCGAAATGCTTCAGTGGATAGGACCGCGCACCGGCGGGCCCGACCTTGAGGACAAGAGCCTCTCCTTCGCCCGACACAATAGCATCGCCGATGAAGTCGTTGAAGTAACGGCCGGCATAGGCACTGGCTGGCCCGGCCGGACTTGCCGGAGAGGGCGGCACGGCATAGGTGGCCTTGGCCGCCGCAATCACCGGCCCGAACATGCCTGCATAGATATCATTCCATGCCTTTACCTTATCTTTCCCCAGCGTTCCGTCGAAGACGAGATCGGCGAAGCTGTCGGACAGTCCCTCCGGCACGCCTGTCGGAAAGGCGTTGGCGATGACGACGATGCCAAGCTTCTCCTCGGGGAAGAGCATCACCAGACTGCGTGCGCCGGTGCTGAAGGCGCCCGCATGACCCCAGACCAGCCCGTGCCGGCCGAATTCGACATTCCAGCCGAGGCCGTAGAAGGCCTCGCCTCCGGAGACGGGGTTCTTGCCGCGAACCATCAAGGGAATATGTGTCTGGTCCAGCGCATCGGCGGCAATGAGTCTCTTGCCGGCGTAGGCCCCGTTGCCGAGCACAAGGCGCATCCATTGAGAGAGATCGCGTGCGGTGGAACTGACGCCGCCTGCTGGCGCCTGCGCATCCGGATAGCGCTGGACCTTCGCGGCCCAGGCGCCATCGATCTTGGCGTGGAGTTCGGCGCGGTTGGCGTGCTTGATGAAGTCCGAATGACGCGAACTGGTCGAGGCCATTCCAAGCGGACGATAGAGCTTCTCTTCGGCGACCTCTTCCCAGGGCTTGCCCGTCGGCTTCGCGGCGGCGACGGCACCCTCGGTCAGTCCGAAATTACTGTAGGAATAGCCGGCACGAAAGCTCGACGACGGCGACACGAACCGCAGGCGGCGCAGGATCTCCCCGCGGTCATAGCCAATGTCCTCGAGGTCGTCGCCCGCCGTGCCGGGAAGCCCGCTGCGGTGCGCAAACAGGTCGCGGACCGTGAGTTCGCTGGTCGGATAGGGCTCGGCGAGCCGGAAAGCCGGATCGAGGTCGGCGATCTTCGAATCCCACGAAGCAATCCCGTCGCTGACCAGCGCCGCCACGACGGTGGCTGAGACCGGTTTGGAGAGCGAGGCGATCTGGAAGACCGTATCGGCGTCGACGGCCTCCGGCTTGCCGGTCTCGCGATGCCCGAATCCCTTGAGGAAGATCACCTCGTCGCCATGCACGACGCCGATGGCCAGACCGGGCACGCTACCATCCGCGACGACGCCTTCGGCGAGTAATTCGAGCTTCGCAAGGGCCGCGGCGATCCTGTCGGGTGGGATGGTATCGGCCGACGCCGCTTTCGGCAAAAGCACCATGATAGCGATGAAGGCCAACATCCTCCAACGGAGGTGGTTCCGCTTTATGAATAGCCGCATGCTCAGCCCCCTCCGCTTCACCGGCGTGCACTATTGCAGGCCGACGCAGGGAAGGCCAGCCTCACGCTCGACCCGCCATCCATTGACGGATGTCGGTTTCGCACCAGTCGAAATTCAGACAGCCGCTAGGATGCCGCGCGCAGGCGAAGGCGCCGCCTGCTGGCGCGGGCCTTCTCCGCCACCGCAGCGGTGATCTCGACCACGCCGTCTTCACGCGGTCTGGCGTTGGTGACCTTGTGGAGCCGCTCATAGGGCAACAGTTCCTTGACCCGGGCTTGAAGCGACGCGACTTCGGCACGCAGATCCTCGCATTCCTGCCGCTGGACGTCGAACTGTATCTGTTCGGATGCCTGCTGCAGGGAAAGCTGCGAAAAATTCGCGCTGACCGCGGAAAGGTTCATCTTGTCGCTTTCGCTCTCCTTCATGAGAGCAGACAATTTTTCCTCGGCGATTTGCTTTTCGGCCACCGCGTCGCTCGCTTGAGCCTTGAGCCTGGCGATCTCGCTGACGGCTTCGCTGTTGTGGTTCGAGGCGGCTTCCAGTCGCGATCGGAGATCCTCGATCTCAGAACGCAAGCCGGTCATCTCCGCGACACCGCGTGCAAGTTCGGCTTCCCTGTCCCCGTCCCTGATGCGGGCCGCTTCCGTCATTTCCGACAGCTTGGCCTGCGCCATGTCGAGCGATTTCTGCAGCCGCATTTCCTCTTTCTCGCTCTTGCCAAGCGCGGCCAGCAGTTCCGAAACCTGTGCGGCGTCATTGGCGTGGACAGTCGAGAGTTCGTCCAGCCTGTGCCGGGCCTCGGCCTCCCGTTTCAGCGCCTTGTCGAGGTCGATCGACAGGCTGACATGTTTCTCCCGCAGCATCTCGTTCTCGCGCGAGCGTCTGTTGGCCTCGACCGCTCTGGCCGAGAGCGTTTTGACAAGCTCGCCGAACTCGGCCTCGCGTTTTGCGCTCGCATTGCCTGCCACGACGAGTTCCAGCCTTGCTGCAGCCAGCGCGCCGCGAAGTGCTTCCTTGTCCTCGACCAGGCTCGCCTCGTGCTGCTGCAGCGCCTCGATAGCGCTGTCGCGCTCGCGCTGCTTTCTGGTTGCATCGTGGAGCTGTTCGGATAGTGCTCTTTGTTGCGCGGTCAAGCTGGTATTTGCCAGCTCCAATTCGTTGGCGCGAAGAATGTCGCCGTGGAGGAGTTTCAGGAATTCGCCTGTCAGATGATGCGAGGTCGCGATCTCCGACAGTTTCGCATGGATCTCCCCAAGATACTCCTGCGCGTCGTGAAAGAGCCCATCGACCGCACTTAAGGCAGCGAGCCGGGTTTGCGTGTGGGGCGTCAGCCGTCGCGCGGTCTCGAAGGCATCCGCATTGGCCTCAAGTTGCGAGCTGTCATCCATTGCCGCGAGATTCCCATCCGACACAGTCTCATCCGGGACAGTGACGTCGTTCAACGGCGACTGATCGTCCACGTTGAGACATTCGCTAAACGCATCCGCCAAATCGGTTTCGAGCTCCTTGAACGCCCTCTCCACAGTCTCGGCACGCTTGATCAAACCTTTGAAATTCATGACTGAATATCCCTCTCGTGCAGCGCCGTTAAGGAGCGAACATTCGCCTCCCCCGAATACGGGTTCACCCCCTGACCGTGCGCTCTGGCCGACGCCACGCTAGGGACAGGCTCGGCCACTGTCCTCGTGTATTTGAATGACGCGCCTCGCGGCAGTCGCCGATGGCGCGATTCGTAGCGACGGCGACAGTTCCAACGAACGCGTTGGGCGGCATCTGCTCGGCCGCCGCAAAACCGTCGAAGCTCGACATGAACCGGTTATTTCGACGTCTGGCGGCATCGGTGCTTGATGCCGCCAATATTTCATTCCACACACCGGTCACGATGACGGACGAGATACGGGATCAGCGCCAGGTATTCAGGTGGGCCTTGCCTGCCTCCGCGGTCCTGCATTTGCTCGCCGCGGCGCTTCTGTTGTCCGCGCTGCCGGTGTCGCCCCCGCAGCCGCAGAAGGAGCAGGCCATCGGGGTGGATCTGGTGCCGCCGCCCAAACCATCGGAGAAAGCCAAACCTCCGCCTCCTGCGAAACCGCCCAAGCCCGAAAAGCCGCCGGAAGCAAAGATCGAGACGCCGGCGCATCCGGAAGCCGGCCCTCAGAGGCCTGTCTTCCAATTCGGCGAGAAGGACGCCGGCCCTCGCAAGTCTCTGGACGGCAACAGTGCGGAGGATGGTTCGGAACAACCGACGGCGCCGCAAGATCCCGATAAACAGGATCTTGCGCAGCCGCCGGACGTGACTGCGGTAGACGGCAAAGACCCCGCTCCGCCGCCTGGCGCATCCGCGTCGCCTAAGCCCAAGCGAGCGGCCAAGGTGCAAAAGCCGCTGAAGCTTGAAGAAGCGAAAAGATTGTTCTCGCAAACAGCAACCGGTGATCCGATCGCGACAACCGCCATGAGAAATGTGCCGCGCCCCGATCGGATCGGTCAGCTCTGCTTCTGGGAAGTGCGCGAACAGTTGCGCCATGCTTCGCCCCCCTACTTTCCTGACGTCTTGCGTCCCTTCAGGTTGAAGGCCGGCAATATCATGCAAGTCTCCAGGACCGAGTTCCGCGCCGGCGGGCAGTGGTACGCTCTGAGCTTTCGTTGCGAGGTCGATCCGGATGCGACGAAAGTCGTGTCGTTCGCCTTCCGTGTTGGAGATCCAGTGCCAGCGCCGCGGACTGCCCGCCAAATGGGTGGCCCAGACTGATCGAGGTCGGCTCGCCGGCCGCATCAAATCCACGATGCCGGCGAAGTCTTCGCGCCCCGGCATCCGTAAGGTGGCTTTCGCCAGCGGCCGCCTCACGGTGGGACGAATGCTCGCCCGCCTTGGCAATCGCTGTGTCGAGGTTTAGCTTATGCTAAGGGAGGGTTCGATGACTTCAAGTTTCAATGTTCACCATGCTGCCGGCTATGAGCAGCTCATGGGTCGCTGGAGCCAAAGGCTCGCGCCGCTGTTCATCGACTTCGCGGGCCTTAAGGACGGCGAAAAGATCCTCGACGTCGGTTGTGGCACCGGCAGCCTGACCTTCGCGCTCGTCAAGGCCGCTGAACTCCGTGAGATCGCCGCGATCGATTTTTCGGCCGTTTTCGTCGAGGAGGCAATCCGGCGCAACACCGACCCGCGGATAAAAATCCGCCAGGCGGATGCCTGCGCTCTGCCCTTTGAGGACGGCGCGTTTGACCGCGCCCTGGCGCTGCTCGTGCTCCATTTCGTGCCCGAAACCGGCAAGGCAGTCGCTGAGATGCGACGCGTCGTGCGGCCGGGCGGCGTGGTCGCGGCGACCGTATGGGACCATCTCGGCGGCATGCCCGGAATGCGCATGATGATCGACACGGTGGCAGTGCTCAGTGAAGGCGGACGCCAGCTGCGCGCCCGCTATTGCACCCAGCCGATGGTGCAGCCGGGCGAAATGAAACGGACCTTTGTCGAGCAGGGTCTCCGCGACGTTACGGAGACCGAGCTGATGATCCGCATGGACTACCAAAACTTCGATGATTACTGGGCGCCGATTGCCGCCGGCGAAGGGCCGCTCGGCAAGTATGTGGCCACGCTCGATCCAGAAGAGCGGGCGCGCACCGACGCCGCCATGCGCGACGCCTATGAGGCCGGCCGGCCCGACGGCCCGAGGTCCTTTGCCAATGTCGCCTGGGCCTGCCGCGGTGTCGTTGCCTGACGTTGGCGCTAATGCATGTCGCGCAAAAGTGTGTATCGGTTTGCGATAACGACATGCATAACAAAGAACCTAAAGCGCGTCCCATGAGGCCGATCGAACGCGACGCGCTTTAGCCAATCCCATAGACCAGCCCGACGCGACCGTCCGACAGCTGCTCAACCTTGCGCAGTTCGAGCCCACGACGATTCTTCGCCGTTCCAAACAGCGCCTTTCCTTCACCGGCGAGCAGCGGATAGACGATCAGCCTGAGTTCATCCACCAGCCCGGCATCGATAAGGCTCGCGGTAATTCGGGCGCCGCCCATAAGGTAGATGTCCTTGCCGGGCTGCTGTTTCAGCGCAGCGATATCCTCGAAATTCCGCACGAAGCGCGTCTTTGGCCAGGCCGCCGAAGTCATTGTGTTCGACAGCACATAATGCGGCGTCTGCGCGGCGAAGCGGGCCCATTCGAGCTCGGCCGGCTTCGGCAATTTGCCGGTCATCGGCAGCGGCTTGTCGGGCTCGTTCTGGATGGCGCTCCAGTAGCGCTCGTAGCCAGCATACATGACGCCGCCAAGCAGGCAGGCATCGATTTGCGGCGTCAGGCCGTATTCCTCAGACCACGCATCGACCCAATCAGCGTAACCCTCGGGTCCCTCCATCTTGCCGTCGACGGAAATTTTCATTCCAGTGATCAATTTACGCATGACTTCCTCCATCAGGCTTGCGGGATGCAAGCACGTTTCGTCGGATCATCGTTGCTTCGTGTGGCTGGCGGCGACCTCAGGGATGGCCGCCGCGAGTTACATCAGGCCGGCAGGCGGCGGTCGTATTCGTCCCGCAGGCGGCTCCAGTCGCCCCAGAACGAGGTCGGTGTCTTACCCGCCAGGCGGGCGGCCAGCAGGTCGAGGTGCACGTGCCAGCCGGCGGTGATGTTGAGCTGGATTGCACGTTCCGGCAGGCGCCGATGGACGACGGTGAGCAGCACATCGCTACCCTTCGCCTCCAGCAGGAAGGAGACGCCGCCGGTATTTCCCCAGGTGATGGAAAGCTTGCGCGGCGGATCGAGTTCGGTGATCCGGCCCTCCATCCGATGCTCTTCGGGGAAGCCCGCGGGGCGCTGGCCAGGCGGGTCGGTCAGCTCGTCGTTACGCCAGACGAACTCGAACGAGCTGCCGGCCTTCATTTCCATCTGGCCTGCGGCCATCCATTGCCGTCGCAAGTCACTCTCGGTGAGATAGGCCCAGACGCGCTCGATGGGGCCGGGCAAAAGGCGCTGGATGGTGAACGTGGCGGGCTCGGTCAGCTCGCCATAGGCGCCGATGGTTCTCATCTGGTTCATTGCTCGTCTCCTTCTTTCGGATTGGGCGATTTCCTGGGCTCATCCTGGGCTTTGCGTGCGTCCTCTTCGCGAAGAAGGCGTTCGAGAACATCGAGACGACCGGTCCAGAAGCGCTCGTAGAAGCTGAGCCACTGATGGGCGCTGGCCAGCGGTCCAGGGGCTAGTCGGCACAGATGCGTGCGGCCCCTCACCTCTCGACGAATAAGCCCTGCGTTCTCCAGCGCCTTGATGTGCTTGGAGGCGGCCGCGAGCGACATCACGAAGGGTTCCGCCAGCTGGCTTACCGTTTTCTCGCCATCGGCGAGATCGCGAAGCATGTGCCGGCGGGTGGCGTCGCCAAGGGCGTGAAAAACCGCGTCCATCTGGGATGTCTCTAATTCAACCATGTAGTTTAATATAGGCGCACGCTTTGAGATAGTCAACCGTTTGGTTGAATAATTTATGTGAAGCGCTGCGGGGCTGTTTGCGCCATCGAGCGCGTCGACGTGACGGGAGATACGGACGCGCCCCGCGACAGTAAGGGCGAGGCCCTTATTTGCCTTCGAAGAAAGCGTGGATCGCGGCTTCCAGCTTTTCGATAAGCTGAGGGTTGTGGCAGCTGCCAGCCCAGATCAGGGCGTTTAGCCTCATCTCCTTGTTGATAAAGCTCACCTTCCCAGAATCCAGCAGGTATTCCGCGATCTCGTAGTGCCGCCCTTTGATCGCCTCGATGAGCGCGTTGTTTCTCCCCGTCTTGTCGGTCAGATTTACTTCCGCGCCATTCTGCACGAGCAACTTGACGACTTCCAGATGCCCGTTCTTCGCCGCCTCGATAAGAGCCGTTCTGCCGTAGTAGTCAGCTCGCGCGTTGATCTCTATTTGGGGGTGTCTCACGAGGACTGAGATACACGCGTAATGTCCCTTGGCCGACGCAAGACTCAAGGGCGTGCTCTTCCACTTGTTTCTGGAATTCACGTCGATTTCCGGGTCTTCGATCAGCGCCTCCACCACAGCTGTGCGGTCATTGAGGGCTGAAAGGTGAAGTGCAGACCAGCCGCCGTCGTCCGACTGATTGATATCGGCGCCAGCCGCCAATTCCGATCGAACCGCCTCCGCATCGCCTTTTTCTGCCGCGATCAGCAGGTGAGACCAGTCTCTTGCCCCTTCGGCTTCCAAGCTGTTGGTCAACGCAGTCGCCTCCTCGGATAGTCGGCAGAATACCACATTATCGGCAATAGTGGCGGCTCCTGTACTCGAGTCCAATGGGTCAAAAGCTGGAACGCTGTCGGCCCGAACGGACATCGAGATCAGCGCTTCACGTCCGTCTCCTCACATTCTCCTGATATCGACTGGCTTTGCCGGCCATCCGGACTAGATAGAGCCTGCGCCGGGCGGAACGATGCAGAAGGACCTGAACATGCCTGAACAGATTACCCTGAATAGACCTGAACAGATCAGATTGAACGACGGCTCCGCCATTCCGCAAATCGGCCTCGGCGTGTGGCAGGTCGATCCAGCCATCACCGCCAAGGTAGTGCGCTGGGGAATCGAGGCCGGCTACAGACTGATCGACACCGCCGAAGGCTATCAGAACGAGGAAGGTGTCGGGCAGGCAATCCGCTCGGCCGGCGTGCCGAGAAGCGAGTTGTTCATCACCTCGAAACTGCGCAACGGCGCGCATCAGCGCGACGCCGCCTTGCGCGCCTTCGACGAGACGATGAGCAAGCTCGGCATCGAGCAGATCGACCTGTTCCTGATCCACTGGCCGGTGCCCAGCCAGGACAGATATGTCGAAGCCTGGAAGACGCTGGTCGAACTCAGGCAATCAGGCCGGATCAAGTCGATCGGCGTTTCGAACTTCAACCAGGACCATCTCGAACGGATCATCGGCGAGACCGGTGTCACGCCGACCGTCAACCAGATCGAGCTCCACCCCCGCTTCCAGCAGCGTGACAAACGCGAATTTCATGACAGGCACAACATCCGCATCGAAAGCTGGAGCCCGCTGGGCAGCGGCCGGCTGTTGAACGATCCGACGCTTGAAAGCATTGCCAGGAAACACGGCAAGTCGCTGGCGCAGACGATCGTCAGGTGGCATCTTCAGGAAGGGCTGATCGTTATTCCAAAGTCGATCCACCAGGACCGCATCGCCGCCAATTTCGATGTCTTCGATTTCGAGCTGGAAGCGAAGGACCTCGAGCTCATTCGGGGCATGGATTCGCCCGACGGCCGCTCCGGCCCGAACCCCGCTACAGCCGCATTCCTGTTCTGAGGGCCGACAGTGAAGCTGCCGATCTCCCCCCTTGTGGGGGAGATGTCCGGCAGGACAGAGGGGGGCGCTGTCCCGCCGGCCTATTGAACTCTCCGGCTCATATCCCAACCCAGCGGGACCTCAGGCAGCCGGTTCACTGACGGAAAAAAGCTGCAGGCTGCCGGGAACACCTGCAAGCTCCATCTCGCCATGCTCTTCAAAAGCCAGGCCGGAACCGGCCACGAGATCACGAACCGTGCGCGACGCGATGATCTCGCCCGGTCCGGCAACGTCGAGCAGATGTGATGCCAGTTGAATTGCAACACCGGTGAAGTCGTCTCCGCGCCTTTCGCATTCGCCAATATGGACTGCCGCGCGAACCTGAAGGTCTAACCTCTTCATTCGACGACGGACCGCGATTGCACATTGGATCGCCCGCGTTGGTCGCAGAAATACCGCGAGAAACCCGTTTCCGGTGCGGCTGATTTCCTGACCGTTAGCAAGATGCAATTCGTTGCGTATCTCGTCGTCGTGTCGCTGCATCAGATCGCGCCGCGCCCGGTCGCTAGCGTTGACGGGAGCCGGCGGCAACCCGACGATTTCCATGTGCAGCACCGTCACAAGCACGCGCTCGCTCGACGTTGCCGGCAGCGAGCCGGTGACAAAAGCCTGGATCTCGTCGACCAAACGATCGGAATTCTCCCCCCAGATTACGTGATCACGGCCGGCAAGCTCAATGTATCTGGCGCCTTCGATATGCGTTGCCAGGTAGCGCCCCTCTTCCGGTTTTACCCAGCGGTCGCCCGCCGTCTGCACGATCAGTGTCGGGACGTGAACGGTTGGGAGAAGGGCGCGAACATCGATTTCAGTGCCCCAGCGCCAGAGCGCGACCGCGTCGGCAGGCGAGGCTGAATTCCTAAGATAGGCGGCGAACCATTCTCTCTCGAAACTGTCGTTCATCAGGCTGGGCGCGGCGTTGCTCATGTCCGCCGGCTCCCCCCACTGTCTCTCGACGGCGGTCAGATCTTCTTCTACCTGCTCGCTTGTCCTTGCCCATGGATAATCCGGCGACCATCGGCCGCTGGCATAGGTTCCGTTGAGCACGACAGCCGCTGTTCGTTCGGGATAGGTCGCCGCGAAAAGCATGCACATGGGCCCCCCTTCGGAGCTGCCGAACAGAACCGTTCGCTTTGATCCGACCGCATCCAACACCGCTCGCATGTCTTCCATCCGCTCTTCCAGCGTTGGCAAACCAACATTGCGATCGGACAGTCCGGTGCCTCGCTTGTCCATACGGATCAGGCGGGCAAAGGAACCGAGACGCTGGAGCATATGCGCCAGCCGCGGCGATGACCAGGCAAGGTCGAGATTGGAGACCCACCCAGGCACATAGATCAGGTCGACCGGCCCGTCGCCGGTTACCTGATAGGCGATGTTGATTCCGGCCGATTTGACATAGTGGGTCGCGGGGCGCATCGGCTCGGCCCGGGACGCCGGCCGCTCACCTGTTCGGGCTGCCGACGTTGGCGGTGTCTGGGAAGGCGACACCGAGGCGGCTATCCGGGTAGCGGCTTGCGGCGTCACGCGGCGCGTCCGCAGGTCATCATAGAGTTGCCGGGTCTCCGGCTCGGGCTGCAAGCGGAGCTGCAGTTGCAGCACATCACGGCAGCGCTCATACTGTTTCAGCGCGAGGTTAAAGCGGCCCTGGGCGGCATAGGTCCGCATCAGGGCTCGGTGGATATCCTCCCGTAAGGGCTCCAAAGCCAGCAGGCGCACCGCCGCCCGCAGGCATGATGGAAGATCATTCGTTGCCGAATAGTGCGCGACGAGCTTCTCCAGCACGATGGTTGCGATTGCCCTCAATCGCTCGCGCTCCACTCTGAGCCAATCTTCGAACGGCTCCTCCTTCAGGCCGAACCCGTCCAGGAGGTCGCCACGATAGACGACGAGCGCTTGCTCGAGTTGCTCCGGGTCGGAGCCGGCGGCCAGCGACTCGAACCGCGCGACGTCGAAATCAAGATCGTCGAGATTGAGCGTAATGCTGTCGCCGTCGCTCAGAAACCTTTCGCCATCGGATGCGCCCATTCCTTTCCTTATGGCGGATAGGGCCTGTCGAAGGTTCATTCGGGCCTGGGTTTGGCTGTTGCCGCCCCACAAAAGCGCGGCGAGCTTCTCGCGCGATTGGGAGTGTCCGGATTGCAGGGCGAGATAAGCCAGCATGGCGCGAGCCTTGCGGCTGAAAACCGGGGCCACCGCTCCTCCGGCAAAGTCAAAGCCGCCTAACAGACAGAGATGAGGGTGCGCCATCGGATCCGCCACAGCCACAGCTTCTTTGCGATCCTTTCCTGTACTTGCCTCTATTTCAACCGTCATTTCGCCCGGCCTGGTGTTTTTCACGAATCCTTCACGCTGGCTCCACCGCGTTTCTCACGACGCAGGGAAGACAAGTGTCGGGAGACTGGTATCTCAGGAGGACGCTGTGCTACCCCCGACGGAATGGCCCATCTGGCATGATGATTCAAGGCAGGACCCGCAGCCGCGCGGCGGGCCACTGCGCCACGACATTGCGCTCGCGCGCTATCTTGAGAACCAGCGGGCCCGCCGGGCGTCAATGATCCAGGGGTTCGATTTCCGGACCGCCGCGGTCAGCTTGCGCGCACTTTTGGCGAATGCGGGTGGCCGTGGACATCGGCTCTTGGAGGTCCTGGGCATTCGGCCCTTTCATATCCCCGAGCCATCCACCAGCGGCACATCTTCGCCTTCCCACGGGCTCGGCATTGAGCCTTTGCTGAGATTGGCCGACGGCAGCGGCATCCAGCACTTCAGTTCGGGTTCGGCATATTCGACGATGCGTCCTGGAGACGAATCGGAAGCGCGCCAGCCTTCGCTGCCGAACTGATCGGCGCGGGCCCAGTAAGCCATGTCGACCTCGGCCGGCCCCTGTTCGGAAGGCCGAACCGTGACAAGGATTCTGCTGCCGTCCCTTGGCGCGCTCGACATGTGGCGCCACTGATCGGGCTCGTCCATTGCACTTCCTCCTGCGATCTTCGCCTCGCGCGGATAGTCGCTTCGCGTTCGGAAGCGGTCAACCCGAACTTTTTTGCCTGAGGCAAAATCCCTGCCCCGTCGTCGAGGAACAAGTCATGGCGCGCCGGGTTTGGGCAAGTTGTTGAAGGAAGCAAAATGAGACCAGCGCGCCGACCGATCGTTAGCATTGTTGCATGGCAGGCCGCGCCCTTCGTTCCCAACCCGGTCCGATCGCAATGAGGCAGGCCGGTTCCGATCGTTCCACCCCACCGGAGGAGGGTAAAGGCGGCATAGGCCGCGCGCTCGGCCTCGGCCTGATAACAGGGGCGGCCGACGACGATTGTTCCGCGATAGGCACCTATGCCAGCGCCGGCGCCCGTTTCGGACCCGACCTGCTTTGGACGGCTCCGGTGACGTTGCCGATGATGTACGCGGTCGTCTACCTGTCGTCGAAGCTCGGCCAGGTATCGGGGCGCGGATTGTTCCACGTCATCAAGGACTTTTACCCGCGGTGGCTGCTCTGGTCGGTGCTTTTGGGTGTGCTCGTCGGCAACACCATCGAGGCAGCGGCGGATCTCGGTGGAATGGCCGCGGCGATCAACATATTCGTGCCGCTTCCCATTCCGCTGATCGTGCTGTTCGTCGCCGCCCTCATCTTCGCCCTCCAGGTCTTCGGCTCCTATACTTTGATCCGCAACATCTTTCGCTGGCTGGCGCTGGCGCTGCTCGCCTATGTCGGTGCCGCCATTCTGGCCAAGCCGGACGCCGCGGCGGTGCTGCGCGGGACGCTGCTCCCCAGGATCGAATTCAACCGTGAGTTCCTGTCGATCCTGGTCGCCATCATCGGCACGACGCTGTCCGCCTATCTCTACACGTGGCAGTCCAATGAGGAGGTCGAGGAGGAGATTGCCCAGGGGCGGACAACGCTCAGGGAAAGGAAGGGCGCCACCGACAGCGAACTCCGTCGCTCTCGCCGGGACATCCTCATCGGCATGATGTTTTCAAATCTCATCATGTATTTCATCATCCTGTCGACGGGTGCTACGCTCTACAAGGCGGGCCACCACGATATCGACACGGCCGCGCAGGCGGCGGAGGCGCTGCGGCCGCTCGCCGGCCAGGCCGCAAGCGTTCTGTTCGCCGCAGGCGTGATTGGCGTCGGTTTCCTCGCGGTTCCTGTCATGACCACCGGCGCTGCCTATGATGTGGCGCAAGCCATCGGCTGGAAAAACAGCCTGCACGCCCGGGCTCGAGAGGCGCCCAAATTTTATCTCGCCATCGGATTTTTTACCGCGATCGCCGCCGGCCTCAACTTCCTTGGCTTCAATCCGATGAAGGCGCTGGTCTGGTCCGGCATCGTTCAAGGCTTCTCGACGCCGCCCTTGCTGCTGCTCATCATGCTGATGACGAACAACCGCAGGATCATGGGCGACCAGGTGAACAGCCGCAGCACCAACATACTCGGTTGGGCAACGACCGCCGCTATTTTCTCGGCGACGATCGGCCTGGTGGCAACCTGGTTCATGTGATCAGGCGGAAGCAAAGGGATGCCGCCGGTTGGATTACTCGTTCCCGCTTGCGGATTGTCCCAACTTTGCCGGTCTTGGAAATTCCACAACGTCGCCCGTGGGCCGCTTGTATTGTGCCGCGACAATTGCATCGATCAGGAGATCCAGAGCCGCACGAGCCGTGCGGCTCGTCTCGTCCTCGCCGCTCAAATAATGGCAGGCTCGTTCGAGGTGGAGGTGTGCGGCGGCAAAGTCGCTTGTCATAGGCTTCTCCTTGTTGCCCGCCGGCCGGCAAGATGACCGCCTCGATTTACCCAAAAGCAAATATCCACAGCCGGATTTGAATCAAATTGGCCTGACTCACCACATGCCGCGGACCCCACGCCAGCACCTTGGCCTGTGCCCGCGCCGCGTCCTCTCCGAGGGCCGCTAGGCCATCCAGGATCGTGGCATCAGGACATGGTTCCCCGACGTCGCGCCGGAGCGCCCGAGGGCGACTTGCCTGATATGTCCGGCCGGCTGTTCATGCGCTCTGTCCGACGCGCTACGCTATCGCGGCTGCAGGCGCTGCAGCGATCTTTCAGCGCGGTACGGCGCGTTGAATGAACCAATTGCGGGCGATGTGCAGCAAACTCAGTTCGCTCATCGCCCTGCTTTTGAAATTTTCTCGCTCTTTTAATTCTACAAAATCTCTAGACTTAAAATAGATCGCTAGACCCAAGATCTTAAAATAGAGCGCTTGAGAGGGAGCCAGGAATGTCGAAAAAGCTCGTGGTGGGGCTGTCGGGCAACTTGACCCGGCCATCGAAGACCAAGGCGTTCGTCAGCCACATTGTCGGACAGGCCGCCGAAAGCATTGGCGCGGCCTCGGCCGTCTTCGACATCGAGGATCTCGGCGCGTCCCTGCCGCAGGCGAGGCGCCTCGGCGACCTCGACCCGGCGGCGCGCAACATCGTCGAACGGCTGCTAGGCGCCGACATCCTGGTGGCCGGCTCGCCGACTTTCAAAGGCAGCTATACCGGGCTTTTCAAGCATTTCTTCGACCTGCTCGATCCGTCATCGCTGAGGGGCAAGCCCGTCATCCTCGCCGCGACCGGCGGCGGCGAGCGCCATTCGCTGATCGTCGAGCACCAGCTGCGGCCGCTGTTCGGCTTCTTCGAGGCGCTGACCGTGCCGACCGCGATCTACGCCTCCGACAAGGACTTTGCCAATGGCGTGCTGGTGTCGGACGCGATCCATGCCCGCGCCCGGCAGGCGGTCGCCGAGGCATGCCGGGTAACCGGAGTGCCCTATCGCGTCGGCCTTGCCGCCTGAACGCACTACTGACCCGAGATCCCCTCCCCGACCAATCCAGGAGCACGCCGCGATGACCAGATCCAAGAAATCCAGGCAGATCAAACTGGGCGCTTTCCTGCCCGGCGGCGGACAGCATATCGCCGCCTGGCGTCACCCCGAGGCGCCGGCCGACGGTGCCACCAATTTCGAGTTCCACAAGCAGCTTGCCCTGACCGCCGAGCGCGGCCTGTTCGACGCCTATTTCCTCGCCGACAATCTGACGGTCGGGCTCGGCGCCCGCGAAGGCGGCAATGCCAAGATCGCCGGCTTCGAGCCAGTGACGCTGTTTGCAGCGCTGGCGCCGCTCACCACGCATCTCGGCTTCATCGCCACCGCCTCGACCACCTACGAGGAGCCCTACACGCTCGCCCGCAAATTCGCCTCGCTCGATCATCTGTCGAATGGCCGCGCCGGCTGGAACGTCGTCACCTCGGCCGGCGACGAAACCGCGCGCAATTTCAATCGTGATACCCAGCCTGCCCACGCCGAGCGCTATACCCGCGCGCATGAGCATGTCGAGACGGTCAAGGCGCTGTGGGACAGCTGGGAGGACGATGCCTTCATCCGCGACAAGAAATCGGGGCGCTTCTACGACAAGGACAAGCTCCACGACATCGACCACAAGGGCGCGCATTTCAGCGTCAAGGGTCCGCTCAACGTGCCGCGCCCTGTGCAGGGGCACCCGGTGGTGGTGCAGGCGGGGCAATCGGAGGACGGCCGCAAGCTCGCCGCCCACTCGGCGGAAGTCATCTTCACCGCCCATCAGAACCTGGCGTCGGCGCAGGAATTCTACCGCGACATCAAGGCCCGCGTGGCGGCCGTCGGCCGCGATCCCGAGCAGGTGCTGATCATGCCCGGCGTAGCACCCTTCGTCGGCCGTACCGAAGAAGAAGCGCGCGCCAAATACCAGCAGCTGAACGATCTCATCCTGCCCGAAGACGGCGTCGCCCTGCTCAACGGGCTGGCAGGCCAGACGCTCGACATCAGGGGCTATCCGCTCGACGGCCCGCTGCCGCCGAGCAAGGAAACCGAAGGCATGAAGAGCCGCCAGGCGCTGATCCGCCAGATTGCCGACGAGCACAACTTCACCATCCGCCAGCTCTACCAATGGGTGGCGACGGCCCGCGGCCATTACACCGTCATCGGCAGCGCAGTGCAGGTCGCCGACCAGTTGGAGGAATGGTTCGGCAACGAAGCCGCCGACGGCTTCAACATCCTGCCGCCCTGGCTGCCCGGCGGGCTCGACGACTTCGTCGAGCTGGTGATCCCCGAACTGCAGCGCCGCGGCCTGTTCCGCACCGCCTATGAAGGCAGGACGCTGCGCGAGAACCTCGGCCTCAGGCGGCCTGAAAACCCGTGGACCGCCGCCCGCTCGGCCGTGCTGGCCGCCGAATAATCCCGAGAAGCCCACTACCCTCGAAGCGAGAGGCAAGACGATGACCTTGCAGCACATCGAACAGGCCGCCAGCCTCGGCACGCGTGACGGCACGACAAGCCTGGGCACGGACTTCCTGCGCCTCGGCGGCCGGGCAGGCATCCGCTTCCTGTCGCGCTACGGCGCCCTCATCGCTTTCCTCGCAATCTGGCAAGTGTCGAGCAGCGCCGGGTGGGTCAACACGGCCGTGCTGCCGCCGATCGACATGATTGTCGCGGCACTTTGGAAGGGGTTGGCCGGCGGCACTCTGCTCGGTGACATCGCCATCAGCCTGCAGCGCGCCGGTCTCGCCTTCGCGGCCGCCGTGCTGGTCGCCATCCCGCTTGGCCTGTTCATGGGCCAGGTGCGCGCGGTCGAGACCGCGCTCGATCCCATCCTGCAGGTCTTCCGCCAGACCTCGGCGCTGGCGCTCTATCCCGTATTCATCCTGCTGCTTGGGCTCGGCGAAGCCTCCAAGGTGTTCGTCATCTTCTGGGCGACGCTGTTCCCGCTGCTGCTCAACACCATCGGCGGCGTCAAGCAGGTCGATCCGAAACTGCTGGAGATGGCCCGCGTCTATGGCGCCAGGCAGCTCACCGTCTTCCGCCGCGTCGTGCTGCCCGGTGCCGTGCCCTCGATCTTCGTTGGGCTGAGGCTCAGCGCCACCACGGCGCTGCTGCTGTTGATCGCCTCCGAAATGATCGGCGCCAATAAGGGCATCGGCTTCCAGGTGATGAACGCGCAGTACAATTTCCAGATCCCGCTGATGTTTGCGGCAATCGTCATCCTCGCCGGCCTCGGCCTGATCGCCAACCAGGCGCTGGTCAGCCTGCAGCGGCGGCTCTGCCGCTGGAGCAATGCCGTCGACTGACCACCCCTTCGCCATCTCCCAACCAGGCCAAGCCAGGCCAGAACCAAGGAAGACCGGACCATGAAAATCACTCGCCGTTCCCTGCTTGCCGGCGCGCCCTTTGCCGCCGGCCTTCTCGCCGCCGGCCTGCCGCGCCTCGCCTTTGCCGAAGCGGCACCCGTCAAGTTCCGCTCCCTCGCCAGCCGCGGCAGCATCTCTCCGCATGAGCTTGCCGGCGAGCTCGGCTATTTCAAAGGCCTCGGTATCGAGGTCGAGAATGTCGGCTATTCCGGCGGCGGCCCGGAATCGCTGTTTGCGCTGGCCTCCGGGAGCGTCGATATCGGCTCGGCCGCAACCGCCGCCGTGATCAATTCGATTTCCGGTGGCAACGACTTCGTCGCCGTCTATCCGAGCAACGGCATCAACGGCAAGGTGCGAAGCGTCTTCTACGTGCTCGACGACAGCCCGATCAAATCGATCGCTGACATTGCCGGCAAGACCATCGCCGTCAACACGCTCGGCGCCCATCTCGACTACACGGTGCGCGAGGCGCTGCACAGCGTCGGCCTGTCGCCGGACGCCGCCAATCTCGTCGTCGTGCCCGGACCGCAACTCGAACAGACCTTGCGCTCCCGCCAGGTCGACATCGCGGCGCTCGGCTACTGGCAGGCGACCTTTGCCGGCGCGCTGGTCGACAATGGCGGCGTGCGTGGCGTGTTCAACGACACCGACGTGCTGGGCGAACTGGCCGGCGGCTTCGTCGTGCTCAGGCGCGACTTCATCGCCGCGCATCCCGACGCCGCCCGCAATTTCGTCGAGCAATCGGCGCGCGCCTCCGACTGGTCGCTGCAGAACCCCGACGAAGCGCGCAAGGTGCTCGCGACAATCCTCGACAAGCGCGGCGAAAACGGCGAGCTGGCGCGCTACTGGACCGGCTTCGGGCTGCGCCAGGGGGCCAAGGCGACGGACCGCGACATCGACTTCTGGGTCAGCGTGCTCGAGCGCGACGGTCGCCTGCCAAAGGGTAAGCTGAAGGCAACAGACATCCTCTACCGGCCCGGCGAAACCAAGACCAACTGACAAGGCCAACCGGCAGTTGGGAGACGAGCGCGATGAGCAGCACAAGCGGCGGTGAGGTCAGCATACGCGACCTGTCCAAATCGTTCAGCATCGGCGGGCGCTCGCTTGCCGTGCTGAGGACCCTCAACCTCGACATCCGCTCGGGCGAATGCCTGGTCATCGTCGGCGCCAGCGGATCTGGCAAGACCACGCTGCTGCGCATTCTTGCCGGGCTGGAGGCCGCCGACAGCGGCGGCGTCGCCATCGACGGCAAGCCGGTGCACGGCGTCGGCGCCGAGCGCGCGGTGATCTTCCAGGAACCGCGCCTGCTGCCCTGGCTGACCGTGCTCGGCAATGTCGCCTTCGGCCTCGAAGTGCGCGGCGTGCCGAAGGCCGAGGCCGAGGAACGGGCGCGCTTCTATATCGCGCTCGTCGGCCTCGCCGAATTCGGCGATGCTTTCCCGAGGCAGCTGTCGGGCGGCATGGCGCAGCGCGTCGGCATCGCCCGCGCCTTGACCGTGCAGCCCGAAATCCTGCTGCTCGACGAGCCGCTGGGCGCGCTTGACGCGATGACCAAGATCGGCATGCAGGAGGAACTGGCGCGCATTTGGAGCGAGGAGAACGTCACCATGGTGATGGTGACGCACGACCTCGAGGAAGCGATCTACCTGGCCGACAGGGTGCTGATCCTGCCCAAGGAGAAAGGCGGCGCGGCGCGGCTGATCGACATCGACCTGCCCCGCCCGCGCGAGCGCAGCGAAAGCCGCTTCGTACGCTACCGCGAAGAACTGCTGCGCGAATTCGGCCTGCACTGAAAGGCCCCCTACGCGATCTTGGGTTCCTCGCCCCGCAAAGCGGGGAGAGGTGGCTCGGCGAAGCCGAGACGGAGAGGGGTCTTCCTTTTTTGAAATCCTCTCCCCCCGCGCTCTTTCCTGGAACCGGATTCCCCGCCCCCGCATTTCCTTAACCGGGAGGCGAAGGAGCGCGGCATGAAAGCTTTGTTCGCAATCTTTGGCGGCTTCGTCCTGACGCTCGCCGTATTCGCCAGCGGCCTCGCATTCGCCACCTGGCTATTGATAGCCAAGCCGGTGCGGCCGCCCGCCCCGGTCTCCAGCGTCGCCGAACTGTGGGCCAAGGATCCGCGCCCGGTAAACCCGGCCTCGCAGCGCCTCGAGCGCCTCCCGGCCCGCCCGGTTCCCGTTCGCACCTCGGAAGTTGATCGCAGCTCGAAACCCGCCGACACCGCCGCAGCTTCGACACCCGACACCACCGGCTCCATCAAGCCGGCGGTGGAAGAGCAGCAGACGCTGCCCGCCGCCCATGTCGAATGGTGCGCCAGCCGCTACCGCTCCTACAGGCCAGGCGACAACCGCTACACATCCTACAGCGGCCAACAGCGCCCCTGCATATCGCCCTATCTCGACGCCGCCGATGACGGCAGCTACGTCGAGGCGAGCGATACGTCGTCAGTGGAGGGCTACCCGCCACCGGATGAACCCGGCGGCGCCGAGTTCTCATCCGACCACGTCCAATACTGCTTCAGCCGCTACCGCTCGTACCGGCCGGAGGACAACAGCTATCAACCGTATTCCGGCGGGCCACGTCGGCAGTGCGAGTAGGCTGGCGCGCCGGATGGCGGGCTAGCGGACCGAAGGGCATGGTGTCTTGTGCGATCCCACCCTCGAGCGGCTAACCAACGATCACGCAAATTTTTTGGGCATTATCCCCTTGAGACACGTATAGGCGGCCGTTAATGAATTCCGTTCACCTTGTCAAGAAAGCGGTGGCTTTCAGGATGCGGGGTTTCTAGAGTCTCAATATGGTTACGGCAGCAAAACGGGAGATTCCATACAATCCGCGTGTCATGAGATGGGCGCGGGAGCGGGTAAGCATTGGCGTTGAAGACGCGGCTCGCCGCCTGCATGTGCCGCCAGAGAAGGTTATTGCGTGGGAGCACGATGGGAGACCGGACGCGCCGACCGTTAGGCAGGCGCGAGCCCTTGCGGATATGTATGGACGACCGTTTCTTGAATTCTTCGCAAGAGAAATACCAGCTATCCAGCAACCGAAACTGGCTCCCGATTTTCGCTTTCATAGAATTCCGCCGACTTCGTCTGAAGCCGCTGCCCTTGTCGAACTGCAGACTTGGGCAGAAGAGATTAGGCTGAATGCCTTCGATCTCCTCGACCTAATCGGAGAGCCGCCAACTCCATTTCCATCTGACCTGTATTGCAGCATCGAGGAAGACGTTGACAAGGCAGCGGCGCGAGTCCGCGAACGGATCGCGTTCCCCATTGAGAGACAGACGAGCCTTCGATCTCAGAAGGATCGAGATGGCTTTCCTGCGGTCCTTAGACGAAAGCTGGAAGAGATTGGAATTCTTGTCCTCAAACAAAGCGGGCTAAGCCGTGTCCGAACACGAGGGATATGTCTCTATAGCGAGACCTTCCCAATCATCGTTTTTGGCAACGAGTCGCCGGGCGGCACAGCATTTACGCTAGTACATGAGTTTGCCCATATCCTGCTAAGACAAAGTGCTCTCAGCAGCTACCCACGCTTTGGAAATGGATCCTCGCTCAAGAAAGTAGAAGGGTGGTGCAATCGCTTTGCGGCTGCCTTTCTCATGCCAGCAGATTCGGTGACCGCCTTCATGGGAAGCTTCCCGGAAGGGTCCCAATCAATAGCGGACGCGCAACTGGCATCGGTCTCAGCGCGATACGCTGTCAGCCCGCACGCGGCCCTCATACGTCTTGTCAATCTTGGCTATGTGCAGCCATCGTTTTACTGGCGGGTGAAAAGACCTCAATTTGTGAAGCAGGAAGAGGAATATGAGGGCTTTGGAAGGCCCAAATATTACGGCTCTCGCTATCGCAGCTCCAAGGGCGATCTCTACACGGGGCTTGTCCTTGAAGCATGGAACACCGGGCGGATCACGAACCACAACGCCGCCGAGTTTATGGGGATTAGGAACCTAGATCACCTCAACGACATCCGGGCGAACTGGATGTCGAATGACTGACTATTGCTTGGACACATCCGGCATCAGCAATCCGTGGGAGGCTCTGCCCGGCGATATCTATGAGGGTCTGTGGGATCGGGTCCAAAACCTCATAAGGGACGGCGTGTTTTGCTGCACGCCGGAAATCTATGATGAAATGCTGGCGATCAAGGGCACGCTTGGTTCCTGTGTCAAAGACCATGGCCATTGCCTAATCAGGGAAATAGGCAATGGCGATTGGAACTGGGAAGCGTACCTGGAACACGCTGAACGGATGAGGGTCGATCATAAGTCCGTAATTTCCGAGTACAACGGGAACCGAAAAGGGACGGTCGGCCTTAACGACATATCCATCATCGCTCTTGCCAAGACGCTGGCACTTCCGGTGATAAGCATGGAAAAGGCGAACGTTTTCCAGCCAAGCGCAAACAAGCGCCGCATTCCGGACGTGTGCAGTCTTGAGAAGGTGCAGCATATGGACTTCAACGATTTGCTCCGCTCGAAAGGAATCAAGATATGACCCTGTCTTTGGCCGCAGCAATCCGCGAAGACCGATTGGAGGAGTTTATACGCCAAGCCGAGGCGGCAGGAATCGGCCCAATTCAGGAGGCCGCTTTTTTAGGGGCGGCCTCCAAAGTCATCAAACACGAGACACGATCAGATCGAGCATCGCGTTCTGCATCACGCGATGGTTCGACCGGAAAGTGAATTCCGCAAGGTAGCGGTCCATGTACTTCGCCGACACGTGAATGTGGGTCGAGCGAACCGAATTCTTGAACAGGTTCCAGAAGCTTTCGACATGGTTTGTCGAGTGGAATTCGCCAGTGGCGTTGTGGAACGTAGACCACACCTTGTCGCCATGCATCACGGTGCCATGCTTGTACCCGTCACCCTCTAGTAACCCATAGGACATGAGTTCGTCGGTCGAGACGACAGAGCCCTTCTCAACGTTGCGCAGGGTCACGCCACGAAGCGTAGCCATCTTCACGTTCGGAATGACTTCGGTGCGAATATCGCCGTCGCGTTCCTTCATGCCCATGACAATGGTCTTGCCAGCCGCGCCGCGGCCACGTTTGCCGGGGCGATAACCACCGACATAGGTTTCATCCATTTCGACGTGGCCTTTCAGCATGTCGAAATCCTCGGTCGAGCCGATCAGTTCACGGATTTTCATCCCCATCCGCCATGCGGTCTTATAGGTCACGCCAAGCTGGCGCTGAAGCTCTTTTCCCGAAACGCCGTGGCGTGTCGTGACGAACAGATATATCGCATAGAACCACGATTGCAGCGGCGTACGGGTATCTTCGAACACCGTTCCAGCGGTCGGGTAAACATGGTCTCCGCAATGCGAACAAGCGAAGGCGCGGCGGTCGGTCATGCGGTGGAATGTCGAAAGGTTGAGGCACTTCCGGCAAGGGTGCCTCATGCCGTAGCGCACGTCCATTATGTGCTGCAGGCAAGCTTCGTCATCCGGGAACCGGGCGAAGAAATTGCGAACTGAGAACTGCGGTGACTTGCTCGGGTTTTCCATGACCCTTTGTACGAAATGACTGTACTTGTGTCAAGGGGATAATGCCCAATTTTTTTGGATCGTTCGGATCGGCGCGGCGTTCATCCGACAGGCAAAGGAGGAATTAAGATGGGCGACGAACGGGACGACAAGATTCGTGAGCGCGCATACCAGATCTGGGAACGCGAAGGCGGGATCCATGGCGATCCCGAGCGGCACTGGCACCGGGCTGAGGCCGAGATCGACAGGGAGGCAGCCCTGCCGCTGACGGCAGGCGATGCCCTGCCGGAAACCCGCGAGTTCGCGAGTTCCGACGTCTTGACGGTGGAGGCCCTGGCGGTGCGCACCGGCATATCGGGCGAACAGGCACAGGAGCTGATCGACAGGCTGGGCAACGACCGGGCGGCGATCGAACAAGCCGCGCGCAACCTCAAGGGGAAGCAGCGGCTCGGGGAGTGACAGATGATCAGAAAACTCAAAGACGGAAAATACCGCCTCTATTCGCGCAAGAAGGACGAAAAGACCGGCAAGCGCCGCAATCTCGGGACGTTTGACAGCCGCGAGGCTGCGGAGAAGCACGAACGTGAGGTGCAGTATTTCAAGAAGCATTGAGGCGGCGTTGGGCGTGTTGTCGCTTGCCAGGCAGCCGCGCCGGATGCCTGACGGAACCTGAGCCTGCGAAGACGGCGGCCACGCATCTCTGCGCCGGACAGTTTACGAGAACATGGTGCGTCCAGAAGCAGGTAACGACGCCCATCGCGGTCGCCCGCGGATTTTAGCACGGTATGCAAATTGTTCAGAACCGTACCTGATGCACCTCGCGCAAGCGGCATAAACCTTTCAGTGACGAAGCGTTCGCTTGCAATGTGGGCGATGCCTCCACTAGTTTCTGGTCAAATTGAACAAAACGGGAACAAAAATGTCACGGGCGAATTGAATTCGCGTTCGCCGTCCGGCGTGTTGCGCACCACAGGGCCTGGCTGGTTGGGATAGATGTCGATGGAGGGTTCGAGATTGCCGAGGATATCCCGCAAGGCGCGGGTCCACTGGCGAATGGCCTCCTGCTGGTCGTGATATTGTAAAGATTGCACATTTCAGGCCGTTCCCGGATGTTAGGCATCTTGTTGGAAACGGCCCGGAATTTCCAGCGCTGTCCGTTAGGTTGCTGACACGGCAGGCCGTGTCAGCAATGGCTTTGTGAGACCTACCGCGCCGATTGTCTCATAGCTTGTGCGGCGACTGCCGCCAGAAAAGCCCTCGCCGCGGCATCGCAGGCCGCTCGAGACGGGCCCTTGGCGAAAAGAAGAAGCTCGGCGGCTCGAATGTTGAGCCCGTGCTTCCTTGCGAATGTGGCTAGATCGTAAGGCTTGTTGTCGTAAGGCACGTCGTCGTAGTCGATCGTCAGATCGTAGTTTTCTTTCATTTTCTTCCTCCCGTTAGCGATCTTCCCCCTCCTGTCGCTAACGCAAAATTAACGTCGATGGCGTCGGGCGAGTCCACCAATCAGAGATTGTGTAAAAAACGTACGAGCTCGGATGCTCGCCATCGCCACGGCGCCGCGAGCAATCGCCGCGAGCCGGACCGCTCGAAAGAGCCGATTATGGGGGCACGTTGGAAAAGGCAGCCACGGCCTGGTGCCACGGGGTGTCCGCGACCCTACCGTGCCTAATGGCCGTCATTTTCATCTTCCTGGCCCGGTCCGCAAAGCCGGCCTCGTTGGGTCAGCTAAAGAATAAATCCGGCTAATAACACCGTAAGGAGCAGTGACAGCGGAACAGCCGCAAGACACCAGATCTCCAACGTGTTGTTTTGCAGCGGGTCCATCGTCAGCCTCACTTTTTGGTTCGTCATTGTGACACTAACGGTTGGTCGGAGGTAGCGGTTCCAAGCGACGCTGTTCATAGAGCGCTGCCTGTGCTGCATATTAGCAACAGCTTGACGACCGCTGAGCCCGTACCGCTTGGAGAACTTCACTTGGCGCCGGTGGATGGGCATTCCGCAGGAATGCAAGCGCCCCTCCATCAGGCGTGCGGGGATCGATCGCCGCCTATGATCAGCGCCGAGCCATGCCCCGGAACCCAATGGCTGCGTCGACCTCCGGCCGAAGTTTCGCTACCACCGAGCAGACCCGATGTTCACTCCAGCCAGCGATGCCCGTTTATAGGACCTAAGTCTGACCTGCCTGCGCAATGGTCTCGTGTACGGCCGGCGCCGGGAACAACTGCGCCCGTCTTCAGTTGATGGCGTCACCTCCTCGAGGAGAGATCGGCGCAGAATCAGTCCCTTCAGCGCTGATTAGGGTCCGCCTGCCATTGATGGATTTGGCAGGCGGACCCTTGGTTCTGTACGCTCCAGATCGAAAGCGGGTAAGCTCGGGATCACTCATCATCCCAGAAATCCTGCAGAGAGGCATGGCGGAGGGCTCCTCGCCCTGAGATGCTTGACCTGGCTTGACATCCGAGACGACCTCCCAGCGCGCGCACGCAGCGGAGGGCGCCCTCAGCCCTCCAGCGCCTCGTGCTGGTAAAGCTCGTCCATGCTGAGCGTCGCGAGCGCCGCGAAGGGCGCCTGCTTTTTCACGCGGCCGTGGCTCAGGATCACCACGTCGTCGCAGAACGAGATGGTGCTGCGATGGTGGCTGATGACGATGGTGGTGCGGCGGCCGGCGCGCGACTTCAGCGTCTCGACGATCGCCGCTTCCGACAGCCCGTCCACCGCATTGGTGGCTTCGTCGAGGATGAGGATATCGGGATCGCGCACCAGGGCTCTGGCCAGCGCGATCCGCTGCCGCTGTCCCGCCGAGAGGTTGACGCCGCGGTAGCCGACGACGGTCCTGTAGCCTTGCGGCAGTTGCTCGATGAAGCCATGCGCTTCGGCCAGTTTTGCCGCGCGCTCGGCGTCATCGGCCGAGGCCGCGTCCTGGCCGTAGATAATGTTGTCGAAAATCGTGCCGTCGACCAGCTCCAGCTCCTGGCTGGCGAGCGCGATGTGCTTTCGCCATTGGCTGGGGTCGATGCGGTCCAGAGGCGATCCATCGACGAGGATCCTGCCGCTATCCGGTTCGACGAAGCGGCACAGGAGATTGACGATCGTCGTCTTGCCGGCGCCAGAGCGGCCGATCAGCGCGGTCGAGCGGCCGCTGCGGATGTCGAAATTCGCCGCATGCAGCACCACCGCGCGCTGTTCCGAACCAGAATAGGTAAAGGTGACGTCCTCGAACTTGATGCCTTGGCTGAGCCCGGGGAACGCCGCGTCACCTTGCGGCGGCTCGGGCTTACCGGATGGGTCCAGCATCCACGTCACCTCTTCAAGCGATCCGCTCAGGCCCTGCAACTGGCTCCAGGCCATTTGCAGCGACCGCATGTAGGGCTGCAGCCTGTAGAGCAGGATGACGAAGGCGACGATCAGCGGGAAGCTGACATTGGCGAACCAGGCGCCGATCACCACCGCCAGGAACAGCATGGCGTGCAGAACCTCGGTCAGCGGCGGCAACGCTCCCTGACGCGTCAAAAGCACGAACGCCGCCCGGCGCACTGCATCCGATGCCTGGTCGAATGCCGCCTTCTCGCGTTGCTCCTGGCCGAAGATGCGGATCAGCCGTCCGGCATGCACCAGATGCAGCATCTGTGATGCGAGCTGGCTGTTGCGGGAGGCGACGCTGCGGCTCGGCGCCTTCAGATTGGCCGACAGCATGGCGTGCGCGACCTGGACCAGCGCCAGTCCCAGCGTGACCAGCAGCGTCATCTGCCACGACAAAAGCAGCAGGAAGGTCAGGAGGATGATTGCGGCCGACGCGTTGACGATTGCCCCCAGCGTAATCTGGATGGCATCCGAGGCCCGCCAGGATTCGTTGGAGATGATGTTGAGCAGCCGTCCGGGGCTTTGCTGCAGGAAGAACGGGTAGCCCACCCGCAGCAGCTGCTCCGACAGCGCGCTGCGGATCGAATGGCTCGCCTTGCCATAGATGAAGGTGGTCAGCAGCGTGTTGGCGTAGGCGAACAGGTTCTTCAGCACGATCGAGCCGAGGATGGCGACCGATATGACGATCAGCCGGTCGCGCTCGCTCAGGCTCGATCCGACATGCTGGAAGACGGCGGAGAAGCCGGCCATGCCGGTCTGCCCCTGCCCCATGATTATGTTCAGCAACGGGATGATCAGGCCGATGCCGAACCCCTCAAGCGCCGCACTGAGCAGCCCGAGCACCACCACGGCCGGAAGCAGGCGCAACTGCTTTTGCCCGAGCGCGCGGCGCAGCATCGGCAGGCTGGGCGGCATCAGGCGCATGATTGCGGATCACCTCGCCTCGGCATTTGCCTGTTGCTCCTGTCGCATTTGCGCCGGCTGCGGCGATTTCACCAGCGAAAGCACCGCGAACTTGGCCGCGCCGAGCAAGTTCATGCCGATGATCGGCCAGTGCGACAGCTTGAGTTCACGGTCGAACAGAGGGCCTTTCCTCAGTTCGCGCAAAGCCGCCCTCATCGACCAGTAGAAATGGCGAAGCAGCCACGGCGCGTGGCGGATATGTTTCAGGCAAAGCCCGCCATTGCCCATGCTGTAGTCGCGATGCAGCTTTTCGATGGCTTTGCGGTCGCGTCGGCCGTGATGGTGATAGATGGTCATGTCGGGCACATATTCGACCGGAATCCCAAGCAGCACCGCCCGCACGAGATAGTCCGTATCCTCGGCGGAGCGCAGCGGGCCGCCGGCGCCGAACCGTTCGTCGAAACGGCCGATGCGGGCGGCAACATCGCGGTGCATCGTCATGTTGCAGCCAAGCACGAAGCCACCGGGATGGACATCCGGCGTAAGCCGCGCGCGCACCGGCGACCGCTTGATGGTGAACGGCAGGTCGCGGGGATCGCCGATCTCGACGCGGCCACCACGGATGACCCGTTCGCCGGCCGAATAGTGCCGTTGCAGATCGTGCAGATAATCCTTGTGGACTGCGCAATCGTCGTCGACGAAGACGAGCACGCGGCCCCGCGCCCGCTCCAGCCCGGCGTTGCGCGCGGCCGCCAGTCCAGGTCGTGGTTCGCGAATAGCGGTGAACGGGATGTCCGACAGTTCGGCGATGCTGGCCAGCCGTTTGGCGGTGCTGTCGGTCGAGCCGTTGTCGACAACCACCAGCTCGGCGGCAAAGTCGGCATGGGCACGACACGCGGCCTGGATCGACCTGATACAGGGCTCGAGCACGGCGACGCGGTCGCGTGTGCAGACGATGAAGCTGACCGCCGGCGCCGGTCCATGCTGCGGCCGCGGCGACATGGCCGCCGGCACCGTCGAGTGGCCGCGCTGCTGGAGTTGGTGCGATTTGACGAACATGCGTTGCTAGCTCAACTGGTTCGAAGGCAAAACCGCCGCGGCCGGCACGGATTGCAGATACCGCGACAGGGCATCCACCTGCCTGGTGACCGACATCGAGGCGAGACTGAAGCGCGGCGCGAAGGCACCGGTGCGAAACACGTACTGCTCGCGGCGCCGGATGAGCTTCCATTTCGCGGTCCGCGTCAGGAATTCGTGCATCAGCAACGGCTGTCTTTCTCCCGATATGAGCTGATAGAGGAAGTAGAACAGGTTCAGCGTGCCGGCCTGGTAGCTCGGCCTCGCCTCGGCCGGCAGCGCGGCAATCCTTTCTTCCAGCGCAAGGATCCACTCGGCGGCACGGCGAACCGTGCCCATCGACAGGACCTCACCGATGTCGCGGAGGTCTTGCGTCTCTTCCGCGAGCCCCTCGCGCTCGAGGTTCTCGGCGACGATCTTCAAATGCGTCCTGCGCATTTCGCGCTTGTGCCTGTTGGTCACGCTGTCGTCATGGATACGATAGGCGATCAGGCTTTCGGGGATCATGGCCGCCGGGTAGCGGTCGGTCAGCCGCCTGAACAGGTCGAAGTCTTCGGCGTGCTTGTACCTTTCGTTATAAAATAGAACGCTCTCTTCGATGACCTTCCTGTTGTAGACGACCGTGGAATGCATGCAGATCGTGAAGAACATCGACAAGATGCGCAGGCTATTGTCCTGGAATATCGGATCGGGCGAACCCCTGACGATGCGGTTGCCGAGCAAGGTGTCGAAACCCGCGCCGCACAGCGCGAGGTCAGGCTGCTGGTTGAACAGCGCGACCTGTCGCGACAGGCGCCGGGGATAGGCGACATCGTCGGCGTCCATCCTGGCGACCAGATCGCCGCGGGCCATGGCCAGGCCTTCGTTCAAAGTTGCAATCAGGCCACGGTTTTCGCGTGAGATGATCGAGATGCGATTGTCGGCCTGGCGGTATTTCTGTAGGATCTGCAGTGAGTTGTCGGTCGAGCCATCATCGATGGCGATGACCTCCAGACGATCGTAATCCTGGCGCAGGATGCTACCCAGCGCAGCGGCAAGATAAGGTCCCGCATTGTAGGTCGGCAGCAGAACGGAGACTAAGGGAGCAGCCATTGGTCAGCCCCGACCGCTTCGTTGCAACTTGCGTGGCAAGCGCGATGCGCCATCAAGCGGCCTGCTCGGATATGCTCCTGCCGCGAGCCAACCGCTGTTGGTCGTATCGATGCCTGTCGGGAAGCCGGCTCGGCCTCTCCGGGCAACATAGGGGAAGTGGCGCTTTAGGCTGTTGAGCGGCTTCTCGAAAAGCAGCCATGAAACCGACGCCAGCATGAGCGTCACCGTTCCCGCCACCAGGAACCGTCCCGGCCCTTGTTCCGAGACGTTGAGCGGAATCCAGGGCTGCGATTTGACGACGAGCGACAGCACTATCGGATGGTAGAGATAAACGCCGTAGCTGATGCGGCCAAGGCCAAGCAGCGGCGGCAGTTCGAGACCTTTTCCGATATAGCCACCAACGCCTGTCGAACAGCTTGCAACGATGACCACCAGCGGCACGAGAGGCAGGATCTGCAACAGCAGCCAGAGGCCCCATTCCTGCAGCGGATTTGCCGGCGCCGGCGCAAACCACTGCAGAACGAAAAACGCCGCGGCGAGCCACGGCCAGCCAGCTCGAAGCCATTGCGGCAGGCCAGCGGATCTTGACCGGTAAGCGGCAAGCAGCGCCCCTGACGCCAGCGCGTCCATCGACGCCGGCGGCAGCAGGTCGCGCGACAAACCGGGTGTTCCCGCGATCGGCCAATAAAACCGGTAGGCCAGCGACAGCCCGATAACGGCGATACAGATCGCTTCGAGGCGCCGGCGCGGCGCCAGCAGCACGATCAACGGCCAGGCGATATAGAACTGCTCCTCGATGCTCAGGCTCCAGAAATGGCAGAGCAGCCAGGGCGTCCATTCATTCTGCGCTGCGTACCAGAAATTCGACAGATAGAGCGCGTGCCAGGCCAGCGATCCTCTCGACTGCTCCATGTCCGTAAGCCAGACGAAACCCAGCACGGCGAAATAGGGCGGGAATATCCGCAGCGCCCGCCTGATATAGAAGGATCTCAGCGCCGGTCCGGTTTCGAATTCGGCGGCCGAGCGGGCTTCGAGCAGCAGGCGGGTAATCAGAAAGCCGCTCAGCACGAAGAACAGACGTACGCCGATATGGCCCCAGAACGAGGATCCTCCGGCCGCGAAGAAGTGTGCGTACAGCACCATCGTCACGGCGATGGCCCTCAGCGCGTCCAATTGGGTGTCGCGCGCATTTCCCATTAGCGGCGTGCGCCGGCGGGACGGCGAAACTGCCAATCGGTCAACATAGCGGCGTCGTTCACGGCGCATTTCCAATCGGAAGCGCCCCCCTCACGCAGGATAAGGCGCCACCATTGTGCAACGCAACACAAAAAGTTGACATATTTGAAACAGGAACGTGAGGCGCGGCTAATAAAAGCCAAAAAAAAGCGGGAACCAGCCCGAATTGTCCATTTTTGACGATTTTCGCGCGCTGCCTTGGCCCGCCGATATCGGCGGCAGGGTGCTGCGATGCAGCATGTTCGCCGCCATCACGGAACGCGTGAAGCTGATCCGTTCGATCGCCGCCAGCGGCACTGGCGTCAGCCTCGTCACACACGATCTCGCCACGGTGCGGGCGCTGGCCGACAGGATCGTGGTTCTCAGCCTCGGACGCGTGGCCTATGACGGATCCGCCAGGCACTTGAGCGCCGACCAGTTGTGGGGCCTCATGGCGAGCGGCACCCTCGCATCCGCCGGGCAGTAGAAGGCGTTTTGAAGCGGGGACCCGCTTCGCGCGAGCTTCCCGCCTCCGAGCGACAATTACGCCTCCTTGCCGGCATTCGCGAGCGCCACTGTGCGACGCTCCGGAAGCCCCATTCCGACGAGCGCGCCGGCGAGCGAGAGCAGCGCGGAGACGTCGATTGCCGCGGTGAAGCCATCGCTGAACGCGTCGGTGGACGAGAAGCTTCCAGTGCCGGCGAACACCGCACCGGCGATCGCGATCCCGGATACGCCGCCCAGAAAGCGGAATGTATTGAACGTGCCGGCAGCCTTGCCGACCTCCGGCCGCGCGACCGCATTGAGGACCGCATTCTGCGCGGCAGGCATGGCCATCGACACGCCGGCACCGGTAATGATCAGGGGCGCGACTAGCTGGATGTAGGGCAGATCAGGTGCTGCGATCTGCGCCAGCCAGGCCATTCCAGCCGCTTGCAGGATCAATCCGGCCACGACAAGCCAGCGCTCGCCGACGCGGTTGATCAGGCTGCCGGCGATCGGTGCGACCACGAAAAGCGTGGCGGTCCAGGGCAGCAAACCCATGCCGGCGCCGAGCGGCCCACGGCTCTGGGCAAACTGCAGAAACTGCGGCAGCAGGAATACGAGGCCGTACATGGCGGCGCAAAGCAGGAAATTCGCGCCGACGCCCGAGGAGAATGCGCGCGCCTGAAAGAACCGCAAAGGCAGCATGGGCTCACGGGTACGCAGCTGCCAAAGGACGAATGCGATGGCCAGAAGCAGCCCGGCCGTCAGCGCCGACAGCACTTCAGAGCTGCTCCAGCCCACGATGTTGCCGCGCATCAGACCCCAGACCACTCCAAATGCCGCCGCAGTCACCAGGGCGACGCCGAGGACATCGATTGCCGTACCCGGCCCGTGACTCTCCGGAATCCGACGCATCACCAGCGGGATGAGAACGATGCCGACCGGAACATTGAGCCAGAAGATCCAGTGCCAGGAGAGGCCTTCGGAGATCGCCCCGCCCGCCATCGGACCGATGATCAGGGCCAGGCCGGTGATGCTGCTAAAGATGCCCAGCGCCTTGCCTCGTTCCTCCGGGGGAAAAGCGACGCTCAGCAGCGCCATGGCCAGCGGCATGACCATTGCGGCACCCGCGCCCTGAACCGCACGGGCCGCAATCAGCAATCCGGCATTTCCAGCGAGCGCGCAGGCAACCGACGCTGCGATGAACAACGCCAATCCGGCAACGAGCGTACGGCGGCGGCCGAACCGGTCACCGAGCGCAGCCCCGGTCATGAGCAGGACGGCAAAGCTCAAATTATAGGCGTTCATCGTCCATTGCAGCGTCTCCAGCGAGGCATCGAGTTCGACCCGCATCGTGCTCAATGCGGTCGCCACGACCATCGCATCGAGAACGACCATCAAGGAGCCTATCGACGTGAGGGCGAGAACCCAGACCTTCGTTGATCCCGCACTTTGCTTGCTCATGATTATGGCGCCTCCGGCTTGAACAGATGGCCCACCAGTCTCGCGGTCCCATGATCCAGAGACGCGGAGGCACCACCAAAGGATTCCAGCTAAAGAAAGTTTTTTTCGACCGAATCCTTTTGCCATCGTCGAGCGTCTATAAGACGCTGCGCCTGATGGCGGGCGCGCCTGCCCTGGGAGATACGCAATGAAATCGATCCTTGTGCGATGACCGGATCCGCATCCGGTGCGCCAGAAGGACGGGAGCCATTTGACCGGCAGCTCGGCGAATTGCGGCCGAAACTGCATCGCTATTGTGCCCGCATGACCGGTTCGGTGATCGATGCCGAGGATGTCGTCCAGGAAGCTACGGTGAAGGCGCTCGAGGCGTTCCCCGGGACCGGGCCGATAGCCAATGTCGAGGGCTGGCTGTTCCGCATCGCGCATAATGCAGCACTCGACCACCTACGCCGCCGTACCAGGTTGGATGCCGCGCATGTCGTCGAGGATATCGATATGATACCTGACCCCGGCATGTCGGCCGAGGGCCGGCACACTGCGGCCGCAAGCCTGCAGACCTTCATGCGCCTGCCCGCGGCGCAGCGTAGCAGCGTCATTCTCATGGATGTGCTCGGCTATACGATCGAAGAGATCGGCAACATTATCGACAGCAGTGTTCCGGCGGTGAAAGCCGCACTGCATCGCGGCCGTCTGCGCCTGCGCGAAGTCGCCGGCGAGCCTGACGATCGGCCTGTGCCGGTGTTGGCCGAGCCCGAGCGGGCGCGTCTGGCAGCCTATGTAGAGCGGTTCAACGCCCGCGACTTCGATGCGATCCGCGACATGCTGGCCGAGGACGTGCGGCTTGACCTCGTCAACCGGCTCCGGGCGAGCGGCCGCACGAAAGTGGGCCGGTACTTCCACAATTACGCGGGTATCCACGACTGGCGGCTGCTTCCGGGCCTGGTGGATCGGCACCCAGCCATTCTGGTGATCGATCCGGACGACTCGGCCGGAGGGCCAAGATACTTTATCCTGCTGGAATGGGCGGGCGACAGATTGGCGAGAATTCGCGATTTCCGCTACGCGCGCTACACGCTTGACGGCGCCGAGGTGGTGCCTCTGCGGCCATAGCAATTCGCTTTTCATAATGCCGAACAAGCACTGCCAGATCGCGGCCGCTTGCCATCCAAGCGGCCGCCCTTTTCTGCTGATCCGGCTTTAAGCCGGTTGCAACTCCCGGCGCGGCAGCGGCGGGAAGGCGATCGCAATCGCCATCGCGCCAAGCCCGACAAGGGCCGAGCCGATGAACAGCCAGGAATAGCTGGCATAGGCATCGAACACCATGCCGCCGGCGAGCGGGCCGAAAGCCATGCCGAGGCTGGACAGCATGGTTACGGCACCGAACACCGTGCCGAGGATGCGCTGGCCGAAATATTCGCGCGCCAGCACCGCATAGAGCGGCATGACACCGCCATAGGTGGCGCCGAAGATGACGGCGAGCGTGTAGAATTGACCAAGCTCGCTGACCGCCAGATAGGCGGTGATGACCACCGCCTGTATGGCCAGCCCGGTGATCAGCACCGGCTTGACGCCCAGCCGATCGGCAAGCACGCCGTAAAGCAGCCGGCCACCCAGCCCTGCCAGGCCCTCGATGCTGTAGATGCTGACCGCCGCCATCGGCGCTATGCCGCACAGCATCGCATAGCTCACCATATGGAAGATCGGCCCCGAATGCGCTGCGCAGCAGGCAAAGAAGGTCAGTCCCAACACGATGAATTGCGGCGAGCGCAGCGCCTGCGGAACCGTCATGCCGGCACCCTCGGCGGCAACGGTTGGGGCAGCGCCGTCGGCAGCGGGCTGGGGCGGCTGGCGCACCAGAAGCGCGGCCGGCAGTAGCAGCACCCACGCGGTTATGCCGATATCGAACATCGCCGTGCGCCAGTCATAGGCCGAAATCAGCCAGCGCGCGAAGGGCGAGATGGTCATTGGCGCTACGCCCATGCCGGCCGAGACCAGCGAGACCGCGAGGCTGCGGTTCGTGTCGAACCAGGCGGAGGTCAGCGCGATCATCGGCGCGAAGAAGGCGCTTGCCGCGAGGCCGACGAGCACGCCATAGGTCAGCTGGAAAACGAGCAGCGAGCCGGTGCAGCTGGCCAGGACCAGCGCCAGGCCAAGCAATACGGCGCCGGTCATGACGACGATGCGAGCGCCGAAGCGGTCGTAAATGGCGCCCCAGGCGAAGCCGCCGAGGCCCATTACCAGGAAGTTCAGCGTCATCGCACTCGATATGCCGGCGCGCGACCATTGTGTGTCGAGCGCCATCGGTTCGAGGAAGATCGCCAGCGAGAACATCGCCCCGAGGGCGACACAGGTCATCAGCGCGCCAGCCGCGACGATAACCCAACGATAGGGAAGGCTCATTTCACTTTTCTCCCATGCCGGAAGCGTTGATACGGCACGACCTTTTCGAGCTTCGCCGAGCCGCTTGCGTCCGAAGGACGTTGGAGACGTTTTGAATCCGACAATCTGGTTGCATTTTTTATCCAGTCAAGAAATTGCGCCGCTCAATTGCTCCATTGCATTGACCGTGCACCGTCCTGAGCTAGATTTTCAACCTGGCGATCAGGAGCTGACAGGCATGGAACTTCATCGCGGCCGTCTCATCGACCACGTCCAGCTGGTGGTCAGGGATCTCAAGACCAGCCGCCGCTTCTACGAGGCGGTTTTCAAGGTGCTCGATATTCCGATCGGCGGCAGCGCCGAGGATTATTTCTGGGCCGACGAGCTGTTCATTTCCAGCCCCGACAGCCCGGCAGCCCAGGGAAAGCTGACGGGGCGCCACCACCTTGCCTTCCAGGCAAAGGACCGCGCCATGGTCGACGCCTTCTACAGGGGCGGCCTCGATGGCGGCGGCACGGACAATGGCGCACCGGGCGAGCGGCAGCACTACCATCCCGGCTACTACGCCGCCTTCCTGCTCGATCCCGACGGCAACAATATCGAGGCCGTCCACCACGGCCCGGCCAACCGCAGCGCCGAGTCAGTGAAGATTGCGTTCTGAAGATCGGGTGATGGGGCAAGAATCTTGCTTGCGACGGCGTCGGATCGGCTGCGGAGGTCATTCCGCCCTGCGCTATCGCATCAGCGCCGCCATCTGGCCCGCCAGGAAGTCGACGAACAGCCGCGCCCGGACGGGTAGCTGTCGCCCATACGCATGGACGATGTACACCGGCATGGTCGGCATCGCCACCTCGGGCAGGATGCGGACCAGGCGGCCCGTGTCGAGATCGTCCTGCACGGCAAACCGCATCAGATGCGCGATGCCGGCGCCGGCAAGTGCCGCATTGCGGATGGCACCACCATCATCGGTATCGAGCCGTCCGTCCGGCACGATCATCGTACCGTCGGCAAAAGTGACGGGATAGGGCCGGCCGGCCATCTGGTAGCGGACGAATTCGTGGTTCGGTAAATCCTCGACCGATGCCGGACGGCCGCGCCGCTCGACATAGGCCGGTGAGGCCACCAGCACGATCGGCAGATTGGCGATCTTGCGCGCGATGAGCCCGGTGTCCGAGAGCTGCCCCATGCGCACCGCAACGTCATAGCCTTCGCGGATCAGGTCGGCGTGGCGGTCGGTGACGCTGAGCTCTAGTTTGACTGCGCCATGCCGCGAAAGGAACGCCTGCGCCCATGCCGCGATCAGGCCGCGGCCGAGTTCGACCGGCGCTGTGACGCGCAGCAGGCCGCGCGCTGTATCGGCCAGCTGGACGATGTCTTCGGCATCGTCCAGCGCCCTGAGCAGCGGCGCCACGCGCTCGTAATAAGCGATGCCTTCACTGGTCAGCCCGAGCCGGCGCGTCGAGCGCTTGATCAGCCTGACGCCCAGCCGCCGCTCGAGCCGCGCCACGCTTTTCGACACCGCCGATGGGCTGGAGCCGACCAGCCGGCTGGCGGCATGGAACGAGCCGGCATCGACCGTGCGGACGAAGGCGACGAGACCGGCGGTCTTTTCGAGGATGGTGGTCATTCCGGAATTCCAGGCACGAAAGAATGGATCATGATGATCCTAATACGATTTCTGATCATCATTAAATACCGCTCATCATCGACAAAGGAGAGATTTGATGAGCAAGCTGAACGGCAAGGTCGCCATCGTCACCGGCGCCTCCAAGGGTATCGGCGCTGCCATCGCCAAGGGTCTTGCCACGGCCGGCGCCGCGGTGGTCGTCAACTACGCCTCGTCACAGGAAGGCGCCGACCGCGTCGTCGCCGAGATCGAGGACCGTGGCGGCCGCGCCGTCACCGTCCAGGGCGACGTGTCGCAAGCGGCCGACGTGCGCCGCCTGTTCGAGGCGGCGAAATCGGAGTTTGGCGGGCTCGACATCCTGGTCAACAATGCCGGCGTCTTCGCGTTCGAGCCGCTGGAAGCGGTTACCGAGGCCGAGTTCCACCGTCAGTTCGACACCAATGTGTTGGGCATCATTCTGACCACGCAAGCAGCAGTGAGCCATTTTGGCCCGGGCGGCGGCAGCATCATCAACATAAGCTCGGTTGCCAGCCGCAATCCGCAGCCGAACTCGCTCGTCTACGCCGCCACCAAGGGAGCGGTGGACACGATCACGCTGTCGATGTCGCGGGAGCTCGGCGCACGCAACATCCGCGTCAACGCGATCGCGCCCGGCGGCATCGATACCGAAGGCCTCGCGCGCATCGGCATCGTCGGCAGCGAATTCGAGAAGCAGATTATCGCCATGACCCCGCTCGGTCGCTTCGGCCTGCCCGATGACGTCGCCCGCGTCGCGGTGTACCTCGCTTCCGACGAGGCGTCATGGCTGACCGGCGAGCGCATCACCGCCTCGGGTGGCTGGCGATAGGCATCGAGGGCCAGGACCTGCCATTTCGCGGACCATGCCCCACGCCGCGCGACGTCGAGGACCACCGCAATCGATGACGACAGCGATCTAAGCCCTATGTTTCAGCGACGGAGGAGCGCCGTGCGCTATCGATGACGGCGAGATGCCAGGGAGGTAACGGATGACGGGCGACGAAACAGCAATCCGAAAGCTGGTCGAGACGTGGATGGATGCGAGTAAGCGTGGAGACATCGCGACTGTCCTCAGCTTGATGACGGACGATGCGATCTTCATGGTTCCCGGCCGGGAACCCTTCGACAAGGAGATCTTCGCGGCGGCCGCGCAGGAGACGGCCGGCGTTCATATCGACGGCACGAGCGATATCGTGGAACTACAGCTTCTCGGCAATTGGGCCTTCATCCGCAGCCGCATCGACATGACCGCGACCCCGCCGAATGGCGAGCCGGTCCATCGATCGGGATATGCGCTGACGCTCCTGCGCAAGGAGCCAGATGGTGAGTGGCGGCTCGCGCGCGACGCTAACCTGCTGACCCTGCAAGGCTAGAGCCGGTCTCCGGCATCTCTGCACCAGGAGGCGCGCTAGGGGGAGCGACAAGGTGGCGAAGATGCGTTCAACGTCGCCCTGAACAGCATTCCCCTCCTCCATCTGATTACACCGGCAAGAGAGCGTTCGGCTTGACATCGGCGATGGAGGCGAAAGTGTGCGTTTCGCGCACGCCGGGCAGAGGCAGGATGACCCGCTGCAGGAAATCCTGGAACACCGCCATTTCAGCGATCCGCGCCTTGACCAGATAATCGAAACCGCCAACCACCATATGGCACTCCAGAACCTCCGGAGCTTTCGCCACGGCTTCGGCGAAGCGGTCAAAGACATGCGGCGCCGTGTGGTCAAGCCTGACCTCGATGAACACCAGCGTTCCCCTGCCGACCTTGCGCGGATCGAGCATAGCCCTGACCGCGGTGATGAACCCGTCGCGGAACAGGCGCTTCACCCGCTGGCTGGTTCCGGTCGGCGACAGCCCGACACGCCCGGCAAGATCAAGCGTCGTCCGGCGCCCATCCTCCTGCAGCAGCCGGAGCAGGCTGCGGTCTATCTGGTCGAGATCGTCCATTCACAATCCACTCTATCTCAGGGATTTGTGTGCTTAATTCACGCACAGATGCCAAAATCAACGTATTTCATCACATAAAACCTCGCAATAGCCTGCGCTTCCCTCACCCACTCAAAGCAGATGTGGTGAGCCGATTTCGACGAACACAGGAGTGCAGGATGACCAAGGAAGCGTGCAGCCCAGCCGGCAAGAGTGCGGCGGAAATCAGCAAGGGAGCGACCGAGATCCTGGTGCTGAGCGAAGCCGACGTGATGGCGTGCATCGACCTCAGCCAGCTTCTCGACGTTCTGGAAGACGGCTTCAAGGCGCTGTCACAAGGTAAGGTCGTCAATCCACCCCGACCACAGCTCGACATCCCCGGAGCCGGCTACAGCCTCGCCATGCCGGCCTGGATGGAGGACATGAACCTGACCGTCAAGATCGTCAATGTCTTCGAAGGCAACCTGGCCAAGAACCTGCCCAGCCATCTCGCCACCATCAGCCTGTTCGATCCGCTGTCCGGCCTGCCGGTCTGCATCATGGACGGCACCTTCATAACCGCGGTGCGAACCTCCGGCTCCGCCGTGCTGTCGGTGCGCGCGCTTGCCCGCCGGGATGCCAGGATAGCGACAGTGATCGGCGCCGGCGTGCAGGCCAACCAGCACCTGCATCTGTTGCCGCTGGTGCGCGACTTTGCCGAAATCCGGGTCGCTTCGAAGAGCTTCGACGATGCGGCAGCGCTTGCCCGGCTGCATCCGTCGGTGGTGGCGGTCGCCGACCTCGAGGCGGCAGTGCGCAGTTCGGACGTGGTGTGCCTGGCGACCCACTCCTACCAGCCGGTGATCGACGCAGGCTGGGTCCAGCCGGGCACGCATGTCTCGTCGGTCGGGGTGGCGCCGCCCGGCGGAGAAATGCCGATCGAGCTCATCGGCAAATCCAGTCTTTTTGTCGAAACCAAGGATGCGTTCAAACCGACCCCGGTCGGTTCTTGCGAGCTTGCCGGCTTCGACCCGGATTTCGGCACCGAGCTTGGCGCCATGCTGCTCGACCGCGCGCCGGGTCGCGTTTCGAATCAACAGATCACCACCTACAAGGCGATGGGCATTGCGATGGAAGACATGGTCGCCGCCGACCTCGCCTATCGTTGCGCCAAGCGTCTGCGCAAGGGAAAGCTCATCGTGCTGTAGGCGCGTGCCGCGAGCCAGGCGGGTTCGACGTTGCTGACAATGGCGCTTTCGTGGGAGCGTTGGGGCTAAAGGCCGGCCCCTCAGGCCGGCTCGCGCTTCAGCGCCTGTGCCATGCAGTGGATGCCGCCGCCGGTCTTCGAGATCTCGCTCATATCGATGGCCGCGACCTCGAAGCCGCGTGCCTTGAGCTGGCCGATCAGCGCCTGGCTGGACGTCGGCGCGATCACCCTGTCCTTGCCCAGCGACATGAAGTTGCAGCCGAGCGCCATCGTGTCCTGGAACGGCACGTCGATAATCTCGTGGCCCTTGCCCTTCAGCCAGTCGACGATGCCCGGCTCCGTGCAGGCGAGGCAGACGGCGGTCAGCTTCTCGGCGATCGGCACCACCATCAGGTCGATATGGACGTAATATTCGTCGATGAACGCGATGCGGGTCTCCCAGCCCTCCTTGTCGAACCAGGCCTGCACCTGGCGGGCGCCCTCCTCCTGCGTGCGGGCGCCGCCGCACCCGATCAGCACCACGCCGTCCTCGATGACGTTGAAGTCGCCGCCTTCGAATGTGCCGGCGGTGACCATGTCATAGATCGGGATGCCGAGCTTCTCATAGGTGCGGATCGCCGCGTAGTTCTCGCCGCGCCGCCACCAGTTGGCCATCGCGGTGATGATGACGCCATATGGCGTCATCACGCTGGAATCGCGTGAATAGACCTGCATCGGCAGTTCCGGCGTCGGCTCATGCCAGTGGATGTTGACGCCGAAATGCTCATAGGCGGCGACAAGGTCCTTGTGCTGCGCCTGCGCGATCTGGACATTGCAAGGCGCCTCGCGCAGATGTTTTCGCGATAGCGAGCTGGTCGAGAGATGGCGCAGGAAATTGGGCGAGCCGAGCAGCACGTCGGTCAGCACGTCGGTCTCGTTGGCGAAGCCCCAGGCGGTCAGCTTCTTGGTGCCGCCGGCCGGGTTGCGGCGCTGCAGCGAAAACGGCTCGGTGACGATGCGGTCATGGACGGTCATGGGTTCTCCTCGTGAAGGGGCGGCTTGGTTGAGTCATGCGGCTTGGTTGCTCGGTATCCACCAGTCCCGTCCGCGCGGGGAGGTGATGTATTCCGGCCAGCGAAATCCAATTGGCGGCTCGTAGTCGCAGAGCGGCGCGATCCAGTTCGAGCCGCCGATGCCGCCACCGGTGCGGGCGACGAATTCGTCCATCGCCGCGTCGCGCGCGGCCTCGTCTTCCAACAGGCGAAGTGCTGCCAGCGCGACCGTCTTTGCGGCGCAGATGACCATCGGGTCGATGGTGGCAGAAATGCCGCCCAGCGCATTCATCGCCCAGGACGGAAAGGCGTGACCGTTCTCCGAGCGCAATGCCGGGCGAGCGACATAGAACCGCGCCGTCGGCGTATGCCATGACATGTCGGTGTAGTCGTCGGACGTCGAATTCACCTGCGACGGCGCCAGGTCGCGGCGCAGGATCGCTTCTGCCTCGCGAGGTTCGATCAGCAGTTCCAATTCCTCGATGAAAGGCTCCTCGCTCGCCACCCCGCCGGCATTGACCTGGATTTCGCGGGCGATCGCCTTAGCCGTCTCGTCCCAGCGCGGCGGCCCGACCGCCGCCAGCGCGTCGAAGGCAATGCCAGCCATTACGTGATTGGCGAGCCCCGGCCGCGACTTCGACACCCAGTGCCGCTCATAGCGGCAGCCGCCCATCACCGCGACGGCTTCCGCATTGCGGTCAAGCACGGCGGTGACCTGCTCGGCCATCGCCAGCGTCGGCACGCGGATCATGTACTGGATCTCGGCCAGCCCGGCCGGCAGATTGTCGGCGGTCGCCTGCCCCGCCGTCAGGATCGCCTCGCTGATCGACCAGCCGCCCTGATGCGGCAGCATGGAATCGCGTAGCGCCTTCGAGGCCATGTACATCATCATGAGCGCGTCGTTGGCGCCCGGCGCCCGGACCGCCGAATGCGCCTGCGGGATCGGCGCCGCGTTGCCTGCCGCCCTCGCCCAATGTTCCGGCTCGTCGCAGATGAAGCGGTAGATCATCGCATAGGCCGCACCGCAATGCGTGTCCCAGCGCGCCGTGTTGCACAGCGGCAGCATGTAAAAAGGATGGAAGGAAATCATGCCCGCCAGCCCATCGTAATAGCCCTTCGCGGCATGGATCGGCTTCGATCCCCTCACCTTCTCCGCCGGCTCTCCGGTGAAGCGCAGCGTGCCCGATATGCCGTGGCGCTGCATCGCCGCCTTGGTCGCCAGCAGCCCGCCGAGGCTGGCAATGCCGAGCCCGGAATGCGGATCGGTGTGGCCGCCGGCCTGTTCGCCGAGGCCCGGACGCGGTCGCTTCACCGTCGCCGCATCCTGGCAATTGCCAGGCACCGCGTCGTACTCGGCATACATGCCGATTGTCGGGCCGGTCCCGTTGGTCCAGTGGGCGCAGAAGGCGGTCGGCATGCCGCCAGAGCCCTCTTCAACGGTAAAGCCTTCGTGCTTCAGGCGCTCGACATACCAGGCGGCCGACTGGTATTCGCGCCAGGCGGTCTCGCCGAAGTCGAAGATGGTCCGCGTCCACGCCGACAGCGACGGCTGGATGTCGTCCAGACAGGCAAGCGCGGTCGCTTGCGCCGAGGTCACCGGTTTCTCCATGGCGGAAAGAAAGCAGTGAAGCGCCTCTCCAAAAAGTGATATGTTTTCCCGGCTCATGCAAATTCGGTTCACCTCTTGAGAATTCCCTCGACGCAGGCGCTGCGCGCGCTCGACAGTTTTGCCCGCCACGGCAGCGTCTGGCGCGCCGCTGACGAACTGCATCTGACCCGCAGTGCGGTCAGTCATCAATTGCGCCTGCTCGAACGCGATCTCGGCTTCGACCTGCTCGCGCGCATCGGCAAGGGCGTGGCGCTGACGCCACGCGGCCAACGCTATGCCAGCGACGTGCGCAAGGCGCTGACGGTGCTAGGCGACGCGGTGACACGCCATGCCGGCACCGGCATCGGCGGCTCGTTCAGTGTCAGTTGTACGCCGGGTTTCGCCTCGCTGTTCCTGTGCACCCATATCGGCGAGTTCCGGCAGATGTACCCCGATGTCGCACTGCGCATCCTGACGCCGCGGCGCCTCGACGACGTCAGCAATGCCGAGGCCGACGCCTTCATCGCCTTCGGCGTCGGCAACTGGCCGAACCGCGTGGTCGAACCATTGTGCGAAATCTCCTTCACGCCGCTGTGCAGCCCCACGCTGCTCAACAAGATCGGCGGCTTCTCCAAGCCGGCAGACGTGCTGCGCGCCAATCTCCTGCATCTCGGTGAAACCGAGGACTGGGCGCGCTGGCTGGCCCTGTCCAAGGTCGAGAACCCCGATCCGGAAGGCGGCATCTTCTTTTCCGACATGAACCTGGTCTTTTCGGCGGCGATTGCCGGCCAGGGCATCGCCATGGGCGACGAGCTGACCAGTCGCCGGGCGCTGAGCGAAGGCCGGCTGGTCCGCCCCTTCGACATAGCGATCAATTCGCCGCGCTCGTATTTTCTGGTTTCCGAGCACGCCAAGGCAGCACATCCGGTGCTGGAGGCGTTTGGGAGATGGCTGAGGTCGAAGCTGTCCGAGAACAAGGAGCGCTAATCTCCCCCCTCGAGGAGGAGATTGGCGCATAGATGAATCAAATTTGCCGGTCAGGCGAAAACTATTCGGTTGCGGTGAGCTGCCGCCCTGCCTACGATTTCGCCTACGCTAAGGGAAGGGCAGGATGCAGCAACCCGGCCGGGCCGCAGAGATCAAGGCAATCGGGATCGGCAAGAGCTTCGGCTCGTTCCGTGCGCTGGACGATCTGACGCTCGATATCGGCCGTGGCGAGTTCCTCACCCTGCTCGGCCCCTCCGGTTCCGGCAAGACCACCTTCCTGATGATCCTTGCCGGCTTCATTCAGCCGACCGACGGCCGCCTTTACAGCGACGGCGTCGACATCACCGAGCGGCCGGCCGAGCAGCGCGCCGCCGGCATGGTTTTCCAAGGCTACGCCCTGTTCCCGCATATGAGCGTCGAGGCCAACATCGCCTTCCCGCTCAAGGTGCGCAAGAAACCGGCGGCCGAGATCAAACGCCGCGTCGGCGAAATGATCGAGCGCGTCGGGCTCAAGGGCCACGAGAAGAAACTGCCGTCGCAATTGTCCGGCGGCCAGCAGCAGCGCGTGGCGCTGGCGCGTGCGCTGGTGTTCGAGCCGGGCGTGCTTTTGCTCGATGAGCCGTTTTCGGCGCTCGACAAAGGGCTGCGCGGCCAGATGCAGGCCGAGATGAAGCGGCTGCATCAGGAAACCGGCACCACCTTCGTCTTCGTCACCCATGACCAGAGCGAGGCGCTGGCGTTGTCGTCTCGCGTCGCCATCTTCAACCATGGCAAACTGCTGCAGGTTGGCGCGCCGGACGAGGTCTACGACCGGCCGGACAACCGCTTCGTCGCCGAGTTCCTGGGCGAGATTAACATGCTGCCGCTGAAGGGCGTACGCCCGGCCGACAATGGCTCGACCGGCCTCTGCGAAGACCGCGCGATCAGCATGCGCTGCAAGGCCGAGAAGGTCCGTGGCGACGCCATCCTGGCGATCCGGCCCGAATACATGTCGATCGCGCCGGAAGCGGCAGCGGGCGAGAACGGCATTGCTGCAACTGCCGTCGCCTCGACCTATCTCGGTGCTGCGACGCGGCTCGATCTGACGACGCGCCAGGGCGCCAAGGTGACGGTTTCGGTGCCGAACGAGGTCGCCGCCTCCGCACTCAGCAAGGGCAATTCCGTCTGGCTGACATGGCCGGCGGAGAAAGGTTTCCTCCTCCCGCGTGGAGGACAATGACGATCGACGTGGCGAATTCGCCAGGCTGACTTTCGGGAAATATCAACGACAAAAAAAGGGGAACTGACATGACAAACCAAACTAAGAAAAATTCCATCGAGGCGCTGTCCGCCAGGGCAGTGCGCGGCGAGATCTCGCGCCGGCAGTTCACGCAGCTGGCCGCACTGGTGCTGGCCGGCACGCCGATGCTGCTGCGCTCGACCGGCGCCTTTGCCGCGGCGAAGGAACTGGTGCTGGTCAACTGGGGCGGCGACGCCATCACCGCCTATGACGCGGCTTACGGCCAGGCCTTCACCAAGGAGACCGGCATTGTCGTCAAGATGGACGGCTCCGGCCCGACCGAAGGTGCGATCGCGGCGCAGTTCAAGAGCGGCGCCCCGACCTGGGACCTGGTCGACGTCGATCCGTTCTCGGCCATCACGCTCGGCGCGCAGGGCATGCTTGAGCCGATCGACTATACGATCGTCGACAAGAAGAAGATGCGCGAGGGCTTCGGTTGGGAACACGCCGCCTCGACCTATTTCTTCTCCTATGTCATCGCCTACGATGCCGAGAAATACGGCAGCCAGGCACCGACCGGCATGGCCGACTTCTTCGACGTGGCAAAATTCCCCGGCAAGCGCTCGCTCTACAAATGGGGCGTGTCGAGCTGGGAAGCGGCACTGCTTGCTGACGGCATCGCGCCGGCCTCGCTCTACCCGCTCGACCTCAAGCGCGCGCATGACAAGATCGCCGCCTTCAAGGAGAACGTCGTCGCCTATTGGGGTGGCGGCGCCGAAAGCCAGAGCGTACTGCTCAATGGCGAGGCGTCGATGGCGATCGTCTGGTCGACCCGGGCTTCGCTCATCGAGCAGGATTCCGGCGGCAAGATCAAGTTCATCTGGGACCAGGGTCTGATCTCGCCCGGCGCGCTCGCCGTGCTCAAGGGCAATCCCGGCGGCAAGGACGCGGCGATGAAGTTCATCGCCAGCACCCAGGACCCTGAGAAGGAACTCATCATGTTCGACAAGCTCGGCCAGGGTCCGGCCAATCCGGCCGCCGATGCGCTGATCCCCGCCGACAAGAAGCGCATCAACCCCGTCGATCCCGAGAACATGAAAAAGCAGATCCCGCTCGACATGGATTGGTACGCCAAGAACTACGGGGCGGCACTCGACGAATACACGAAGATCATCTCCGCCTGACAAGCCGGGATAACCGGATGAGAGCATACCTCTCCGACAGGATGGGCGCGGCGCTGTTGATGGCGCCGCTGCTCCTCTTTCTTGTGCTGGCCTATGCCTGGCCATTCCTCGGCGTGGTCAAATGGAGTTTTACGCTGCCCACGCCAGGGCTGGGGCAGTACAATGCGCTGCTCACGGATCAGTTGGTGCAGTCGGTCTTTATCCGCACGCTGCGCATCGCGGCGATCGTGACGATCGTTTCGGTTGCCGCCGCCTACGCCATCACCGTTGTCTGGGTGCGCGGCACGCCGGTGCAGCGCGTCGTGGCCGAATTCTGCATCCTGGTGCCGTTCTGGATCTCGGTGCTGACCCGCGCCTTCGGCTGGGTGGCGCTTTTGTCCAATCGCGGCCTGATTAACACCTGGCTGCAGGCGGTCGGCTTCATCTCGGAGCCGCTGGCGCTGGTGCGCAACGAGTTCGGCGTCATCGTCGGCATGACGCATTTCCTCATCCCCTTCGCCGTGTTTCCGCTGGCCTCTTCGATGCGCAGTCTCGACGACCGCGTGCTGCTGGCGGCGCGCGGCCTCGGCTCCAGCCGCATGCGCACCTTCTGGTCGGTGTTCGTGCCGATGACCCGCTCCGGCATCATCGGCTCGGCGCTGATCGTTTTCGTCTTTTCGCTCGGCTTCTTCGTCACGCCGGCGATCCTCGGCGGCGGTCGTAGCGTGATGATCGCCGAGTTGATCTATCTCCGCATCTTCCAGAGCCCGGACTGGGGCCTGGGCGCTGCGATCAGCGTGGTGCTGGTGCTGTTCGTCGGCGCGCTGATGGCGCTGCTGTTCCGCTATATCAGACCAAAGCAGTTGGTGTAGCGCGATGCCGACCTATCGCCCCGGTCCCGTCTCGCTGGTCCTCGCCGCCCTGGTCGCGCTGTTTCTGCTGTTGCCGCTGCTCGCCGTCATTCCGGTGTCGCTGACGCCGAGCCGCATGCTGGCGATGCCGTCGGGCGAATTGTCGCTGCGCCATTACCGGGCGTTGATCGAGGATCCGCGCTGGATCAACTCGATCCTGCTCTCGATCAGGATCGGCGTCGTCAGCAGCGCCTTTTCCACCGTGCTCGCGCTCTGCTTCGGCCTCGGCGTCTGGATGTTCCAGCCGCGCTTCACCGCAGCATTGGTCGGCTTCGTGCTGCTGCCGATGGTGGTACCGCCGGTGGTCTCGGCAATCACGCTCTATTTCCTGCTGACCTCGATCTCGGGTTTCTCGTCGTTCTTCGGCTATGACACCTGGCTGGGTGTCGCCATGGCGCATGCGGTGATGACGGTGCCCTTCGCCACGGTGCTGATCCTGGTGTCGCTCAGCCAGCTCGACCGCCGCATCGATCTTGCCGCGCGCGGCCTCGGCGCCACCGTGTGGGAGCGCGCCACCCGCATCATCATGCCCAACATCAACTTCGGCATCGTCACCGCGGCGTTGTTGTCCTTCGTGCTGTCCTGGGAAGAGATCGGCGTCACCCTGTTCATCACCTCGGTCAACGCCATCACGCTGCCGCGCTTGATGTGGATGGGCCTGCGCGACAACATCGACCCGGCGATCGCCGCACTCTCGGTGATCCTGATCGTCATCACGGTGCTGGTGCTTGTGGCGCGCAGCGTCGTGGTCAGGCTGCGCGCGGCGCAGTGAGGGCCGCCTCACTGCCGCGGTGACTGGCGCGAATGAAACCTTGCGCCACGATTTTCGTTATAGGTAGTTCAACACGTCGAAGGCTTCGCCATGAATCAAGGATGGTTTTCCAAGCCGGTTGCGGTTGCGGTCGGCATCGTGGGAGATATCCGCAACATTTCCAACGCACGGCAGGCTGTCGAATTGCTGGAAGCCCACTGGCGCGACGCTGGCAGCGCCAAACACGGCTTGGCACGGCGCACATGCCGCCGCGCTATGAGCGACGACCGCTGGACCGAAGCCGCCAGGGACGCGTTCATCGAGGCCGCGCGGGAAGCGCATGTCCTGGTCGAGCGAGCCGTTGAACCGCAGGACCGGTCCAGGCAGGCGGGACCGTGATCGATTTGTGAGCCTCGGTGGTTCGGCCGATCTATTGCATCTCAGGCAGCATGCAGCCTTGGAATGGCACTGACGTCAACCTCGCGCTCCGCGTGCCACGCATCGTAAGCGGCCTGCATCCTGAGCCAGATCGCGGCGCCGTCGCCGAACATCTTTCCAAGGCGCGCCGCGACGGCCGGCGAGACCGGCTTCTTTTCGCGGATGATGTCGTAAAGCTGCTGGCGCGAGATTCCGAGCAGATTGGCGATTTCCACCTTGGTCTTTCCGGTTGCCGGGATAATGTCGTCGAGCAGCGCCCCAGGGTGGGATGGGCAGCGCTCCATCGGACGCATCGGCTTATAACAGGTCATGGGCTGGTTGTCCTTCGGTTGGGTCGCCACGTGCCCATAGTGATATTGCTCGAAATCTACCCGGGTTGCCAGACCTCCCGAAAACCTGGCGGCGTTGTGTCACTGCGCCACCCACTACCCCATAGCGTGGCGGATTCTCTTGGACAGGCGGCTCAAAAATGCCGGCCTCGACGACGCATCGAGCTTCCACGACAGCACCGCCGTGGCCATTTTCCGCGGCAACACCCCGACCGACAGGAACCATGCGGCAAGGATGACGCGCCGCCGCAGGGATGCGGTCATTTCGAGGCTGGCGACGGCGCCGGCCGCCCCGAGCGCCAGCCGGGAATCGTCGGCCACCGGATGTCGGTCTCTGTCGGCGCAGAGCGACGCCAGCCGCTCCTCCAGGTGGACCGGATCGTGGCGGACAGCATCCGACGGCACGATGGTCAGGCCGATCCCGGAGGCCTGGTCCGACAGTGCCTGCATGCGGCGGAAATCGTGGGTTACCCGCCAGCGTGCCCGCTCGGCGAGCTTTTCGCCGAAGACCGAATGGTTGGCGCCGTGGATCCGGTAGGCGCCGAGGCATTCGTCGATGGATTGGACGTGCCCGTACATCGGCGCCAGCGTGGCAAGATAGCCGTCAGCGCCCTGGCGGAACTCCGGCTCCGGTATGGGCATGATCGACTCCAGCGTTGCGCGGTCAAAGGCCAGCCCGCTGGTCACGGTGGTCTGGTAGCGGCCCTTGTGCAGGAGTTTCGGCATGACATCGCCGCTGTCGAAAGGCAGTTCGGGCGGCGGAAAGACATCCTTGATGCGTTGCCCTTCGTCGACGATATGCAGTCTGGACTGGACCTGGGCGGTTGCCTCGTCCCAGGTGTCGACGATGGTGGAGACGGCGGTCGGATAAAGATAATCGTCGGCGTCGAGGAACAGGACGATCTTGCCCGAGCTCGCTGCAAAGCCAGTGTTGAATGCCGCGGCGTGTCCGCCATTTTGCGCTCGCGGACATGCGAGGATCTCGTCGCGATACGATTCCATGATTGTCGTGGAATTGTCCTGCGATGCATCGTCGACGACGATGACTTCGACATCCGCGTAGTCCTGCTCGAGGGCGCTGTCGATGGTGCGTTTGAGGAACCGCGCGTAGTTGTAGTTCGGGATGATGATGGATACCGGAATTCTCGGGACAGTCTGCATCGCGTTTGACCTCGCATCTTGCTTTGGTTCGGCAAAGGCCCGCTCATGGGCCTGCCCCCCTCTTCAAGCGCCCTCTTGGCGCGCAACGAGTTCCCTGGGAGAAAGCCTGCGCTTTCTATCAGGAGACGGGTCACGTTTCGCTTTGCGACTTCGTACTGAGGCCGCCATTGCCTTCGAGGGCTGCTGCCATGGTCAGGGGTCGGCGGCAGCAAAAGCCCAGACGAGTTCGGCCAAGGTGATGTCGCAACCGAGCCCGACGGAAATGTCTCGCCTCGCGATCAGGTCGGGAGCGAAGCGGACGGGTGCCCTGAAGGCATGGCGGATACTGGCCTTCAAATGCGGCTGGAACAAGCCCCGCGTCGAAAACAGGGCCACTTCAGGTTGCGTTCAGGCGGCATGCCGCGACCGCCGGTGCTTTGCCCCAGAGCCGGCGAACCGCCTCCGGGGCTTATAGTCACGTGGCCTGGACAGTCAGGCGGCCTGCAAACCCGGCAGCGACAGGTCGACTTCCTCCGGCAAGTCGCCGGCCATGGCGGCGGCAAACTTCGTCTGGTCGAGTTCTCCCTCCCAGCGTGCCACCACCACTGTCGCCACCGCATTGCCGATGAAGTTGGTCAGCGCCCGGCATTCCGACATGAAGCGGTCGACGCCGAGGATCAGCGCCATGCCGGCGACCGGCACGGTGGGGACGACCGAAAGCGTTGCCGCCAGCGTGATGAAGCCGGCGCCGGTGATGCCGGCGGCACCCTTGGAGCTCAGCATGGCGACGGCGAGCAGCAGGATCTGGTCGCCGTAGGTGAGCGGTGTGTCGGTCGCCTGCGCGATGAACAGCGCCGCCAGCGTCATGTAGATGTTGGTGCCGTCCAGATTGAAGGAATAGCCGGTCGGGATGACCAGGCCGACCACCGAGCGGTTGCAGCCGGCGCGCTCCATCTTGGCCATGAGGCCCGGCAATGCCGCTTCCGAGGACGAGGTGCCGAGCACCAGCAGCAGCTCTTCCTTGATGTAGCGGATCAGCGCCAGGATCGAGAAGCCATTGTAGCGGGCAACCGCGCCGAGCACCACCAGCACGAACAGCAGCGCGGTCAGGTAGAATGTGCCGATCAGCGTGGCGAGGTTGGCGATCGAGCCGATGCCGTATTTGCCGATTGTGAAGGCCATGGCGCCGAAGGCGCCGATCGGTGCGGCCTTCATCAGGATGGCGACGAGGCGGAAGATCGGCGTGGTCAGTGCCTGCAGGAAATCGACGACCGGACGGCCGCGATCGCCGACCAGTGCCAGGGCGACACCGAACAGCACCGAGAAGAACAGCACCTGCAGGATGTCGCCCTGCGCGAAGGCGCCGGTGATGGTGTCGGGGATGATGTTCATCAGGAAGCCGACGATGGTTGTGTCGTGCGCCTTCTCGGCATAGGCCGTCACCTTGGTGGTATCGAGCGTGGCCGGATTGATGTGCATGCCGGCGCCGGGCTGGACGACATTGGAGACGACCAGGCCGACGACAAGCGCCAGCGTCGAGAACACCAGGAAATAGATCATCGCCTTGCCGGCGACGCGGCCGACCTTCTGCAGGTCGGAAACACCGGCGATGCCGGTCGCCACCGTCAGGAAGATCACCGGCGCGATCACCATCTTCACCAGCTTGATGAAGGCATCGCCGAACGGCTTCATCGCCTCGCCGGTTTCCGGATAGAAGTGGCCGAGCAGCACACCGGCGGCGATCGCCGCCAGCACCTGCACATAAAGATGCCGGTATAAGGGAAGTTTGCCGCGCGGCTCGGCGGCAGCGATTGCTGTCTGCATGACGTCCTCCATGGCGCCCCGATCGAAAGCTCGACTCCCCGGGGCAGTTGTTTTGACCAGCAGCCTCGCGACTGCTGAATTCGTGTTTGCAACAGCCGTGCCAGATACGCAGAAGGGCCTTTCATCATTGATTTTGTTGAGCATTCACAAACGTCCGCACTGCTGGACACACAGACAAGTGCGAATCTCCGCATAGGTCGAATTGTGTTTTGTGCGAGTTCATGCACAAATGGGCGATGCTGCAACGCCCCGCCGGTGCCTTGTCTTCGACGCCCGAGCAACTCGCCAGGCGGGCGCGCCGAGCCTGGCTGCTGTTTGCGGCCGTCGCCCTGCTGATCGTCACGGTAGCGCTCTACGGTGCCGGCCTCTACGGCCGCACCGCCGAGGTCGGGACCCTGGCGGCGCAGGGGCGTACCGACGCCAATCTCAAGGTCGCGCTGCTGCGCGCCGTGCTCGAAAGCCCGCGCGCCCTGCCGCTGCTTCTGTCCGCGGACCAGCAAGTGCGTGACGCGCTGTCGCAGAAAAATGCCGCGGCAATCGATGTTCTGAACCGCAAGCTCGAGGGGCTGGTCTCCGGCACCAAGGCGTCGGTGCTCTATGTCGTCGGCACCGACGGACTGGCGATCGCCTCCAGCAACTGGCGCGAGCCGATCAGCTTCGTCGGCAATGACTACCGTTTTCGCGATTATTTCTCCGGCGCGATGCAGGCCGGAACCGCCGAGTATTTTGCGCTCGGCAATGTCAGCAAGCGTCCCGGCCTCTACATTTCGCGGCGCGTCGGCGATGCTGCCGCACCGCTCGGCGTCGTCGTCGTCAAGATGGAGTTCGACCAGCTCGAAGCCGACTGGCGCGAGGCCAACCGCCCGGCCTATGTCAGCGACGAGAACGGCGTCGTGCTGATCACCAGCGTGCCGTCCTGGCGCTTCATGACAACCGTGCCGCTGGCCGCACCTGAGCAAGCCGCAATCCGCGACAGCCAACAGTTCGGCGACGCGCCGCTGGTTCCGCTGCCGATCATGCACCGGCAGGCGCTCAGCCCGGATGTGTCGATTGTCCACGCGGTGACGCCCGGCGGCAGTGAGGCGGAGTATCTCAGCCTTTCCACGCCGGTCCCTTCGACCCCATGGCAGCTCGACTATCTGATCCCGGCCGAAGCGCCGATCGCCGCTGCCGTCCGCGAAATGCGGCTTCTGGCACTGGGTGCCGTCGTCCCGCTGCTCGGCCTGGCCGCGTATCTGTTGTGGCGGCGGCAGTCGGCGCAGATGCGGATTGCCGCCGAACAGGCGGCGCGCACCGAACTCGAACGCCGCGTCGTCGAACGCACCGAGGATCTGAGCCAAGCCCGCGACCGGCTGCAGGCCGAGATAGCAGGCCACCGCAGCACCGAAGCCAAGCTCCAAATCGTGCAGCAGGATCTGGTCCAGGCCAACCGCCTCGCCATCCTCGGCCAGGTCGCCGCCGGTGTCGCCCATGAGATCAACCAGCCGGTCGCCACCATCCGCGCCTATGCCGACAATGCCCGCACCTTCCTCGACCGCAAGCAGACCGGGCCGGCCGAGGAAAACCTCGGCGCCATTGCAGCACTTACCGAACGCATCGGCTCAATCACCGAGGAGTTGAAGGCATTTGCCCGCAAGGGCCGCACCGCCGCCGAGCCTGTTGAATTACGTGGTGTTGTCGAGGGCGCGATCATGCTGTTGAGAAGCCGCTTTGCCGGTCGGCTCGACGCATTGGCCATCGACCTGCCGCCGCCGAGCCTCAAAGTCATGGGCAATCGGGTGCGGCTCGAACAGGTGCTGATCAACCTCTTCCAGAACGCGCTCGAAGCACTCGACGGCCGCGACGACGCTCATGTGCAGGTATCGGTCGAGGAGACCGCGGACGGCGTGACGGTCGGCGTGTCCGATAACGGACCTGGCATTCCGCCCGGGATTCTCAAGTCGCTGTTCACGCCGTTCAACACCTCCAAGGAAAAAGGCCTCGGCCTTGGCCTCGTCATCTCGAAGGACATCGTCGCCGATTATGGCGGCCGCATCGAGGTTTCAAGCAACGACGGCGGCACCCGCTTCACCATCCATCTCATGAAAGCAGCGTAAGCCATCATGACGAACGACAATGCCGCGCCGGTCATCTTGATCGACGACGATCGCGATCTCCTCAAGGCCACCGCGCAGACGCTGGAGCTTGCCGGCTTCTCGATCTCGGCCTTTGCGGTGGCGGCCGAGGCGCTGGCCAGGCTCGACGCCGATTTTGCCGGCGTCGTGGTGTCCGATATCCGCATGCCGCAGATCGACGGCTTGCAGCTTTTCAACCGCATCCTGCGGCTGGATGCCGACATTCCCGTCATCCTCGTCACCGGGCATGGCGACATCGCCATGGCCGTCAAGGCGATCAAGGACGGCGCCTACGACTTCATCACCAAGCCTTTCGCCGCCGACCGGCTGGTGCAGAGCGTGCGTCGCGCAGCGGAAAAGCGACGCCTGGTGATGGAGAACCGCGCCTTGCGCGAGGCGGCCGGAGAGGCGCAGGACGGCCTGCCGCTGATCGGCCAGACACCGGCGATGGACAGGCTGCGCCGCACACTGCGCCAGATCGCCGACACCGATGTCGACGTGCTGGTGACCGGCGAGACCGGCTCCGGCAAGGAGGTGGTGGCAAGCCTTCTGCATCGCTGGAGCCGCCGCGCCAAGGGCAATTTCGTCGCGCTGAATTGCGGCACGCTGCCGGAGACCGTCATCGAGAGCGAATTGTTCGGTCATGAGGCCGGCGCCTTCACCGGCGCGCAGAAGAAACGGATCGGCCGCATCGAGCACGCCAGCGGCGGCACGCTGTTCCTCGACGAGATCGAAAGCATGCCGGTCTCGACACAGGTGCAGATGCTGCGCGTCTTGGAAATGCGCGAGGTCACTCCGCTCGGCACCAACGAGGTGCGGCCGGTGGATCTGCGTGTTGTCGCCGCCGCCAAGGTCGATCTCGGCGATCCGCGCCAGCGCGGCGCTTTCCGCGAGGATCTCTACTACCGGCTCAACGTGGTGACGATCTCGATCCCGCCGCTACGCGAGCGCCGCGACGATGTCGCCCTGCTGTTCTTCTATTTCGCCGAGCGCGCCGCCGCCCGCTTCCATCGTCCGGTGCCGGCAGTGCCGGCGACGGTACATCGCCATCTGAGCGACCATGACTGGCCGGGCAATGTGCGCGAACTGGCGCATTTCGCCGAGCGGTTCGTGCTTGGATTGGAGGAAGGCGCCGAAGCACAACCCCCTGCCCCGACTGAATCGAACGCCGCCATGAAGCTGCCGGAGCGGCTGGAGCGCTACGAGGCCGACATCATCCGCGAGGCGCTTGGCCGCAACGAGGGCGATGTCAGGCGCACGATCGAAGCGCTGGGGATTCCGCGCAAGACCTTCTACGACAAGCTCCAGCGCCACGGCATCGTGCGCAGCGATTTTTCCCGGTAATCGCCGCCGGGCCGAGAGGCTCGGCTACTTGGCGTCGTGGAAGATGATACCGACGGTGTGGCGCATGCCGGAGCGAAGCCGGCTGACGCCGTGTCTGAGATTGACCCGGTAATTGCCTCGTGTGCCCTGGACCGGACGATTGTGGACCGCGAAGGCGACCGCGTCGCCCTGGCGCAGCGGCACCACCTCGACGCGGCTCTGCATGCGCGGACGCTGCTCGGTCAGCACGAACTCGCCGCCGGTGAAATCCTTGCCGGGCTCGGACAACAGGATCGCCACCTGCAGCGGGAACGCCAGATCGCCGTAGAGATCCTGGTGCAGGCAGTTGAAATCGCCGGGGACATATTGCAGCAGGAGCGGCGTCGGCCGCGTCTGGCCCTGCTCGTGGCATTGCTCGAGGAATGCGGCGTGTTCGTCGGGATAGCGCTGGGCGATACCCATGCGCGCGTTCCAGTCGTTGGCGACCGCGGCCAGGCGCGGAAAGAGCGCGGTGCGCAAGCCGCCGATCAAGTCGGGTAAGGGATAGCGGAAATAGCGATACTCGCCCTTGCCGAAACCATGCCGTGCCATGTGGACATGGCTGCGGAAATGGCTCTCGTCCGGATAGAGCCCGGCGATCTGCCGGCACTCCTGCGGCGTCAGCAGCTTTTCCATCACGGCGCAGCCATAGCCGCTCAGCTCGCCGGCGAGTTTCGGCCAATCATAGGCGGCGACGCGCGCCTCCGCCGATTTGATCGCCGCTTTCGCGCCTATCGAATGGATGGTCATGGCTTCGCCTCCTTCTCTAAGACCAGAGATGGGTGAGACAGCGCGCGCAGACCACCCGTTTCTTGCCGGGTGAGCTTCGCGGGATGGATATCATCCGATTTCCGATTTCGTTGTCGTGCGCTAAACTTGTTCCACTTCAACGGGACCGCCATCTCAATGATTGTCCAGACCTGCATCAATGGCGCGCGCAGCGCCGATTTCCACCCGCGACTGCCGCTTGATCCCGAAGCCATGGCGCGCGACGGTGCGGCCTCGATTGCCGCCGGTGCGGCCGAGCTGCATGTCCATGCGCGCGGACTCGACGGCCGCGAAAGCATCGCGCCTGCGGCTATGGACCGGACTGTGATGGCGCTCCGCCGTGCCTGTCCGGGAACGCTGATCGGCGTGTCGACCGGCGCCTGGATCGAAAACGACGACGAGCGGACGCTGGCCGCGATCGCCGGTTGGAGCGAGCTGCCCGACTATGCCTCGGTCAATCTGAGCGAAGACGCCGCGCCCGCCGTCATGGAGAGTCTGCGCCAGCGCGGCATCGGCATCGAGGCGGGGCTTGCCTCCGTCGCCGACGCCGAACGCCTGGTGAGCCTCGACCATGGCAAACGGGTGCTGCGCATCCTGCTCGAAATCTCCGAGCAGCCCCTGGACGCGGCGCTGGAGGTCAGTGACGATATCGCCGCCGTGCTCGACGGCGCCGGGATGCGCCGGGCGATCCTGCTGCACGGTGCCGACGCCACGGTCTGGCCTTTCGTGCACCGGGCGGCGGAACGCCGTTGGTCGACGCGCGTCGGGCTGGAAGACGGCAAGGAGCTTCCTGACGGAACAGTAGCACCCGGTAACGCCGCGCTGACAGCGGCAGCCGTCGCTATCTTCGAGACCAGCCGTTAGCGCGGGGAAACAGCCAATCTCCTCTTCACTGGGGAGATGCCAGGTTTTGACAGAGAGGCAGGCCAAAGTCGGGCGGGTCTAAAGTATAGCCGCGTGCTGGTGTCAGTAAAACTTATCTAAAACTTTACGCATTAATTAAACCAGCAATTAATCAGCACATCAACGACCCCGTGTGTTAATGCTCCCCGCACAGGGGACCATTTTTCGATGAACATCATTCCAGAGAATGATCACGCTGCGCCGCGCCGGGTTCAACAGTATACATCGGTACAGATCCTGCGGGGGCTAGCAGCCCTCATGGTTGTTATCTATCATCTTCCGGCCGCACTGGGCATGCTCGATCTGGGTATTCCCATCCTAAACAGTGGTGTCGATCTGTTTTTCGTCATCAGCGGTTTTGTCATGGTTCTCTCGACGGAGAACAGACGTCGCGACCATCGTGCTTTTTTGATGCAGCGCTTCACGCGCGTCGTTCCGTTCTATTGGGTTATGACCTTCGTCATGGTCGCCGCACTTTGGTTGTTTGCCGGTCGTGCAGTGTCTCTTGAGCAGCTCACCAATAGCCTGCTTTTCATTCCCTATCTCGACACTGTTACAGGTTATGTCCAACCAGTGCTTGGCGTGGGTTGGACGCTCAATCTGGAAATCCTGTTTTACATTCTGTTCGCGGCGACTATGGGTCTTGGCACCTTGACGCAAATGGCCATGGTCGGCGTTGTCTTTGCAATCGCCGTAGCGGCGCGCATCATCTTCAAACCCGCCGCCGATACTGTGCTGTTTTTCTATACCACGCCAATCCTGTTTGAGTTCCTTGCCGGCATGGCTCTCGGCCACCTGGTCGGCAGGCTGGCGCGTTTGCATGCCGTCCTGGGTGTCTCGGCACTCGTGTTCGCCATCGTGTCCATGCTGGTGATGGGCCTTGGCTTCAACTTGCCGCGAACCCTTGCTCAGGGAATCCCGGCGTTGATCCTTGTCGCGGCTTGCATAAGCCTGGAAAGCTACTTCCGGCTTCTTGCTCCTCGCGTGCTGGCAAGGTTGGGTGATGCTTCCTACTCTCTCTAGCTGACACATCCTATCGTGCTGCTTGCGACCGCTCCTGTCGTTGCAAGCGCCAATGTATCACCATGGCTCGCAGGCACGGTTCTTGTCGCCGCCTGCATCGCCGTCTCCCTGGCCAGCTATAGTTTTATTGAGAAGCCGCTTTTGGCGATATCTCGGATGAGCCTCTCCGCCTATCAGGTGAAGGCACAATAAGTTGAGGTTGCGCCTCGCAGCGATTTTGCGACATGCATAAAACAAAAACTTAAAGCGCGTCGCAGGATCCGTTCAATGCGACGCGCTCTAGGTGCAAAAATAGCCGCCCGGTTGGACCCGAAGCAGCTTGTTATTTTATGCACTTCGGCAATGTGTCAGTGGCTACTTTGCAATCATGTAGGCATCATCAGTGTAGAGTTTGCCAACTCCACCATAGTGACCCACCCCAAACACGAATGACTGAGGTGTACCTGATCCGTCGGAATCTCGCCCGACCGGCCAGGTTGCGTTCGACGACGATTGCCAAAACACCCCGTCCAGATACCAATCGATGCCTACCCCTTCATAGAGATCCGCGCGCAGCTGAAACCAGCGGCCCTTCGGGGCGGGAACATCGTTAGCCGGATTGTGGACTCCGGCCGCCGCATTTTCCACATGCAGCATCACCACATCGTCAGTCGGATTGTCGGTCAGGTTGACCCACCACGTTGGATCCTGCTTGAAAGGCGATTGCTCGGTCACCTTGAACTGGAAGATATTCGTCCAGCCGTTTCCCGCGTATTGGTAATCGGAGGGAATGAAAAACCACGCGACATAAGTTCCATCGATCCCTGACGGCGACATCGCCTGGAGCGGACGTCCGAAAGCGTCGTTCTTGGCCAGGCCGCCCGCAAAGAGCCACTCCTTGTAGACTTTGGAGTGGGGCTTCCCGGCATTGATGGCAGCCAGCGTCGTTTCGAACTTTCCGAAGCTGTTGCCGCCGTGCGAGGATACATTCCCTGCGCCGGTCGAGACCAGGCCGCTGACAATTGCGTTCAGGCTGGGATCGGCTTCCGCCGGATTCTCCGCCTGGACGAAAGACCAGTCGGTATAGCACGAGGCTCCGGTGCAAGGCCCCTCCTCCCAGTCCGCTCGCCAGTAGGGCGCATTCTGGGCATATGCGGCGCCAGCTGGCGCCATGGCGGCGGTAATGGTGCAGATTGCCGTCAGCACCAACAGATGAAAAATCTTCTTCATGTCGATCTACCGTTCCTTTCTAACTATGGATTCCAGGCACCTCTTGCGCCACTTGCTTCTTTCACCCTCGAACACAGCGCGTCCCGAACGGCGCTGTACCGCCAACTCAAGCCGGCGGCGCTGAACCTTCAAAGGGTATCCGGAAAACAAAAAACCCGCCTCGGGAGGGCGGGTCGGCGGCGCGATTAGCACCATACCCAAATTAGTAGCATAGCTGCCGGCACAAAGCAAGAACAAAATGTGGCATCTGCGACGAAACTGCCGACAGGCACAGGGGCACCGCGGCTGACGTGGCTCTTGCCGTTGTTAAAAATCTCTCATAAGGTATTTTCATATCAGAAAGAAAATCCGACCGTTTATTTCCTTTTATGAAAGCCTGAGCGTTTGCGGGAACATCTCGATCAGACCGACCGGCGACTGGTCAAGCTGCTGTCGCAGGATGCGCAGCTTGGCGTCAACCGCCTCGCGGAGAAGATGGCGATCTCGGTGCCGACGGTGCGCATGCGGCTGCGCAACCTGCTCGACCGCAACCTGCTCAAGATCGTCGGACTGCTTAACCTGACCGAACGCCCCGAGCTGATCTCGGCCATCGTCGGCATCAACGCGCAAGGGCGCGGCCGGGCGCGTGAACTGGCGCAGCGCATCTCCGAACTGCCTTTCGTGAACTCGGCCGCCGTCGTCACCGGACGCTTCGACATCATCGTCGACGTAACGGTGGCCGGCGATGTCGCCGATCTCTACCGTGTCACCAGCGAGCTGATCCCCGGCGCCGGCGAGCCGGGCGAAGTCGTGCGCAGCGAGACCTTCGTCGTCATGGCGTCCTGCAACAAATGGGTCAGCCTGCCTGAAGGCTGCTGGTCGGACGAGACGCGAAAGGAAATGGCATGAAGATCGCGGTTCTCGGCGGCCTCGGCCTGCAAGGCCGGGCGGCGATCGCCGATCTCGTTGCCAGCGACGGCGTCGAGCAAGTGGTCTGCCTCGACACCGCAACCGACGGCGCGGCGCGGCTTGGCGGCCTGACCGACCTTGCCCGGGTGCGTTTTGTCGTGCCGGAGGGCGCGATCGGTCCGGTGCTGGCCGATGTGATGAAGGACGTCGACGCGGTCATCGACCTGTTGCCGCAGCCGCTGATGCGCGAGGCGGTGCAGGCGGCGATCGCGACGCGCACGCCGCTGGTCACCACCAATTACGGCAAGGCCATCGCCGATCTCGCTCCCGAGGCCGAAAGGGCCGGCGTCTCGATCGTCACCGAATGCGGGCTCGACCCCGGCATCGACCTTGTGCTCTACGCGCGCGCCGCACGCCAGTTCGACACCATCACCGCGATCGATTCCTATTGCGGCGGCATTCCCGAACCGAAGGCGGTGGTCGAGCCGCTCCGCTACAAGGTGAGCTGGAATTTCGACATGGTTCTGGTCAGCCAGAACCGCGACAGCGTGCTGGTCGAGGACGGCAACCGGGTCGATGTGCCGGCCGCCCGCCAGCACGACAATCGTTTCATCCACGATATCGAGATCGCCGGGCTGGGCAGGCTCGAGGCCTTCCCCAATGGTGACGCGCCGCATTATGCCGGCATGCTCGCCGCCGCCAATGGGCTGCAGCGCTCCGGTCGCTATTCGCTGCGCTGGCCCGGCTGGTCGGCGTTCTGGGCGCCGCTGAAGCAGCTTGGCCTCCTGTCCGAGGACAAGGTACCCGGCACCGGCGTCAGCCCACGCGAATTCCTCGGCCGGCTGCTCGGTCCGCAACTGCAATATGGCGCCGACGAAAAGGACCTTTGCGTGATGCGCAACGTCTTTGTCGGCAGCGAAGGCGGCCGCCGCAAGACGGTGACCTCGGAGCTGGTCATCGAACGCGACCTCGCCTCCGGCCTGTTCGGCATGAGCCTTGGCGTCGGCTATCCCGCCAGTATCGTGGCGCAGATGCTGGCACGGCGCGAGATCGCCACGCCCGGCCTGCTCAACCCGCTGCTGCATGTGCCCGATGGCCGCTTCCTCGACGAGCTGGCCAGGCGCGGCATCAAGGTCGCCGAAACGGTGAGCTGGGATTGAAGATTTTCGAACGGTGGTTGCCGCCGGCAACGGCGCCGCCGCTCAAAAGGCGCCCCGATGGGGTGAAACAACAAGTGGAACAACAAACGACAACAAGGAGGAATGCCCAAATGAAGATTGCCAAGCTTTTCATCGCCGGACTTGCGCTCGCCGGCCTCACCGCTGCCGCCAGTGCCGGAACGCTCGACGAGATTACCAAGCGCGGTGAGTTGCGCGTCGCCGTGCAGACGCAGGGACCGCCCTTCTCGCTGGTCGGCGCCGCCGGCGAACGCACCGGCAGTTCGGTCGAACTCGCCGAACTGATGGCCAAGGAAATGGGCGTCAAGATCACCTTCCTCGACTTCGACTGGGACGGCCTGATCCCGGCGCTGCTGTCGGGCAAGGCCGATCTTCTGGTTGCCGACATGACGCCGACACTGGCGCGTGGCATGAAGGTCGCCTTCACCAAGCCTTACATGTACACGGGCAGCACCGTCTTCACCAAGGCTGGGACCGCCTTCAAGTCCACCGAGGACTGCAAGGCCAAGGGCACCAAGATCGCGGTGCTGCTCGGCGCCACCGGCGAGAAGGAAGCCAAGGCCGCCTTCCCCGATGCCGACATCAAGAGCTACAAGGGCGGCGGCCCGCTGCTGCTCGACGCCGTCAACAACGGCCAGGCCGATTGCGGCGTCAACGACGTCTCGGCGGTCAAGGGCCAGTCAACCGCTTATCCGGCCGGCAGCTTCATCATCATGCCGGACATGCTGTCGAAGGAGCCACTGGCCTTCGCCACGCGCTATGACGAGCAGGACCTGCTGACCTGGATGAACCTGTTCCTCGACCAGGTCAGCCTCGACGGCCGCCTGCAGAAGAACCTCGATTACTGGGTCAATTCCGACGCCTGGAAGAAGGATCACTGAGTAGAGGGAATAGGGAGTAGGGAGTAGGGAGTAGGGAGTAGGGAGCGCTACTCGCTACTCGCTACTCGCTACTCGCTACTCGCTACTCGCTACTCGCTACTCGCTACTCGCTACTCGCTACTCGCTACTC